>JBATHK010000077.1:0-13100 GCA_049666725.1 Woeseiaceae bacterium
GGCGTGAACGCTGCTGCCGCGCTTCGCCTGGACCCGTTGCTCGGCCGGATTGCCGTTGGCGCCGCCGCCGATCTCGTATTTGTCGACGGTGACCCGCTTTCGAACATTGAAGACGCGCGGAAAATCGTCGCCGTCGTACGAAATGGGCGTTTCTTCAGTGTCAGCGGGCTCATAGACCGGGCACAGGCTTTCGAAAGTGTCGAATAATTTGACAAAATAAGGAAAATTCCGACGTCGCGGAGGCCCGGTCAGGGATTAAACATAATAATAATCGGTCCGGAATGACCATATGGCGTAACGCCGGTGAAAACCCAGATTGTTTTTCTAAATTTAACAACAGTTTGCGGTGAGCTCCTGCGATAACAGGTTACGCAGGCAGCGCACGATATGTCGGGTTCCTTTACAAAATTCGCCCGGAGTGGGGGCCCGGTCCGGCTCGCAGCGCCTGCTTCGCTGCAGCACCGGGCGCTGCAGTCACGTTGGCACAGGACTTGCTTTCTATATCCTGCCCAAGCGAAGTGTAATTGCGGTTGGTAACAATAACGGTCACGTACAGGATTTAGACGCCAGAAGAAAAATAACTACAAAAACAATAAGATCGAAATCCAATAATAATTAGAACACGCTGTCACCGGTTATCGAATTTGCAATTACCTCTTTTGATAAAAAAGAGAGAATCTGGCCCTGCCGCTAACGCCGCAGGGCCTTTTCTTTGGCAGAATGAAGTTCAGGGCACCAAGGCGTGTCGCAAGAGGAGCAGTCCATTGACAATAGCCAGGCTGGTACTGATTTGCTTCGTATTGGCCGCCTGCAGCGGCGGCGAAAGGGACTTCAGCGAAGCGAGCATCGCCGGGCTTCATGACCAGTTGCAGCGCGGCGAGATCAGTGCCGAGGAACTCGCCGAATGGTATCTCCGGCGAATAGAAGTGATCGACAGTTCCGGGCCTCAGCTGAATTCGATGATCGAAATCAACCCGGACGCGCTGCACATCGCCCGCTCCCTGGATTCCGAGTGGAAAACCACGGGCCCGCGTGGCCCCTTGCACGGCATCCCAGTCGTGCTGAAAGCCAATATCGACACGGCTGACAAGATGCACACGAGCGCAGGCTCGCTCGCGATGACTGATCACGTGCCACCGGACGATGCTTTTATCGTCAAACAATTGCGAAACGCCGGCGCGGTGATACTCGGCAAATCCAATCTCAGTGAGTGGGCCAATTTTCGTTCGTCGCGATCCTCGAGTGGCTGGAGCAGCGTCGGTGGACAGACGAAGAATCCTTACGATACGGCACGAACTCCCTGTGGTTCATCCAGTGGCTCTGCGGTTGCCGTGGCAGCCAACCTGACCGTCCTCGCGGTTGGCACAGAGACGGACGGATCCATCGTTTGTCCGGCCGGTGTAAACGGCATTGTCGGCATTAAGCCGACTCTTGGACTCGTAAGCCGCAGCGGTATTATTCCGATAGCGCACAGTCAGGATACGGCGGGCCCTATGGCACGATCCGTGCGCGATGCTGCCCTGTTGCTGAATGCGATGGCGGGCATCGACGCTGGCGATCCGGCAACGGCAAACGCCGAAATCCACGAGGACTACTCGTCAAACCTGACTGCAAACGGACTGCGTGAAAAGCGCATTGGTGTTATCCGGTCTTATCGCGGCGTCGGCTCGAACCCGGGGGTCGATGCCCTCCTCGATTCCGGCGTCGCGGAACTCGAAAAACAGGGTGCCGCGATCGTCGACAACATCGAGTACGAGGCGGCAAATATGGATGACGCCGAGTACGAGGTATTGCTGTATGAATTCCGCGCCGATCTGAATCGCTACCTGGAAAAATCACGTGCTCCGGTTCAAAACCTGGCGGACCTGATCGCATTCAACGACGCCCATGCTGCCGTTGTCATGCCCATCTTCGGCCAGGAAATCTTTTTGAAGGCTGAAGAAAAGGGGCCGCTGACGGAAAGTGACTATCTCGAAGCGCTCGACACC
Source organism: Woeseiaceae bacterium (assembly GCA_049666725.1). Classification (GTDB taxonomy): domain Bacteria; phylum Pseudomonadota; class Gammaproteobacteria; order Steroidobacterales; family Woeseiaceae; genus UBA1847. Next base: position 1,989 of record JBATHK010000077.1, read on the forward strand.
AGCAGGCGAATTGCGAGAGCTGCAATCGACAATGCCATGGACCAGCACAAGCTTGACGCGATCGTCGTGCCGACCAATGGCCCCGCCTGGATGATCGATCATGCGAATGGCGATAATTACAGTATCGGTAGCTCATCGCTGGCTGCGATATCCGGCTACCCCGGCATTACGGTCCCTGCGGGACAGGTCTCCGGACTACCCGTCGGGCTCTCTTTCATCGGAAAAGCCTGGAGTGAGAAGCAGCTCATAGAGATTGCTTACGCTTTCGAGCAAGCTACAAACGCGCGATATTCGCCGGACCCCCGATAACCACCAGGTCACCTGATGTTCAAAGTTGTTCGTATCGCAGTTCTTTCGTTCATACTTTTTTTTGTGGCGGTAAGCACCTGGCTGACGCAGGCGAGGAGTACCGACTGGAACAACAGCCTTTGGGTCAAGGTCTATCCGATCAACGGGGACAACAGCGCTGAATCGACCGAGTATATCCGGGGTCTTAGCGTCGGCGACTTCGAGGGCATAGAGTCCTTTCTTGAGCGTGAAGCCGTCAAGTATGAAAATCGACTTGCGCGACCGGTTCGCATTGAACTGGGCGAGGCAATCAGCACTCAACCCCCATCGCTCGGGGAAGGACCCAACGCTTTGTCCGTCATGCTCTGGTCCCTGAAAATGCGCTGGTGGGCCAGCGACGTTACTGACAACCAGGACCGTATCGAGCCGGACGTCAGGATATTTGTGCGCTACCACGCGCCGAAGTCGGATGTCGTGCTGGAAAACTCGGTCGGACTCCAAAAAGGCATGGTCGGCATAGTCAACGGCTACGCGAGCCGCCGCTATCGCGGCACCAATCACGTCATCATTGCCCACGAATTCCTGCATACGCTGGGTGCTACCGATAAATACAGCCGGGCCGACGGCCAGCCCATCGAGCCGGACGGGCTGGCCGAACCCGACCGCAAACCGCTTTATCCGCAGCGCTATGCCGAGATCATGGGCGGCCGAATCGCGCTTGCCGCGAACGATGCCGTCGTTCCAAGAAGCCTTGAGTACGCTGTTATCGGACCGCTGACCGCCCAGGAAATCAATCTTACTGACTGACGCGACTTTTGCTGCGGTGTTCGGTGAGCTACGCTCATCGCATGCACGAAATCAGCACGGCGCAATTCTCATGCAACAACATCCGGGTCCGCGTGGCAGGTCGCCTGCTCGTGGATGCACTCGAATTGGACGTTGCGGGCGGCGAACTGCTTGCCGTGCTGGGACAGAACGGCTCCGGAAAATCACTCACAATGCACACGCTCGCCGGATTGCGCCCGGCCGATGCGGGGCGAGTGATCCTGAACGGCGGCGACCTGGCAACAATACGCCGACAGGAAATTGCGACGCAGCTCGCGCTGCTTCCGCAACACGTTGACGACATATTTCCGGCAACCGTTCTGGACACGGCGATGATCGGCCGCCATCCGCACATCGGGCGCCTTAGCTGGGAGTCCGATCACGATTTTGCCGTGGCCAACGATGCCCTCGACGCCGTCGGCCTTGCCGGCCTGGCGGCAAGGGATATCCTGACCTTGTCGGGGGGCGAGCGACGACGACTGGCTATTGCGCAGGTGCTCACCCAGCAGCCGCACATCTACCTGCTGGACGAGCCGACCAATCACCTCGATCCGCAGCATCAGTTGGATGCCCTTCAGCTATTTCGTGACAAGGCCGATGCGGGCGGCATTGTCATCGCCAGCCTGCATGACGTGAACCTCGCAGTACGTTACGCAGACCGCTGCCTGCTGCTGTATGGCGACGGACGCTGGGACCTGGGTGCGACCAGCGAAATACTGAATCCAGCGCGTCTCAGCGAACTCTACTCTACACCGATGGAGGCTATCGACTGGCGATCGCGCCAGCTGTTCATCGCCTCAGGCAACGTACCCGCGTAGCGAGGCGAGATATTCGGCGTGCAGTACCGGGTTCGCCGCGAGTACCGAGCGTGTATGCAGGTCCGGCGATTTGCCGTTCAGATCCGTGAATACGCCACCGGCCTCGTTGACGATGATCGAGAGCGCCGCGATATCCAGAATATTCACATCTGATTCAATCACGGCCTCGATCTTGCCGGCGGCCAGCAGGTGATAGTGGTAGAAATCACCGTAGCCACGAATTCGATCGGCGCGCTCGACAATGCTGCCCAGCGCCGACCAGCCATCACTTCCGGCCAGGGACTTGAGATTACCAACAGAGACGGCGGCGCGATCCGCATTGTGTATCTCACTGACGGCAAGCCGCCGTCCGTTCAGCCAGGCGCCCTGGCCTTTTTCGGCCCACGCCAGTTCATCCATCATTGTGCCGCTGGACACGCCGAGGATGATCTCTCCTTTGTGCATGAGCGCAATCTGCGTCGAAAAAAACGGGTACTGGCGAACGAAACCCTTCGTGCCATCGATCGGATCGACCAACCAGAGGTATTCGGCGTCTTCCTGCGTACGGCCTGTTTCTTCACCGTAAAATCCGTGCTTCGGGAAACGCTCTAGAACGATGCTGCGGATCGCCTGCTCGCACTCGACGTCTGCCTGGGTGACCGGCGTCAGATCCGCTTTGGTCGTAACAGTGAAATTGCCGGCGTAATAACGACGGCTGATTTCTGCCGCTTCTTTTGCGGCGGTCAGCGCGACTCGCAAATGCTCCGATGCATTGCTTTCAAGATAAGTTTCCACGACCAGGGGTCCTGTTCTAATAATTCGTATGATGTCAGAGTCAGGGAACGGCGCCACTATGGCCGCAAGCGACAGGATTGACAAGCGACGGGTCCCTGATCCGCCATCTCGCTTGACAGCCTCCCGGTACCTGCCTATCGTCTGCCCTTCATCAGGTGAACCCGAAATGGCTTGTTTCGGGTGAACGGGAAGCCGGTGTTGCGTGAACGATCAGGTATCGGACCACGCGAATCCGGCGCTGCCCCCGCAACGGTGATCGAGTTCAATCCGTAACCCCTGCATCGAAAGTGCAGAGCCACTGCGAAGGCTGGAATTTTTCGTGGGAAGGCGTCACGGCAGGAGAAATCCGCTCGTCAGCCCGGAGACCGGCCCGGTGAAACGCGAATGGCGCGGCGGGCGCATGTTCGGGCGTGTTATTTCCGCGCCCTTCTTCCCTCCGCATTGTTCAGGCTCGAGTATTTTGAGTGTGCGGGCGGCACGCAGGAGAACATCGGATGAGACTTTCCAAAGTCATTGCAATGGCCGCCTTGCTGTCAGCTTCGGCGCTATCTTTGGCTGCAGACATTTCGCCGGGTGAAACCCTGATCGTCACGGCGACCCGGACGCCAATACCGCTGTCCGACGCAACGGTGCCCGTGACCGTCATCACGCGTGAAGACATCGAGCTGTCGCTGGCGTCGGACCTCTCCGAGTTACTGCGCTTTGAGGCCGGAATCGATATTGGTCGCAACGGCGGCCCGGGCCAGGCGACCTCGATATTCCTGCGTGGCACCGAAAGCAATCACACGCTTGTGCTGATCGACGGTGTTCGCATGAATCCGAGCACGATCGGCGGTGCGGCGATCCAGAACATTGCACCTGAAGTCATCGAGCGCATTGAGATTGTCAAAGGTGCGCGATCGGCATTGTTCGGCACTGACGCTATCGGCGGTGTGATCAATATCATCACGCGTCGTGCTGACAGGGCTTACTTCGAGGGAGGCTTCGGCGGAGGCAGCTTCGCATCGCAGTCAGGGTATGTATCCGGTGGCACCAGAAATGATGACGGTGAGTTCGGCCTCAATCTGAACTGGCAGGCGACAGATGGTTATGCGCCGCGCACGGATTCCGAAATAACACGTGGCTATGACAATGTGTCGGCGAATCTCTACGGGGCAAAGCGATTCGGCGCCAACGAGGTCAGCGTTCGTCATTGGAGCGGCGCAGGAAATGTCGAGTACCTGGACTTCTTCCTCAGTCCCGTCGATCAGGATTTCGAAAATGCCGTCACGGCCATCGAGCTTGATACGCGGGTCTCCGAATCCGGTAACAGCAAACTGATCCTGTCCTTTATGCAAGACAAAATAGAACAAAACCAGGCGCCTGACTTCGTCAGTTCGGAGCGGCTGAGTCTCGACTGGCAGTACAGCCACGCTTTCGGGAAGCACACGCTGACGGGTGGCCTGTTTGCCGTCGAGGAAGACGCCAGTGCACTGTCGTTCGGGTCCGGATTTCGCGAGGATACGAGTATTCGCGCGTTGTTTGTGCAGGACCAGGCCGTCCTCGGCCGTCACAAGGGTTTCCTGGCATTACGGCTGACCGACCACGAGAATTTCGGCAATCACACGACCTGGAACGCCGAGTACGCTTTCGAAATCAGCGATGCGCTCACGCTGAACCTGGGGCTGGGGCATGCGTTCCGCGCACCGGATGCAAGCGACCGTTTCGGCTACGGCGGCAGTCCCGACCTCGAGCCCGAACTCGCGGATGAGCGCCAGCTGTCGCTACGCTACGCACCTGGTGGTCGTCACAGTCTCGAGTTCGAGTATTACGCAAATGACATAGAAGATCTGATCGAGTTTGATCTGCAGAGTTTTGAGCTCAAGAACCTGAACGAGGCCGAAATTCGTGGCGTGCAGCTCGGTTATGAATACGGCGGAGACAACTTCACGCTGCGTGCTGACATTGTCAGACAGCGAGCTGACGACGCGGCCACCGGCGAACGGCTGTTACGGCGCGCCGAGCGGACTGCGTCTTTCAGCTATACACAAAACATCGGTCTGCATCGACTCGGACTCTCGGTACTTGCCAGCGGCGACCGGATAGATTTCGGCGGCATCAAACTCCCCGGTTATGTGGTTGCAAACCTGACCGGTCAGCTGCAGCTGAACGACGCGTGGCAGTTCAATGCACGTATCGAAAACCTGTTGGACGCCGAGTACCAGACTGCGGCGAATTATCGAATGCAGGAACAGAGCGGCTTTCTCGAGCTAAAATACAGCTGGCGATAAGCACGGAGCAAGACGTGGCAAACAGACTCAGCAAGATCTACACGCGTACCGGCGACGATGGCACCACCGGCCTTGGCGATGGCAGCAGAACGCCGAAGGACAGTGTGCGAGTTGAGGCCTTCGGAACCGTGGACGAAGCCAACAGCGCAATTGGCATCGTTCTCGCCTCGAGCGCGCTGCCTGTTGACGTGCAACGTTGTCTTGTCGATGTGCAGCATGATCTGTTCGAGCTCGGTGGTGAGCTCTGCATCCCCGGCCACGCCGCAATCACAGACAAATTTATCGACCGCCTCGAAAACGATCTCGATGCGTTTAATCACGACCTGCCGAGTCTCAAGGAATTCATCCTGCCCGGTGGCAGCCAGGCGGCCGCAGCGTGTCATCTCGCACGTACCATTGTGCGCCGCGCCGAACGCCGTGTTTACACGCTGGCCAACGTCGACGACGTTCGGCCCGAAGTAGTGAAATACCTGAACCGGCTTTCCGATCTGCTGTTTGTCGTGGCCCGGGTACTCGCTCGCGCCGAGTCGGGTCAGGAAGTCCTCTGGAATCGCGATCGATCCTAGCGGCGCGCCCAGTTTCGCAACATCTTCCCTACCTCTCGTTGAAAGCGTCGCGATTGAAGCGAGCCTGCTGCAGGGCGAGGCACAGGGCACCCCCTGCGACAATCAATCGAGGTGTCGCGCGCGCAATTTCATCGGCCGGGAGCAGAAAAAGGTTGCCGTACAAATTTGCGGCAATTGCCGGCCAGCGTTGCCATTCGGCAAAACCGTCATCACCCGCGTCGGTGCTCGCGAGCATCACTTCCGGATTACGTTCGACAACCGCCTCCACCGAGATAGCCGGTGCCAGCTCGGTGAGATCGTCAAATATATTCCTGCCGCCACAAATCTCGATCAACTCGCTGACGTAGTGTTTGCGGTTCACGGTATAGAGCGGCCGCGCGGAAACCTGGTAGAAAACCCGTATTGGCGCGCGCCCGTCATTCGATGCACGCAGTTGCGATAGCTCCTGCTCGAATTTTTCCGCGGCGGCACGAGCCGCAGATTCCTGGCCCGTCAGCTCGCCAATGCGAAGCATCGCTTTGCTGATGTCTTCAAGGCCCCGCGTACGAATTTGCTCAACCCTGTAACCGGCCCTGCGCAGCTCGTCGACGGCATGCTCGGGCGTGCCGCTCTCCCAGACCAGCAGCAGATCGGGATTCAGCAGCGCCAGTTGCTCCTGGTCGACTGTAAATGCGTCCCCGACAACCGGTAGGTCACGCGCTGCGGCGGGATAATCGGACCAGGCACTGACGCCAACCAGATTGGCGCCTGCGCCAACAGCGAAGACGAGCTCGGTCAGGTTTGGCGCGAGCGTCACGACGCGCTCGTGCGACTGCGGCCCGCGCTGGCTGCCGGCGGGATCCGAGCATCCGCAAAGGAGGGTGGCCAGCCACGCGAGCGCCAGCGCCCGCGTCACCGGGTTAGGCCATACAACGTCATGGCGGAGATGATTACGGCCCAGATGATGAGCAGGCGGAATACAAGGTGGTTGGCGGCAGTTGCGCCACGCACGCCGCGCTCGGTGATTGACTCATCCGGCTCGTCCGCGAGCGCAAGCGCGGCTGTACCGACGCGAGCAAGAAGATATTCGTTGTGCTCCGAAATCGTCGCATCACGTTGGTCGGTCGGCGCACGCATGGCCGATATGGCGGCGTCAAAATGGCCGGCCGTTGCATAGCCAACAGCGGTCAGCCGGGCCGGGATCCATGCCAGCCAGCCGTGCAGCGTGATGGCGGCATCACGCAGGGGTTGGCTGTCAGCTTCAGATTCTTCGCTGCGCCCTGCGTTGAACACCGCGCGGCGCCGAATCAGATCAGTGACGCGATAGGCCCAGGCGGCAAGCGGCCCGAGCAGAACGAACCAGAACACGATGGCGAACAGGTGATTGTTGGCCTGCACACAGATGGACTCCTCGACGGCCCGGACGCGTTCCCGGGGATCCTCTGGCACGTCGCCTTCGACGATCGCTTTCACGGCACTGCGGATCGCCTCCTCGTCTCCGGACTCCAGGGCCTTGCAGTACTCGTCGACTTCTTCGCCGACGTCCTTGGGGCCGAGCGAGAAGAACAGCACCACGATGGCAAGAATCAGGTAGGTGAACCCGGAAAGCGTCCCGCCGAGACTGAAGATGACCGCGAATACGGGCAATACCAGCAGCGCGGCCAGCAGGATCACCGGAATCAGCGGAGGCCAGCTGGCGACGCGCCCTGCCTGCCTGAATCCAAAATCAATAATGCGGTCAAGCCAGCGCATGCGGCGCCAGTGAAACCACTGTGTCGCGAGTCGTTCGATAACCAGTCCAATAAGAAGGGCGATCAGGTTCATAAGAGGTCAGCTCTGATATTTGGGTTGGGCAAGATTCGCGGGCGATACATCAAGACTCACCGAGTCCATCATACAATCGCAGCCAGTCGAAAGCAGGGCCCGGATCGGTTTTGCGACCGGGGGCAATGTCACAATGACCGGCAACTTCCCTGGCTGAAATCGTCGGATAGGCGTGGAATATGGCGCGCAGCACCTCGCGCAGCGTAGCGTACTGCCGATCGTCATAGGACGTTTCGTCTTCGCCTTCGAGTTCGATGCCGATTGAATAGTCATTGCAGCAGTGTTTTCCGCGAAAGCAGGATTCGCCAGCGTGCCATGCTCGCATCGAAAACGGTACAAACTGCATTACAGTCCCATTGCGGTGAATCAGCAGGTGTGCAGAAACTTCGAGCCCGCGAATCTCATCGAAATACGGGTGCGCATCATGGTCCAGCGTATTGGTAAACAGTGCCGCGATTTCCGGACCGCCAAATCGTCCTGGGGGCAAGCTGATGCCGTGAATTACAACCAGGCCAGGACGGGCATCCGCCGGCCGCGCATCCTGATTAGGGCTTTGACACTGTTCGGCCGGTTTTATCAGCCCGGTATCGGGGGAAACAGTAAACTGCGTTTGCATGAACTCACCGAAGCTACCAACATCACGATGGCGGAATGCCAGGGAAGCACTATAGTAGACCATGCCTCGAACAAGACTCCACATTGCCGGATCATACTCCGCCAAATCTGTTCTCGAACTCGATGCTGACAAGGCTCGTTACCTGGGTCGCGTGCTGCGACTGCGTGTTGGGGACAGCCTGTTGGTTTTTGATGGAGAGGGTAACGAGTATGCCGCAACGATCGGCGGTATCGACAAGTCCAGCGCAACACTGCACGTCGGGAGCAGCACAGCGGCTGAAACAGAAACCGGCCTGCGCGTACACCTGGTGCAGGGTATCTCCCGCGGTGAGCGTATGGATTTTGTTGTGCAGAAAGCCACCGAACTGGGCGTCAAACGAATTACACCGGTCCTGACCGAGTACGGTGTCGTCAAGCTCGACGCGAAGCGCGCGGAAAAGCGCCGCGATCACTGGCAAAAAGTCGCGGCCAGTGCCTGCGAGCAGTCCGGAAGGACGCGCCTGCCGCTGGTGGATACTCCCGTTTCCCTCAAAACCTGGATAGGTAACAAGCCCGGGCAGGTTGACGCGGAACTCATCCTGAAGCCTGGCGCGGCAACTCCGTTGGCGCGAATCCATGCTCCCAGGACCAAGGTATGTGTGCTGATTGGCCCCGAAGGTGGTTTCAGCGAGGTGGAATTTGAAGATGCCAATATTGCAGGCTTTGAGCCTGTCTCGCTGGGTCCCAGGGTCTTGCGGACCGAAACAGCGGCCGTCGCAGCCCTCGCGATCCTGCAATCGCAGTGGGGTGACCTGGGCTAGTTAAGGGGTTTCGCTGATGCGGGATCGATCAGGCCTGCAGCGATTCTCGTGAAAGCATGCCCTCGAGCTTTTCGAGATCCGGTATCAACGGGAATTCGTTGATCATGCGCACGCGACACAGCACGGGGGCGTTCTCCGGCCAGCCCTCTTTGGCTTCCAGTTTGAGCACATCCTTGTTGACCCGCACGAGCTGCGGAAAACCCTGCGTCAAAACGCCGAAATAACCGGTCTTGAGTTGCCCCGTGCTCGCGTAGAACACGACGATACGCGTCCGGCCGGTTGCTACAGGTATGTCATTGCCGAGCGCGCCTTCAAAAGCCACCACGGGTAGAGGGCGGCCGTTCCAGTTGACATTTCCAAGCATCCAGTCGTGCGCGCCTGCTTCATGCTCGGGCGTGCTGAACCGGACTACCTCCGCCACACAGGCACGCGGCACGATCAGGCGATCCCCGGACAACGGCACGAGCAGGCTATACAGTTCTTCGGTTGCGGCACTCACGTTAGTTCTATGCCTCGATCTTCAAGTTGTCGACGAATGGCCTCCAGCAACTGCGAATCCTGGTAGGGCTTGCCGACGTAGTCGTTGACGCCCAGTTCGATGGCGCGCGCGCGGTGTTTGTCGCCCACTCGCGAAGTAATCATGATGATTGGAACATCCGAAACACGATCGTCGTTTCTTACGTGCGATGCGAATTCGTAACCATCCATGCGCGGCATCTCTATGTCGAGCAGAATGATATCGGGCTTGTGGTCCTGCATAACACTGATCGCATCCAGGCCATCTTTTGCAGTCTCGACGCGCAGACCATGTCGATGCAGGAAGCGTTCCGTTACCCGACGCACCGTAATCGAATCGTCGACGACGAGTGCGAGTGGCCTGTCATCGCTCGGCGTCGGCGCCGCTTTCTTGAGTTCGACGACGGGCGCCCCGGTTCGGACCAGCGCGTTGATGTCGAGAATCAGGATAATGTGGCCATCACCCAGAATGGTCGCGCCGGAAACGCCACGAATTCCGGCAAGCTGCGGTCCAACCGCCTTCACGACCACCTCTCGGCTGGCGAGCATCTCGTCAACCAGCAGTGCCGCCGAGTAGTCGCCCGCCCGGACCAGGATCACTGGGATTGCAGCTTCTTCTTCGGGCAGCTTGGCCGCCTGCCCGCCCAGGTACATCCCCAGATGGCGGAACTTGTATTCCTGCTCACCGTACTGGTAGCTGGGCTCGCTTTGACTCAGGAGATTTTCGAGCTCGGCACGTGGTATGCGTGCCACGCCTTCGACTGTCGGTAGCGGCAGCGCATAGACCTCCTCGCCTGTGCGCACGATAAGTGCCTGCGTGATTGCCAGGGTGAATGGCAAACGCACCGTGAAATTGGTGCCCTGGCCCGTGACGGAGGAGATACGCAAACTGCCGCCAAGCTTTTTCACTTCGTTGGCGACAACGTCCATCCCGACACCGCGACCGGCCGACTGCGTCACGGCCGCTGCCGTCGTAAAGCCCGGCGTCAGGATCAACGCCATGATCTCTTCGTCGGTCACCTTGCTATCCGGCTTGAGCATGTCCAGCTCGAAGGCTTTACGGCGTATGGCGTCGACATCAAGTCCTCGCCCATCGTCGGCCACGTCGATGACCATCTCGGCGCCTTCGCGATGCAGACGAATCGTTATGCGGCCCATCCCCGGTTTGCCGTCAGCCTGGCGCTCGGCAGGGTCCTCGATGCCGTGGACGACGGCATTTCGCAGCATGTGCTCGAACGGCGGCAACATCTTGTCGAGGACCTGTCGATCGAGTTCACCCGACGCCCCTTCGACAGCCAGTTCAGCTCGTTTACCAACCTCCTGCGCCGCTTGTCGAACAAGTCGCGTCAATCTCGGAACATGCCGTTCGAACGGAACCATGCGTGTTCGCATCAGGCCGTCCTGCAATTCTGCTGTCACGCGAGACTGCTGAACCAGCAGCCCTTCGGCCTCGGTCGTGACCGCCTGCAGCAAATCCTTGAGACTTCCAAGATCGCTCGCTGATTCGGCGAGCGCTCGAGACAGCTGCTGGATATTTGAGTAACGGTCGAGTTCAAGCGGATCGAAATCGCGCGCTACCAGCGTGTCCTGGTGGCCGTGCATGATCTGCGCTTCGGTCTCGATTTCCAGCTTGCGGAGCTGTTCCCGCAATCGCAAGATCGTCTGTTCGAGTTCATCGACGTGAAACTCGAAAGAACTCACCTGTTGGTTCAGGCGCGAATGGTAAATACTGATTTCGCCGGCCGCATTCAGCAGGTCCTCGAGCAGATCTGCGTCGACCCGCGCAAATTCCTGCCGCTGCTCGGGTGCCCGCAGCGGCCGCAGGTCGGCCGTCGCT
>JBATHK010000078.1:0-3247 GCA_049666725.1 Woeseiaceae bacterium
GGTCTTTGTTGCGTAACAGAGCTCGCCTTCCCGCGTATTGTCGCCAAACCACGTGTCCGAACGACGGATCGTCGGCAAGTCGAACAGTACAATGCCATCATCATTTCCAACGCTGGCCTGAATCCAGACGATCGTACTGACGTACAAGACCGATGTCTGACCGGCGAGGAGAAACAGAGGCTGCTCGGGCGATACGATGAACAGCCGATCACCCAGTCGCGGTTTGAGCTCCAGTTTCGTCTCGGCGCCGCCGCTGGCATAGCGGGAGAAACTGTAGGTCTCTGCATCCGGCTCGTCGGCGGTCGCGGTATCCAGCACCAGGCTCGAATCCTGCGCGTCTGTGTTCTGCCAAATTGCGACGAGCCACTCGTGGTCTTTCGGTTGCGCGTAGAAACTGAACGGTCCAACTCGCCAGTGCGACCAGCGGTCTATTGTCAGCGTGTATTTACCCCACCATTTCATGCGTCTCTCGCCCAGCCCTTCATGTTGATTGGTTGTTGTTTGAGGGGAATGGGATTCTACCGCAATTCTATGATTATTTTTCCGCGCGCGTGTCCCTCTTCCGAATACCTTATCGCTGCCGAAACGTCGCTCAACGGATATGACGTGTCTATGACGGGTGTCAGTTTGCCCTCCTGCATCAGCTCGGCCAGAACTGCGAGGTCATCCTGGCTGAACCTGGCCAGCATCATGCCGAAATCCTGTTTCACGAACGGCGACAACAGGAACGCTTTGATCGGACCCATTAACGGCGCGAGCCAGTTTCCCTTGGATCCGCCGACCATAACGAAATTACCATCGGGACTGAGTGCTCGCTTGTTCGCCAGCAAGGAGTGATTGCCAACCATGTCAACGATCAGGTCGTATTGCTTACCGCTTTCAGTGTAGTTTTCCTGCGTGTAATCAATGACGTGATCGGCGCCGATGAATCGCACCATCAGAATATTTCGTGTGCTGCATACGCCGGTTACCTCGGCCCCGAGCGCCTTGGCAATTTGCACGGCAAAGGTTCCCACGCCACCCGACGCGCCGTTGATCAGGACTTTCTGTCCAGGCTCCAGTTTCCCATGGTCGCGCAGCGCCTGCAGCGCCGTTATTCCCGCGATCCCGACGGCGGCCGCCTGCTCGAAGCTGACGTTGTCCGGCTTCATCGCTATTGCACCGTTCTCACGGACGGTTACGTACTCGCCGAAGGCCCCGGTTCTGCCGCCGAAGACCGCGTCGCCGGGTTTGAAGCGCGTGACCTGGCTGCCGACCGCTTCGATCGTCCCCGCGAAATCAACGCCCAGTCGCGTCTCTTCGGGCGACCCAATACCGGTCCCCAGGCGCATGATGTACGGCGAACCTCGCATGTAGTGCCAGTCGAGCGGGTTTACCGATGCGGCGACCACCTTGACCAGGACTTGATTATCAGCAGGTGTCGGTTTTTCGATCTCTTCGACCTTCAGGACATCGGGCGAACCGTAGCAGCGATAAACGATGGCTTTCATTGTCTCCGCGTCGCCGGAGAGCGCCGGTGCCGGTTTGCAGGCCGAATTATGGCTCAGGGCAACGCCCAGAATGCCGATCGCTACGACGAGCACCAGCAGGATGCCACCCATGATTTTGTAACGCAGCTTCATTGACCTGTCTCCTCTCATTCGACGAACACGATGCAGACCCGACCTGAGCTTGCAGCCTACACCTTGGTCCGATGCAAACAAACACCCGTGAGCCGACTGGTATTAACTGTTTCGATTTGTATCCCGCTGTATGAATGCAACAACAGCAGGCCTATGATCTGAAGCTAATGAGCAATACAGTGACTTTGGACGAGAGCATTGAAGTGCAGCGCCCGCTGCACGAGGTGTTTGCGTACGTCTCCGAGTTCTCCCGCATAGAGGAGTGGGATCCGGCCGTCGCCCGTGGCATAAAGCAAACGCCGGGCGCGCCTGGTATTGGCAGCGAGTACCAGATCGACATGAAAGCCGGTTTTTCGCTGCAATACCGCATCATTGAATTCGAAGAGAATTCGCGCATTCTGATGACCGTGGATTCGCGTTTTTTCACGGCCCGCGAAGAAATTCGCTTCAAGGCCAGCCGCAAAGGCACGCGAGTACGTTACATCGCCAAGTTCGATTTTCCCACACCGCTAGCCGCGCTTAACCGCCTGTATCCGGCAGCAATGCAGCGCATAGGCGAAAAAGCCATGGCGGGCTTGAAAGAGGCGCTGGAAGACGAGTTTGATGCGCCGCGAGCGTCCAGGATACTGGCCACGGCCGATCGGCTGATTCTCCCTGGCATCTGGCGATTCACCAAGCTCGGTTACCATGAGTCGCGCCGCCGTTGGGACGCGGTGTCAGCCTACCAGGGCGACCGCCACGCCCTCATTACGGGCGCAACTTCGGGGCTTGGCAAGGCCGCCGCACTGCAACTCGCAGCGCTGGGCGCACGCCTGACCCTGGTCGCTCGCAGCAAGAAGAAGGCCGAGGAGCTCATTGACGAACTCCAGGAACAAACTGGCAATCAGCGCATCGCTTACGAGGTTGCCGACCTGTCCGTGATGTCGGAAGTGCACTCGATCTGCGATCGGCTGCTCGCGGCCGGCGATCCCATCGACATGCTGATTAATAACGCCGGTGCACTTTTCAATCCGAGGCAACAGTCGCCCGACGGCTTCGAAAAGAGTTTCGCATTGCTGTTACTGAGCCCTTTTATCCTCACCGAGAGACTGCATCCGTTGCTACAAAAGGCGGAGTCGCCGCGCGTCATCAACGTGCTGTCTGGCGGCATGTACTCGCAGAAAATTCGCGTTAACGACCTGCAGAGCCAGCGGGGCGAATACTCGGGATCGGTGGCCTATGCTCGCGCGAAGCGCGGCCTCATGATCGTGACCGAGGAATGGGCAAAGCGCTGGCGCAAGGACGGCATCGTCGTCAACGCCATGCATCCCGGGTGGGCCGATACGCCCGGCGTTGAAACGGCGCTCCCTGGTTTTTACCGCATCACCAAACGGCTGCTGCGCACGCCGGAAGAAGGCGCCGACACGGTCGTGTGGCTCGCCGCTTCCACCGAGGCGGGCCTGGTCTCAGGCAAGTTCTGGCTGGATCGCGAGCAACATCCGAGCCACTTGTCGCAGCGCACTCAGGAGACTCCCTCTGAGCGCCGAAAGTTGCTCGAGACGCTGGAGGAACTGCGCGAGTCAACGCGGCCAAAGAAGCCGCGTCAGCGCCGCAAGACCGGTGCCAAATAGAAAAGGGATCAGACC
>JBATHK010000079.1:0-2944 GCA_049666725.1 Woeseiaceae bacterium
CTTCTGGTCGCGCGACGACCACCACCAGGCGAAAACCGTCAGAAGCCACACAGCGGCAAGCAGCTGGCTGGCCCGCTGCCAAAAACTGGCGGGCATCAGCCGCGGCACGGCCTTTTCTGCAACGTCAGTTTGCGCCGTCGCCCGGACAACGGCTTCCGCGATGACCGGCGCGTCAACCGCCTTAACGTCGATCGTACGCGCCGGCAACTTCGCGACGCGCCAGGTAGCGGCATCAATATCCCACCACGGCACTTCCAGCGCAGGTAGTTCAATGGCACCGGCATTGACGCCGATGACAGCATACTGGTCTTTGCGAATGCCGCGGATGCCGCCCGCTTCCACACGACGACTCAGTTCCGGTTTGTCGCCGTAAACATTGAGGCCATCGACGCTTGGTGGCGCAATCGCGGGAATTTGCGTTTCAATCTGTCCGAGCGCGCTGATCGTCACTCGCCGCGTGACAGGCTCCCCTGCATTGATACGCCCGGGATCACGCGACCATTCCTCGCTAAGCTGCACGTCGCGGGCCGGCAACCAGACCGCGTCACGAAACTCGTCCGGCGCTGCAGGAATTGGCAAGACTGTCACGGTATGGGCGTCGGACTGGAATACCTTGCGGCCCGTGATACGGCCATCCCGAAGCACGCGCGCCTCGAACAGTGCCGGCGAAATCGCGATTTCGCCGCTCTGCTGCGGATAGAGGGCAATGACACGCTCCACGACGTTGTAAGCCTTGCCGTTGAGAATCGCTTCATAGCTCTTTTCGTCACCCGCCAGTTCGACGAGGACTTCAGCGCCGCTGATGGTCGGCTCGCGCAAAGACGGCTGCCGTGTCGCCACGGCGCGATATACCTTGATGCGATACAGGATCTGCGCCTGCACGTAGGCCTCGGCCTGGTCGATCTCGCTGGTGATGAATACGTCCGCCTCGCCCGGCGGCTCTTCGGACGGTTCGTTGACAATGATTTTCACCGGGACGCTCTGCTCATTGCCGACCGAAATGGGCGGAATCTGCTGCTCGCCCGTGTTCTTCGCCATCAGCGCAATCGTCCAGGTCCGGCTGCGCCGGATTTCACCGTTGTAAATAGACGTGTTGCTGAGCTGGCTCACCTGGCCAACATAAAAACCGTCGTCGAGGACCGTGAGATCGGGTTCCCTGTCGGTATTCGTATCGACGATGATCTCGAGCATGAACGATTCGTTCAGATCGACGGTCGGGCGGTCAACCTGCGCGCGCACGGCGGCCGACGCGCTGGACATCGCGGCCATGCAGGCGATCAATGTCAGCGCTGCGCTTCGAAAGAGTCTGTTGTTCATTGTCACCACGGCTGTGCCTCATTGTCCGGCCAGACATCGTTACCGTCCTGGTCCTTGCCGGAACGCTGATACTGGTGCCTGAATTTGCGTCGCAGCAAACCACCCGGGTCATCCGGTATGCGGCGCAGCCACTGCTCCATCGCCTGCTCCTGCTCCTGTTGCTGGCGCAGCTCGGCCAGCTCGGCAGCCGACAGCTGCTCCGGCTTTTCGCCCGTTTGCGCCTCCTCGGCAGCACGCTGCAATTCCTGCTGCAGCGCTTCCAGGTCCTCGTCGCTCATTTCCTCGTCACCGCGCTGCGACGCGTCGCTTTGTTCGGACTGGTTTTCCGACTCCGATGACCCCTCGGAACCCTCCTCACCAGGCTGGCTTTCGGAGTCCGATTGCTCGCCCTCGCCTTCCTGGTTCTCACCGGGCTGCTGCTGGTCGCCCTGGCCTTCCTGCTGCTGTTGCTGTTGATCCTTGAGGTTCTTGACGAGCTCGAGGTTATACGCCGCGTCTTCGTTATCAGGCTCCATCTCGAGCACCTGCTCGTAAGCGTCGATGGCTGAATCGAGCTCACCCTGCAAAGCCATCGCATTACCGAGATTGTAGAGATTTCCCGGGTCACCGCGTTCGGCAAACTCGGCTGCACTGCCCGCGTAGTCTTTAGCACGATAGCGCGCGACGGCGCGCCACTCAGGATTCTCAAACAGTGCCGCCGCGTCTTCGGCATTACCGGCTTCGAGCTGCCTCTGCGCCTGCTGATTCCTGTTTTGCCAAAGGTCGTCCCAGATTGCTGCCTCCGCCGGCCGCGGCAACGGCACCATGAAAACCAGCAGGACCAAAGCCCAGCCACGCCGGAACGCCAGTGCCGCGACCGGCAGCAGCAGCAATAGCAGCCAAGGCCCTTCTTCGCGCCACTGATCCGTAGCCAGCGATTCGGCGGACGATGATGCGGTTGTCACTTCGCCGGACAACAAAACATCGAGATCGCGATTATCTGCAGACAGCACGGCGAAGCGCCCGCCCCCGGCAGCGGCCAGCGCGCGCAGCGACGTTTCTTCAAGCCTCGGCACGGCAATCTTGCCACGATTGTCCGTAACGAAACCGCCGGACGCGCGCGGTATTGGAGCGCCCTCTCGAGTACCGACACCCAGCACTGACAGCGCATATCCGGCCGACTTCAAATCACGCGCGACTTTTTCGGCGGCGGCCGATGAACTGCCATCGGTTATCAGCAGCACCTCGCCATAGCCGACACCGGCCTGGTCCAGGAGCTGCCGGCTTTTCTGTATCGCGACCACCGGGTTGCTGCCGCGGCTCGGCATGATGTCGGTGCTCAGACTGTTAACGAGCGCCGCCACCGTGCCGGTATCCGTCGTCAGCGGCGTGACCGTAAACGCATTCGACGAATAGACAACCAGCGCCGTCTGCCCGCTCCTGCGACGTGCGAGTATGTCGAGAATCTTGAGTCGGGCGCGCGCCACGCGGCTTGGCGAAATATCCTCGGCGTCCATGGACCGGGAGAGATCCAGCGCGACGACCAGCGCCTGTTCGGCCCGAAAGACCGGTTGCTCTATGCGTTGCCAGGCCGGTCCTGCCAGTGCCAGCGCCGCGAGCACGCCGCCGAACGCGAACAGCCACCAGC
>JBATHK010000080.1:0-16887 GCA_049666725.1 Woeseiaceae bacterium
CAATCGTGATACCACGCTCACGCTCTTCCGGGGCGTTGTCAATCTGGTCGTAACCCTTGACTTCTCCACCGTGCTTCTCGGCCATGACCTTCGTCAGCGCCGCCGTCAGCGTCGTCTTGCCATGGTCCACGTGACCAATCGTGCCCACGTTTACGTGAGGCTTTGTTCTCTGAAATTTCTCTTTAGACATTGCCCTATTCCCAGGTGTTATGTTTTTGCCGCTGCTATTATCCCCGCATGGGGGCTCTGACCCCAATGGGGCAAGGCCGCCCTTACGATGCCTTTCTCATGACCAAATCCGCGACACTCTGCGGCACTTCTGCGTACTTCTGAAACTCCATTGAATACACGGCACGTCCCTGGCTCATCGAGCGCAGATCCGTGGCATAACCGAACATCTCGGCCAGCGGTACTTCAGCACGAATCGTTTTGCCCGCGGGCGTATCGTCCATGCCTTGGGGCAGCCCGCGACGACGATTCAAATCGCCCATCACGTCGCCCATGTAATCCTCGGGTGTTACCACCTCGACCTTCATGATCGGCTCGAGCAATACCGCGTTCGCTTTCAATGCGCCTTCCCGGAATCCCATGCTGCCGGCGATCTTGAACGCCATCTCGCTCGAGTCGACGTCATGGTAGGAGCCGTCGTACAAAGTCACTCGGCAATCAACCACCGGGTAACCCGCTACGACGCCGTTCTCCATCTGTTCCTGAACGCCCCGATCGACCGCCGGAATATACTCTCGTGGCACGACGCCGCCAACTATCGCGTTGACGAACTCGTAACCTTCGCCCGCCGGAAGCGGCTCGATTTCAAGATAAACATGACCATATTGCCCGCGGCCACCGGATTGTCGAACGAACTTCCCTTCCTGCTTGACCGTCTTGCGTAGCGTCTCACGATACGCTACCTGAGGCTTGCCGACGTTGGCGTCAACCTTGAATTCGCGCTTCATGCGATCAACGATGATATCGAGGTGCAGCTCGCCCATGCCCGAAATGATCGTCTGGCCAGATTCCTCGTCCGTATGCACGCGAAACGACGGATCTTCTTTGGCGAGCTTCTGCAATGCAAGACCCATCTTGTCCTGATCAACCTTCGTCTTGGGCTCTACCGCAACGGATATGACCGGTTCCGGAAAATCCATGCGCTCGAGCGTTATTTGCTGCTTCAGGTCACAAAGCGTGTCGCCCGTGGTGACATCTTTAAGGCCAACCGCGGAGGCAATATCACCAGCCCGAACTTCCTTGATCTCCTTGCGATCGTTCGAGTGCATTTGCAGGATGCGACCGATACGCTCTTTCTTGCCTTTCATCGGGTTATAAATCGTGTCGCCCGAGTTAAGCACACCAGAGTAAACGCGGAAAAATGTCAGATTGCCGACAAACGGATCCGTCGCAATCTTGAAGGCCAAAGCTGCGAACGGTTCACTATCGTCCGCATGACGCTCGGCCTCGGTTTCATCGTCGATATGCCCAACGATCGCCGGGACATCAACAGGAGACGGCATGAAATCAACCACGGCATCGAGCATTGCCTGGACACCCTTGTTCTTGAAGGCCGAACCACACATTGCAACGACTACGGCGCCGGACAAGGTCAGCTTGCGCAGCCCCAGGCGAATTTCGTCTTCGGTCAATTCGCCGCTTTCCAGAAACTTGTCCAGCAGCTCCTCGTTTCCTTCCGCAGCCGCCTCAACCATCTTCTCGCGCCAGGCCTTGGCCTCGGCGAGCATCTCATCCGGAATCTCGCGGGCTTCATAGGTCATGCCCATGTTTCCCTCATCCCAGTAAATAGCCCGCATGCGAATCAGGTCTATCACACCCTCGAAGTGCTCCTCGGCTCCAATAGGCAGCTGAATTGGCACGGGGTTCGCGCCGAGCCTCTCTCGCACCTGCTTTATGACCCGCAGAAAGTTGGCGCCGGCGCGATCCATCTTGTTGACAAAGATCATGCGCGGCACACGGTACTTGTTGCCCTGGCGCCAGACCGTTTCAGTCTGCGGCTCAACGCCACCTACGGAACACAGTACTGTGATCGCGCCGTCGAGTACGCGCAGGCTGCGCTCAACTTCAATAGTGAAATCGACGTGGCCCGGAGTATCAATGATGTTTATGCGATGCTCGTCGAACTGCTTGTCCATGCCGGTCCAGAAGCATGTTGTCGCCGCCGACGTAATCGTGATGCCGCGCTCCTGCTCCTGTTCCATCCAGTCCATGACGGCCGCACCATCATGCACCTCGCCTATCTTGTGCGAGACACCGGTATAGAAAAGGACGCGCTCCGTTGTGGTTGTTTTGCCCGCATCAATATGGGCCATGATGCCAATATTGCGGTAACGCTCGATGGGGGTTGTACGCGCCACGACAATGCCTTCTACCAGCGGTAGTGTGAAAACGCCTTGTTGGCTTCCGCCATGCGGTGCACATCTTCTTTCTTCTTGACGGCCGTGCCGCGGTTCTCAGCGGCGTCAAGCAATTCATGTGCAAGGCGATGAGCCATTGTTTTCTCGCTGCGTTTCCTGGCCGCGTCGATAATCCAACGCATGGCAAGAGTCTGGCGACGAGCTGGACGAACTTCAACTGGTACCTGGTAGGTCGCACCACCGACGCGGCGCGACTTCACCTCAACCATTGGCTTGACGTTTTCAAGCGCGTTTTCAAGGAGTTCAAGTGCCTTTTCGCCCGTCTGCGTCTCACGATCGGAGATACGATCAAGCGCGCCATAAATAATGCGCTCGGCAACGGACTTCTTCCCGTCGTTCATGATCATGTTCATGAATTTCGCGAGCAGATTACTACCGTATTTCGGATCCGGCAGAATCGTGCGTTTCGGGGCCTGTGTTCTTCTGGACATATGTTTTTCCTGGATTCGTTTGTCGCGCCCAAGGGACGCTCCTACGATGCCTGTTTGCTTGTATGTATTACTTGGGGCGCTTGGTGCCGTACTTCGAGCGGCCCTGGCGACGATCGGCTACACCGGCACAATCAAGGGTGCCACGTACGGTGTGATAGCGGACGCCCGGAAGGTCCTTGACTCGACCACCACGAATCAACACAACGCTGTGTTCCTGGAGGTTGTGGCCTTCACCCCCGATATAGCTCGTGACCTCGAAGCCATTCGTCAATCGGACTCGAGCCACCTTGCGCATAGCTGAATTCGGTTTTTTCGGCGTCGTCGTATAAACGCGCGTGCAAACGCCGCGTTTTTGCGGGCTGGCATCAAGTGCCGGCACCGTGCTTTTCGCAGGCTTCGTCGCCCGCGGTTTACGTACTAGTTGATTCACTGTGGCCATGGGCCTTCACTCTTCATCCGGTTATTAAAATAGTCAAAAATCTGTACGTCTCAAAAAAACGCGCGCACCCAACCACCGGACATCATGCGTCCAGAGGCCGGGAAATATCAGGGCCCACCTGGGGTCGAGCTCTGACAAAAAATCAGGGCCCGCCTGGTGGCGAGCCCTTGGGTTAAGGGCGAGCATTTTAGTGATGCCGGGAAGTCAGTGTCAAGCAACCGTCACTGACCGCCCCGGGGAACCGCTAAGTGATTGTTTTTAAAAGCAAGCTAACGGGCTCGTGAGAACGCTGGCCCGCTATGCCGCGCTGCTTTCTTCACCACCCTCCGAAGGCGCTTCAGCATCGGCCAGCGCCTCCGCCTCTGCTTCGGCTGCGGCTTTGGCAGCCGCCTGTTCAGCCAGCTGCGAATCCTCGAGTTCACGCAGCTGGTCCGCCAGATCCTGCTCCCGCGTTCGCCGGCGCTCGGCATGATGCGCAAAGCCCGTGCCTGCCGGGATCAGTCGGCCGACAATGACATTCTCTTTCAGGCCACGCAGCTCATCGCGAAGGCCGCGAACGGACGCTTCTGTGAGAACGCGCGTCGTTTCCTGGAACGACGCCGCCGAGATAAACGACTCGGTCGCAAGCGATGCCTTGGTGATACCCAGCAGAACCGGGTCTGAAGTCAATGGCTCTTTGCCCTGGGCTACGAGTTGTTCGGCCTCTTCGAAGAACCGCGCTTTGTCGACCTGCTCACCGCGCAGGTAGTTACTGTCACCCGGCGTTGCGATGATGACCTTGCGCAGCATCTGGCGAATGATCACCTCGATGTGCTTGTCGTTGATCTTCACGCCCTGGAGACGGTAAACATCCTGAATTTCGCGAACCAGGTAGTCGGCCAGGTTCTCAACGCCCTGCAGTCGCAGGATGTCATGAGGGTTGGGCTCGCCATCAGCAATCGTCTCGCCTCGTACGACCTGCTCACCTTCGAACACATTGAGGTGACGCCACTTCGGAATGAGCTCCTCATGACTCTCGCCGTTTTCTTCGGTAATAACGAGACGGCGCTTGCCCTTGGTTTCCTTGCCAAAGCTGACCGTACCAGTGTGCTCCGCCATGATCGCAGGATCTTTCGGCTTACGCGCTTCGAACAGGTCCGCAACGCGCGGCAGACCACCCGTAATATCGCGAGTCTTGGAGGACGCCTGCGGAATACGTGCTATGACGTCACCGACCGATACGCTGCCGCCATCTCCCATCGAGATAATTGCACCAACCGGCAGTGCGTAGACGGCCGGGATTTCGGTATTCGCGAAGCAAATATCGGCACCGTCACCGTCAACCAGTTTCGCAACCGGGCGCAAATCCTTGCCGGACCCGCCGCGGCTCTTCGGGTCGAGAACGACAATGCTGGTGAGACCCGTGAATTCGTCAACCTGTTCAGCGACGGTGATGCCGTCTATGAAATCCTCGAACTTGACCTTGCCCTCGACCTCAGTAACAACCGGGTGAGTGTGCGGATCCCAGTTTGCAACAACCTGCCCCTGTTTGACCGCGGCTCCATCCTGAATCGTAATCGTAGCGCCGTAGGGTACTTTATAACGCTCACGTTCACGGCCCATTTCGTTAACCACCGAGATTTCGCCAGAACGAGACACGGCAACAAGGTAGCCCTTGTGGTGAGCAACCGTTTTGATGTTGACGAGCTTGGCGGTGCCTTTCGACTTGATTTCAATATTGTTGATCGCGGCAGAACGTGACGCAGCACCACCAATATGGAAGGTACGCATGGTCAGCTGTGTGCCCGGCTCACCGATTGACTGTGCGGCGATGACGCCGACCGCCTCACCGATATTGATGCGATCGCCGCGAGCGAGGTCGCGCCCGTAACATTGCGAGCAAACCCCGTACCTGACTTCGCAGGTAATAGGCGAGCGCACGACTACATGGTCGATCTGCAACTCTTCGATGTGTTGTACTGTTGCCTCATCGAGCATCGTGCCAGCATCGAACGCGACCTTGTCAGTACCTGTGATCAGTACCGGCTCAGCCAGGATCCGACCCAGTACGCGCTCTGTCAAAGGCTCGACGATGTCGCCGCCTTCAACAAGCGGCGCCATAGCAACACCGTTGCGAGTTTCGCAATCGACTTCGGTCACAACCAGATCCTGAGCGACGTCGACCAGGCGACGTGTCAGGTAACCGGAGTTCGCCGTTTTCAGCGCCGTATCTGCCAGACCTTTTCGAGCACCGTGAGTCGAAATAAAGTACTGAAGTACATCGAGGCCTTCTCGGAAGTTAGCCGTAATCGGCGTCTCGATGATAGAGCCATCCGGTTTGGCCATCAGTCCGCGCATACCGGCGAGCTGGCGAATCTGCGCCGCAGAACCACGAGCGCCGGAATCAGCCATCATGTAAATCGAGTTGAACGACTCCTGCTCGACATTTTTGCCCTTTGCGTCTTTTACGGTCTCGGTTCCCAATTTGTCCATCATCGCCTTGGCAACCTGGTCATTGGTGCGTGACCAGATATCGACAACCTTGTTGTAGCGTTCGCCGTCGGTAACCAGGCCAGAACCATACTGGTCCTGAATCTCTTTAACCTCGGTCTCCGCAACGGCCAGGATACTTTCCTTGTTCTCAGGCACGACCATGTCATTGACACCAATCGAGATACCAGCCCGTGTTGCAAACCGGAAGCCGGTGTACATCAGTCGATCAGCAAAGACGACAGTCTTTTTCAGGCCCAGCTGGCGGTAACAGGCGTTGATGACGCTCGAAATTGCCTTCTTCGTCATCGCCTGGTTAACGCGCTCGAACTCAAGCCCGTCAGGCAATATATCTGAGAGCAGCGCGCGGCCGATCGTAGTATCGACAATCCTCGTAACTATCCGAACCTCGTCAGCGTCGTCGCGCTCATGCATCGTGACGCGAATTTTGACCCGCGCCTGCAGCTGCGCCGCACCGGTTTCATACGCGCGTCGCGCTTCGTCAAGGCTCGCGAAGACCGCGCCTTCGCCGTGCGCATTGACGCGCGAACGCGTCATCCAATACAAGCCCAGCACGACGTCCTGCGACGGCACGATAATTGGCTCACCGTTAGCCGGCGAGAGAATATTGTTCGACGACATCATCAGCGCACGCGCTTCCAGCTGCGCCTCGATAGAGAGTGGCACGTGAACGGCCATCTGGTCACCGTCGAAATCAGCATTAAATGCCGTGCAAACAAGAGGATGCAGCTGGATAGCCTTGCCCTCAATCAACACCGGCTCGAACGCCTGGATGCCCAGCCTGTGCAACGTCGGCGCACGGTTCAGCATGACCGGGTGTTCACGAATAACCTCTTCGAGAATGTCCCAGACCTCCGGACCCTCACGCTCCACAAGACGTTTGGCGGCCTTGATCGTCGTTGCCTCGCCGCGCAGCTGTAGCTTCGAGAAAATAAATGGCTTGAAAAGCTCCAGCGCCATTTTCTTCGGCAGGCCACACTGATGCAGCTTGAGGGTCGGCCCGACAACGATGACGGAACGGCCCGAGTAGTCAACGCGCTTGCCAAGGAGGTTCTGGCGGAAACGGCCCTGCTTGCCTTTGATCATGTCTGCCAGCGACTTCAGCGGACGCTTGTTTGTGCCCGTGATTG
The DNA here is from genome assembly GCA_049666725.1 of Woeseiaceae bacterium. Classification (GTDB taxonomy): domain Bacteria; phylum Pseudomonadota; class Gammaproteobacteria; order Steroidobacterales; family Woeseiaceae; genus UBA1847. The sequence goes on from JBATHK010000080.1 coordinate 6,917, forward strand.
CACGGCCGCGACGACCGTTGTCGAGCAACGCGTCGACAGACTCCTGCAACATGCGCTTTTCGTTGCGCACGATGATGTCCGGCGCGTTCAGCTCCAGCAGCCGACGCAGGCGATTGTTGCGGTTAATAACGCGGCGGTAAAGATCATTAAGGTCAGAGGTGGCAAAGCGCCCGCCATCCAGCGGTACCAGCGGACGCAGGTCCGGTGGCAATACCGGCAGAACGGTTAGAACCATCCACTCCGGCTTGTTGCCCGACTCGACGAACGATTCGACGAGTTTCAAACGCTTGGAAAGGCGCTTGATCTTCGTCTCGGAGCGCGTCGCCCCCATGTCCTCACGAACCTTCAGGATTTCACGCTGCAGATCGATGGTCTTGAGCATTTCGCGAACTGCTTCGGCACCCATGCGAGCATCGAACTCGTCGCCGTATTGCTCAAGCGCATCGAGGTACATGTCGTCGGTCATCAGCTGACCGCGCTCGAGGTCGGTCATGCCCGGCTCGACGACCACGAAGGCCTCGAAATAAAGCACACGCTCGATTTCTCTCAGCGTCATGTCGAGCATCAGCCCGATACGTGACGGCAGTGATTTCAGGAACCAGATATGTGCAACGGGGCTGGCAAGCTCTATGTGCGCCATGCGCTCACGGCGGACTTTGGTCTGCGTGACTTCAACTCCACATTTCTCACACACAACGCCGCGATGCTTGAGGCGCTTGTACTTGCCGCAAAGGCACTCATAGTCCTTGATCGGGCCAAATATCTTTGCGCAAAACAGGCCGTCACGTTCTGGCTTGAAAGTACGGTAGTTGATTGTTTCCGGCTTTTTGACTTCGCCAAATGACCATGAGCGCACCATGTCCGGCGATGCCAGGCCGATGCGGATCGCATCGAAGTCGTCAACCGGGTTTTGGTATTTGAACAGCTTAAGCAGATCTTTCATTAGTCTGTCTCCAGCTCAATGTTGATGCCAAGAGAGCGAATCTCCTTAACCAACACATTGAACGATTCCGGCATACCGGCATCCATGTAGTGCTCGCCATCTACGATATTCTTGTACATCTTGGTTCGGCCCTGAACATCGTCCGACTTGACCGTCAGCATTTCCTGCAAGGTATAGGCAGCGCCATAGGCCTCGAGCGCCCAGACTTCCATCTCACCGAATCGTTGGCCACCAAACTGCGCCTTACCACCCAGCGGTTGCTGCGTAACGAGACTGTAGGGCCCCGTCGAGCGGGCGTGCATCTTGTCATCAACCAGGTGATTCAACTTCAACATGTACATGTAGCCGACGGTGACTTCACGGTCGAACTTGTCGCCCGTGCGGCCGTCATACAAGGTCGATTGCCCCGATTTATCCAGACCGGCGAGCTCCAGCAGACCTTTGATCTCCGCTTCGGTTGCGCCATCGAACACCGGCGTCGCTGTCGGGACTCCGTTAGTCAGGTTTCCGGCGAGTTCGAGGACTTCCGCATCATCGAATGACTTGATGTCCTCGACCTTGCCGCCTGTCTTGTTGTACACAACCGTCAGGAACTGACGAATTTTCGTTACTGACTCCTGCGCTTTCAACATTTCGTCGATCTTCTTGCCGACGCCCTTCGCGGCCCAGCCCAGGTGTGTTTCGAGTACCTGGCCGACGTTCATTCGCGACGGAACACCGAGCGGGTTCAGAACGATATCGACGGGGTTGCCATCCTCGAGGTACGGCATGTCTTCGACCGGAACGATCGTCGAGATAACGCCCTTGTTACCATGGCGGCCTGCCATCTTGTCGCCCGGTTGAATGCGACGCTTGACCGCAAGATAGACCTTGGTCATCTTGAGAACGCCCGGCGCGAGATCGTCGCCGGCCGTGATCTTGCTCTTCTTCTCTTCATAACGGCGGTCGAACTCATCACGCTGCGCTTTCAGGCGTTCAAATGCCTTCTGCAACTGCTCGTTCGCGTCGTCATTCTTAAGGCGAATTTCAAACCACTGCTCGCGTGGCAACTCCTCGAGGTAGGCCTTTGTGATCTTGCTGCCGGACTTCAACTTGTTCGGGCCGCCCTGGGCCATCTTGTTCGTGAGCATGCGCTCGACACGCTCGTAGATGTCCTCTTCAAGAATGCGCAACGTGTCGTCCAGGTCCTTGCGAACACTTTCAAGCTCGGCTTTCTCGATAGCCAGGGCGCGCAGGTCTTTCTCTACGCCGTCGCGTGTGAAGACGCGAACGTCGATCACGGTACCGTCCATGCCTGGCGGCACGCGCAACGACGTGTCCTTGACGTCCGAAGCCTTCTCGCCAAAGATCGCACGCAGAAGCTTCTCTTCCGGAGTCAGCTGAGTCTCGCCTTTCGGCGTTACCTTGCCGACCAGGATATCGCCAGCTTTGACTTCGGCACCGATGAACGCGATGCCTGATTCGTCCAGCTTCGCAAGTGCCGAATCACCGACATTCGGAATATCAGACGTAATGTCCTCAGGCCCGAGTTTCGTATCACGTGCAACACACTGCAGCTCTTCAATATGAATCGTTGTGAAGCGATCTTCCTTGACGACGCGCTCTGAAATCAGGATCGAGTCCTCGAAGTTATAACCGTTCCATGGCATGAACGCGACGAGCAGGTTCTGGCCCAACGCCAGCTCACCCATGTCGGTGGACGGCCCGTCCGCAAGCACGTCGCCAGCTGCAATCGAATCGCCGCTTTTCACGAGAGGACGCTGGTTAATACAGGTGTTCTGGTTGGAACGCGTGTACTTGGTCAAATTGTAGATATCGACGCCCGGCTCTGCCGCGGTCGTCTCGTCATCGTTGACTCGAACCACGATGCGCGATGCATCTACCGAATCGACATTGCCACCACGACGGGCAACCACGGTAACACCGGAGTCGATCGCCACGGCGCGCTCGATACCGGTACCAACCAGCGGCGCCTCGGCGCGCAGCGTCGGTACAGCCTGGCGCTGCATGTTCGAGCCCATGAGCGCGCGGTTGGCATCATCGTGCTCGAGAAACGGAATCAACGCTGCGGCGACAGATACGATCTGGCGTGGACTTACGTCCATGTAATTCACATCTTCAGGCCCTGCGAGCGTGAACTCATTCTTGTGGCGAACGGCGACCAGCTCTTCCGTAAACTTGCCATTCTTGTCGAGCTCGGAGTTTGCCTGGGCAATGATGAACTGGCTCTCTTCGATCGCTGACAGGTAGTCAATATCAGCCGTGACTTTGCCATTATTGACCTTGCGATACGGCGTCTCGAGGAAACCATAGGCATTGGTGCGGGCATAGACAGCCAGGGAGTTGATCAGACCGATGTTCGGGCCTTCAGGCGTCTCAATAGGACATACGCGGCCATAGTGAGTCGGATGCACGTCGCGGACTTCGAAGCCCGCGCGCTCTCGCGTCAGGCCGCCGGGCCCGAGCGCCGATACGCGACGTTTGTGGGTGACTTCCGACAACGGGTTATTCTGGTCCATGAACTGCGACAGCTGGCTGGAGCCGAAGAATTCTTTCACGGCGGCGGCGACCGGCTTGGCGTTGATCATTTCCTGCGGCATCAGGCCGTCGGCTTCAGCCTGTGTCAGCCGCTCTTTGACAGCGCGTTCTACGCGTACCAGGCCAACGCGGAACGCGTTCTCGGCCATTTCGCCAACGCTACGCACGCGACGGTTACCAAGGTGATCGATGTCGTCGACCGTTCCGAATCCATTACGAATATTGATCAGCGTCGAGAGCACGTCGAGGATATCTTCCCTGTCGAGCACACCACTACCTTCGGAGTTGTCGCGCCCGACTCGGCGGTTGAACTTCATGCGACCGACGCCTGAGAGGTCGTAACGATCCGGGTTGAAGAACAAGTTCTGGAACAGGTTCTCGGCCGCTTCCTTGGTGGGTGGCTCACCCGGACGCATCATCCGATAGATCTCAACCAGGGCTTCAAGACGCGTCGTCGACGGATCGATGTTAAGGGTATTCGAAATAAACGGACCATGATCAAGTTCGTTTACATACAGCGTACGGATCTGCTCGATGCCTGCTGAGATCAGTTGCTCAATGAGTTCAGCAGTCAGCTCCGCGTTCGCTGCGGCCAGCAATTCCCCTGTCTCTGTGTCCACGATATCGTGGGCGAGGATCTTGCCCTCCAGATACTCATTCGGAACCACAAGCTTGTCGACCGTGGACTTTTCCATGTCACGCACATGCTTTGCGGTTATCCGACGGCCTTCTTCAACAACCACCTTGCGACCGAGCTTGATGTCGAACGATGCAGTATCGCCACGCAGTCGCTCAGGCACGAGACCCATCTTGATTTCTTTTTCGGAAAGATAAAAATCGTTGTTCTCGAAGAACAGGTCGAGCATTTCCTCGTTCGTCATGTCGAGGGCACGCAGGATGATTGTAACCGGTAATTTGCGGCGTCGATCAATACGAGCAAACACGGCGTCCTTCGGATCGAACTCGAAGTCGAGCCACGAGCCGCGGTAGGGAATCACGCGTGCCGAGAACAACAGCTTCCCCGAGCTGTGCGTCTTACCCTTGTCGTGATCGAAGAACACGCCAGGCGAACGGTGCAGCTGGGAAACTATGACGCGTTCGGTCCCGTTGATTACGAAGGTACCGTGGTCGGTCATCAACGGCATTTCGCCGAGATAGACCTCCTGCTCGCGAATGTCCTTAACCGGCTTCGGAGTGCCACTGGCCTCCTTGTCATAGATCACGAGGCGGACGACGACGCGAATTGGCGCCGCATAGGTCAGGCCACGCATTTGACATTCCTTGACATCAAATACCGGCGTACCCAGGCGATAGCTCACATACTCGAGCGCCGCGTTGCCTGAATAGCTGACAATCGGGAATACCGACTGAAATGCTGCATGCAGGCCGCGGTCATCGCGGTCCTCAATTGTCTTATCCGTCTGCAGGAACTTGTTGTAAGAATCAACCTGTATCGACAACAGGTAAGGCACGTCCAGAATTGTCGGACGTTTGCCAAAGTTCTTGCGGATACGCTTTTTCTCAGTGAATGAGTATGCCATTCGAGAAATCCTCGTGAGCCTATTTCTAAATTACGGACGCGGACAAGCGGCCAGCCGGAAACCGACTGGCTGCTTACCCGACTTGTGACCCGTCAGGTCATGCATCTGACGATGCAGCAGCTTATAGAAGCTGCTTATTTCAGCTCTACCGTGGCGCCGGCTTCTTCGAGCTGCTTCTTGACTTCTTCTGCCTCAGCCTTTGCAACGCCTTCCTTGATGGTTGACGGCGCGCCTTCGACTGTGTCCTTGGCTTCCTTGAGGCCAAGGCCGGTGAGCGTGCGAACTGCCTTGATCACAGAAACCTTGTTACCGCCGAAGCTGGTCATAACTACGTCGAATTCATCTTTCTCTACAGCAGCCTCGCCTGCGTCACCAGCAGCAGGGCCGGCAGCAACGGCTACGGGAGCCGCAGCAGAAACGCCCCACTCATCTTCGAGCATCTTTACGAGCTCGACGACTTCCATGATGGGCTTTGCGCTCAGTTCTTTGAGCAGGTCTTGGTTTGAAAGTGCCATTTCTAATGTCCTCTAATTAAATTCCCAAGTCAGGGATTCGTTTTGTTTACGCCGCTTCCTGGTCGGCACGCGCAGACAAGGTCCGTGCGAGCATCGCAGAAGGTTCGGCAATCGTGCGTACCAGTTGGCTCATCGGGGCTAACATGACGCCAAGCAACATTGCTCGTGCCTGATCGAGCGTTGGCAAATCAGCCAACTTACTCAGATCAGACCCTGGCAATAGTTGCCCACCGGCTGATAGCGAGACCGCCTGCAGAGCGTTATGCCCCTTGGCGAAATCTTTGATAACCCTGGCAGCGGCACCTGGATCTTCTTTTGCAAACGCGAGCAGAATCGGTCCTTTGAGTGTGTCCTGCATACACTCAAATTCGGTGCCCTCGACGGCGCGGCGAGCCAGCGTGTTTTTCACAACACGCAGGTATACGCCGGCCTTGCGTGCTTCTTTACGCAACTCCGTCATCTCTGCTACCGAAAGACCTCTGTATTCAGCCGCAACGGCCGTTACAGATTCTCCCGCAACCGCGTTCACCTCTTCGACAAGCGCTTTCTTGTCTTCGAGTCTCAGTGCCATGCAATGTCTCCTGGCTTACGGTTACACAAAATGGGTGAACAAAAATATTCACCCCCCTATTTAAGGGATATCCATCCCCGTTAGGGGAAACGCACCCTTTCGGGCATAAATCCCCTTGTCGGACGGGTAACCAAAGCCATCAGTAACTGACTCGGGCAACACCATCTGCGTAGGCGAATATTAAGATCAGCAGCTTTTGCTGATCGCCTGCGGTCTTCGACGATCGCCACTTCCATGTGGCTGTTCACTCAGGCACCCTCCAAAACTGAACCGAGGGCGGCCGGGCAAATTCTTGATTGGGCCAGCTGTCGACTTAGGCGCTGACAGGAGCCCGGTAAACTGACACGGCCAAATCGGCCAGGTCAGGCATTAATTGAACTTCTATCTACTGACACGCCAGGCCCCATCGTGGACGAGACTGTCAGCTTCTTGACGTACGACCCCTTTGCCGTTGCGGGCTTTGCTTTCTTGAGGTCGGTCAGCAGCGCATCAAGATTCTCCTTGAGCGCGTCGACCTCGAAATCCGCACGACCAATCGGGCAATGGATGATGCCGGCTTTGTCGGTGCGATAACGAACCTGGCCCGCTTTCGCGTTTTTCACTGCGGTTTCCACGTCGGCCGTTACCGTGCCAACCTTGGGGTTTGGCATCAGGCCACGCGGGCCGAGAATCTGGCCCAACTGGCCAACAACACGCATGGCATCCGGAGTCGCGATAACGACATCAAAATTGAGTTCGCCGCCCTTGATGGTCTCGGCAAGGTCCTCAAAACCAACAATATCTGCGCCGGCAGCACTGGCCTTTTCAGCGTTCTCACCCTGCGCAAAAACGGCGACTCGCACGGTCTTGCCAGTGCCATTCGGCAAGACCGTAGAACCACGGACAACCTGGTCAGACTTGCGAGGATCAACGCCGAGATTAACCGACACGTCGATGCTCTCCGGGAACTTTGCTGTCGCCAGTTCTTTTACAAGACCAAGCGCTTGGTCGATTTCGTACATCTTTTGCGAATCAACTTTCTCGCGAGCGGCCTTTTTCCTTTTGCTAAAGCCAGCCATCAGTTCACTCCCTCAACTTCAATACCCATGCTGCGTGCTGTGCCGGCAACCGTGCGGACAGCCGCATCCATGTCGGCGGCCGTCAGGTCGGGCATCTTGGTCGTGGCGATCTCTTCGAGCTGCGCACGATTAACTTTGCCAACCTTGTCCGTGTTCGGCGTTCCGGAACCTTTCGGAATTCCAGCGGCTTTACGCAGCAGCACCGCGGCGGGCGGAGTCTTTGAGATAAACGTGAAACTACGATCGCTGTAAACCGTGATCACGACCGGAATGGGCAAACCGGGCTCTGTGCCCTGTGTCTGCGCGTTAAACGCCTTACAGAACTCCATGATATTCACACCGTGCTGACCCAGAGCCGGGCCAACAGGCGGAGACGGATTTGCCTGGCCTGCAGGTACCTGCAGCTTGATGTAGCTGGCGACTTTCTTTGCCATCGTATTATCCTCTCGAGTTCAAACGCCCGCTTGGGCTCCTCGTTTGATTTTCCATTGGGGACATTCTTAATTTAACGTATTAATTCGTTAAATTAAGAATGTCCCCATTAACCTTTTTCTACCTGGCTGAAATCCAGTTCCACGGGCGTAGATCGACCCAGGATCTGAACGGCAACCTGAAGCCTGCTCTTCTCGTAATTCACATTCTCAACGACGCCTGAGAAGTCGTTAAATGGCCCGTCCGTAACGCGAACAACCTCGCCCGGCTCGAACAGTACTTTCGGCCGCGGCTTGTCCACACCTTCCTGGACACGCTGCAGAATATGGTTTGCTTCTTTTTCCGTAATCGGCGCGGGGCGATCGCTGGAACCGCCGATAAACCCGAGCACCTTCGGTACCTCTTTTACGAGATGCCAGGTCTCATCGTCCATTTCCATCTGCACAAGAACATAGCCCGGGAAGAACTTGCGCTCACTACGACGCTTCTGGCCTTCCCGCATTTCGACTACTTCTTCTGTCGGAACCAGGATGTCCCCGAACTTGTCCTGCAAACCCATGCGCTCGATACGCTCCTCAAGCGCGCTTTTGACGCGATGCTCGAAGTTCGAATAGGCGTGCACGATGTACCAGCGTAAGGCCACTGCTGTATTTCCCTTTAAACCGTTTTGCTCGAAACCGGACTAGCCGACGAGCGTGCGGGTCAGCCACAGGAGACCCGAATCAAGTGCCCAGAAGAACAGCATCATGACGAGAGTAAAGACGAATACGGCGATAGCCGTCTGCGTCGTTTCCTGCTTCGTCGGCCACACTACCTTGCGAATCTCAACGCGCGAGCCCTGGATAAAGTGCCAAAGCCTCTGGCCCTGAGTACTCGTCATTGCGATGCCGATACCGGCAGCCGTACCTGCTAACACCATCAGAACGCGCAGCGCCTGGGCAATTTGCGGCTCATAGTAATAGTAGGCATACAGGCCGCCCATCAACGCCGCTGCTGCAATCAGCAGCTTGATGATGTCGAGTACGCCGCTCTGACTTGTTTCTGTCTGTGTAACCATGATCGTTGAAACGCCCAGTCGCTCGAATGGCAGGCCAGGAGGGAATCGAACCCCCAACCTGCGGTTTTGGAGACCGCCGCTCTGCCAATTGAGCTACTGGCCTGTCGCGTCCTATATCCTCAATGAGATCGCATCGGTCAGGTACGCGACACGCTTGTGCCCAACCCAACCGTGCGTTCCACTAAACTCTATTCAATCACCTTAGCGACGACGCCGGCACCAACGGTGCGGCCGCCCTCGCGGATAGCGAAGCGGAGACCGTCTTCCATGGCGATCGGCGCAATCAACTCCACCACCATCTGCACGTTATCGCCCGGCATCACCATCTCGGTGCCTTCCGGCAGCTCCACCGCACCCGTTACGTCCGTGGTACGGAAGTAGAACTGCGGACGGTAGCCCTTGAAAAACGGCGTGTGACGGCCACCCTCGTCCTTGGTCAGAATGTATACCTCTGCCTCAAACTTGGTGTGCGGCGTGATCGAGCCCGGCTTCGCCAGTACCTGACCACGCTCAACGTCTTCACGCTTGGTGCCGCGCAGCAGTACGCCGACGTTGTCGCCCGCCATACCCTGGTCCAGCAGCTTCCTGAACATCTCGACACCCGTGCAGGTCGTCTTCGTCGTGTCCTTGATGCCCACGATCTCGATCTCGTCGCCGACATTCACAACACCACGTTCTATGCGACCGGTTACTACCGTACCGCGACCCGAAATCGAGAACACGTCCTCAACCGGCATCAAAAAGTCACCGTCAATGGCGCGCTCCGGCTCCGGTATGTAGCTGTCCATCGCATCGATCAGCTTATGAATCGACGGCACACCAATGTCCGTTTCATCGCCGTCAAACGCCTTTAGCGCCGAACCCGTAATAATCGGCGTGTCATCGCCCGGGAACTCGTACATCGACAGAAGATCACGAACCTCCATCTCCACCAGCTCCAGCAGCTCTTCGTCGTCAACCTGGTCCGCCTTGTTCATGTACACCACGATGTACGGTACACCCACCTGGCGTGCCAGCAGTATGTGCTCGCGCGTCTGCGGCATCGGACCGTCGGCCGCCGATACCACCAGGATCGCTCCGTCCATCTGCGCCGCACCCGTGATCATGTTCTTCACGTAGTCAGCGTGCCCCGGGCAGTCAACGTGCGCGTAGTGACGGTTGTCACTCTCGTACTCAACGTGCGCCGTCGCAATCGTGATACCACGCTCACGCTCTTCCGGGGCGTTGTCAATCTGGTCGTAACCCTTGACTTCTCCACCGTGCTTCTCGGCCATGACCTTCGTCAGCGCCGCCGTCAGCGTCGTCTTGCCATGGTC
>JBATHK010000081.1:0-64921 GCA_049666725.1 Woeseiaceae bacterium
CTTTGCCTGCGCTGCCACGCATATCTCGAGTACCCGAACAGCGCTCGGGGCTCTTTTCTGAGCATCGAGGACAGAAGGCACCGACGGCGAAACGAATGCGTCAAGTGCCATAACCCGCATGATCCCAAGGAGTTTGTGAGATGACCTGTTCTCGTCGGGACTTTCTGAAAGACGCCGTTGGCGGCACCTTGGCAACGGTGATGCCGCTGAGCGCTTTTACGTTTCTAAGCAAGGCGGAAGCGAAGGCGGCCATCGAGGATTCAAATGTGCGCTGGGCATTCCTCGTCGACACCAACAAGTGCGTGGGTTGCGGCCTTTGCGTCAAAGCCTGTAAGAACGAAAATGAAATTCCTTACGATGCCGAGGTCACGCGAACCTGGGTCGAGCGATACGTCATCACCAAGGACGGCCAGAAGCATATCGACTCGCCTATGGGTGGGCGCGACGGCTATACGAGCATGGAAGTAGATGGCGAGGAAATTGACCCGGATAATATTGAAAAAGCCTTCTTCGTGCCGAAACTCTGCAATCAGTGCGATAATCCGGCGTGCGTGCAGGTATGTCCGGTCGGCGCGACCTACCAGACTAATGACGGCGTTGTCCTGGTCGACCGGAATTGGTGCATAGGATGCGGCTACTGCATCATGGCCTGCCCTTACGGTGTCCGCTTCTTCCATCCGGTACACAAAGTCGCCGACAAATGTAACTTCTGCTACCACCGCATCAGCAAGGGCATGGAGCCCGCTTGCGTCGAGTGTTGCTCGTTCGGGGCGCGCCGCATTGCCAATCTCAAGGATCCGGAGGACCCGGTAACAAAGATCATAGCGACCGAAAGGGTTGCGGTTCTCAAAGACGAGTACGGCACGAAACCGCATGTCTTTTACCTGGGCCTTGACACCAATGTGAGGTGATTGCATGCCCAATGACATCATAGTTCACGGCATTGAGTGGACCGTAAAAGAGCTGTTCGTATACCCGAACGAGTACATCTACTGGAGCATCCAGATTGTCATGTATCCGTACATGACGGGTCTCGTGGCCGGTGCCTTCGTACTGTCGTCGCTTTATCACGTATTCGGTCTAAAACAACTAAAAGAGATTGCCCAGTTTTCCCTTGTATTCTCGCTGGCGTTGCTCCCCGTCGCCGCGCTGCCTCTGCTGCTGCATCTGCAACAGCCGACGCGAGCAATGGAGCCCTTGCTTACGCCTCACTTCACGTCCGCGATCGCTGCGTTCGGCATCGTTTTTACAGCCTACGCACTCATCGTCCTGAGTGAAATCTGGTTCGTCTATCGCAAGTACTTCGTGGAGCAGGTCCACGCATTGAAGGGCAAGCCCGGACTGTCGAACGCGGCGAGCCGCCTGGTCTACAGGGTGCTGACGATCGGCGCTTACGATGTCGACGACGACGCGATCGCGGTGGACAAGAAAGCGGCCAGAGTCCTTGCGGCAATCGGCATACCCGTGGCCTGTTTCCTGCACGGTTATGCAGGGTTCATTTTTGGTTCGGTTAAAGCCAATGCATTGTGGATGTCACCGCTGATGCCCGTCATCTTCATAATGTCCGCCGTGGTATCGGGCATCGCGCTTTGCATGCTGACCTACATTGTAATCAGGGAGTGGCAGGCATTTCGCAGCAGGCGTCACGGTGGCATGCTCGAAGCCAAAGAAATCAAAGGGGCAGAACAAGACGTAATAGACACAGCAGCTCGGTACCTGCTGGGGTTTCTTATCGCCGCGATCAGCCTCGAAATGCTGGACCTGATCTTCCGCGGCTACACCGCGATGAAGTCCTGGGACATCCTGCGTTCAGTGATGTACGGCAAGGACTTCATGAACATCTTTGTCCTGCAATACACGCTGGGCAACCTCGTGCCGTTTGCGCTGTTGCTACTTCCCGGCCGAACCCTGAAACGCACGGTTCTGGCTCTTCTTCTTGTTCTGTTCGGCGTATTCATGATGCGTTGGAACGTAGTCATCGGCGGCCAGGCGTTCTCTCTGTCGTTCTCGGGCTATATGCATTATGAGATTCCGATCATCCCGCACAGTGTGGAAACGTTCAAGGAAGGTCTGTTCGGCGCGCTAACGGTTATCTCGGTGCCCTTCATTCTCTTCTGGATCATTAACAAGTTCGTGCCGTCGCTACAACGAGAAGCGAGCGGCAAATAGATGGAGGATCGCGTTGCCGAATTGGAGTTGCGTCTTGCCGCCGTCGAGCGGCGGCTGGGCAAGCTCGAGGACCAGGAACCTGGTGCATCGGCAATAGCTGAAGGTGATTCTGAGCCTACGCTCGGCGACGGTTTTTTATCCAACGCGCCCACGCTTATTGGCCGGGTACTTCTAATATTCGGCGGCGCCTATCTACTGCGCGCCATCACTGAGAATGCTGTTGTTCCCACGGCATTGGGCATTTCCATAGGGGCAGCCTATGCCTTGTTCTGGCTTTTCGTGGCACATCGACGAGGCCGTGTCGAGAGTCAGCGAACCGGCGCCCTGTTTTACGGTGGCGCATCCACACTCCTCGCGCTTCCCTTACTCGTTGAAGCTACAGGTCGCTTCGCGCTGCTCTCCGGGATTCAAGGCATTATCGCGCTTGCCGTGTTCTGTGCATTGTCCCTGTCGGTTGCCGCGATAAGGGACCTGCGACTTCTCGCGTGGTTCATTGCGGCAGGCGGAATCGGCACAGCCTTTGTCGTGCTTAAGCTGTCTCAAAGCGCGGTCCCAACGTCGGTATTTTTGATTTTCCTGGGCGTCTGTACCTTGTGGGCTTGCTACTGGCGGCAATGGAAGGGCCCGCAGTGGCTGGGAGCATTAGGCGCGAACGCGGGTGTGCTTGCGCTGGCCATGCTCAGTACCAGTGAGCAATGGACGGTCGCGCCCCTGTCGGTGTTTTTGTCAGGTGCCCTTTTGTTGCTCGTTTATCTATCGAGCTCTGCCCTGCACACTCATGTCCGCGGTCGCGATGTCGGCGTCTTCGAGGCCGTACAGGCCCTGCTGGCCATCGGAATCTCGTTCCTGGCCGCCAATATCGCAGCCCGGGCTGGCCAGCTCGTCATGTCGCAGGTAGGCATTCTGGCCCTGCTCCTCGCGACCCTTTCCTATGCGTTTGCGTTCACTCCGAAGACGCGTGCTGCCCGCGGCCGAAATTTCTTCTTCCATTCCACCCTGGGTCTGCTGCTCCTGGTTGTCGGCAGTGCCCTGGTAATGTCACCCGCGGTCGCGGCGGCCGCTTGGTCGCTGCTGGCGTTGGCCATGGCCTGGTTCAGTGGGCGATACGGCAGGGTTGCGTTGAGCCTGCAATGCACGTTCCTGTTATTGGCCGCCGGAGTGAGCTCTGGGATCCTCGGGACAGGGCTGCATGCGCTGGCCGGCGATGCCCTGACATCCTGGCCACCGTTGGTGCCCTGGCACCTGGTTATCGCCCTGACTACGGTTGCGTGCCTGTTCATTCCGGTGGCACAGCATTCTGATCGATGGGGTGTGCTGGCCGGCATGCCGCAGTTAATCGTGCTCGCACTGTCCGTGTGGGAGGTCGGCGGACTAATGGTCGCCTACCTGGCGCCCGTCTTGGCGGGCGCTGGCACCGTCGAGGCCAATCAGGCGGTCCTCGCAGCCTTGAGGACGGCTGTACTGTCCATTTCGTCCGTGACTCTGGCCTTGTCCAGCCGCTACCAGCGCTGGCCTGAGGCACGTTGGCTGGTCTACCCGGTCCTGGTCCTGGTCGGCATCAAGCTGTTCCTGGAGGACTTTCCGAACGGCCAGCCAGTGACGCTTTTCGTCGCCCTCGCGCTGGTCGGCAGCGCTCTGATGCTGGTAGCAAAATTGCTCGGTCGCGACAGCGCCGCCGACTGAGTCCCCAGCCAAAAATCCGTAGAAATCCCTACCGGATTTCAGTAACAACCTATTGAGATAATTTCGGCGTTCTGGAAGATGCGCATCAGTAAATTCGAATGTCCTAATGCACTGACATTCTGATATCGCATGGACCGCAGCTCGACCTGACAAGTAATGAAGCGCAACTCCGCTAACGGCGCACCTGCCAGACCTGCTCCATCCCCGGTCAAGACCGGGCAGATTCTCTTCCTGAACCCGCCCGGCTCCCTTTTTATTCACTCACGTTGGGAGAAACCATCATGAAACTCTTTTGGCACGGCTATTCGCCGCCTGTTCTCGTCCTGTTTGCTTTCATGGCCAGCCTCGGCCTGTCCGGCTGTGACGGGGACGATGGAGCGGCCGGCGCGACGGGTGCGGCAGGCACAGCCGGACAGGACGGTAGCGACGGCTCCGATGGAGTCAATTGTTGGGACCTCAATCAAAACGGCGTCGGCGATCTGCCCGATGAGGACAAAAACGGGGACGGAGTCGTCGATGTTCTCGACTGCAGCGCAACCTCCAGCAATGCCTACGAAGCCGAGCAATTGCACAAGGGTTACTTCGAAGAGCACGCCTACGAAGGCACCCAATCCTGCATGGACTGCCACGGCAAGATTGGTGACGACCTGCTGACAACCGCGCACTTCAAGTGGGAAGGCGACTCTGCAAATATCGAGGGCTTCGCGGGCGGAATTCATGGCAAGAAAGACATTATCAATAACTTCTGCATCGCGATTCCGTCAAACGAAGGCCGGTGTACACAGTGCCATGCCGGCTATGACTACAAAGACGCGAGCTACGATTTCGGCAATCCGGACAATGTCGACTGCCTGGTCTGCCACGACCAGACCGGCACGTATTCCAAGGCGCCAACGACCGCCGGTCTGCCTGACCCGGGTGTCGATCTCAATTTGGTCGCGCAAAGCGTAGCAATGAACTCGGGTGTTCCGACCATCGATAACTGCATCGACTGCCACGCCAACGCTGGCGGTGGCGACAACGTCAAACACGGTGACCTGTCGATGTCATTGGCCAACACCACGCGTGACTTCGACGTACACATGGGTACCGACGGTGCCGACTTCGAGTGCGTTGCTTGCCACCAGGTGAAACGTGACAATGACGGCAACCTGCTGTCACACGGCATTGGCGGCATGCCCTATCACTCGGTCGATGAAGGCGTCATGAAACAGTGCGATGACTGCCACGGCGACCGCTTTAACATCCATGTCGGCACGACGGCCGAGAATATCGTCAATATTCATGACACGCTCGCCTGCCAGGTTTGTCATGTTCCGACATTTGCCCGCAATACGTCGACCAAGGTCGAATGGTATTGGGCCGACGCAGGGCAGGATATCGATCCAATCCCGGTTGATCCGGCTACCGGCCGCCCGACCTACGACAAGAAGAAAGGCACGTTTGTCTGGGCAAACAACGTCAGGCCGACGCTGCGTTACTTCAATGGCAAGTATTCGAAGTTCCTGATCGGCGTTAACGATCAGTACACGAGCCTGCCAGCGATACTCGCAGAGCCCATCGGTGACTACACGGATCCGAACGCCATGATCTATCCGTTCAAAAAGATGATTGGCAACCAGCCGGCGGATGCGGGTGTCGGCAACACGACGATGCTCGTACCACACCTGTTCGGCACCGCTGGTGGCCCGAACCCGTACTGGGGCAAATTCGACTGGAACCTGGCACTTGAAGACGGCGCCGCCGCAGCCGGCCAGACCTATAGCGGTGCGTACGAGTTCGTGCCCACCGAGATGTACCTGTCGGTCAACCACGAAGTCGCACCGAAAGAAATGGCCTATGGAATGGACGGTCACTGCGACGATTGCCACTTTGGCACCCAGGTCGATTGGAGCGCCCTGGGCTGGAGCGGCGACCCAACCCGCGGAGGCACCAGGCCTTAGAAACCGGCTGATCAAAGTCGACACTCACAGGCGCCCGCTTTTCGGGCGCCTTTTTTTGTATTCAAGCAGCAGAAGTGTGCAGTTGCACTTTCCAAAAGGTTCCGGCTGAGTCGTGAGGCTATGCAAGCATGGCTGCGAGATTCGCGGTCGTTTGTTGTCCCCATTCCGTTCGGTACAGGACTGCCCGATTGCGCCCCTGGGTCTTGGCCTCGTACAAGGCGTCGTCAGCCTGCCGAATCAGTTGTTCCGATGTGATGCTGTCGGGCGACTCGCACAATGCGGCGCCGACGCTGATGGTGACGCTGCGCGCAGTTTCCGATGCTTTGTGCTCGATATCGAGTCCCGTTACTTTTTGACACAGGTCGCGCGTGAACGACTCGAGAAAGTGCGTGGTCGGATCGTACACGACCATCACGTATTCCTCGCCGCCGTAGCGGGCGAGCATGTCGAGAGGCCGGGTCACGGCGGAAGCCAGCGTGTCCGCCACGGCTTTGATGCAGTCGTCGCCGATCTGATGTCCGTAGCAGTCGTTGTAGAGCTTGAAATGATCGATATCGATAACAACAACCGCAACGGTCGTGCCATTGTCCCGCGCCTGCTTCCAGAGCTGCCGGAGATGCTGATCAAACATGCGCCGATTAAAGAGACCGGTCAGCACGTCCGTGTGTGCCAGCCGCGTCAACTCTCGCCTGGTGTCAAAAATCTCGCGTGCATTACGTTCCAGAAGAAAACTGCCATAAGTGCCGATGAGATTGGAAAAACCGAGAAACAGGGCGCCGTACGCTACCTTTTGCAGCGGCGCGTCGAATCCCAGGCTCATGCTCAAATAGACAAAAAAGATCGGCCATCCGACCGCGACGCTCTGGCGTAACGTCAGGCCGAGCACGAGGTAGACGTAGAATGTCGTAAACATCAGGCCCCAGGGCACCGCGGGTGCGCCGGTTTGCATTGCGATAGCACCGACAAAAAGTATTGACGCACCTACCATGAACATCGTGGCTGCGATCATATAGGGCAACCAGCGATGCTCCTTGAACACGAACATCGCAGCCAACAATGCAGCCAGGGGCAGAAGCGTCGTAGCAATGCGCACGGGCATTGCTTTCTCGACAAAGTCCGCAGGCATGAGGTAAATGTCCAGGATACTGACGATCGCCGCAAGCACGAATGCCAGGGCAATGCCCGCTCGCGCGACCGGCAGCATTCGATGAACATAGAAGCGGCGGAAATCCTGATCCAGCGCCTGCAGTTCCTCCGTGGTACCCGAGGAATGCGGCAAGAAGCTTGGCGCAAGCGGTATATGTGCGGCCTTATTCAGCATTTAGTCCGAAAAGCTCCCCGAGGCTGGTAAAAGTATATAGCATTAAACCTGCACAAACCCCGGTGACCCACATGCGTCTTGGCGTTTTCGCGCTGATAATAATATTCCCGACGACCGCCCTGCCCGGCGAGCTTCCAGACAGCGATACTCTCGAACGGGATACCGCTGTCATTGGCGAGATTACGCTGGAAAAACTGACGGTATTTGACCTCTCGAATCCGGATGAAAACAACTGGCTGTATCGCCTCGCCAATCGCCTGCACATCGTCACCCAGGACAAGGTAATCAAGAAACAGCTCCTGTTTCGCAGCGGCGACGAATACTCGACCCGCGTGATTGACGAGTCCGCACGCATCCTGCGGCAGAATCGCTTCCTCTTCGACGCCGAAATCCGGCCCAGGCGCTACGAAAATGGCACGGTCGATCTCACGGTCGTTACGCGTGATGTATGGACTCTGAACCCGGATATTTCCGTCACCAGAAGCGGCGGCGAAAATCGCACCAAGGTTGGCCTCGAAGACACCAACCTACTTGGCCGGGGTCAACTGCTGCGCTTGGCGCGTGTGGAGAACGTCGATCGGACCTCGAACAGTTTTGAGTTCGCGGACCAGCATCTGGGCAGGAGCTGGGTGTCGGCATTCTTGAAGATCGCCGACAACTCTGACGGCAAATCCAACGTACTCTCCGCTGTCCGTCCATTCTATGCGCTGGACACCCGCTGGTCGGCCGGTGGCTGGGTGATCGATGACGATCGTCGAAGCACGCTGTACCTGCTCGGCAACGAAGCCGCCGAGTACCAGCACGAGCGTGACTATGTGACGGCGTTCGGTGGCTGGTCCAAAGGTCTGCAGCGAGGATGGGTCAGGCGCTGGACGGCCGGCATCGTAGCCGACGAAAACCGCTTTTTCGCAGTCCCGAATCCAACGCTGCCTGCCGCAATTCCCGGCGATCGCAAGCTTGTTTACGCCTTTCTTGGTCTCGAAATCTTTGAAGATCAGTTCCAGACGGCGAGGAATCGCGATCAGATCGGCAAGACTGAAGATTTCTATCTGGGCTCGCGATTGTCAGCATCCCTGGGCTGGTCCGACGAAGCACTCGGTGCGGATCGAGCAGCCCTCATTTTCTCTGCAAGGGCGAGCCGCGGTCTTGGCTCACTGGACAAGAACGCGCTGTTGCTATCGATGTCGACCGACGGCCGCCTCGAGTCGGGTCACGCGAGGAACACGCAGCTGACGGCTAATGCTCGCTACTACCGCACCCAGTCCGACAAGCGCCTGTTTTTTGCGGCTATCGCTGCCACTGTCGGCCACTCGCTGGATCTGGACAACCCGATCCAGTTG
Organism: Woeseiaceae bacterium; assembly: GCA_049666725.1. GTDB lineage: Bacteria > Pseudomonadota > Gammaproteobacteria > Steroidobacterales > Woeseiaceae > UBA1847. The sequence continues at coordinate 8,457 of JBATHK010000081.1, forward strand.
GGCGGTGACAGCGGACTGCGCGGCTACCCGCTGCGCTACCAGAGCGGCGACTCGAAGATGCTGCTTACGATTGAACAGCGTTACTTCACAGACTGGTACCCGTTTCGCCTGGTCCGCATTGGCGCCGCGATTTTCGCCGATGCGGGGCGGGTTTGGGGAAGGAACCCGCTGGGCAGCGAACCCTACGCCTGGCTGAGCAACGTCGGCTTCGGACTGCGATTTGCGCCAACCCGCAGCAGCGCGGCTAAAATGATCCACCTCGACGTCGCGTTTCCGTTGGGCGGCGACAACTCGATCGATTCGGTCCAGATCTTGCTGGAATCAAAGCGGGGCTTCTAGTAGTGAGCACAGCAACAACAAACAGATTCCCGGAGCCGGCATGAGCTACCGACTTGTATTCGGGGCAAGTGGCTATATCGGCGGCCACCTTGTGCCTTACCTGCTGGCTCAGGGCCTGCCTGTACGCGCAACGTCGCGCAACATCGAGGTCATTGCAGACCGAAGCTGGGACGGCGCCCAGCTCGCCGAGGCTGACGCGCTTCGCCCGGAGACGCTGGACGATGCGCTGCGGGACGTTGACATTGCTTACTACCTCGTACACTCGATGGCAGCTGGCAAAGACTTCCCGAAGCTCGATGCCGCGGCCGCGCGCAATTTTGCCGCGGCAGCCGCCCGGCAGGGTGTGAAGCGCGTCGTTTACCTGGGGGGGTTGGTTCCGGAAGCACCGAAGTCGACGCATCTGCGCTCGCGCCAGGAAACCGGCGATATTCTCCGGGCCGGCAAGGTTGCGGTTACCGAAATACGCGCCGGTATGATCATCGGGCCGGGGTCCGCAGCCTGGGAGGTTATCCGCGATCTCGTCAACCACCTGCCCGTCATGATTACACCGCGATGGGTCTTTTCGCGCTCGACGCCAATCGCGCTGAGTAATCTGCTGCATTATCTCGCGAATGCGCCGTTACTGAAGGAGACGGCAGGCGAGATCTATGACGTCGGCGGTCCTGACGTGTTGACCTACGAACAAATCATGCGCCAATACGCGGAGCTGACCGGCAAACATCCGCGCATCATCCCGGTCGGCGTGCTCACTCCACGCTTGTCCTCTTATTGGCTGCGCCTGGTAACGTCGGTGCCGACGAACGTCGCGCGCGCCTTAATCGATGGCCTGTCGCAGGATGTCATTGCCAGCGACGACCGGCTGAACCAGTTGGTACCGCAGAAACTGCTCGGATTTCGCGACGCCGCAACCGAAGCACTCGAGGCCGATCGCCAACATGCGGTGCCCGCTCGCTGGGTCGAAGGATCGACCGCGTGTCGCGAATTCCGGCCGGAATATGCGTTTTATGCCAAGCAGGCGGGAGACAGCGCCGCCAGCAGCGCGAGCGCCGAGGCGCTGTGGCGCGTGATTTGTCATGTCGGCAAAGACGGTGATTTTTTTTACGCCGGCTGGCTCTGGTGGCTTCGTCGGGTCCTGGACTGGTTTGTCGGCGGACCGAGCTTCCGTCGCAAGCGCCGGCACCCGGACGAGCTTCGAGTCGGCGATGCCGTCGACGCATGGCGGGTTATAGCGATTCAGCCCAATGAACGGCTAACCATGTTGATGGAAATGAAGGCGCCGGGTGCCGGCGTACTCGAATTCTCGATCACGAATTCTGAGAGCGGTCGGCAAGTGGCCGTAAACGCCTATTTTCACCCCGCCGGCGTATGGGGGCTCCTCTACTGGTACGCGCTGCTACCGGCCCACGCGTTCATTTTCCGCGGTATCACACGCGTCATCGCAAAGCGCGCCGAGTCGATGGACAAATTGGCCTAGTCTTGTGAAATTAGCACTGTGAAATTCTTCTTGTGAAGTTTCATATATTTCGTGCCTAGGCTGTTAGTTACGTAAACGACAGACCCGTTGCCCAGACGGGACACCCGAGGAAATCGACATGCCGCAACAAGACAGGCCGGCACTTCCCGACTGCCCGGATGCGGTCGATACTTACAGCTTTCCAAGGGTCGATAAAATAGCCTCATCCATCAGTACATCGACAGGTTGATTTATCGGCACGGGCTACGACTGCATGTATTCCGAACAACATCGCTCATCGATCGAAGATCCACAGAAATTCTGGGCCCAAGCTGCAGAAGGCATTCACTGGGATGTGCGCTGGAGTCGTGTGCTGGACGACTCGGAGAAGCCGTTCTACCGATGGTTCTCTGGTGGCCGTCTCAACACCTGCTTTAATGCCGTCGACCGGCATGTCGACGCTGGTCGGGGCGAGCAGGCGGCCATAATCTATGACAGCCCTTTGACCAACAGTCAGCGCAGCATCAGCTACGCTGAACTGCGCGAAGACGTTGCGCTTTTCGCTGGCGCCCTCGCCGGCCACGGCGTCGAGAAGGGCGACCGCGTTATCATTTATATGCCGATGATTCCCGAAGCTATTGTCGCGGTACTTGCGTGCGCGCGGCTGGGCGCCGTGCACTCCGTCGTGTTCGGTGGTTTTGCGGCCAACGAGCTGGCCACCCGCATCGACGATGCATTGCCAAAACTGGTTGTGTCTGCCTCCTGCGGCATCGAACCTGCGCGCATCGTCGAATACAAACCACTGCTGGATCAGGCCATCAATTTGGCCAGTCACAAACCGCAACACTGCATCGTTTTGCAGCGCCCCCAGGTAACATCGGAACTGATCCCGGGCCGGGACGTCGACTGGAATGACGCCGTCGCGTCAGCAACGCAACACGACTGCGTCATCGTCGATGCAACAGACCCCCTGTATCTGCTCTATACGTCCGGCACGACCGGTCAGCCCAAAGGCATTGTCCGTGACAACGGTGGGCACGCCGTCGCCCTGCATTGGTCGATGAAGAATATCTACAACGTGGATCCGGGCGAAGTCTACTGGGCTGCTTCGGACATAGGTTGGGTCGTTGGTCACTCCTACATCATTTACGGTCCGTTGCTGCACGGTAATACGACGATTCTCTTCGAGGGCAAACCGATTGGCACCCCCGATGCGGGCGCATTCTGGCGGGTCGCGGCCGAGCATGAGGTCGCCTGTATGTTCACAGCTCCCACGGCCTTTCGTGCAATAAAACAGCGGGATCCAAGCGGCGAATTGATTGCAAGCTATGATTTGTCTGCATTGCGAACACTGTTTCTTGCCGGCGAGCGATGCGACCCCGACACGCTGCACTGGGCCGAGAACAAGCTCGGCATCCCCGTGATCGACCACTGGTGGCAAACCGAAACCGGTTGGCCTATCGCGGCGAACTGCCTGGGCATCGAGATGTTGCCAGTCAAGGCAGGCTCCGTCGGTCCGGCGGCTCCGGGATGGGATGTGCGTGCGCTCGATAGCCAGGGCAAGGATGTCGAACCGGGTGACGTCGGCGCCATTGCCTGCAAGCTGCCGTTGCCGCCGGGAAGCCTGACGGGTTTGTGGCAGGCCCCTGAACGTTTCCGCGCTTCCTACCTGGATGCTTTTCCGGGTTATTACGAGACCGGCGACGCCGGCTACATTGATGATGACGGGTACATTCATGTGATGTCGCGCACCGATGACGTCATCAACGTCGCCGGCCACCGCCTGTCGACCGGCTCGATCGAGGAGGTCCTGGCCGCGCACAAGGACGTTGCCGAGTGCGCGGTAGTTGGAGCTGTGGATGAGCTAAAGGGCCAACTCCCACTCGGATTCCTCGTCCTCAAGGCAGGCGTCGATCGAAACCACGACGATATCGTTGCAGAGTGCGTGAAGATGGTGCGCGATCAGGTCGGTCCGGTTGCGGTTTTCAAGAAAGCGGTCGTTGTCGCGCGGCTACCAAAGACGCGCTCGGGCAAAATCCTGCGCAGCACGATGCGCAAAATCGCCGATGGCGACGACTATCGCTTCCCGGCGACGATTGAAGATCCCGTTGTCCTCGACGAGATAGGGACTGCAATGAAATCAATCGGCTACGCGAATCCGCCGGCTTCGGAATAACCGTATAGATCTGGCTGCTGCTACACTCATAATTAGTGTATTCAATCCAGTGTAGAGGAAATCGGCGATGGCCTATGGAACCAGCGATATTCGTAACGTATGCCTTGTGGGACCCGGCAATGCCGGCAAAACGCAGCTCACTGAGGCGCTGCTGTACGCCGGCGGCGCCATTCCCGAGTGTGGCTCGGTGGATCAAGGCAACACCGTGTCCGATTACACGCCGCGCGAGAAGCAGCTGGGTCATTCGCAATTTTCTGCCGTCTGCCACCTGGATCATGGCGGCATCCACGTCAACCTGATCGACACGCCCGGATACCGGGACTTTATCGGCCGCGCGCTATCCGTATTGCCAGCCGCGGAAACCGCGGCTGTTGTCATCGATGCCCAGAACGGCGTCGACATGATCTGCCGGCGCATGATGGACGCGGCGAAAAAACAGCGCCTCTGCCGCATGATCATAGTCAACAAAATCGATGCAGAGGAAATCCACCTTGAAGCACTGCTCGCCGAGATAAGAGACGCGTTCGGCGCAGAATGTCTGCCGATGAACCTGCCCGCCGCTGATGGCGAGGGCGTTGTCGACTGCTTTTTCCAGCCTGAGGGCGCGGATACGGCGTTTGGCGACGTCAAATCGGCACATACCGAGATTGTCGACCAGGTCGTCGAGGTTGACGAAGCGCTGATGGAGATTTACCTCGAGCAGGGGCAGGAACTCGATCCCGAGCAACTGCACGACCCGTTCGAGAAAGCGCTTCGCTCCGGCCACTTGATTCCTGTCTGTTTCGTTTCTGCCAAGACGGGCGCCGGCATTCGCCAGCTCCTTCAGGTTTTCGAACGCCTGATGCCGAACCCGATGGAAGGTAATCCGCCGCGCTTCCTTAAAGGCGAGGGGGAGGACGTCGAAGAAGTTGTGATCTCACCCGATCCCGACGCACACGCCATTGCGCATGTGTTCATGGTTAACATCGACACTTTCAAGGGCCGGCTCGGCACATTCCGAATTCACCAGGGCACGATCCGGCCGGGGAATCAGCTCTTTGTCGGGGACGCTCGAAAACCAATCAAGGTCAATCAGCTGTTGAAAATTAACGGCGGCACGCACACCAAGGCAAAAGTCGGCGTGCCCGGCGATATTTGCGCAATCCCGCGCGTCGACGAGGTCCATTATGACGCCGTGCTGCATGATTCCCATGATGAAGATCATTTCCACCTGAAATCGATCGACCTGCCGCGGCCGATGTACGGCCTCGCGATCAAACCACCGACTGACAACGACTCGCAAAAAACTTCGGATGCGCTTCACGTTGTCGAAGCCGAAGATCCTTCTCTGCAGGTGCAACACAATGCCGCACTGAACGAGATCGTCCTGCGCGGACTCGGCGAACTGCATCTGCGCACGGTTCTCGAGCAAATTTCCGATCGCTACGGCCTGGAGGTCATCACCTCCCTGCCCTCCATCGCGTATCGCGAGACGATTACAGCAAAAGCAGAGGGTCATCACCGGCACAAGAAACAGACCGGCGGTGCCGGGCAGTTCGGCGAAGTGTACCTGCGAATCGAGCCGCTGCCTTCCGGCGAAGGCTTCAAATTTGCGAGCGCCGTCGTTGGTGGATCTATTCCCTACCAGTATATCCCCGCCGTAGAGACCGGGGTACGCCAGGTCATGGAATCCGGTGCTATTTACGGATACGCGATGCAGGACATCATGGTGACGGTCTACGACGGCAAACATCACTCGGTGGACTCCAAGGAAATTGCCTTTGTTCAGGCCGGGAAGAAAGCATTTCTCGACGCCATTTCGAAAGCGTCGCCAATCGTCATGGAACCGATCGTCGATGTAACGGTTTCGGTACCAAGTCGATGTGCCGGCGGCGTGACAGGGGATCTGTCATCGATGCGTGGCATGGTTACAGGTACTGAAGCACTGCCCAACGACCGCATCATGGTGTCCGGCCAGGCGCCGCTAAAAGAGATTCAGGGCTACCATTCGCGGCTGAAATCGCTAACCGGTGGTGACGGCAGCTTTACGATGGACTTCAGCCACTATGCCGAAGTGCCGCGCGAAGCGCTGGAGCTGGGCCCCGCAAAATCGAAGGCAGCCGGCTGACAAGCGACGTCGCCGGCCTTTGAGCGTCTTTGGCTACTGTGAATTGCATCACAAGGCCGGCGCCCCGATTGCGCTATACATAATAAGGAAGACTATATCGCCGACGAGGATCCGGGCCTATGCAGCAGAAGGGCAACCATGAGCGGGTAGTGCCAGTTCCTAATCTGCTGGACTACTTTCGGACCTCGATTGAGTGCGTCATTTCCGAACAGGGCGTCGACGTGAAACCCCATGCGACGCACTATGTCGTGAATTTGCTCACGCTGTTCTCGCGTTCCGAGGAACTGTATGAAGACGACGGCGAGACCTTCGGACTCAAGCCCCTTGCACTGATGCTCGCCGACGCGACGGACGCACCCAGCCACGTGGCAAGGAATTCTGCACTGCAACGGATTGGCGATGTCGCACTGTTTATTTCCGGCTTCTTTGCTGACAGCCTGGCCACCCACGCAGTCGACCTCGACTACTACATCCACATGGGTGGCAGCGCGTACGGCTCACTGTCGGAAGAGGTCCGCGGCACATTCCGAGGAAAGGCGATCGCGGACACTTACAACGAACTTGCTGTCAAGTTCCAGGTTCTGGTCGACGTACTCAATGAGGTGCGTGACCGGGAACGGCAGGAGTCCCACATAGACCTGCTACGCACGTACAGTGTTTGGCGCAAGACAGGCAGTAAACGCGCCGAGAACCTGTTGCGACAACACGGCGTTGTACCGATTGCCACCGCTGGCAGGATACGGCAGCACTAGGTGCCCCGCATTCGGTTGATGAAGGCATCGGCCTCTTCTATAGCGACCTGCATGTCGCGAATCAACGCATCAACCTGACCTTCGAGCACCGACGCCTGGCCCCGAAGTGCCGCCAACGCCTGCGCGTTCAGGCTGTGCTTGAGAAACAATACGTTGTCAGTCAGCACGGCCATTACGGGATCGACTCTATTTCGCGCTGTCTGCATTCGATCGCGCATCATCAGGAATTGCCTGCGTGCCTGCGCCAGTTTGCGTTCCTGATCGGATCTGAGCGCAGCACTACTGTATAGATCCAGCTCCGATTCCCATTCATCAAAAAGGTCTTCGCTGACTCGATCGATATCGGACAGGTGCTCGTCAAGCTCCTCAGTGGCCTTTCGGGAACGTTCGACTTCTTTACTCAGCCGCTCGTATTTCTTCTCGAGTTCACCGCCTTCGTGACCGACTAACTCGCTGAGCTCCTCGTAAGCCGTAACGAGTTGTTCGCGCGTTTCGCTCTGTGCGTCCCGCGCATCCTCAACGCGATCAACCAGTATGTCTCGCTTGTGTATACCTACCTTTTCGAGCGCTGAATATTGAACCGACGCGCAGCCCGACAGCGCGACCATTAATACGCAGGCAAAGCCTGCGCGAGCAATTTGCAGATTGCGAGATAATTGTGTCATCTTTGAAATTGTTCCCCACAAGATAGTCATGCGATGAATCCGTTAATAACAAAAATCATACCGTTGATCCCGTCGATACTCAAAAAGAAACGATCCTGGGTAATGCTGCTGGCCTTGCTTGGTGCCGGCTATTTTGCCACCGGAAACCTGAGCGCGGGAATCGACTGGATGTGGAAAGAACCACGCGAGGTGCTTGTCGACCGCGTCGAAGAAGCTCGCGACAGTCAGCACGCGGCCGCCGAGCAATTTCGTGACGCGCTCACGGAGTTCAAAGCTGTGGTTGACCTCCCGGAAGGCGACCTCGAACGCCAGTACAACAAGCTCAACGCGGCACATAAGCGCAGCCAGGCCGCTGCGGAGCGCATCAACAAACGCGTCGATCGCGTTGTCAAAGCCAGCAACCGGCTGCTCGACGAATGGAGTGCCGAACTCGACGACTATAACGATCCGGCGCTGCGTCGCATCGCGGGACAGCAGTTCGATCAGACCCGCGAACATGCCACGCGCCTGATCGGATCGATGCGGCAAATCGAAGACCGCATGCGGCCTGTCCTGGCTTCATTTCAGGACCAGGTGCTGTACCTCAAACATAATCTCAATCTCTCAGCGATCGCCGCACTTGAGGGAGAGGCGACGATCATCGAGTCGAATGTCGACATACTGATCGCAGACATGAATCGCTCCATTGCGGAAGCGGACGCATTCATCGCTGTCATTCTCGAACGCGGATAATCGACAGATCGATTTTGACGCGGACCTTACTTGAAAAACTTCGAGGCAAGACCGGCCAAACCGTTGGCACCGCCCACTGAGTCCAGCAAATTACCGCCCTGGCTGCTCTTGTCGATTAGCTCCGGCAGTATTTGCGACAGGCTGCTGCTGGCTTCTTCTTTGCCGATGCCCAGTTTCGATGCAAATGCCTCGATCTTGTCGCCACCAATCGCATCCTGAAGCTGCGCCGGCGAAATCGAGTCGTTGGAACCGTCGCCAAGCCAGGACTTGGCCTTCGTGGCCAGATCGCCGCCCGAACCCGTGAATTTTCCGACAATATCGCGGAGATCGAAACCGTTGTCGCCACCGACCAGGTCGTCAAGTGCCGATGCGGCCGCACCGGAGTCATTCGCGCCGCCGACCTTGCTCATTATGAGCTGAGTTGCCAGACTCTTGATGTCCATGTTTTACCCCTTTGAGAAGACAATCCTATGGATAACCAGTCTAGGGGTATTTCGAGCTGGGGTTTGTGAACATTTGTGTCGTGGTCGACCTTGCGTGTAATCAATACCGGCCATGCTGCTTGAAGATGTAATTATTGAGTTCGATGAATTCGGTATTCATGCGATGCACTATGCGGTGAGTGGAGCGAGCGATTGCGCGCATCACTTTGTACACCAGTTGCGGATGCGCATCGACGACGCTTTCGAAATCCTCACGCTTTAAGGTAAGAACATGAGTCGGGCACAGCGCCCGCAGACCCACGGTGTGTTCGTGGCCGTCAATGAAACTAAGTTCGCCCGCAAGGTCACCTTCTCTGAGTATGGCCAGTCCGGCGATGTCACCGCCACCGGTATGTTTGACCACCTCGAGCTTGCCGTCCAGCAGCACGTGCAGCGAGTTATCGGTTGTGCCCTCGGTAATGAGGTAGTCGCCGTCGGCCAGTTCGCGCGGATTCATGAGGCCGCTGAGTACACTCGCCTCTTCCTGTGACAGCTCCGCGCCGAGTGAAGATAAAAGAACCAGGTTGGCTGTGTCGGTCATGCTTGTTCCCCAAAAACTGACGTTGTTATGGAAATAATAGTGAAAAAAACCCCGGAAACACCATACGTAGAAGGCCCAAACGCGGCGGTGCCGCCAGGCGGCTAGGATTTCCTGGCGGTACCCATCAATTCGTAATGCCCGCCACGATCCAAAGCCGCCTTGTAGGCTGGCCGCGACCGAAGGGTCTTTAGGAATGCCGCGAGATGCGGATACTCGGCTGTAAGATCCGTCCTAACTTCAGCCGCCTCCAGCGCAAAACTCATCTGCACGTCGGCGGCCGTGAACCGGTCGCCGCAGAACCATTTCGACTCGCTCAGAGTTTCTTCCATGAAATCGAGGTTGCCTTTCACGTTTGCGTCGAGATAACTTGCACGCACCTTGCCGGCAATGCCCTTTGCGATCGGTTTCGCGAAGAACGGCATCGGCGAAGTTTCGATGCGTGCGAGAATCAGCGAGATAATCATCAGGGGCATGAAAGTACCCTCGGCATAGTGCATCCAATACGTGTATGAGCGCCACTCCGGGGTGCCCGCCACCGGGTGCAGTTTGCCGTCGTCGTAAGTGTGCACGAGATATTCGATGATTGCGCCGGACTCCGCCATGGTCACATCGTTGTCGACGATCACCGGTGCTTTGCCCAGCGGATGAATCTCCTTGAGCTCCGGGGGGGCCAGGCTCGTCTGCTTATCGCGACCGTAGCGCTTGATTTCGTATACGACGCCGAGCTCTTCCAGCAGCCACAGGACACGCTGTGATCGCGAGTTCTCCAGGTGATGCACAGTCAGCATTGTCTTTTCCCCCTCAAATCTGTATTTCGTACAGGATACTGCAATTTGACGACGGTGGCGGCTCGGGAAAAAACGGCCGTTGGCTGCGCCGCGCCCGTAAAGTGCATGTAATCCAGATTTCTCGTAGCATTAGCGACTCGCATTTTTGCTGAAGCCCGATCAAGTAATGGCCCAATGACATTTACGCATTCGACACGCCTCCTATCGTTGCTGCTGAGCGTTCTTTTCGTGGCAAACGGCTTCGCTCAGGAGACGCCGGGCACTGCGGAACCGGCCGCACCGGACCTGCGTTCCCTGCAAACCGACTGGTGGGCCTATTTCGAAGGACCCCGCGCCGAGGTCGAACCAAGGGTCGAGGCCTACCTCAAGGATACGGGCGTCCAGATCGCCAGGCTTGCGCCGCAGAACCAGTTGATCGCCCAGTCCATGCTGGAGGCGGCGCGGGACAACCTTACGGCATTCCTGGCGCTTCTCGATGACGTCGAACTCGAACCTCAGGTATTGGCGCCGGCAGCGGCGAGTTATTCGATCGAGGACTTGCTGAAACTTGCAGCGCAAGCCCGGGCCGCGCGCTCCGCCGCGGCCGAGGAACAGCTCGAGGTCGATCGCGAAAAACGCGTTCTCGAAGGCACTACCCGGCACCGCGACGCCGTATTCGACGATTACGTGGACGCTCCGGCCGGCGATGAACGTTTTTTGGCCGGCCTGAGATTGCTGCAGGCACGTTCGGCGAAGGCCATCTCAACCCGTCGCCTGGCGCTGTTGACCAAGAGATCCGAACTCGCCAACGCCTATGCACAGGCAACGGCGGAACGCGCGGATTTCGCCAGGGATCGCCTGGCGACCACGGGCGAAGAAGCAAGTCTCGATGACTTGTACAAACGCGTGGATGCCGACAGGGCTGCGGTCGATAAAGCCGAGGAAAAGCTTCGTGAAGCTCAAATTGGCGCGAGCGGGCTCGATCTAAACACCGCGCAAGGCCGATCGCAGCAGCGCCTGCAGCAAGACGGGCTGACAGCTGCAGAGATCAGTCTCACGCTGGCCAAAGCGGCGCTGGCGCGATCCGAGGCACAGCGCTGGTGGACCGAAATGGTCCTGGACGCGGCGCTTGATACCGGCGCGCTCGACGACAAAACGCTGGAATGGTCAGAATTTGTGCGTGGGGTCGAGCAGCGTGTACCCGTGTGGAAACGGGAAACCGGGGATGAACTGCTTGCGATTCAGAGCGTCAACCGGGACGGTTTGGATCGGGCTTCGCGTCGCCTGCTGGACCAGCGACTGGGTACCGCCCAGCAAACCCTGACGCAGATCGGAGAACTGACGGCAGCAGTTGCCGATCTGAAGCTCCTCATGGTGGTCGTCGATAACGCCGCCGCCCGACGTACGGGCGCGTTCAAGTCCTGGCTTTCAACTGCAAGCCGCTCGATCAAAACTGCCTACATCCGCATCGCCGGGCTGGCCGACGTTACGCTGTTCGACGTGGGCGATACGCCGGTTACTGGCGGTGACATACTGCGCGTACTGCTCATTCTGACGGTCGCATATCTTTTGTCCCGCGGCATTCGTCACGCGATTCGGCGTGTTGGTTCAAGCGAATCGAGTGGCACGCAGGCATCACTGTACACGGTTGGTCGACTCAGTCACTACGCGATCATTATTTTCGGATTGGTGATAGCGCTGTCCTCTATCGGACTCGACTTCAGCAATCTTGCGCTGGTTGCCGGCGCGCTCAGTGTCGGCATCGGTTTTGGTCTGCAGTCCATCGTCAACAATTTCGTTTCCGGACTGATAATACTGTTCGAGCACTCGCTGCGTGTTGGCGATTATATTGAGCTCGATACGGGACTAACCGGAACGGTTAAAGCCATCAATGTACGCAGCACACTCATCAACACCAACGACAACATTGACATCGTCGTGCCTAATTCCGAGTTCGTCACCACGAAACTCACGAACTGGACGCTGGGCGAACGCATACTGCGCGTCCGCATTCCGTTCGGCGTGGCCTACGGTAGCGATAAAGACACGGTGAAAAAAGCCGCACTCGAAGCAGCCGCCGAAGTGCCGTTTACCTTGACCCACATGAAGGGCCGCGAACCCGATGTCTGGCTTGTAGAATACGGCGACAGCAGCCTGAATTTCCTGCTGCTGGTCTGGGTCAACCGACAGGGTGCCCGACGACCGACAAGAACCCGATCAGCCTATCTGTGGGCGCTTGAGACCAAGCTGACTGAGCATGGCATCGAGATTCCGTTTCCGCAGCGCGACCTGCACCTGCGCTCCGGATGGCCAAGTGCGCAGCAACCCACACCATCACCCGCACCACCACCCACACCACAGGAAGAATAATGAAAGATCAGACTCTGGCGATCCACGCCGGCTTCAAATCAGACCCTGCAACCAAGTCCGTCGCGGTGCCGGTTTACCAGACCGTCGCCTACGAGTTTGACAACGCCCAGCACGGCGCCGACCTGTTCAACCTGGCAGTGCCCGGCAATATATACACACGCATCATGAACCCGACCGTCGACGTGCTGGAACAGCGCTGTGCAGCACTCGAGGGCGGCATCGCGGGCCTCGGACTGAGTGCCGGCAGCGCCGCAATCAACTACGCGATCCTTACGCTGGCCGAGAAAGGCAACAATATTGTCACGGTGCCCCTGCTGTACGGCGGCACGTACACCCTGTTCAAGCACATGCTGCCAAAGCTCGGCATCGAAGTACGCTTTTCGAGCGACGACAGTGCTGCAAGCATGGAAGGCCTGATCGATGACAAGACGACAGCGGTCTTCTGCGAGTCGATAGGCAATCCCGCAGGCAACATTGTCGATATTGAAGCGCTCGCGAAGATGGCACACGAACACGGCGTGCCGCTCATTGTCGACAATACCGTGGCGACACCGGCACTGATCAAGCCGATTGAATGGGGTGCCGACATAATCGCCAACTCGCTAACGAAGTACATGGCCGGGCACGGCAATTCGCTGGGTGGCGTCATCGTCGACAGCGGCGAATTTCCCTGGGCTGATTACCCCGAGAAGTTTCATATGCTGACGCAGCCTGAAGAGTCCTACCACGGCGTCGTCTACACCGAGGCGCTGGGCGCGGCAGCTTATATTGGCAGGGCCAGGACCGTGCCCTTGCGCAACACCGGCTCGGCGCTCAGCCCGATGAACGCGTTTCTGATCCTGCAGGGCATGCAGACCCTGCCGCTGCGCATGGAGCGGCACTGCGAAAACGCCATTGCCGTTGCGAAATACCTGAGCGACGACTCGCGCGTTGACTGGGTCAACTACGGGGGGTTGCCGGACTCGCCCTACTACGATCTCGCCATGAAATACACCGACGGCAAACCCTCCGCGCTATTGTCATTCGGAATCAAGGGCGGTTTCGACGCCGCGGTCAAATTCTACGATGCGCTGGAGCTATTCCTGCGGCTGGTCAATATCGGTGACGTCAAGTCACTGGCCGCTCACCCGGCTTCCACGACGCACCGACAGTTGTCCGAAGACGAACTCAAGTCAGCCGGCGTAACGCCCGACATGATTCGCCTCTGCATCGGTATCGAGCATATCGACGACATTATTGCGGATCTCGACCAGGCGCTCGCGGCGGCAAGCTGAAATCGCCAGATAAGATGGGGACATTCTTATTTTAATGTATTAATACACTAAATTGAGAATGTCCCTGATATGGTCAGGCGGATGCGGTTGCTTTTTTCCGACGTTTCCCCAGTTTGGCGAGTTGCTCGGGCGGAATATAATCGAAGATGAAAGTGATCCGGTCTTCGGCTCCCTTGTTCATCACGCTATGGTTTTTTTGATTATTGATCTCGTAGGCCCTGCCAACCTCCAGGCGATGCGGCCTGCCGTCAATCATGAACCGGACCCTGGGATTGGTCGTAATCGGCACATGGATTCGATGGCCAATGTGAAACGATGGGTGCGTGTCGATATGGGGTCTGATCTTGCCGCCCGACAATAGCTTGGCCGCCATCGCGCGAACGATCGTGCCGCCCTTCGGATAATGCTTGTCAATAATGTCGTGCATCAGCGGAATCGCCACATCGGCGAGCCGATCCCAGCCTGGCTGTTTTACGATTTCAATTTCCGGCCAGTGCTCAAGATTGACGAAGACCAGCACTATCGACTCGGTTTCCCTGTGGACATCGAAAACCTGCTGACGATTCTGGTCCTCCCGCCAGGCTTCGTCGTCCTGGCCCAGAATCGCATCGCTCAGCCGAGCGGCGTCAACGCTGCCGAGATCCCTGAGAAGGGTGTCGATATCCATCGCGTCTTCAGAGGCAACCTCGTTAGTTGAAGTTCCTGCGATAGTTGATGCCTATCGTGCGCGGCCGGTTGACGCTGAGCCTGGTTTGCGCCCAACGGTCGTTGTAGAACTGCTTGGCATACTCGTCGGTCGCGTTGTTGACAAATAACGACGCGCTCCAGGTATTGGCCTCGAGGCCGAAGCGAAGATTCACAAGCGTGTAAGCATCCTGCGTGCGAACAGGCTGGTCGAATTCGACCGACTGAATACCGGACAAGGAATTGACCGAGTCACCCGTATGCTGGATGCCGAACCCGAACGATGGCGCAGCGCCCCAGATTGTAGTGTCCAGGTATCTATCGATGTTAAGGCTAGCCTTCATATCCGGTGTAAGCGGCAGGCGGGTACCTTTCTCAGCCGACCTGTCGATCGGCGCGCCCGCAACCTCCAGGGTGCCGCTCTTCGACAGTTCCGCGGTGTTGAATCCAAGGTTCGCCGTGACGTTCCAGCCGTCGGCCGGTAACCAGTTCAGAAATGCCTCGACGCCCGTGATTTCGGCCTCGGGGAAGTTGAGGATACCGAGCGTAAACAGGTTTGGCGTCGGATCCTCGGCCTCGATTTGCATGTCTTCCCAGACCATGCGATACGCCGTGAGGTTGAACTGCACGCGACCATCGGCCAGCGTTGTCTTCGCACCAATCTCGTAGTTCTTTACCAGATCGGAGCTGAACTCATTGTACGGCGTGCGCCCGAAAATTGACCTCGGTTTCGCGGCATTGGCGCCGCCGCGACGAAAACCCTCGGAGTAGGTGGTATAGACCATCGCATTGTCACTAAGGTCATAGTTCAACGTGACTTTGGGCACAAACCCGCTCTCGGATGAGGACGACAAAGAATCCTGGTAGCAGTGGTCCCCGGTTGACCCCGAGCAGTCCGTTTCTCGTGCCATTGTCCGGTAATCCGACAAACCGCCAACCAGCGTCGCCTGCTGCAAACGGCGATCAAGATCGACAGTGAACCAGCGACCGCCGGCCGTAATGCTGAAGTTGTCGGTGATGTCGAATCCGATTTCACCAAACAGCGCGGTCTGCTTCAGCGTGTTGTCATAAACGCCGGTCCACCAGTTGTTCGACGGGGCTACCGGATCAATACAGTCGTTCACATTGGTCGGGCCAGTGCCACAGTTGTAGTAAAACGCAGAATAGTTCAGGTAAAAGTGGGCACCGTATGAGTAAGCGACGGTGGCCGTTCCACTGTCGATAAGGTTGTCGACGTTTGACGAGAAATGTGCGTGGTCCTCGCTCTTGTTGTAGAACGCGCCGACGATGCCTGACCAGCGGCTGTCCGAATCACTTGGTGTAGCGACACGCAGCTCGACACTGGTCCGGTCCGAGTCCCCCGTGCTGAACACCTGCGCGCGCGGATCCTGTCCAGGAAGAAAATCGTAGATGGCGTAGTAACCGCCCACGCTGATCTTGTTCGGATAGCGTTCCTGCCAGCCGCCGAGGTAGGTTGTCGCGTCCGCCCGAAACAGGTATTCGCGATTCAGGAAAGACGTCGCAAGCACCACGTCCGCGCCGCCCAGCCGGCCTTCCAGCGTCAGCGCGAGCTGATACCACTCGTCCTCGAAGTCTTCCTCTTCATAGCGCATTTGCTGCCATTCACCCAGACTGCGCCCGTCCAGAAAGTTCTCCGGCAGGTCGGTGTCGCCAAACCCGTCTTCCTCGAGCTTTTGATAAATAGCGCCAACATCGACGGTCCAGTCCTCGGTCGGCAGCCAGCGGAGGCTTGCACGACCGCCAATGGTCGTCGAGCCATTCACATCTTCGGCGACGAACTCGGAGTTGTCGAAGGTGCTGCCACCACCGACCGGGAATAGCGGACCGGTCGGACTCCCTCCGAGTACGTTGTCGATGTAACCCGCTTCCTCGGCGTAGAAACCGACGAGGCGCAGCCCTGCTTTCTCGTCGGCAATCGGAAGGTTGACCATGCCACTGACTTCGTAGCCGATATCGCCGTGGGCAACGCTCGATACCCCGAGATCTACCCAGCCATCAAAAGCATCCGTCTTGGGCTTGTTGGTAATGATGCGCAACGTACCGCACTGTGAGGCGTCGCCGAACAATGAACCCTGCGGTCCGCTCAGGGCTTCGACGCGCTCGATATCAATAAGTCTGGGATCCGGGTTGAAGCCGGCGACTGTAATCGGCTGTTCATCGAGATACACCGACGTCGTCGGATTGTCGCTGAAAGCAATGCCGGACACGGCACAGCCGCGCATGATGACGTTGGAGCCACCCGGATGCCGCGTCCCGAACGAAAGCGCCGGTATGCGACCCGCGTAATCGTCAAGCTGTTTGAATCCTTCGCGGACTATATCGTCAGTACCGAACGCCGTGATCGACATCGGTACGTCCTGAATACTGGCTTCACGCTTCGTGGCCGTAACGACGATTTCTTCGATGGCGGATTTTTGTGCGTGAGCGGCAGGAGCGGCTACGCAGGCTGCCGAAACGGCAACGGCGAGCGAAGTCCTGGAGAAATGCTGTGGTGTTTGCTGATCAGACATTCTTGTCCCCCGGTAACAAAAACGTTATTTATTGTAAATTCAGTGTGCCACCTGGCCCCCGGCATCACTTATTCCCGATGCTACCTCAGTGCGGGCCGGCAATGCACGAACTTATTGGCGTCGTCCTGTCCGCGATCCATTGCGGTCAGGCTTTGGTTCGATCAGCAATAACTTAATGTATAGTATTCATAATGTTACGTTTTCCTTCCATTGAGCCCTCGGTTTATGCGCGTTTCACAATGTGAGTCGTTGCGACGCTCTCAGTCACCCGTTTCGTGACAACACTGGTAGCGACATCGGTGGTTCGCGGCAGTCGTCAGGGCGAAAGCCACGGCGGCATTTATCTTATTGACCTCGACCGGCAGCGGGTCGCGCAGCCGGTCGACTGGAACACGGCCGACATCGACTGGCAGGGACGCGGCTGGGATCGCGGATTGCGTGGCATCGCGTTCGATGCAGACAAGATGTACGTCGCCGCGAGCGACGAGTTGTTTGTCTATAACCCCCGGTTTGAGCAGATCGGGTCGTTTCGGTCGCCCTACCTCAAGCATTGCCATGAAATTCATCGCTACAAGCGCCGGCTCTATGTGACCTCGACCGGCCACGATGCCATTCTCGGTTTTGACCTCGACGAACAGCGATTTTCCTGGGGCCTTCATATAACCAGGACCGTAGACGGGTTTCAGGCGACACCTTTCTTGCCGGGCGGAACCGAAGGGCCGCCGCTACGAAACGAACTACACGTCAATAATATTTTTTGCACCAGCCGCGGCATGTTTATCAGCGGCCTGAGGTCCGGCGGCCTGCTACGTTACACGGGCAATCAGATCAACATGGTCAGCCCGCTGCCGGCCGGCTCCCATAATGCGCGGCCATTTCGCGACGGCGTTCTGTTCAACGATACGGAATCCGACATGGTGCGCTTCGTTTCACCAGAAAAACAGCGCCTTTTTCGAATACCGCGTTACGACGACAGCCTGCTCACGCACACCGATCTCGACGACTCGCGAATCGCGCGGCAGGCATTTGGTCGTGGACTCTGTGCGATCGATGACAGCCTGATTGCCGCCGGATCATCACCGTCGACCGTCACGCTGCACGACCTGGAGTCAATGAAAACGACCTTGAGTATTAACCTGACGATGGACGTCCGCAACGCAATTCACGGCCTGGAAGTCTGGCCTTTCGATAACCAATAGCGGGGCGTCCATTTAGTTCTTGTTGATGTGTTCGTATTGCTTGTAGCGATCCAGAACGGGCTGAAGTACTTCGATCAGCTCGCTCAGATTCTTCTCGTGATTCCGCCAGAAATGCACGGACTGGGTGTAGATCGGTTGCCGCACCTGTTCCGAGCTGGCCGTGCGCACCGGCCGGTCCGTGTCATGAAACCGCAGGCATGCATCTTCCCAAGGCAGCTCACAGTAGTCGATCAATCGCCTGACCTGGGTTTCGAAGTCGGTCACAACATCTTCATATTGAACGGTCAGGACGCGACCCGGCATCACCTCATGCCAGTGATCCATCAGTCGCTGATACTGCAAGAAATACTCGCCAATGTCGGTGAGGTCATAAGTAAATGGCTGGCCCTGCCCAAACAACTGCCGGTAACAACTCAGGCAGGAATCGAGCGGATAGCGCCTGGCATCGATGATCTTCGCATTCGGCAACATCAGGTGGATGAAGCCAACGCTCGGGAAGTTGTTCGGCATCTTGTCGATAAAGTGTGGCGCGCCTTCAAGGCGGTGCATTTGTGCCCGCTGCATGTAGTCCTGGCCCAGCGCCTTAAAGTGTTTTTCTCCGAGTTCGAGTAGCGCCTGCGGATAGTTGATACCATCGGCTCGATTCCGATCCAGCGTTCGGGCCACCTGCTGGACGTAGGGCAATTCCGAGGTCCCTTCGACCATGCTATGACTGGCCAGTATTTGCTCGATCAGGGTCGAACCCGAGCGCGGCAGGCCTACAACAAAGATTGGCGCTTTGTCCGGATGCCCCAGGCCGGAACTCCGCTCGACGAATTCCTTGCTGAATACCTCGATGATGGCGTCGTTCTTCACCTCCGTGCCGACCGGATCGTAATGCTCGAGCATTCGTCGCGTAGCGTTTCCCCGACTGTAATAATCCCAGGCGCGATCGAATTCGCCCCTGTCTTCGCAGGCCTTCGCCAGAGCGAACAAGAAATTGACATGCGACTCATCGCCAATGCCCTTCTTTTCCGCCCGGACCTCCATCTCGCGGATGTCCTCGTCAGTCAGCTTGTAGGTCTTGAGGTTCGCGAGGCTCCAGTAGGTTTCACCCTTATCCGGCTTCAGCTCGATGCAGTCGCGGTAAGCCTGCACCGCTTCTTCCTGCCGGCCAACAGTCTTCAACATGTGGCCGAGCCCGAGTTTGGCGCCAGCGTGCCTGGGCCTGAGCTCCAGCACCCGCTCATAGGACCTGATGGCGTCGTAAGTCAGTGCCGCCGGACTTAGCGTCGATGCAAGCTGGTAGTGCGCTTTGACATTGGTCGGCTCGAGCTTGATCGCACGCTTGAAGCATTCGATCGCTTCTTCGTAACGGCTTTGTTCCTTGAGCGTATTGCCAAGGTCAACTATCGCATTCACGAAATCCGGCGCCAGTTCTACGGTACGCCGGAACAGCCGTTCGGCCTCATCGATATCAGATGCAGCGTAGGCCATGATGCCCAGCATCCGCAGTGCGTCGACGTTCTTCGGATTGTCCCTGAGAACCTCCTTGTAGAGTCGCGCCGCCTCTTCCATGCGCCCGGCCTGATGATGCTCGGCGGCGAGCGCCAGCTTCTTGCGTTCGGGGTTCAGATTGAATGACTTCTCGAACGCTTCGTCCGCCTCCTTGCCTTTGCCCATCATGGCGAGGCCCTTGCCGAGGCTAAGCCAGGCCAATTCAAGCGTTGGATCGAGCCGGGTCGCCTTTTGCAATACCGGTACGGCATCATCGATACGGTTTTGATGCATCAGGGCGACGCCCAGATCTTCGTGTGGTTTGGCGAACGTCGGCGCCAGGTCTATCGCCTGTCGCAGCCATTGCTCCGCGTCTTTGAAATGCTTCCTCTTCAACTGTATCGCGCCGAGCAGCGCCAGGAAATTGACGTTTTGCGGATCTTGCTCGACTGCGAGTCGACAAATCTCCTCGGCGCGGTCAACCTGGCCCTGGCCCACCAGCCCTATTGCCTCCTTGAACCTCGCCCTTTGTGTCGCCGCAGAACTCATTTCGCTGCTCGTGTCTTTTCCCGACCTTGCCAAGCGTCGAATTCTACAACGGGTTTACGGCGCATTACATTGACATTCAAAGCCCAATGATCTGAGACTTGCTGTATCTGCACCACGGAACGACCCTTGAAGACTTTCGAAGAAGCAATGCGAAATGAGGACTTCTCCCTCAGTGCCGAGCTGAAGCTGGATTCGCAATCGACCGCGGCGTCCATCGCCGATCAGGCCGGCGTCCTGGCCCCGATGGTCGATGCCGTACAGGTAACGGACAATCCGGGGGGGCGCGTTCACATGTCCCCCCTGGTGGCGGCCGGTATATTGCTCGATCACGAAATCGACCCGGTGCTACACCTGACCTGCCGGGACCGCAATCGCATCGCCCTGCACAGTGACCTGCTGGGCGCCGCAGCGCTCGGCGTTACGAGTTTGCTGGTGATGCGGGGGCAGAAGTTTCCGGCGGATTTTCCATCAAAACCTGCGACCGTTTATGACTGGGGTGCACGAAAGCTGATCGCTGCCGCGCATGCTTTGCAGTCGGATCCGAATAACGAACATCCACCGCATTTCTTTATCGGTTCAATTGCCACGGCATTTAGTCCTTCTCGCGGATGGCGGCCCGGCAAGATGACCGCGAAAGCCGATGCCGGCATCAAGTTCATTCAGACACAGCTCTGCTTCGACATCGATGTGATCAAACGCTATGTGGCAGGCCTTATCGACGCCAAGCTTCTCGAAAGAGTCAATGTCATCATCAGCATCGCGCCGATACCGTCGGCCGACGTCGGCGAATGGCTCGCCAGCAATTTGCGCGCGACGGTCGTTCCGGATGCCATCCTCAAACGCCTCAGGCGCTCACAGAATCCGGAGCGAGAAGGAATCGAGATCTGCGCGGAGACGTTGCAGCAGCTCAAAGATGTGCCAGGGGTGTCCGGCGCAAACCTGGTGTCGTTCGGCAACCCGGATAGCGTGGCAAGGTCAGTAGAAATTTCTGGACTGCGCGCCCGGAGAGCTTAGCCAGCCGCTACGCGGCTCGGCCTGTCGTCGCTGCGCTCCTCTGTACGAACGCAGCCCTATGGGCTGCACAGTTCGAACTCGCCGGTCGCAAAAAAATAGGGACCCATTCGGGTCCCTATATTTTTTGGCGCGCCCGGAGAGATTCGAACTCCCGACCGCTCGGTTCGTAGCCGAGTACTCTATCCAGCTGAGCTACGGGCGCATTGTCTGTTGTTTCGGTGCCTAAACATATATGGCGGAGAGAGAGGGATTCGAACCCTCGAAGGGGTATTAGCCCTTACTCCCTTAGCAGGGGAGCGCTTTCGACCACTCAGCCATCTCTCCGTTTGGTCGCTCAGTCAGTCGCCTTGCCTTACTATCAGGCACGGCGCTCAAAGTCAGTCCGTACCGATCGATGGCGCAATTCCAGCGTTCCCCTACGGACTGGGCTGGCAATACTACTGTCCGAGGTGTTTGAGGTAAAGTGGTTTCCGAGCCTATTCCGCGGTTTCGGGCTTATCGGAATCGCCAGCCCCTTCTGCGGCTTGCTCGCTCTTTATTCGCTCGTAGATTTCTTCCCGGTGCACTGCGACGTCTTTGGGTGCATTGATCCCGATTCGGACCTGATTTCCCTTGACCCCCAGGACGGTGATTGTGATATCGCTCCCAATCATTACCGCCTCACCAGCGCGTCGCGTCAGAATCAGCATGACATCCTACTCCTGCCTGGCGGGGCTCCAGCCCCGTTCTTTTTGCGCGTCGTACTTCCTTAAACTGTTGTGATACTAGCCGATATTGGCTCTGGATGCCCATATGGGTCTTAAGCGAGCTGCTTTCTGACCCAGTCCGCAACCGATTCGAGCGCGGCGTCGAGCCTGGACGCATCGTTTCCGCCTGCCTGGGCAAAATCGGGACGACCGCCACCCTTGCCGCCGACCAGCTCTGCGACCGGCTTGATAAGGTCGCCTGCACGGATCTTGTCGACATTATTCTTGGTCACACCGGCCGCCAGCCGGACTTTGCCATCATCAACGGAGCCCAGCACGACGATGGCATTCTGCAGCTTGTCCTTGAAGCGATCGACCGCATCCCGAAGGGTCTTGGCATCGGCACCATCCATACGCGTCGCCAGCACCTTGATGCCGGCGATCTCCTCGACATCGTCAGAATGATCGGTCGCCGGCCCGGCGACGAGCGCCTGTTTCGCCGCAACCAGTTCCTTCTCAAGCTCCTTGCTGCGCTTAATGAGCTGTTCCAGTTTGGCAGCCGCCTGTTCGGGCGGGCTTCGCAAGAGGCCGGCCAGGCCGCCCAGGGTTCGTTGATTGGCATCGATCCATGCCAATGCGCCGCTGCCGGTTACCGCCTCGATACGCCGCACACCCGAAGCAACACCGCCTTCGGAGACGATCTTCAGGACCCCGATGTCACCCGTGCGATCAACATGGGTACCGCCGCAAAGCTCTACCGAGAAATCACCGAGACGCAATACCCGGACCTTGTCGCCGTATTTTTCACCGAATAGCGCCACGGCGCCCGATGCAATAGCGTCGTCGTAAGTCATGAGTTTTGTGTCAGCCGCAATATTCTCGCGAATCTCGGTGTTTACGAGATCTTCAATCTCGTGCAACTGTTGCTCGGTCACACTTTCGTAGTGAGAAAAGTCGAAGCGCAATCTGTCAGGTGCCACCAGCGATCCTTTCTGGCTGACATGCTCGCCGAGTACCTGGCGAAGCGCCGCGTGAAGCAAGTGTGTCGCGGAGTGGTTCAGTCGAATGGCCTGACGACGATCAGCATCAACGACAGCCTCAACGGTGTCGCCCACCTTCAGTGCGCCCTGCTCGATACTGCCAAAATGCACGTTCGCTTTGCCGCTTTTGCGCGTGTCATCCACGCGAAACAGCTTGCCATCCTCGACGAGGATGCCGGTATCGCCAACCTGTCCACCGCTTTCGGCATAGAACGGCGTCGACGACAGTATTACGGCGCCGTCATCTCCGGCACCGAGGGATTTCACGGCTTTGCCGTTCTTGAAGAGAGATACGATATTGCCGGCCGCTTCGGTGCCGTCGTAGCCTGAAAATTCGGTTTCGACATCGGTTTTCAATGATTCACCTGCTGCCGTGCCAAACCGGCTCGCCGCGCGGGCACGGTCGCGCTGCTCGCCCATGGCTTTTTCAAAACCCTCGTCATCGATCGTCAGGTTTCGTTCACGAGCAATGTCGGCCGTCAGGTCTACCGGGAAACCGTAGGTATCGTAAAGCTTGAACACCACGTCGCCCGGAATCTGGCGACCGTCAAGATCGGCGATTGCCGACTCGAGCATGTCCATACCCTGATCCAGTGTTTCGGCGAAACGTCGCTCTTCCGTTTCAAGAACTTTCTCGACATGTGCCTGCGCTTTGACGAGCTCCGGATAGGCTTCGCCCATTTCCTTTACGAGCGGTGCGACCAGCTTGTGGAAAAAAACATCGTCCATGCCGAGCTTCTTGCCATGGCGAACGGCGCGCCGAATGATTCGCCGCAGCACGTAGCCCCTGCCCTCGTTGCCCGGCAATACGCCGTCGACGATCAGGAACGAGCACGCCCGAATGTGATCGGCGATTACATTCAAGGAACTGGATGCATCGTTCTTGACGCCCAGCACATCGGCCGTGGCCTGGATTATGTGTTTGAATAGATCGATCTGGTAATTGCTGTGAACCTTTTGCATCACGGCCGCGATACGCTCCAGGCCCATGCCCGTGTCGACAGACGGTTTCGGCAACGGTTTCATTTCACCATCGCCCGAACGATCGAACTGCATGAATACCAGGTTCCAGACTTCGACGTAGCGATCGCCGTCTTCATCGGGCGAACCCGGCGGCCCGCCGGGAACGTCGGCGCCATGATCGAAAAATATTTCGCTGCACGGGCCGCAGGGACCGGTATCACCCATGGCCCAGAAATTGTCTTTCTCACCCATGCGCGAGAAGCGCCTGGGGTCGACCTTGATTTCGTTTAGCCAGATGTCGGCGGCCTCGTCATCGTCTTCATAAACCGTTACCCAGAGACGATCGGCCGGAAGCCCCAATGTGCCGGTCAGAAATTCCCAGGCGTATTGAATAGCTTCGCGTTTGAAATAGTCACCGAAACTGAAGTTACCGAGCATTTCAAAAAAAGTGTGATGCCGCGCCGTGTAGCCGACATTCTCGAGATCGTTGTGTTTACCACCCGCGCGCACACAGCGTTGTGACGTTACGGCCCGGTCGTAGCTGCGCTTGTCATCGCCCAGGAATACGTCCTTGAACTGCACCATCCCGGCGTTCGTAAACAGCAGGGTCGGATCGTTGCCCGGTACAAGCGGCGAGCTCGCGACAACCTCGTGTCCGTGCTCACGAAAAAACTCCAGGAACGCCTGGCGCAGCTCATTGCTCGTCATGGTTTTCATCGAAGAGATATAGGGGTGATAAGCAGGATCTCAAACCCGGTAGTCTACGGGGTTTGCGCGGCGGGATTAAGACCTAATCGTCGCTGGCCGCGACGGCGACCTGGATGTGGTCGGGCTCGAAGCCCCGATATTGCAGAAAACGCATCTGCTTCGCTTTTTCGGCAAAGTCGGCCGGTCGCGCGCTGCCGAACTTCTTGCCCCGGATCTCGCGGGCCAGCCGGTACCAGTCGGCGCCGGCTTCGTCGAGGGCTTCCTCGATGGCAGCATCAGCGATACCACGCTTACCCAGGTCCAGGCGAATGCGAACGGGTCCTTTGCCCTGGTTGATGCGCGACTGCACAAAGCTCTCGGCAAAACGCTGGTCGCTTTGCAGGCCCTCGTCGGTGAGCTTGATGATGGCCTGCTCGGCGATCTCCCGATCATAGCCCTTGTCCGCGAGCTTCTTGACCAGCTCTGCCTGCCCGTACTCTCGACGCGCGAGAAAATCCATGGCCTTCTTGCGGGCCTCTTTTGGACAAGAAAAGCGATCTTCCTCCTTGCCGGAAAGAAGATCGCTGATTTCTTCGTGGACGGGCTGCAGTTCAGGCTTCCTTGGCGACTGCCTTGTCATCGGCCGCTTCGATGACGGCTTTAACCGTCTTCGGCAGCAGTTTGGCCCGAATCTTCTCTTCGATTTCTGCCGCCATCTCGGGGTTGTTCTTCAGAAATTCGCGAACGTTTTCCTTGCCCTGGCCGATACGGTCGTCGCCGTAGCTGTACCAGGAGCCAGCCTTGTCGACGATGTTGTGCTGCACGCCAATGTCGATTATCTCGCCGAAACGTGAAATACCCTCGCCGTAGAGAATTTCAAATTCGGCCTGTTTGAACGGCGGTGATACCTTGTTCTTGACCACTTTGACGCGCGTCTGGTTGCCGATGACCTCGTCGCCTTTCTTGATGGCGCCGATACGGCGAATATCGAGGCGAACCGAGGAGTAGAACTTGAGCGCGTTACCCCCCGTCGTGGTCTCCGGGCTGCCAAACATGACGCCGATTTTCATGCGAATCTGGTTGATGAATATAACCATCGTATTCGAGCGCTGGATGTTGGCGGTCAGTTTCCGAAGCGCCTGTGACATCAGGCGCGCCTGCAGGCCCATGTGCGAGTCACCCATCTCACCTTCTATCTCGGCTTTCGGCGTCAGGGCAGCAACCGAGTCAATAACGACGATATCGACTGCACCGGAGCGCACCAGCATGTCGGTAATCTCGAGAGCCTGCTCCCCTGTATCCGGCTGTGATACGAGCAATTCGTCAACGTTGACGCCCAGTTTCTCGGCATAGCCGGGGTCGAGTGCGTGCTCGGCATCAACGAACGCCGCCGTGCCGCCCAGTTTCTGGGCTTCTGCGACCACCTGCAGCGTCAAGGTTGTCTTGCCGGACGATTCGGGACCGTATATCTCGACGACACGGCCCTTGGGCAGGCCGCCAATGCCCAGCGCCACGTCGAGCCCGATTGAGCCGGTCGATATCGACTCGATATCCCTGGACACACCGTCGCCCATGCGCATTACGGAGCCTTTACCAAACTGCTTTTCTATTTGTCCTAACGCTTGCGCGAGGGCCTTCTTGCGATGCTCATCCATTATTTCGGTCCATTTGTTGCCGCCAATTGGCAGGGTTTGAGATTACTGTGCATATAAACAGTATTATTCCACGAAAGCCGCGCCAATGGCAGCCTCTGTGGCATTTTTATTTTGGGCAAAGTAGCAAAAAACTCAAAGAATATGCCGGAAGCTATTGTTTCAGCGGACGGTATGTAGGCCCGCCAGGCCCGGAAACCGATTCGATCAATTCGAAGCCCGACCACTCCGTGGTCGCCCTTTGCGTCAATCGCTCGGTTGTGAACGCGCGGGCGTTCCTCGCCACGGTGATATGCGGCCGATAGATGCGGTCTTCCGGGATCACCCCGGAGTCCAGCGCGAGGTTGTTCAATGCTGCCACCAGGGACAGGAGTTCGGGCGGAACTGTCGCCGCAACCATGCACGCGACCTTGGGCCGCGGCCAGAATTCCATCCTGTCGAAGCTCAATCGGAACGGCTCAACCGGGATCCGGCTCGCGCGTTCCAGCAAGCCGGGCACCTGGGCGGACGGAAACCCGCCGATGAACACCAGCGTCACGTGCCAGTCGCGGCGATCGACGGCCCGGCCTTCAACGGTCTTGGCGACGGAACCGATGACGTCACGCAATTGTTCGCGCTGCCGGTCATCGGGCCAGAGCGCAAAGAATATTCGCTTCTTATCCATCGTTAGATGCGTTCCCTGATACCTTGCAGCGCATGTACGACCGTGAGTTCACGAACCAGATCGCGGTCTCCCGTAAAATGCTGATGCTGTGTATCAATCGTCACTGCAGACGCGTTTCTGACGGCCCATGCAAACCACACGGTGCCAACCGGCTTCGCCTCGCTGCCGCCATCCGGTCCTGCGACCCCGCTGACTGCGACGGCGATATCGCTGCCGCTGAGGCTAAGCGCACCTTTCGCCATCTCCTCGACGACGGCCGCGCTAACGGCGCCGTTGGCCTCTAGCGTGCCCGGCCTGACGCCCAAAAGAGACTCTTTTGCGCCGTTCGAGTAGCTGACGATGCCATAGGCAAAGATCTCCGAGCTTCCGGCCACGTCCGTGATCGCCTTCGCGATCCACCCGCCGGTACAGGATTCAGCCGTCGCCACCATTTTTCGTGACAACGCCAGCTCGGCAACGAGTGCTTCGGACAAATCAAGAATCGATTCGTGATCCGCCATTAGTTCCGACCACTCAATACGGACTCATAAAGTGCCACGTGCTTGTCCGCCATCTCTTCGATCGAAAACTCGCTTTGCATTCTGAGCCTGCCGGCCTCGCCACAGTGTCGGCCAAGATCAGGATCATCAATCAGGCGCCTGATCGCAGCAGCAAGTGCGTCAGCATCCTCTGGCGCCACGAGCAGGCCCGTCTTCTCGTGCAGGACGGCCTCGACCATGCCACCGGCGGCAAAGCCCACCACCGGGACGCCCGCTGCCGCGGCTTTCAGGGCGGCGACGCCGAGTCCTTCCGCCAGCGCCGGGTGAGCGAACAGGTCAAAACAGGCAAGAAACCCGTCAATATCATCGCGGAAACCCGCAAACTGCACGACGTCGCCGAGGTCGAGCGACGCAGCCTGCGCGCGCAGCTGGTTATTCAGATAGCCTTCACCAAACAGGATAAGCCGGATTTGCGGGTACCGGTCCTTGAGGTCGGCGACAGCCTGCAGCAAATACTGGTGACCTTTGCGCGGAATAAGCTGTCCTGCCGCCGCAATGACGAAATCGTTCTCCGCCAGCGAGAATTCGCGTCGAAACGCATCGCAGTCCGGCGCCTGATCGAACACCGCTGCATCGACCGCATCGCGAATAATTGTCAGCCGTTCGGCTTCCACGCCACGATCAAGCAAGACTTCGGCCACAGCACTGGAAATGGCAATTACTTTCTTGAACGGACGGTAACGCAATGCCGCCATCAGTCGCATTTCCGTGTTGTCCACCCGGCGCGACACAACGGTAGGGATATCGGCAAAGCTCGCCGCAAGTCCACCCAGGATATCGGCACCGCGGCGGCTGTGGCAATGAACGATATCCGGGCTCGTTTCCCTGAGATACTGCGACAATCGATAGGCAAACGGCAGGTCGAGATCGCCGGCACAAAACAGGTTTTGCACGCGAATGCCCGCCGCGCGGGCAACGTTGTTGATTCCGGAATCAGGCGGACATACAAGAGTATTGTCGTGTCCATGCTCACGTAACGCATTGATCAGGTAGATAACCTGCTGCGGCCCGCCCAAAAAATGGCGCCCGGTTTCGACATGCAGTATTTTCACGGTCTAATAATAATCGCCCGCAAGCTCCGTCCCCGCAAGGGGGAGCAGCCTCCAATAAGAAATAAATGAAAGCCGAAGTCACAGCTGTCCACACGCCCATGATGCGCCAGTACCTGCGCATCAAGGCCGAATACCCCGACATGCTTGTGTTCTACCGCATGGGCGATTTCTACGAACTATTCTACAACGATGCGCGCCGTGCCGCCTCGCTGCTCGACATCACGCTTACATCGCGCGGCAAATCAGCAGGCGACGCGATTCCCATGGCCGGCGTGCCCTATCACGCCGTGGAAGGCTACCTGGCCAAGCTGGTACGTAAAGGCGAATCGGTTGCTATTTGCGAGCAGGTCGGCGACCCCTCCACGAGCAAAGGCCCCGTTGAGCGCAAAGTCACAAGGGTTGTTACGCCGGGCACGCTAACCGACGAGGCGCTGCTCTCGGCGAGCCGCGACAACGTCATTGCGGCCGTCGTTGCCAGCGACGCTGGCATCGGAATCGCATGGCTGGATCTTTCGGCCGGTCGGTTTCGACTTACGGAGGTGCCGGACACCGAGGCCCTGCTGGGCGAGATCGAACGCCTGCGCCCGGCGGAAATTGTCGTGGATGAAGATCAGTCACTCGCAGCTTCGTTCAACAGCGGCATTCGGGTGACACACCGACCGCCCTGGCACTTCGAACTCGATAGTGCGACGCGTCTGTTGTGCGCACAGTTCGGCACACGCGACCTGAGCGGCTTTGGCTGCGAGGAATTTGTGCGCGGTGTTGCCGCCGCCGGCGCGCTGCTGCAGTACGTTGGCGATACGCAAAAAGCGGCGCTGCCACATCTGCAGTCCATCAGAGTCGAACTGCGCCAGGACGCCGTGATCATGGACGGGCCGACGCGCCGCAACCTCGAACTCGAAGCGTCCTTGAGCGGCCTTCACGAGCACACGCTGGCTGGCGTCATGGATCGCTGTCAGACCGCAATGGGAAGTCGTTTGCTGCGACGCTGGATTCAGCGACCGTTGCGCAGCGCGGGGAAGCTGATGAGCCGCTACCAGGCGCTCGACGCGATGATCGCGACTGCCACCGTTAGTGTGCTGCAGGATGCATTGCACGGGATCGGCGACGTCGAACGTATTTTGTCTCGCGTCGCATTGCGGTCAGCACGACCCCGCGATCTGCGCCAGCTCTGCGAAGCCTTATCGCGTTTGCCCGAACTGCGCCACCAGCTGGCTGCCGTCGAGTCACCGCTGCTGCACGACCTCAGCGAGCAAATCGGTGATCACAGGCAGCAACACCGTCTGCTCGAGAAAGCCATCATCGACAGCCCGCCCATGCTGATTCGTGATGGCGGAGTCATGGCACCCGGTTATGACGATGAGCTTGACGACCTGCGGGCCATTGCCGAGAACGCCGATCAGTATCTCGTCGATCTCGAAGTTCGCGAACGTGAACGAACCGGTATCGCCACGTTGAAACTTGGCTATAACCGTGTGCACGGTTATTACATCGAGATCAGCAAGCTGCAGGCTGACAAAGCGCCGGTAGAATACGTGCGGCGGCAAACGCTCAAGTCGGCCGAGCGCTACATCACGCCCGAACTCAAAGCCTTCGAGGATAAGGTGCTCGGCGCTCGCGAACGGGCACTGAGCCGAGAGAAGTATCTCTACGAGGAATTACTCGACCTGTTGCATGAGGTGCTCGAACCCCTGCAGGCGAGTGCCACGGGTCTCGCCGAACTCGACGTACTGACCTGTTTCGCCGAACGCGCGCAGGCGCTGGGTCTGTCGAAGCCCGAAATTTGCGACGAACCGTGCATCGAGATCGACGGTGGCCGTCACCTCGTCGTTGAGCAGGTCATCGACACGCCGTTCATTGCGAACGATCTATCGCTCGGTGAGGACAGACGACTGCTCGTTATCACGGGCCCGAACATGGGTGGCAAATCGACCTATATGCGACAGACGGCGCTCATCGTCATTCTCGCTCACATCGGCAGCTTCGTCCCCGCCGACAAACTGCGTGTCGGACCGATCGACAGAATTTTCACACGCATCGGCGCCTCCGACGATCTCGCCGGCGGGCGCTCTACATTCATGGTCGAGATGACGGAGACTGCGACGATTCTCAACAATGCGACAGAACAAAGCCTCGTGCTCATGGATGAAATCGGGCGAGGCACAAGCACGTTCGACGGCCTGTCGCTCGCCTGGGCGGCCGCGCATCACATGGCTGAAAAAGTGAAGGCTTTCACGCTGTTTGCCACCCACTACTTCGAACTCACGGCACTGGCGCAAGAACTCGAGCACTGTGACAACGTACATCTCGATGCCACCGAACACGAAGGACAGCTCGTGTTCCTGCACTCGGTCAGGCCCGGACCTGCCAACCAGAGTTACGGATTGCAGGTCGCTTCGTTGGCGGGTGTACCCAACGATGTCATTCGCCGCGCGAGGAAATACCTGAAAACACTCGAATCGCATCAAGCCGCACAGCCGCAGAGCCCGCAGGGTCAGCTCGACCTCAGTGTCGAGGACTCGCCTGCAGACGATCCCGTGCGCGACGCCGTCGATGCACTCAACCCGGACTCGATGACGCCACGCGAAGCGCTCGACGCGCTTTACCGACTCAAGGATCTATGAGGACAGACGACTGGCCGAGCTAGCGATTACGCTTCGCGGAGGAATTCGCCGCGCTTGAGGAAAGATCCGGCCTGGTCCGCGACGTCGGAGGAGACCAGCATGCCTTTGTGGCTCACGGGCATGACCAGGTGATCGGTGGCGCCTTCGATGCGCGTTTCGGAGACGGCGATTGTGCCGTCATTATCCTCTTTAAAATTGGCAAACAGGCGTCCGAACCCCAGCGGCACGTTGCCGGCGATAACGCCGATCTCCCTTTGCTCGCAAACGTGGCTTGCCCATTCGTTCGCCGCCCGGTGAATAACGCCGTCCGGCAGCGAGCGGCCGATAATTTCTTCGGCCCACTCCTGTTCACTAAGAAAGTCGGCGGCCCTCGAACCGGTCAACGGCGAACCCAGGCAAACCACCCTGCCCGGCAATGCACTTGGGTCGTTTGCGAGCATGCGCAAAGCCAGCACGCCACCCAGGCTATGGCCGATAATGTGCGCACCATCAACTTCCTGTTCGTGAATGAAGCGGGCAAGCGCTGACGCGTTTTCGTCGAGCGTGCCGCGTACGGATCGGTAGCTGAATAGTCGTGCGCGAAAACCGAACTCTTTTTCGAGGCGACGCTTGATCAGGTACATGCCGGTGCCGTGCGACCAGAAGCCGTGGACGCAAACAACCGTGTCGATCGCGGTCATTCCGTGCGCGGTACTCGCAGGCGAATGCCCGTTTCCTTGAGCTGCTCGGCCGATACTTCGCCCGGCGCATTGGTGAGCGGGCAGCTGGCCGTCTGTGTTTTCGGAAACGCGATCACATCACGAATGCTGTCGGCGCCGGCCATGAGCATGACCATACGATCGAGACCGAAAGCGAGGCCGCCGTGCGGCGGACAGCCATACTGCAATGCCTGCAGCAGGAAACCAAACTTTTCGTCGGCTTCGTCCTCGCTGATATCCAGCAGCTCAAACACGGCTGCCTGCATATCCTGGTCGTGTATACGTATGGAACCGCCGCCGATCTCAGAACCGTTGAGCACAATGTCATAAGCGCGGGACAGTGCATCTTCTGGGTTGGCGCGCAATGCATCGGCATCGTCAATGCTCGGTGCGGTAAAGGGATGATGTAACGCCATCCAGCGCTTTGACTGCGCGTCCTTCTCAAACATCGGGAAGTCGATAACCCAAAGCGGCGCCCAACCATCGGCGACGAGGCCACGGTCTTCTCCGACTTTCAGGCGCAATGCGCCGAGCGCGTCGTTCACGATGCGGGATTTGTCAGCGCCGAAGAAAATCAGGTCGCCGCTGGCCGCTTTCGTGCGCTCGATAATGCCGGCGACAACATCATCCGGCAGGAACTTGAGTATCGGCGACTGCAGCCCCTCGCGACCGGCACCGACATCATTGACCTTGATGTATGCGAGTCCGCGAGCGCCGTAGCGGCTGATGTACTTGGTGTAGTCGTCGATGACCTTGCGGCTCATTTCACCGCCGCCCGGTACGCACAGCGCGGCAACACGACCCTCAGGATCCGCGGCGGGGCCGGCAAATACTTTGAATTCGACGGACGTCATGAGGTCGGAGACCTCGATGAGTTCGAGGTCGATACGCAGGTCGGGCTTATCCGATCCATAGCGCTGCATCGCGTCGGCATACGTCATACGCGGGAAGGGGTTTGGCAAGTCGACGTCGAGCGTTTCCTTGAAAACGTAACGCACAAGCTCTTCCATCGTGTTCGTGACCGCGGCTTCGTCGACGAAGCTCATCTCAACGTCGAGCTGCGTGAACTCGGGCTGACGATCAGCACGCAGGTCCTCATCGCGGAAGCAGCGTACGATCTGGTAGTAACGATCGAGGCCCGACATCATGAGCAGCTGTTTGAAGATCTGCGGTGACTGCGGCAACGCGAAAAATTTGCCGGGGTTGGTGCGGCTCGGAACAATGTAGTCACGCGCGCCCTCGGGCGTGGCACGCGTCAGCATCGGAGTCTCGACGTCAACGAAGCCGTGGGCATCGAGAAAATTGCGCATCGCACCCGTGACCTTGTGACGCAGCAGCAGGTTGCCGAGCATGTTCTCGCGCCGCAGGTCGAGATAACGATATTTTAGGCGGATGTCTTCATTCGCCTGCTCGTCATGGTGAAACGGCGGCGTTTCGGACTTGTTCAGAATATCGAGCTCATGGGCCAGCACTTCGACCTCGCCGGTCCGCATGTTCGGGTTGACCGTACCGTCTGGCCGCGGCCGAACGAGGCCTTTTACTTTGAGGACGTACTCTGAACGGATGCGCTCCGCTTCGGCGAAGATCGCCGCACGATCGGGGTCAAAGACGATCTGCAGCAATCCTTCGCGATCACGCAAATCGATAAAAATCACGCCACCGTGGTCGCGCCGCCGGTGAACCCAGCCGCATACCTCAACTTCCTGACCAACAAGAGATTCGTTGACCTCTCCACAATAGTGACTACGCATCGTTAAACCTGAGGGAAACCCCTGAAAAAGGAGGCGGAATGGTACGGCGTGCGGTCCGGCTTATCAAGCAGGCTCGTCCGGCTTTGCGATGGGCAATTCCCGGGTCTGGCCCTTCCTCCAGGACGGAATAACGACACCCAGCGAGATGATCATCCTGAGCGCCTCATCCACTTCCATATCCAGCACTGTGATGTCTTTTCTTGGTACGATGATGATGAATCCCGAGGTTGGGTTTGGCGTCGTGGGTACGAAGCAACAAACGACATCTTCCCCGGTGCGGCCCTGCACCTCACCGAGTTCCGACGATGTTTGAAATGCCAGGCTGTACAGGCCTTTGCGAGGATACTCGATCAACAAGACGTTCTTGAAAGACTGACTCGAGTCCGAGAACACCATTTCGGCGAAATGCTTGGCACCCGAATAGATTGAACGAACAATCGGAATGCGGTGCATCAGGGCTTCCCAACCGCCGACAAAAGCACGTCCGACAAAATTGGCCGCCAGGAAACCCGTCAGCAGCAGTACAGTGAGCGCCAGAATGATGCCGAGCCCCGGGATGTGGACGGGGTTTTCAGAACCAAGCAGCTGCTGAAGCAGGATTTCCGGCCGCAGGTCCGCCGGTATGAAGCGCAATGTGCGATCCATGATGTTGACGGCAAACTTCAGCAGCAGGTAGGTAACGGCCAGCGGCGCCCAAACCAGGATACCGGCGACCAGGTAGCGGCGTATCCGTTTCACGAGCGATGCCTCACGTCGTGCCGGCCTTACTGTTCGACGGTTGTTTGGTAGACGATGGTTTGGGTTCTGTCTTCTTGGCCGGCTTGTCCACGGACTTGTCGTCGGCCTTCTTTGCAGGCTTGTCGTCAGACTTTGAGTCGCTCTTGCCCGATTCACCCGCCAGGTTGCGCTTGTCGCCGGTCTTGAAGTCGGTCTCATACCAACCTTTGCCCGCCAGCCGAAACTTCGGCGCAGACAAGAGTTTCCTTAGCGAGGGCTCGCCGCACTTGGGGCAGTGTACCAATGCGGCTTCACTGATTTTCTGCAACTCATCGAACGCATGTTCGCAATTGGTGCACGCATATTCGTAGATCGGCATTTCCCAGCAACTCCGTTATTTCAAAATCTCGCCGAAAGACCGGGCATTATAGTTGGCGGGGGCCATGGCTGCGACCACTCGCCTGCATGGCAGGCCCCCACCAAATCACGCCGCGTTTTGAAAGTCCAGCCTGTCGTCGGTGACGCCGACTTCGATCACATCACCCGGCTTGAACTTGCCCTGCAATATTTCCTGCGCCAGCGGATTTTCCACCTGCTGCTGAATAGCACGCTTCAATGGACGTGCGCCGTAGACCGGATCGAAGCCGGCGTCGGCGAGCTTGTCACGCGCAGCATCCGACAAGTGAATGCCGATATCGCGATCGGCCAGGCGCGCGTACAGGTAGCTCAGCTGGATGTCCACGATCTCGCGGATATGCTTGCGGCTCAGCGGGTGGAACACGACAAGGTCATCGATACGGTTGATGAACTCCGGTCGGAAGTGGCTGCCTACCACCTCCATAACGGCCGCCTTCATCGCATCGTAGTTGTCTTCCCCGGCCATCTCCTGGATCAGCTGTGACCCGAGATTTGACGTCATGACGATGACCGAGTTGCGAAAATCGACCGTGCGTCCCTGTCCGTCCGTGAGGCGCCCGTCATCGAGTACCTGCAGCAGCACGTTGAACACGTCCGGATGCGCTTTCTCCACTTCGTCGAGCAGGATCACCGAGTAGGGTCGGCGGCGAACCGCCTCGGTCAGGTAACCGCCTTCGTCGTAGCCGACGTAGCCCGGGGGCGCGCCAATAAGTCGTGCCACCGAGTGCTTTTCCATGAATTCCGACATGTCCAGGCGAACCATTGCTTCATCCGTGTCGAACAGGAAGTCCGCCAGCGCTTTGGTCAGCTCGGTCTTGCCGACGCCGGTCGGTCCGAGAAACAGGAACGAGCCAATCGGACGCCGCGGATCTGACAAGCCCGCGCGTGACCGACGAATTGCGTTCGCCACAACCGTGACAGCCTCAGCCTGGCCGACGACACGCTTCTGCACGACGGATTCCATTTGCAACAGCTTTTCTTTTTCGCCCTCGAGCATCTTGCTCACGGGTATACCGGTCCACTTGGACACGATTTCCGCCACTTCTTCTTCGGTGACATTGTTGCGCAGCAACGTCGTCTCCGTGGTCTCCGCCTGCATGGCCTGCTTGAGCTGTTTCTCGAGCTCCGGTATACGGCCGTACTGCAGCTCCGACATGCGTGCAAGGTCATTGGCACGATGCGCCGTGTCGAACTCGATGCGCGCGCGTTCAAGATCTTCCTTGATCTGCGCCGCACCCTGCATCATCGCCTTTTCAGCCTTCCAGACTTCCTCGAGATCCGCAAACTCCTTCTCCAGATCATCGAGGCGGGACTCCAGGTCTTCGAGACGTTTAAGCGAGGCGTCGTCCGACTCCTTCTTAAGGGCCTCTCTTTCAATCTTCAGCTGGATGATGCGACGCTCCAGCTTGTCCATCGCTTCCGGCTTGGAATCGATCTCGATACGAATGCGTGATGCCGCTTCGTCAATAAGATCGATCGCCTTGTCCGGCAACTTTCGGTCGGCGATATAGCGATGCGACAACGTCGCCGCAGCGACGATCGCGGGGTCGGTAATCTCGACGCCGTGATGCACCTCATAGCGTTCTTTGAGTCCACGCAAGATGGCGATCGTGTCTTCAACCGTTGGCTCTTCAATCAGTACTTTCTGGAAGCGTCGTTCGAGGGCCGCGTCCTTCTCGAGGTACTTGCGATACTCGTCCAGTGTGGTTGCACCGACGCAGTGCAGCTCGCCACGCGCGAGCGCGGGCTTGAGCATATTGCCTGCGTCCATTGAGCCTTCGGCTTTGCCGGCACCTACCACGGTATGCAGTTCATCGATGAAAAGAATGATCTGACCTTCCTGTTTCGCGAGGTCACTGAGGACCGCCTTGAGGCGTTCCTCGAACTCACCACGAAACTTGGCGCCCGCGATCAGCGAGCCCATGTCGAGCGACAGGATGCGTTTGCCGCGCAATCCCTCCGGTACTTCGTTATTGACGATACGCTGCGCGAGGCCTTCCAGGATCGCAGTCTTGCCGACCCCGGGTTCACCGATCAGCACCGGGTTGTTCTTGGTGCGGCGCTGCAGGATCTGTATCGTGCGACGAATCTCGTCGTCGCGCCCGATAATCGGATCAAGCTTGCCCTGTTCGGCTCGCTCGGTCAGGTCGATCGTGTACTTGTCGAGCGCCTGGCGCGTGTCTTCTGCATTCGGGTCATTGACCTGCTGGCCACCACGCAAATCATCAATCGCTTTCTCGATTGCGCCACGAACCGCACCGGCCCCTTCCATGACGCTCTTCAGCGGCGACTTGTCATTCATCGCAGCAAGCACGAACAGCTCGCTCGAAATGTACTGATCATCGCGCTGCTGGGCGAGCTTGTCGGTCAAATTGAACAGCTTCGTCAAATCCGAGCCGATATGTACGTCACCGCCCGCACCTTCGACCTTCGGCAGACGATCGATGACGTCGCCGAGCTGGGATCGCAACAGATTTACGTTGACGCCGGCCTTGGTCAGCAGGCCACGGCCGCTGCCGCCCTGCTGATCCAGTAACGCAACCATGACGTGAGCGGGCTCGATGAACTGGTGATCCTGGCCGACGGCGAGCGACTGCGCGTCAGCCAGCGCCATCTGGAATTTGCTTGTTAATTTGTCCAAACGCATTGCAGTCCTCTTGGCCGGA
This sequence comes from Woeseiaceae bacterium, assembly GCA_049666725.1. Taxonomy (GTDB): domain Bacteria; phylum Pseudomonadota; class Gammaproteobacteria; order Steroidobacterales; family Woeseiaceae; genus UBA1847. The sequence continues at coordinate 45,724 of JBATHK010000081.1, forward strand.
ACACCGGCGAATGTGCAGGTGGTGCTTAGATTGCGGCGTCAGCACTGTTTTCAAGGCCCCCCAGCGTCCCTCGCGCCAGCGCGCCCTTTCAGGAACACCGGGCTACAAAGCTGATCATGCGACCGCAGTCGGGATTTCGTCGATAGGAAAAAAATCGTTCGGTGTCGGTAAACGTGCAGAAACCGCCGCCATGCAGGCTACCGACACCAAGCGCAGACAGTCGGCGGCTCGCCAGTTCGTATAGATCGGCCTGCCAGCGGCCCCGGTCATTTGCGACGAAACAGCCGGCGGCTTCGGGGTCCTGTGCGGTAAAGGCATCCCGCACCTCGCCACCAACCTCGAACGCCGACTGGGAGATAGCCGGGCCCATCCATACCAGCAAATCACTGGGCGCATGATTCATTTCTGCAACCGTCGCTTCCAGCACGCCCGCGGCAAGTCCGCGCCATCCGGCATGCGCCGCGGCGATCTCGCTGCCGTCGCTAGCGCAAAAAAGCACGGGCAGGCAATCGGCGCTGCGGACGACGCAAACATTGCCGGCATTCCGGCCCACCGACGCATCGGCGTCGGGCGGCGATTCGTAGTGGCCCACTGCGACAACATTGGCTCCGTGTACCTGGTTTAGCCAGCATGGTTCGCCGGGCAATTCGAGGGAGGTAACGTCGCCGTGGCGCAAAATTGTGCCGGCGATAATTGAACCTGGCGCCGGCCAGTTTGCGGCGATCCAGTCAGTGCTCATGCCTTTTTCGCGTCCTGGCGCAGGACCGCGAGCAACTCCTGGAAATCGTCCGGCGGCGCCACTTCGAACTCGAGTCGCTCCCCCGAGACCGGATGCACGAACCCCAGCCTTGCCGCATGCAGCGCCTGGCGCTTGAAGCGACGCAGCATCTGGATGAGTTCCTCGGTGGCGCCCTTGGGCAATGACAGCCTGCCGCCGTAGACAGGGTCACCGACCAGTGCATGGCGCCGATGCGCAAAATGCACGCGGATCTGGTGTGTTCGACCTGTTTCCAGTTTGACGCTGACATAGGTAAACGCGCGGAAACGCTCGATAACCGTGTAGTGCGTTACGGCCCGCTTGCCGTCCTTCTGGATGCTCATGCGTTTACGATCGACCCGATGCCTTGCGATCGGCTCATTAATTGTCCCGCCACCGGTCAGCACGCCATTGCATACCGCGAGGTAGTGACGGGATATCTCTCGCTCGGCCAGCAAGCGCACCAGCGACGTGTGGGCCTGCAGCGTTTTCGCCACCAGCAGCAGGCCGCTCGTTTGCTTGTCGATGCGGTGAATAATTCCGGCTCGGGGAACCTGCTCCACGATCGGCGCATGGTGTAGCAGGCCGTTCATCAACGTGCCGGCCGGGTTGCCGGCGCCAGGATGCACGACAAGGCCGGCAGGCTTGTTAACAACCAGCAAATCCCCGTCCTCAAACACGACATCCAGCCTGATCGGCTCAGGCTCAGCCCGCACGCTGGCCTCCGTCTGCGGCTGCAGCGAAACGATTTCACCGCCCGAGACTGCGTCGCGCGGGCGCTTCGGCGCGCCATCCAGCGTAATCGAGCCCGCCAGCAGCCATTCCTTGAGCCGGCTGCGGGAATACTCGGGAAACATCCGTGCCAGGGCCTGGTCCAAACGGAGACCGGCGAGTTCGGCCGGGATAGCTCTTGTCTGCAGTGCTTCGCTCATGGATTGGCATCGGTTTGCGGTATACTCGCCGCCCCGGCAGTTCCGGGGCGACGGCTAATTCGTAGGAACACCACAAAGTATGCAACTTAATTCAGCAATCATGAAGCGGCCCCGCCTGCTCCTGATCCTCATTCTCGGCGCAACTCTGGTTGCCTGTGCCGGCAACAAGGAACAACAGACCGAAGTCCAGAACATTACCGAGGCCTACGAAAAAGCCCAGGAATCGATCGCGCGCAGTAACTACAGGCGCGGTATTCAGATCTTCGAGGCTATCCAGGCACGTTTTCCATTCTCCGATCTGTCGCGGCAAATCCAGCTGGAACTCATGTACGCCTATTACAAGAGTGGCCAGAGAGAACAGGCGATCGAGGCAGCCGAAACATTCATGCGCGAAAACCCGATTCATCCGCGCGTTGACTACGCGCTGTACATCCAGGGACTGGCCTATTTCGAGGGTGGCCCGGGAATCCTGGAGCGCTGGTTCCGCAAAGACACAAGCAAACGCCCGCCAAAAGAGCTCGAGCGCTCATACTCATCGCTGCGGCGTCTGGTCGAGCGATTTCCGTCCAGTGAGTACGCGCCCGACGCCGAGCAGCGCATGCTCTATATCAAGAATCGATTGGCCGAATATGAGAATCACGTTGCCGACTATTACCTGCGACGCGGCGCCTACGTTGCGGCACTCAACCGTGCCCGGTCAGCGCTTGAGGAATTCAACGGCGCCGCGGGCAATGCACAGTCACTTCAGATCATGGCGGCGGCGTACGACAACCTCGGCATGAAAGAGCTTGCCGAGGACACTCGAAAAGTCCTGGCCGCGAATTTTCCCAACGAAGGATGACTAGTCCGGGAATTTATAGCCCGACGTGATCGGGTATCGCCAGTCGCGACCGAACGCCCTGCCACTGATGCGCACCCCGGGTGGTGCCTGTCGGCGCTTGTATTCATTGCGTTTGACCATCTCCAGGACGCGAAGCACCGTGTCGCGATCGAAGCCGAGCCTGCATATCTCGACGACCGACAGGTCCTCCTCGATAAACGCCTCGAGAATCGGGTCGAGAACATCGTAGTCGGGCAGCGCGTCGCTGTCTTTCTGATCCGGCCGCAGTTCAGCAGATGGCGGACGCGTAATCACGCGTTCAGGTATCACCTTTCCGAGCGAATTGCGATAACGCGCCAGCCGATAAACCAGTGTCTTGCTGCAGTCCTTGATCGGTGCGAAGCCGCCGGCCATGTCACCGTACAAGGTTGCATAACCCACGGCCATCTCACTTTTGTTGCCGGTCGTCAGCAACATGCGGCCGGTCTTGTTTGAGATTGCCATGAGCAGCAGGCCGCGGCAGCGCGCCTGAATATTCTCTTCTGTGACATCTGCTTCGCGATTGCCGAATATCGGCTGCAACTGCCCCACTGTCGCTTCGTAGATGGGCTCGATCGGAATCACGTCATAACGCACCCCCATCGTGGCCGCCTGTTTTGCGGCGTCTTCCTGGCTCATCGCCGATGTGTACCGGAACGGCATCATCACGGCGCGCACCCGGTCTGCACCGATCGCATCGCAGGCAATCGACAGAACCAGCGCTGAATCGATACCTCCGGACAGGCCTATCACGACCCCGGGAAAACCGTGCTTCGTCACGTAGTCGCGGGTTCCCGTCACCAGGGCACGATAGACGCTTTCCTCGGTAGCAAGGGCACGGGCGCAATCGGCAGCTTCCGGGACGACACCCTTGGCCGTGCCCTTTAGGACCACCGTGTGCAGTCCCTCCTCGAACGGCGGCGCCCGAAAACGAACTTCGCCGTCTGCGTCCATGACAAATGAACCGCCATCGAACACGAGTTCGTCCTGACCGCCGACCATGTTTACGTAGACCAGGGGAATGCCAGCTTCGGTGATGCGCTCGCGAACCGTGTGCTCACGATTCAACTGCGTGCCGACTTCGTAGGGTGAGCCGTTTATCGCGATAACGCACTCCGCACCCGCACTGCGGCTGCGGGCCATGGGGCCACGCTGCCAGACGTCCTCGCAAATGGTGAGCCCGAAGCGGATGCCATTGATCTTGAAAACGGCGGCGTCTTTGCCCGCCGTGAAATAGCGCTCCTCATCGAAGACGCTGTAGTTCGGCAGGAGCTGCTTGCGATAGTGACTGATCGAGTGACCGTCGAGGAAAACGGCACAGCTGTTGTAAATGTGATCGCCATGGTACTCGGGAAAGCCGATCAGGACCGCGATGCCGAACACCTTGTCTCGAATTTCGGCCACGGCGTTCTCAACGCGGTGGCGCAAACCCGCGTGGAACAGGAGGTCCTCGGGCGGATAGCCACAGATGCTGAGTTCGGGAAAAACAACGAGGTCCGCGCGCTGCTCGTCGCGGGCACGGCTCGCATAGTCGATTATCCTGGCCGTGTTGCCGGCGACATCACCGACGGCGAGATCGAGCTGTGCCAGGGCGACTTTGACCGAGTTGTCCATTGGATGCGGAGCGCGATGCTAGCCGGCAAGCACTTCCCGCATTCTGGATCCCAGTTCGGCGGGCGACCTGACCGTGGCTACACCGGCCGCGTCGAGTGCTTTGAACTTGTCCTCGGCAGTTCCCTTGCCGCCGGCGATGATCGCTCCGGCATGCCCCATGCGTTTGCCCGGAGGCGCGGTTACGCCCGCAATATAGGCAACGACCGGCTTGGTGACCTTTTCCTTTATGAAGTCGGCAGCCGCTTCTTCGTCCGTGCCGCCGATTTCCCCGACCATGATCATGCCATCGGTATCCGGGTCAGCTTCGAACAGTTCGAGACAATCAATAAAGTCCATGCCGCGAACAGGGTCACCGCCGATGCCAATGCAGGTTGTCTGGCCGAGGTCATTGGTCGTCGTCTGGTATACCGCCTCGTAGGTGAGCGTTCCGGAACGCGACACGATGCCGATACGTCCCGCTTTGTGAATGAAGCCGGGCATGATGCCAATCTTGCATTCGCCGGGCGTGATGATGCCCGGACAGTTTGGGCCGATGAGCCTGCAGTCATGGTCACGCAGCGCCGACTTGACCTTGACCATGTCATTGACCGGGATGCCCTCTGTGATACAGACGATCAGTTCAACACCCGCATCGGCGGCTTCAAGTATCGCGTCGGCGGCAAACGGCGGTGGCACGTAGATCATGCTGACGTTGGCGCCGGTATCGTCCACGGCGTCGCGCACCGTGTTGTAAACGGGAACGCCGAGGTGCTCCTGGCCGCCACGACCGGGAGTCACGCCAGCGACGACTTTGGTGCCGTACTCGATACACTGTTCGGTGTGAAAGGACCCCTGGTTGCCCGTTATTCCCTGGCAGAGGATCTTGCTGTCTTTGTTGACCAGAATGCTCATTAAATTTACTCGTCAGGTTGCCGCGGCAACCACTTTCTGCGCCGCCTCGGTAAGATCCTCGGCTGCAATAATATCGAGCCCGCTGTTGCCCAGTAGCTCAAGTCCCTTGTTCACATTTGTTCCCTCGAGGCGTACGACGACAGGCACCTTGACGCCGACGTCTTTCACGGCGCTGATAATGCCCGCGGCAATATCGTCACAACGCACGATGCCGCCAAAGATGTTCACGAGAATTGCAGACACCTTGTCATTCGACAGTATGAGTTTGAATGCTTCTGCAACGCGATCCGCAGTCGCGCCACCACCAACGTCAAGGAAGTTGGCCGGCTCGCCGCCGTGCAACTTGATAAGGTCCATCGTCGCCATGGCAAGGCCGGCACCGTTCACCATGCAAGCGATGTTGCCGTCTAGCGATACGTAGTTGAGATCGTGTTCGGCCGCATCGCGCTCGGCTTCATCTTCCTGCGAGGTATCGCGCAGCGCGGCGATTTCCGGCTGGCGAAACAGCGCACTGCCGTCGATATTGATCTTGCCGTCGAGCGCCAGTATGTCGCCGGCCTTTGTCGTGATAAGTGGATTCACCTCGATCAGGCTGGCGTCCGAATCCAGGTATAGCTCGTATAACTTCCTGATCAGGTCACCGAACTGGCGCATCTGCTTCTTGTCCAGCTCAAGTCCGAATGCGAGCTGCCGTGCCTGGTAGTCCTGCAACCCGGCATCGGGGGCAACTGCGACCGAGAAAATCCGTTCCGGGGTTTCGGCAGCCACCTTTTCGATGTCCATGCCACCGGCGGCAGACGCAATGAATGAAATGCGGCTGACTTCCCGGTCAACCAGCATGCTCAGGTACAGCTCGCGATCAATTCCAGACCCTTCCTCGACGTAAACGACGTTGACCGGGAGACCTTCGGGTCCGGACTGGTGCGTGACCAGTCGAATGCCAAGCATCGCGTCCGCGTAGTCGCGGACTTCATCGAGGGTCCGCGCCAGCTTGACGCCGCCGGCCTTGCCGCGCCCGCCGGCGTGTACCTGTGCCTTGACGACCCAAAGCTCGCCGCCTATTTCCTGCGCCGCCTTGACGGCCGCGTCTGCGGACTCCGCGGGGATACCGCGTGGTACCGGGATGCCGTAATCGGCAAACAATCGCTTCGATTGGTATTCGTGGAGATTCATGGGCTTTCAGTCTTTCTGCTGGCGAGGGAGGATTTCGCATCAGGGCGAAAAAGTGGCCGTATTTTGTAGGTTTGCGCGACCCTTGTCCATATTCAGTCTACAATCGGCGCAACTCATTGACCCGGTTCATGGATATCTCTTGATCCCGTTTCCAAGCAATGGCCCGTTCTCAACGGCATATCATCGATGAATGAGGCGCATACCGAGAGCCTCCTGAGACGCACCTTCCGCGGTTCCCGGGATGCAATGGTGCAGCGCGCCATCGATGAGGCAGAACTGAGCTGGCGTGTGCTCGTCACCCTCAATGCGTTTCGCCTGCTGATTTGTGTCGTGCTCCTGGGACTGTTTTTCGCCGGCGACAATCCGCGATTTTTCGGCGACAGCTACCCAACGCTGTTCGCCGCCACGGCCACTGGCTACCTGGTCTTCGCAGTGCTTTCGACGGTTCTGCTGCGGCAGCGCTGGGCCCCGAACAGCGTGGTCGCCACCACGCAGGTGCTGGTAGATATCGTTGCGGTTGTCATTCTGATGCATGCCAGCGGCGGTATTTCCAGCGGCCTCGGCGGCTTGCTGGTGGTCTTTGTGGGTGCCGGCAGCCTTGTTCTGCCCTTCCAATACCCTGCGATCATGGCGGCTGCCGCGACGTTTGCGATCCTCGGCGAACAGGTTTTTATAAAATTGACCAATCTGGATTCGGCCACAAATTTTCCGGCCGCCGGCATCCTGAGCGCGATCATCTTCGCGATGGCGATCGCCGCACAGCCGCTAACGCGGCGCATCCGGGCGAGCGAGGCCCTGGCCCGAAAATTCGGGGTCGACCTGCAGAACGTTTCCGAACTGAACCAATACATCGTCCAGCACCTTCGCGAGAGCATCGTGGTGATCGACGCAGACGATACGATACGCCTTATCAATAGCTCGGCGATGCAGCTGCTTGCGGCCGGCGAACCCGACGCCGGCAGCCCGCTACGAGCTGCGTCTGATGCATTAGGCGACTATGTGCGGGCCTGGCGCGAAGACCTGTCCAAGTCGTCGCACGCGGACGTCACGTTGATCACCGAGGGCAACAATGTTCGCATCAACGCGCACCTGGCGCCGCTGGACAAAGGCCGACAGCGCGCCGGACCCGTACTTATCTTCCTCGAAGATGTCAGCATCCTGAATGCGCGCGTGCAGCAATCCAAGCTGGCGTCTCTTGGACGACTCAGTGCGAGTATCGCCCACGAGATTCGCAATCCCGTGGGCGCCATGAGTCATGCGGCCCAGCTTCTGCGAGAATCGCATGGTCTGACCGAAGACGACAAACGCCTGACTGAAATCATCCAGACGCATTCGGGCCGCGTTAGCCATATCATCGACAACGTCCTGCAGCTGTCACGCCGCGAATCGAGCCGGCCACAGCGGCTGACGTTGAAATCCTGGCTCGATGACTTCGCAAGCGAGTTCGCCAGAACGCTTGAACTGCAGGAAGGTCAACTCACTATCAAGGACGTCCCCGAGGATATCGAGGTGCGCATGGATCCAAGCCACCTGCGCCAGATCCTGTGGAATCTCTGTGACAACGCCGTCAAGTATGCGAGCGAGACCGGCGGCATCCTGGTTGAGGTCCAGGCGGGACGCATGCAGAGCCGCGGGCGGCCGTTCCTTGACGTGCTGGATTGCGGCCTCGGCGTGGATGAGGCGACGGCCGACAAGATCTTCGAGCCCTTTTTTACGGCGCGCTCGGGCGGCACGGGCCTCGGCCTGTATATCTCCCGCGAGCTCTGTGAACTCAACCGCGCGACCCTTCTTTACCTTGACCGGCCCGGCGGAGGCAGTATCTTTCGTATCGTATTTACGGACCCGGACCGCTGGGAACCACAGGATCAACAATGAACCAACCGCTGGCGCTGGTCATCGATGACGAGCCTGACATCTGCGAGCTGCTGACACTGACATTGGGTCGCATGGACATCCGCACGGAATCGGCTGCCGATGTAAAGAGCGCAAAGACTCTGCTCGGCAAGCACAAGTTCGACCTTTGCCTGACCGATATGCGCCTGCCCGACGGCGACGGCCTGGAACTTGTCGAATGGATGCAGAGCAACGCATCCGGGGTGCCCGTGGCGGTTATCACGGCTCACGGCAACGTCGAAACGGCCGTGCAGGCCCTCAAACTCGGTGCGTTCGACTTCATCTCCAAGCCGCTGGATCTCGGCAACCTGAGAAGCATCATAGAGAAAGCGCTGCGCGTGAAGGTAGCCGCGCACGAGGACGGCTCGGAGTTACTGGGCGAGTCGCCGCAGATGCAGGAGCTGCGCGCCATGATCGACAAAGTCTCACGCTCGCAGGCGCCCGTGCACATATCCGGTGAATCGGGCACCGGCAAGGAGCTGGTCGCTCGGCTCATACACGAAAGCGGGCCGCGCGCCGAAGCGCCCTTCACAGCCGTCAACTGCGGTGCGATTCCGGGCGAGCTCATGGAAAGCGAATTTTTCGGCCATCGTAAGGGCAGCTTCACGGGCGCGATCAACGACAAGGCAGGCCTGCTGCAGTGCAGCGAAAATGGCACCCTGTTCCTCGATGAAATCGCCGACCTGCCGCTGGCCATGCAGGTGAAACTGCTGCGCGTTATACAGGAAAAAAAGGTACGGCCTGTTGGCGCATCGCAGGAAGAGCCTGTTGACGTCCGCATCCTGTCGGCGACGCACAGGAATCTTTCAGAGATGGTGGCCGCCGACGAGTTTCGCGAGGACCTGTATTACCGCATCAATGTCATCGAACTGCATGTCCCCGCATTGCGCGACCGGGGTGACGATGTGCTGCTGCTCGCCGACTTCATTCTGCAGCGCCTGGACGCAGCCGCATCGCTCGATGACAGCGCGCGCGCCGCATTGTTGAGCTATGCGTTTCCGGGCAATGTGCGCGAACTCGAAAACATGCTCGAACGCGCCGTCACCTTGTGCAGCAGCGGCGCGATCGCAGCATCCGACCTGCAGACCAGGCAGCCGGCCGCCACGCCCTCCACGAGAGCCCCGCTGGCCGGCAAGCTCGGCGACCAGGTCGAGGATATTCAGCGCCAGGCAATTGTCGAGGCACTTGAAAAGACGCGTTACAACAAGACGGCGGCTGCGAAACTGCTGGGCCTGTCGTTCAGGCAGTTGCGCTATCGCATCAAGAAGCTGGGCATCGAGTGACAATTTTTGTCACATGTTGACAGGCTGCGGCCGCATCCCGGACAGGATTGTCACTTTTCACCGACGAATGCGGCGGCAAGCGGCGCCAGCAATACGCGACGTGGCGAGAAAAAGTAATTAAAAACAATAAGTTGAGAATATAACCAATAAGTTGGCACAGAGCTTGCTTTATCTCTGGTACAGGCGATTTCGCCGTTTGATCGTTACAGAACTCTTACATTCATGGAGAACAAGAGATGAAGAAGCAACAAGGTTTTACACTTATCGAACTTATGATCGTTGTCGCGATCATTGGTATTTTGGCGGCCATCGCTATCCCGGCTTACCAGGATTACACGATCCGCGCACAGGTTTCTGAAGGTCTGAACCTGGCGGGCGGTGCCAAGGCTGCTGTATCTGAAGTCGTGATGGACTCTGGCACTTTCCCGACCACCAACCCGGAGGCTGGCCTTTCTGACGCTGGCGATATTTCAGGTAAGTACGTTGGTAGCGTCACTGTCGGCGCCGGCGGTATCATCTCAGTCGCCTATACCGGTCCCGACGCCCACACAATCCTCGCGACGGGAGTCCTGGAGCTTTCGCCAACAACCAACGCGGGCAGCGTCGAGTGGGCTTGCAAATCCAGTGCCGGCCCGACGATTGCAGACAAGCATTTGCCTGCTGCTTGCCGCTAAGTTCAATCTTCCAGGGCATCTCGCTTTGGCGGAAACAAAGGAAAAGCCCCGGTATACCGGGGCTTTTTTTTGAAACAGTTAATAAGATGCGACAGCGTGTGGTTCGCGTCACAGTTGCCAGCAATACCGCCACCTTAACGGCGAGATCTGCAGGCAAATACGTTAAAATACTTTGAGCCCCCTGGACCGACAAGATACCGATGATGCGAATTCAGAAAGGTTTCACGTTAATCGAGCTAATGATCGTCGTGGCGATCATCGGCATCCTGGCTTCGCTGGCCATTGCCGCGTACCAGACTTACCAGGTTCGTGCCCAGGTCGCCGAAGGCGTTGGCCTGGCTGCCTCCGCGAAGACCCCGATTGTCGACGCGTTTCTCCAGACTGGTACTCCGCCGGCCGGCCGTACTGAGGCCGGGATGAGTCCGCTGGCCAGCGGCACCAGCGGCAAATACGTCTCCGGAGTGGACATTATCGACGGCCGGATCGATGTCACCTTCGGCAACGACGCCCATGCGGAAATTTTCGGCCAGACGATTTCATTCACGCCATATACGGCCGGTGGCAACAGCATCGTGTTTCGATGCGGCGCCGCGCCGGCCCCTGCGGTCGGGGCGCCTCTCACGGATGGCACGGTTTCCAGCGTCCACCTCGACCCGACCGTGCCGGAGCGCTACTTGCCGAAAGCCTGCAGGCCCTAGCGCTTGAATTTGACCTGTTGCGCGCCCAAAACGGCTATTTTCGGCGTTTGACTTAATCAATTGCCATAACTGTGAACCCCCGCACAAAATCCAGTTGAATCGAGGACTTGGATCAGTGAGACTGTGACGCTGAGAGAAACGCGACAGTCTAAGTAACCTATGGCAGCAACGGCTTCCCAATCGAACCTCGCAGGCCTGCCCCGGCGCCTGGTCCAGGACGGCATTATCGCCGAGGACCGGCTCCAGGAGGCGTTTGAAGCCGCCAAGAAGGAGCGCATGCCGCTCATTGCGTACCTGGTCAGCGCCGAGCTCGCCAACGCCAGGGCAATCGCTGTCGCCGCATCGCACGAATTCGGTGTTCCGCTGCTGGACCTCGACGCTGTCGAGATCGATCTCGACAGCGTCCGCGCTGTCGATCAGAAACTCATCAGCAAACACCGGGTGCTGCCGCTGGTCAAGCGCGGCCAACGCCTGTTTCTGGGGATTTCAGATCCAACCAATCTGCAGGCAATCGACGACATCAAGTTTGCCACGAGTTTGCGCGTCGACCCGGTTGTAGTCGAACAGGACAAGCTCGAAGAACGAATCAACAAGGCAATCGATGCCGTCGACACGAGTATGAGTGGACTCGATGACGACGACTTCGATCTCGAGAATCTGGACATTGGCGGTGGCGATGATCAGCGCGAGGAAGAGGCGCGCGATGAGGTCGAAGATGCGCCCGTTGTTCGCTTTGTAAACAAAGTACTTCTCGATGCGATCAAGCGCGGTGCATCGGACGTTCACTTCGAGCCCTACGAAAAAATCTTCCGCGTGAGAACCCGCCTCGACGGCGTTCTCTCCGAAGTAGCACTTCCCCCGGTCGTACTCGCAAACAAAGTCTGCGCTCGCCTGAAGGTCATGTCGCGCATGGACATCGCCGAGCGACGCGTGCCACAGGATGGCCGCATCAAGATGCGCCTGTCGAAAAACCGTGCAATTGATTTTCGTGTCAATACCTGCCCGACGCTGTTCGGCGAGAAAATCGTGCTGCGTATTCTCGATCCTTCGAGCGCCAAGCTGGGCATCGAAATGCTGGGCTACGAAGACGATCAGCGCAAGTTGTACGAGAAGCACCTCAACAAACCGTACGGCATGATACTCGTCACAGGACCGACGGGTTCCGGTAAGACGGTGTCGCTGTATACCGGCCTGAATATCCTCAACACCGAGTATCGCAACATTTCGACGGCCGAGGATCCGGCTGAAATCAACCTGCCGGGCATCAACCAGGTCAACGTCAATCCGAAGGTTGGCCTGACATTTGCCTCGGCGCTCAAGGCATTCCTTCGCCAGGATCCGGATGTGATCATGGTGGGTGAGATTCGTGACCTGGAAACTGCCGAAATTGCAATTAAAGCGGCCCAGACAGGTCACCTGGTGCTGTCGACCTTGCACACCAATGACGCGCCGAAAACGCTGACCCGAATGGTCGACATGGGCGTCAAACCCTATGCAATCGCAACTTCGATCAGCCTGATTATCGCGCAGCGTCTCGCAAGGCGACTGTGTGGCAACTGCAAGGAAGTCAGAAACATTCCAAAAGAAGCGCTTGAGAAAGAAGGCTTCACTGCCGAAGAAATTGAAGCAGGGCTGGCTATTTTCGGGCCCAAAGGCTGCAAACAGTGTAATGACGGCTACAAGGGTCGCCTCGGCATCTTCCAGGTGATGGAAGTCTCGGAGACCATGGGGCGCATCATTATGGAAGGCGGTAACGCGATGCAGATCGCCCAGCAGGCGACCAAGGAAGGCGTTATCGATTTGCGACAGGCCGGATTGAACAAAGTCAAGGAAGGGCTTACCAGTCTTGAAGAGGTCAACCGGGTTACAATTGAGTAGCTTTCACATTGAACAGATGGATGAGATAAATGGCTGAATCAGCTGTAATTAGCACGCCCTTTTTGTGGGAAGGAACCGACAAGAGCGGCAAGAAAGTCAAGGGAAAAACTCTTGCCAACGACGAGGCGACAGTTCGCGCTGATCTGCGGCGTCAGGGCGTGGTTCCAACGCGCATTCGCAAACAGCGCAAGGGCCTGTTCGCGGGTGGCGGCAAGATCGAAACGGCCGACATCGCCATTTTCAGTCGCCAGCTGGCGACGATGCTGTCGGCCGGTATCCCGCTCGTGCAGGCGTTCGAGATCGTAGGAAACGGGCACGAAAACGCGGCCATGCAGAAGTTGATCCTTGGCATCAAGGCCGATGTCGAGGGCGGTAGCGCACTTGCAGAAGCGCTGTCGAAGCAGCCATTGTACTTCGATGACCTTTTTGTGAACCTCGTAGAGGCGGGCGAACAGGCCGGTGCGCTCGAGAGCTTGCTCGACAAGATTGCCACGTACAAGGAAAAAACCGAGGCGATCAAGAAGAAAATCAAGAAAGCCCTGACCTACCCGGCCGCGGTTCTTGCTGTCGCATTTATCGTTACCACGATTCTCCTGATCTTCGTCATTCCATCATTCGAGGACCTTTTCAAGGGCTTCGGTGCTGACCTTCCCGGTTTCACCCGAATGGTGATCGACCTGTCGGCGTTCGTGAGAGCGAAGGGCTTCTTCATCGTGATAATTATTGCTGCAGCGGTTTCTACGTTTATCTATTTCCAGAAGCGCTCCCGACCCTTTCGACATTTCCTCGATCGCATGATGCTGAAAGTGCCGATTATCGGTCCCATCCTGGAGAAAGCGGCTATCGCGCGTTACTCCAGGACGCTCTCAACCATGTTCGCCGCAGGCGTGCCGCTGGTCGAGGCCCTTGAATCTGTCGCCGGTGCCACGGGCAATATCGTTTACGAAATGGGCGTAATGCAAATGCGTGATGAGGTAGCAACCGGTCAGCGACTGCAGCAGTCCATGGAGAACACGGACCTGTTTCCGAACATGGTCATCCAAATGATTGCGGTCGGCGAGGAGTCCGGTTCACTCGACGAGATGTCGGCCAAGGTCGCAGACTTCTACGAAGCCGACGTTGATGACGCCGTTGATAACCTGAGCAGCCTGCTGGAGCCGATGATCATGGCTATTCTCGGCGTGCTGGTGGGTGGTCTTGTCGTCGCTATGTACCTGCCGATCTTCAAGCTGGGTGCCGTTGTATAGAACAGCGCAGCCCATTTGCAAAGAAACGGCGTTCGGAGGACACTCCGGACGCCGTTTTCGTTTCCGCTGCCAACACGTTTGATGGAGTCACAGCATGTTTGAACTGTTCACGCAGTCGGCACCGGCTTTTATTGCCGTAGTTTTTGCGTTTGCGCTGGTTATCGGCAGCTTCCTCAACGTTGTCATTTACCGACTGCCCATCATGATGGAGCGCGAATGGCGCGAGCAATGCGAGGAGTTCGTCAAGAGCCCGCCAATACAGGAAATGCCCAAAGACAGATTCGATCTGATCGTACCCCGGTCCCGCTGCCCGTCGTGCGGCCACATGATCAAGGCGTGGCAGAATATTCCGATAGTCAGCTACCTGATCCTCGGTGGCAAGTGCGCCAATTGCAGCGAGTCCATTTCGGCACGTTATCCGCTTGTTGAAATGCTGACCGCGTTGCTGGCGGCGCTCTGCGCCTGGCACTTTGGCGTGGGCTGGGAATCTGTCATGGCGATCATCATGACCTTCGCGCTCGTCGCAATCAGCGTCATCGACGCAGACACGCAGCTCATTCCCGACTCGATCGTACTACCACTGATGTGGATCGGCTTGCTGATGAGCCTGTTTCACCCGATGGCGGGCAGTGAGGCGCTGTTCATCACCCCCCGGGACGCGATTGTCGGCGCCACGGCGGGCTACCTGAGTCTCTGGAGCGTCTACCAGCTTTTCAAGCTCGTGACTGGCAAAGAGGGCATGGGGTACGGTGATTTCAAGCTGCTGGCAGCTCTCGGGGCCTGGCTGGGCTGGCAACAGCTGCCTGTGATCGTCCTCATGTCGGCAGTTGTCGGCGCCGTTGTGGGCATCAGCATGATGGTCTTCAAACGTCATGAACGCAGCGTGCCAATACCGTTCGGACCGTACCTGGCTGGCGCCGGCTGGATCACGATGCTGTGGGGCGAAGCGATAATGAACACCTACCTCGACCTGATGATCTGAGTGAGTCCCGCAGAGAAACGACAGCCGCTCCGAATCGGCCTGACCGGCGGCATTGCCAGCGGCAAGTCGACCGTCGCCGATATGTTCGCCGAACTGGGCGTGCCCATCATCGATACGGACATGATTGCACGTGAGATCGTGCAACCGGGCCAACCCGCCCTCGACGATATACGTGCACGATTTGGTGACGAGGTCTTCGATGCCGCCGGGCAGCTCGATCGCACTGCAATGCGCAAGCGGATTTTTTCAGACCAGGATGCGCGCCTGGACCTCGAGGCGATCCTGCACCCACGCATTGGTCAAGAAACCCGACGCCGCGCGAACAATGCGGCAGGTCCATACCAGGTCATCGTCGTACCGCTGCTGGTCGGCTCGCCGCTGGCACAATTCGTGGACCGCGTAGTCGTCGTTGACTGTGATGAAGAGCTACAGATTCAACGTCTGTTGGCACGGGACACGGAAACTGTTGAGCAGGCGCGGAATATCCTGTCAGCACAGGCAAGTCGGAAGGCACGCCTCGAAATTGCCGACGACATTATCCGCAACGATGCCGGCCTCGAGGAAACACAGCGCCAGGTTCGTGCACTGGACCGCGCTTTCCGGGAGCGGGCTGCCAAGCCCTAGCGACCGCGGCTACTCGAGCTGCTGTCGGCCAGCACTTTCTTTCTGCGCGGCTTCCTTGTCGGCGCGCACGATGGCCTGAAACGCGCGAATATCCGCCGTGCCAACGCGACTGCCCTGCCAGACTTGCCGCGATTGCCTGCCGAGCTGTTGCAGTGCCAGATCGGCGAAGTGCAGCGCTTCATCATAGTACTCGCCGGTCGCGAGGTGCGCAGCCATCAGCATGGCATGGGAAGGTCCCGGTCGGGCGCGCAGGGATTGTTCAAATGCCGCAAATGCCTGTGATGGTTTGCCGGCGTGCACACTGCTGAAGCCGATGAAATACTGGATTTGAGAGTATCTCAACGATCGCGGGTTGGCGTTATTCGGTAGCTGCAACATGCCTGTAAACATGTCCCGCACCGCCTCTATTGAAACATCCGGACATCGCTGTTGAATCACAGATGTGACGAACGTCGTGTACACCTCAAATAATCGCGGGTCGTAGAGCCTGGCCGATACGAGCGTCGCAGAACGATCAAAGTCGCTGGCTTCGAGTATTCCCATGTTGCACAGGAGTATGTTGCGCGTCATTCGCAGGGAAATATTATCCGGAATATTCTGAATGCCCCTGTCGACAACCTGCAACGAATCGTCATAGCGCTGAAGGTTGTAAAGTTGCAGAGCATACTGCGACTGGGCGCGGGCGGACGTCGGGGCTTTCCTCGCCGAGGCCTCGACCATGCTTGAATAATCTGACCAGATCGACGCCGAATACCGCGTAAATCCTGCGAGCAGAAGCATTGCAGCTATCGCTGCGACGAAAAAAAGCCGGCCACTGACTTTTTTCTGCAGCAAGGCAACCAGGGGCAGAAAAAGAAAAGCGGCTGCCAGGTAGTTTCGATGTTCGAAATACAGCTCCAGGTTGAGCACGGAAGATTCGAGCACATGACTCGCATAAAAGAACAACGCTGCAAGCGCGAACAACGGCCATTTGTGCCGTTTGATCATCGCAATTGCGATCACTCCGACATGCACGAGCGTGCTCAACAACGTCGTAATGGGTGACAAGAGTCCCGTGGACTTGATGAAGTGATCCTGAAAAACGCCGGTCGTGTAGAGTTCCGGGACAAACCAGTGCTTCAGGTAGTCGACGAGTATTCGAGGCTGCGTGAGAAGACGTTCGTAGATGCTGAAATCTCTCGATGGCCTGACTTCAAAGAAGCCACCGCCTACGATCCTTTCAAGAAGGTAAAGCGCAATCAAACACGAGGGCGCAATGACAAAAAGGAATGACCAGTAACGGTTCAGAACAATGGGTCGCGGTCGTTGAGTACTTACGACAGTAAATTCGACGACGCCGATCAGGAGCGGCAGCAAGATGCCATTCTCCTTAGAGATCATAGCCAGGAACGTGAACAGAGCAACCGATGCGCTCATGATCAGGTAGGCTTTCATCGCGTTGGTTGGGAGAAATGACCGGCCATACAAATGCGTGATGAGTCCAGCCAATATGAACAAGGTCGCCAACTGCGCCATGCGTTGAACGGCATACAGCGTGGTTGAGACCAGGAAGGGATGCAGCAGCCAGCACGCCACCGACACGAGCGCGATCCAGCGCGCATTCTGCTTTTCGAATTGCAGCAGGCGCAGGATTTTGCCGATCAGGACGCCGAGCAAGGCACCGTTAAGCAGGTGAATCAGCAGGTTGGTACGCTTGAACGGCCAGGAGTCGGTGGGCCAGTTGTTTGCATCGAGCAGGAAACTGAGTAACGCCAGCGGCCTGCCCGTTGGGCCGGCGCCTCCGCCAAGGACGAATGCCTTGAAAGTCTCCCAATCCCTTACGCCGCCGCGATCGCCGATCGCGGCGATGGAGCCGAAATCATCAAAAACGAACGGGCCACCAAGGCCCGGCCAATAGGCGACACCAGCGAGCAGGAACAGGGCAAGCCAGCCACCGATAGTGGCGAGGTCAGCGGGTATGCAACGTCCTTTTGGGGGAGTAGAATTCATCGATCTTGGGCATCCGGCACGCGTCTTTGCCGGGCATTCTAGCCCGGCAGCACGGATAACTTCTGTGAATTGGCCTGCAAGCTTTCATTGCCACAGAAAGACGCGGCGACACGCGGCGTCAGGCTTCAAGACCTGCCAATTTGCCACCCGGCAGCCGGTGGCGCAGAATAGCCCCATGGCCAAACTCGCTGGGGAAATTGCCGCTCACACTGCCGCCGCCACGGCACACTATGAGCAGCCGCTGTCGGAGCGCATGCGCACCTTTCTGCGGCTCGAGTTTCTCTATCAGCAGATGCTCTATAACGCCGAAACGGACGCGGATTGGGCCACACGAGCCACGATTTCCTCGCTACTCGAAATCCTCGCCATACTCTCGCGAGGCGACGTGCGCAGCGAGGTTCTCAAGGAACTCGACCACCAGCTCGGCGCCCTGGAGCGCTTCCAGAGCCAGCCGGGGGTCGATAACGCCCGCCTCACCGCGCTGGTTCGCAATATTGTCGCAAGCCGCGAGGAGATCGGTCGCATCGGCACCGGCTTCCTGCAACCCATCAAGCACAGCGATTTCCTTAACGCGATCAAGCACCGCAGTGCCATCCCGGGTGGCACCTGCGAATTCGATCTTCCTGAGTACAGCCACTGGTTGCGTCAGCCGATTTCGCGCAGGCAGCAGGATCTCGCCCGGTGGATAGGTTCAATACGCCCGCTTTGTGACGCCGTAAGCGAGTCGCTGTGGCTCATCCGGGAGAGCGCTCAACCTGCGGACCAGATGGCGATCAATGGCATGTATCAGCACAACATGCAAAAGGACGGCAACTGCCGATTGCTACGCGTCAGCCTCGCTGGAGACAGCCCGCTGTTCCCGGAGATCAGTGGCAGTCAACACCGTTTCACGATACGTTTCCTGGAATGGTCGACCATTGACAGTCGTGCTGTTCAGACCGGGCACGACGTCCGCTTTCAACTCTCCATCTGCTGAAGTACTGCCACGACCGGCATGTCAGCCGGCAGCAGGTTTTCGGTATCGAGCCTGTCTTTCTCCACCCAACGCAATGCCTGGCCCTCCCGCCCGACGGGATCGCGGTTCCAGTCGCTGACAATAAAGAACTCGATAGTCACGATTCGATCCTCGTACTCGTGACGTAGATTCATCAGTGATGAATACGCAGTGACTTCGATGCCCAGCTCTTCAGTCAACTCGCGGGTCAG
Source organism: Woeseiaceae bacterium (assembly GCA_049666725.1). Classification (GTDB taxonomy): domain Bacteria; phylum Pseudomonadota; class Gammaproteobacteria; order Steroidobacterales; family Woeseiaceae; genus UBA1847. The sequence goes on from JBATHK010000081.1 coordinate 64,424, forward strand.
CGCCCGTGCCGCGGATTCATCGGGCCCGATCTTGCCGCCGGGAAACTCCCACATGCCATGGAAGGGGCCGTCCCCGAGTCGCTCCGCAATCAGTACCCGACCTTTTGCATCGCAGAGGATGCCAGCGGCGACGTCGAAATGATTCATTGGCGGTCGGGCTTAATTCAACTTGCCGTGGCATTGCTTGAATTTCTTGCCTGATCCGCAGGGGCAGGGCTCATTGCGGCCGACCTTGGGCGCGCCGCGGACTACGGTGGCGGTCTTTACCTCGCCGTAATCGTAGAGCCAGGTTCCTTCCTGCTTGATGAAGCGCGCGGTCTCGTGATGCTCTTCTTTGCGGCCATCCGCCGTGTAATGAGCCGCGAACTCGACCACGCCCTCGGTGTCGTCGGGGCCGCCCTGTTCCACGCGTAGGATCTCGAGGCCCTTCCAGTCCGCCGTACGGCTCCAATTCTCGGTGGCTTCGCGATCCAAGGCATCGTCCTGTGTGCAGGACCT
>JBATHK010000082.1:0-12428 GCA_049666725.1 Woeseiaceae bacterium
GATCAGCGCCTTGAGGCGCGACAGCTCGGCGGCCGGGATGCCGCTCAGCTCGGCGGCCATGATCATGCCCGCCGCCACGGCTTCGCCGTGCAGCCACTCACCGTATCCGAGGCAGCGTTCAATCGCATGGCCAAACGTATGGCCGAAGTTCAGAATCGCGCGCCGACCGGCCTCTCGTTCGTCCTCTGCCACAACCTCGGCCTTGATTTCGCAGGAACGCCGGATCGCGTAGGCGAGCGCTTCGGGATCTTTCTCGAGCAGGGCGGCCATATTGGACTCGAGCCATGCAAAGTATGCCGGGTCACAGATCGCGCCGTGCTTGATGACCTCGGCCAGGCCCGCCCTGAATTCTCGTGCTGGTAGCGTGTTGAGGCTGTCCGTATCGATGAGTACGACCCGCGGCTGGTGAAACGCGCCGATCAGGTTCTTGCCTTTTTCGTGATTGACGCCGGTCTTGCCGCCGACGGACGAGTCGACCTGCGCGAGCAGCGTGGTTGGCACCTGTACGAATGCCACGCCTCGCATGTAACAGGCGGCAGCAAATCCGGCAATGTCGCCAACGACTCCGCCACCGAGCGCGATTACGGTTGTGTCCCGGTTGGCACCCGACGCGACCAGTTTGTCCAGGATCGTTTGCATGGTCGCAAGCGTCTTGTACGACTCGCCGTCTGCAAGGCTGATGCTGGCCACCTCGCGACTGGCCAGGTTCGGCCTCAGCTTCTCGAGATACAGTGGCGCAACCGTTTCGTTACTGACGACGAGGCAGTCCGGTCCGTGTACGTAATCAGCCAGGTCGAAGTTGCCATCCATGAGGCCACGGCCAATGACGATCGGATAGCTCCGCTCGCCCAGATTTACAGAGATTGTCTGGTATACCGACATCTCCTTAGGTTACCGCAATCAGGACGGCCTGGGGTGTTTGCCGGCGAGACATCAAGCGAGCGTACCTCGGTCCCGCTTGACGGGAGCGAGACAGTCCGCCGGTAAATCCGCCAGGTCGGCCAGTTAGCTAACCTTCTCGATTATCTCGCTCGCGACAGAATGAACCTTGCGTCCATCCGTTTCGACAACGAGGTCTGCGATCTCCCGGTACAGCGGATCACGGGCAAGCAGCAGCTCTTTGAGAATCTGGCGGCGATCACCATTCTCCAGAAGCGGTCTCTCGCGGCCCTTGTTGGTGCGTGCGTACTGCTGGTCGACCGTCGTATACAGGTAAACTACGTAGCCACGTCCGCCAAGAAGGCTGCGGCTTTCCGGATCAACAACCGCGCCACCGCCCGTTGCCAGCACGACGCCGTCGATACCGCTCAGGTCGTCGATGACCGCCGCCTCACGTTTGCGAAAACCCTCCTCGCCCTCTTTCTCGAAGATGAACGGAATGTCGACGCCTGTCCGCGCTTCTATTTCGTCGTCGCTGTCCATAAACGACAGGTGCAGCGTTCGGGCCAGCTGCCGGCCAACTGCCGACTTGCCCGCGCCCATCGGGCCAACCAGGAAGATGTTCTTGGGGTGTTTCATTAACGGTCGTGTGTCACCTGTTTTTGTGAAGGCCCTCAAAGAGAAAGCCAACCCGAAGGTTGGCTTTCCGGATCTTCAGCAAAACGAAATCTTAATAGACGGTTGCGCCTTCCTCAAGGATGCGCGGCGTCACAAAGATCAGCAGTTCAGCTTTGTTGTCGGTCCGCTGCTTGCTGCGGAACAGGGCACCGGCAAACGGAATATCGCCGAGCACAGGCACTTTCGTGACTGTCTCACGGCGTTCCGTCTCGTAAATACCGCCCAGAACAACCGTCTGACCGTTGGCAACGAGAACCTGGGTTTCCACGGAGCGCGTATCGATACTCGGCACCGTGCCACCCAGACCGCCTGTCGAGATAATCTCGCCGACGTTATCCTTGCTGACCCTGAGATCCATGATGATGTTGTTGTCAGGCGTAATTTGCGGCGTAACGACCAGCTCGAGAACGGCTTCTTTGAACTGGATCGTCGTCGCGCCGGAAGACGCCGACTGCTGGTAAGGAATTTCCACACCCTGCTTGATCGTGGCCTCTTTCTGGTTCGCCGTGATAACGCGTGGCGTCGATACGATCTCACCGCGGCCCTCGGCTTCCAGCGCCGACAGCTCAAGATCGACGAGGTAGTCATTCTCAAGCACGGCCAGAGAAAATCGGCCCGCGGCACCTGAAATCGGTACCGCGACGTTGTAGCGATTCGTCAGCGTCGGATACTCGAGCAGGAAAGGACTGGTCGGATCAGCCTGGTTTTCAAGATAGGTACTGATCATGTTGTCAGTTCCCTGGCCGGAGCCACTTATCGCCGTGAGTCCCGTATTGCTCTCGTTGAACGCGGTGACACCCAGACGAATACCGAGATCACGACTGAAATCGTCATTGACGACAACGATGCGTGACTCGATCAGAACCTGCTTGATCGGAATGTCCAGGGCTCGAACCAGGCGACGAATGTTCTGCAGCCGCTCTGCTGTGTCCTGAACCAGAAGCGTGTTCGTGCGATCGTCGACGCCAACGCTGCCCCGGTCCGACAGCAACGGGTTGCCGCCACCATCTGCCTGAATCAACGAGGCGATATCGCTGGCTTTCGCGTAGTTGACCTGCAGGAACTCGGAGTACGTTGGCTCAAGTTCGCGGATCGCCAGCTTGGCCTCGAGATCCGCCGTCTCGCGCGCCGCAATTTCCCGCGCCGGCGCAACCATGATCACGTTTCCGTTCTGGCGCATGTCGAGGCCCTTGGTCGTCATTACGATATCCAGAGCCTGATCCCAGGGAACGTTGCGCAGGCGCAGCGTTACGTTGCCCTGAACCGTATCGGAGACAACGATGTTCTTGCCCGAAGTTTCGGCAAGCAACTGCAACACAGCGCGTGTCTCGATGTCCTGGAAGTTCAGCGTCAGGCGCTGACCCTCGTACTCCTTGGTCTCAGAGAAAAGGCTGGACTCTTCCGAGCCTTTCTCTGCCGCCGGGTTGATTTCGATTGTGAACTCATTGTCCGACTGATAGGCGAGCTGCTCATACTTGCCATCCGCTGAAATAACAATGCGTGTATCGAGGTTCGTGCGCAGTGTGTCAACGGTCGTGACCGGGGTCGCGAAATCCATGACATCAAGACGGCGCATCAGTTCGGCCGGCAAGCTCGTGTCCTTAAAGACTGCAACAACTCGGCCACCTTCCTGACGAATGTCGACCGGCGTTGACGGGTCGGTCAGGTTTACGATGACCCGGCCACCACCATCACGCGTGCGACGGAAATCGACGCCTGAAATCGCACGGCTGCCAGGTGCGGCGTAGGAACGGGTTTCGGATGCCGAGGCGCTGGTGAACTGGGTTGTCCCTGCGCTGTATTCATCCCCGCCACCGAGGGTGACGATTACCGTGTTGCCACTGCGGCGAGTCTGGTACTCGACCATGGAACCGAGGTTCAGCACGACCCGGGTACGACCGTTTGCTTCAGCCGTAAGCACCGTATCGAGCGGCCCGAGGTTTACATCGCGGCGACGCGAGCTCAAACCCAACGTTGTGTCGGGCAGATCGAGCGCGATCCTTGCAGGATTCTCAATCGTGAACGCCAGTGGCTCGGGTGCCGTGTCACTCATGATCAGCCTCAGCTCGACGCGCTCGCCGGGCAGACTCTGCACCTGAATGTCCTGCAGCCGGTTACCTTCCTGTGCGCTGGCAGTCGCGCCCCAGAAAAGCAGCAATGCTGCCTGTGCCAATGCGGCCAGCTTTATCACCGTCATGCGATGACCGACCGTCAGTTTGCTTTTGAGCATCATTCCAATTACTCCCAGTTCCATTCAGGTGTCAGTCTGCTAGACCGACCGCGGCATCTCTCTCGATATAGCCGCCGATTCCGTCAGATATAATTTCAACCAATGTGATTGCCGATTCAGAAACTTCCGTGATTCGTCCGTCGTTTTGCCCCATGTAATTTCCGGGAAAAACACGGTGAATCAATCCGTCTGCTGTTCGAACGAGGCCGTAATTCGTGTCGCCCATGTTCAGGGTTCCGACCATGCTCAATGTGTCCAGCGGAAAGCTCTCAAGATACTCACGGCTCCGGTCACGATCAGGGCGTGTACCGCCCGAAGCGCCGCTTGCCTGTGGCGTATCCGGCACGAACGGTGACCGTAAACCCTGTGCGTCAGCGACATACATGAACACTTCGTAAGGCGTGATTTCAGGAAGCGGTTCAATCCGCCCGCCCGGCTTCGCCTTGACCTGATTGATGTACTGATCCAGGTCGTCCATGTCGCCCCCGCATGCTGCGAGGCCGGCGGCTGACAAGATCAGGATCATGGCGTGTTTAATTATTTGGGGAGCGCGCATTATCACTGTGCCTCCTCGTCAAGATACCGGTAGGTTTTAGCCGTAACCTCGATGCTCAGGCTGTCGAATTTATTCTTGTCTTCCTGCGTGATGTTGATGTTATGCAAGGTCACGATTCGCGGCAGTGCAGCAATGCCGCTGACAAAATTTCCGATCTCATGGTAGCTGCCAGTCAGACGAATCTTGATCGGCTTTTCTGCATAAAAGTCTCTAGGTACTTCGCCCTGCGGAACAAACAGTTTTTCCTGCAAGCCGGCTGCAAGCCCGGTCTGCGAAATATCGACGATCAGGCTGGGTATTTCCGTTTTGCCAGGAAGCTGCCTGAGCATCGTGCCAAAAGACTGTTCGATCTGGGAAAGCTGCGCTTTGTAAGCGTCGTAGTTCGCCGCCTTGCGCTGCTTGTTTTCAAAAGTGACCCGGAGCTGCTTTTCTTCCTCCTGAACGCGGCTAAGCTGCGGCGCCTTGTCCTGGACGATGAACCAGTAAACGCCAAGGCCTAATACAACTGCGAATACGATTGCGATCACGCCAATACGGAAGGGCAGCGGCCAACGGCCAACGTCATTGACGTCCAGGCTCTGGAGTTCCTCAATGAGATTCATTCCGCCTCCTCCGCTTCGCCATCCTTGCGCAATTGTTTCAGGTAAACGACGAACTCCGCCTTGCGGGATGCGCCCGATTGTTTGGTTTCGACCCGCTCAACCTCGGGGTCGGCCAACCAATTCGACGCATCGATCTGCCGCATAAGAGCGGACACGCGCGTGCTGGACTGCGCCACGCCGCGGATCTCGACTCGCCTACCGGTTTGTTTCATGCCGGTAAGGTAAACGCCCTCCGGCAATTGCCGCACCAGCTCATCAAAAAGATGAACGATCTCCGGGCGACTCTTCTGCAGTTGCTCGATGATTTCCATTCGCGCAAGCAGGCGTTCTTTTTGCCGCTCGAGGCCGTTAATCTCGGTAATACTCTTCTCAAGCTCGACGATCTCGTCAGTCAGCCGCTTATTGCGTGCTTCCTGCCCGGAGATCATCTGTGAGTAGGCAAAAATCGTCGCAATGACGACCGCAATTGCGACGACTACCGAGCCGGCGGCGGCGACGCCGAAATCTCGTTGGCGTTTCTTGCGCTCTGCCTCGCGCCACGGGAGTAGATTAATACTAGGCATATTAGTCGAAGCTCCTCAGTGCCAGGCCGCAGGCCGTAAGAAGTGCAGTTGCATCTTTGCTGACACCCTGCGACTTGGCCTTGGACGAAATTTTCATTTGCCCGAGTGGATCACCGACCTCGGTCGGAATGCCAACGCGACTCGAGATGACGTCGGCAATACCCGGGATGTTCGCGCAGCCGCCGCAAACCAGGATCATGTCCGGTTGTTCACGACCGCCGCCCGAAGCCAGGTAGAACTGCAGTGACCGGCTGACCTGCTGGGTCATGTCGTCAATAAATGGCTCCAGGACTTCGGGTTGGTAATTGCTTGGCAGGCCACCTTGCTTCTTGGCGCGGCCCGCGTCTTCCATCGACAGCCCGTAAGTGCGCATAATTTCCTCGGTCAGCTGCTGGCCGCCGAAGTTAAAGTCGCGCGTATAAACAACTTTCAGGTCATAAAGTACGCTGAAGGTCGTGCTGCTGGCGCCGATATCAACAACCGCCACAGACTGTCCAATGCCACCGTCGGGAATCTGGTGACTCAGCAGGCGACAGGCGTTTTCCAATGCGAATGCCTCGACATCGACGATCTTCGTTGCCAGACCCGCTGCGGTGACCGCAGACTGGCGCTGCTCGACGTTCTCCGTTCGTGTCGCTACCAGCAACACGTCCATGAGTTCGGGGTCTTTTTCATTCGGCCCAATCACTTCGTAGTCGAAGCTGACCTCTTCCATCGGGAATGGAATGTACTGGTCGGCCTGAATCTCGACCTGCCCTTCGAGGTCTCGCGCGGAGAGGCTGGAGGGCATCTGAATGACTTTGGTAATGGCCGCATCACCACTGATGGCGACGGCCACATCGGTTGCCTTGGCCCCGGCCCGCTTTACGGCGCGTCGAATAGCTTCGCCAACCGCTTTCGCGTCGACGATCGCTTTTTCGCTGACCGAACTGGGAGGGGTAGGCTCTGCTGAGTAGGACTCGACCCGATAGCGCTTTCCACTCTGGGTAAGCTCAATCAGTTTGACCGACGATGTCGTGATATCGAGGCCCAGCAATGGCTGTGATTTATTGCCAAAAAGCACGTATTTTTCCTTCTAAGTCGGTAAGTTGCGAGCCAATCGTAGGTTGGGCATTAGCAATTCGATTTAACTATATATCAATAAAATGTTAAATAAAACGTGACTTTGTTCACGATCCAACAATCCCTATAGTAATGCGGCCAGACGGGTAGATTCCGTGAACCAGTCGGCGACTGGGAACGAGGCTCGTTATTGCAGCGTTCAGCAATGCGCGTCTATCATCGGCCGCCTCGATTACGTTTGCAAAATGCCTTGCCCTCAAAAAGCCACATTTCCTGCATCCGCCGACCACCACCGTATCGTTATATAAAGTGAGCCAGCACCCCGATAATCCGCGATATTCGCCGGAAATCGCCAGCAACTATGCATAAACCACCGAAAACAAACAAGAATCTACGTCACATCCGGAGGCGACGGACCCTCAGGAGCCTGACGGTGTTCCTTGGCCTCGGCGTCAGCGGCACTATTGCGGCCGTGGCCGCTGTGATCGGAGCGTATTACTTCGTAGAGCCAGGTTTGCCCCGGGCCGAGACGATTCGGGACATTCCGCTGCAGATCCCGCTTCGCATTTTCAGTCGTGACGGCTACCTGATATCGGAGATCGGCGAACGGCGGCGCATTCTTGTCACCTTCGAAGACCTGCCAGCGCATGTCGTACACGCGTTTGTCTCCGCCGAAGACCGGCGCTTCTTTGAGCACCCTGGTATCGACTACCAGGGAATCATGCGTTCGTTTGCGCGATTACTTAAAAGCGGTGAGATCAGTGGCGGTGGCAGCACGCTGACGCAGCAGCTGGCCCGAGACTACTTTTTGACCCGTGAGCAACTGTTTACAAGAAAACTCCGCGAGGCTTTTCTTGCCTACAAGATCGAGCACGAGTTCACCAAGGAGCAGATCATGGCGCTGTTCCTCAACAAGATGTTCTTCGGTCAGCGCGCCTATGGTGTGGCTGCCGCCGCGCAGGTGTACTTCAACAAGAACCTCAGGGACATCAACGCAGCGGAAGCTGCGACCCTCGCGGGCGTTTTGCCGGCACCCTCTCGATATAACCCGGTCTTCAGCGCAGCCAATGCAGAAATGCGTCGTGGCTACGTACTCGGGCGCATGCGCGATCTTGGCTATCTTGACGATGATGCTTACGCGGAATCAATGGCGTTCCCGATGGAGTCGCAGCTGCATGGGGCCGCTGTTGAACTGAACGCACCGTACGTCGCGGAAATGGTGCGCAGTGAGATGCTGAAGCGTTATGGCGAAGACACCTACACGGCCGGTTACCAGGTAGTCACTGCCCTCGACTCGCGCCTGCAAACGGCAGCCAACTACGCACTGAGAAACGGGCTGCTCGAGTTTACACGGCGACGCGGCTATCGCGGTCCGATGTCGCACCTGGAACTCGGCGACGAGGTACTGGCGACACGCTTCGAGGAATGGCCGATAGAACTCCGCGAAATGCTCGAGCAGTACGCCCCGGGCGGACTCTCTGTCGCGCTCGTCACGGCCGTTTCGAAGAATAACCAGGCGAGCATTGTGTTTGGCGGGGGCATAAAGGCCACCCTGCCCTGGAACGGTATCAAGTGGGCCAAGCCTTTCATTGATCGCGAGACAACGGGCCCGGCACCTGAAGCGGCTGCCGATGTGCTTTCGGTCGGTGACCTTATTTATGTGATGCCGACGTCAAACGGCAGCTGGGCACTTGCCCAGGTGCCGGAGGCGCAGGGCGCGGTCGTCGCGATTGACCCGTTCGATGGCGCTGTCGGTGCACTGACCGGCGGCTTCGACTTCACGATGAGCAAATTCAATCGCGCGCGTCAGGCCTATCGCCAGCCCGGTTCGTCATTCAAGCCGTTCATCTATTCCGCCGCACTGGAGAACGGCAACACCCCCGCAACCGTCATCCTGGACGCACCGGTTGTCATTAATTCCTCGGAACTCGAGGCTGTCTGGCGGCCCATCAATTACAGCGGACGATTCTATGGACCGACGCGCATGCGCGAAGCCCTGGTCCGTTCGATGAACCTCGTGTCCGTGCGGCTGCTACTTTTCAATACCGGCATCGGAAATGCCGTTCGCCATATCGAAAAGTTCGGCTTCGGCGCTGCCGCGCTGCCGCGCAATGGCTCTCTCGCGCTGGGCGGCGGCGCTGCATCGCCGCTCGACATGGCGCAGGGCTACGCAATCATTGCCAACGGCGGACATGCCATTAAGCCCTACGTTATCGACGCCATTTACGGGCCCGCCGGTGAGACCCTTTATCGCAGCGAGCCGGCCGTAGTCTGCGATGCGTGTGTTGCCCAAGCGCCGGACGGTCGATTTGACGATGAGCGACGTATTGAAATGACGCTGGACGCAATGGCTGACGTCGCGCTCGACTACCGACCCGATGCGCGCACGGCGCCGGAACTTTTCAAGGACGTCGTTATCGCCCCGCAAACGATCAGCCCGCAAAATATTTTTCTCATTCAGGACATGATGCGCGACGTCGTAAGCCGCGGCACGGGTCGCCGCGCAATGGTACTGGGCCGAAACGACTTATCCGGCAAAACAGGCACCTCGAATGACCGGCGCGATGCCTGGTTCGGGGGCTTTAATGCCGATCTGGCCAGCATAGTCTGGGTCGGCTACGACGACGACCGGCCGCTTGGGCCGGGCGAAGAAGGGTCGCGGACTGCATTGCCGATCTGGATTGAGTTCTCGCGCATCGCGCTGGCCGGCGTGCCCGAGAATCAAATGCCAATGCCGGACGGTATCGTCTCGGTGCTGATCGATCGCGAGACCGGCTGTCCTGCGCGTGCCGGGCAGCGCAACGGCATGTTTGAGGTTTTCCGCGCCGGTAATGTCCCAAAGTGCGAGTTCGCCGAAGAACTGCCCGATATTTTCAATGACACGTCCGGTATCGATGCGCCGCCGGAAGAGGAAAATGAGGAACAAAGCGAGCCGCTCTTCTAAGTCGATGGGCCGACAAAAAAACAGTGAGACAGAACGGGCGCGGCAGGTCGTAGCGCAGGAAGCTGCGCGCATCATTGTCGATCACGGCATTCGCGATTATCGACTGGCCAAGCAAAAGGCGGCGGACCGCCTGGGTATCGCCGGGCGCGGTGCGCTGCCGGGTAATGCGGAAATCGAGGCGGCGGTTGTAGAGCACCTGCAGATTTTCGGGCGCGAATCACACGCCGATCAACTGCGTCTCATGCGGGTTGCGGCGCTCTCGGCCATGAAGCTGCTTGAGTCGTTTACGCCACGACTCGTCGGACCTGTGCTTGTCGGCACCGCGGATGAAAACTCGGCGGTCAATCTGCACGTCTTCGCCGACAGTCCCGAAGCGGTTGCGCTGGAGCTCAGCGACATAGGCATCAGCTTCCGGCCTTATGAGCGGCGCCTGAAGAGCCGCCGCAATCGTGTAGAGACTTTCGCCGGCTTTGAGTTTCATCACAGCAACAACGCGATTCAGGTAACCGTTTTTCCGGTTGACGGCATTCGGCAGGCGCCGATGAGCCCGATCGACGGGAAGCCGATGAAGCGGGTCGATTTGGATGCCGTGCAGCTGCTACTCGAACACGTTTAAGCGCAACTCCAATTCACCACCCACCCTTCTGACGGCGGCGTCGATCAACCCTGGGGTCCGGCGAGTGCGGGGTGTCTTGCGAAGCGACATCGCGTAAGCGCGAGCAAGCAAGATCTCCCCGCGATCGACGCCGCGGGGAAAATGGTGGGTGGTGGTCGGCGTGATCTACCGCTTTTCGATCGGCGTGTAATCCCGCTGCGCAGCCCCGGTGTACAGCTGCCGAGGTCTCGCAATCTTCGCCGCCGGATCGGCAATCATCTCCCGCCAGTGTGACGCCCATCCCACCGAGCGCCCAAGGGCAAACATCACCGTGAACATCGAGGTCGGAATACCGAGGGCCTTGTAGATAATCCCTGAGTAGAAGTCGACGTTCGGGTAAAGGTTCTTCTCGATGAAGTAGTCATCCTTGAGCGCGACCTGCTCGAGTTCCTGCGCCAGATCGAACAAGGGCGTGTCCTTGCGATCGAGCTGCTGCAAGACCTTGTGGCACATGTCGCGAATAATTGTCGCGCGTGGATCGAAGTTCTTGTACACGCGGTGACCGAAGCCCATAAGGCGGAACGGATCCGACTTGTCCTTGGCTTTTTCGACATATTTCTTGATCTGGCTGGTGTCCCCGATTTGCTCGAGCATCTTGAGAACAGCTTCGTTGGCGCCGCCGTGTGCGGGGCCCCAGAGTGCAGATATGCCGGCAGCAATCGCCGAGTACGGATTCGCGCCGGAACTACCCGCCATCCTGACCGTCGAGGTCGAACAGTTTTGTTCGTGATCGGCATGCAGTATGAAGAGCAGATCGAGCGCTTCGGCAGCAACCTCATCGATTTCGTAAGGCTCTGCCGGAACCGCGAACAGCATGTGCAGGAGGTTCTGGCAATAATTAAGGTCATTGCGAGGATAGATAAACGGCTGACCGATATTCAGCTTGTAGGCGGCCGCGGCAATCGTTGGCAGTTTGGCGAGAATCCTGTGCGCAAAGATATCGCGATGCTCCGGGTTCGATGCATCCATCTCGCTGTGATAGTAGGCAGACATGGAGCCAACGACGGCGGACAACATCGCCATCGGATGCGCGTCGTAACGGAAACCCTTGAAGAAGTTCAGCATGCCCTCGTTTAGCATGGTGTGTCGCCGAATCGTCCGTTCGAACTTCTTGAGCTCGGTCGCTGTCGGCAGGTCCCCGCGTAATAACAGGTAAGAAACTTCTATAAAGTTGGAGTTGGCGGCAAGTTGTTCGACCGGGTAGCCTCGGTACATGAGGATGCCCTGCTCGCCATCGATGTACGTAATGTCCGATTCGCAGCTGCCGGTCGAGACGAACCCGGGGTCGTAGGTAAAGACGCCCTGTTCCTTGTACAGCTTCGCGATATCTATAACGTCGGGACCGACGGTTCCGGTCCTCACGGGTAGCTCCAGCTCCGTACCGCTGGGGCTGATCAGTCGGAATGCATCCTGGCTCATGTCTCTTCCTCGATAGTTCTTGAATCAAACATTCCGAGCATAGCAGAGCTCCACGACCTGAGAAGTCGTGGAATGACGCAATGAGACTACGGTGCTACCGAAAAGGCGGCTGGTTACTTGCTAATGCCGTATTTGCGGCGGAACTTGTCTACGCGTCCGCCGGAATCGACAATCTTTTGCTTGCCCGTGTAGAACGGGTGGCAGGAGGAGCACACCTCGATCAGGAGATCCTCGCCGAGCGTCGAGCGCGTCGTAAATTCGTTGCCACAACTACAGGTGACCTTGATGGCAGTGTAATTGGGGTGAATGTCGGCTTTCATTTTGGCTCTCCCGAGCGCGCTACTTCGCAAAAAGGGCGCGTAGGATATAGCGAAGCGCCTGCAGCCGCAAGCCCCGTTGTCTTATCCACAGAACCTGTGGATAAGACTGTGGATTGAAATTGAGTGAATGCCCTAAGGTGCGGATTTGCAAGCAAGCTTGTCAATTTGACTATTTTATGTACATTTTTGATTATTTAGAAAAAACAACACGTTACGGGGCCTTCACGACCTACAAAGTGAATTCGCGCGGCTCTTTTGCTAATAATCAAAGGCCGCCCGTACGCCTTGTGCATAAATGAACAATCCGGAAAGTTTTCAGCGGGCTGCCATGCTGCACCAAAACGGGTCCGGCCGCGCGCTGCGGCCCTGCCTCGTTGATCGGATTCAGGCCTTGTCGGGCAGGAATTCGGCCTGCAGATCGTGTAGGAAGCGCCTGCCCAGCGGCGTCGCCTGCCATTGCGACGCGTCAACGCGCGCGACCAGCCCTTTTTCGCCGGCCGCTCGCATGACCGTCTCCAGC
>JBATHK010000083.1:0-3971 GCA_049666725.1 Woeseiaceae bacterium
ATAGTAGAGGTCGTCGCGGAACGAGCCTTCCTCGATCATGGCTGTCGGGTTCTGGTTGGTCGCGCAGATGACACGCACATCGACCGAGATTTCCTCGCGGCCACCGACGCGCTCAATTACACGCTCCTGCAGGAAGCGCAGCATTTTTGCTTGTAGCGCCATCGGCATGTCGCAGATTTCATCGAGGAACAAGGTGCCGCCGCTCGCGAGCTCGACCTTGCCCATGGTTTGCTTATGCGCGCCCGTGAACGCGCCCTTCTCGTGACCGAACAGTTCGGACTCGAGCAGGTTCTCAGGGATCGCGGCACAGTTGATTGCTACGAAGTTGTTTTCGGCGCGCGGACTCAAACGATGCAGTGCGCGTGCGAGCAGTTCTTTACCAGTACCGCTTTCGCCCAGTAACAGGGTCGTGACGTCTGTCGGCGCGACTTTCTCGATCATACGACACACGGCAAGCATGCCTTCGCTCGCCGCGACGATGCCGTCCAGCGGTGATTCGTTCACCTGGTTTTGCAGGCGGCGATTCTCGCATTCGAGTTCGGAAATATTGAACGCGCGATCGACGAGCAGTTTCAGCGTGTCGGTATCGACGGGCTTTTCGTAAAAGTCGTAAGCTCCCTGCGCCACCGCGTTGAGCGCGTTTTCCTGGTCGCCGTTGCCGGTCACGACAATGACCTTGGTGTGCGGTGCCAGTTTCAGCGTTTCGGCCAGCGTCGCGAAGCCTTCTTCGACCCCTTCGGGCTTCGGCGGCAAACCGAGATCCTGCAATACGACGGCGGGCTCGTGGCGACGCAGCTCGGCGATCGCGTCGTCGCGATTCTCGGCGCTGTAAACATCATAGCCCTCGAAACACCATTTGAGCTGGTTCAGGAGACCGGGGTCGTCTTCGACGATCAAAAGTTTGCGGGCTTGTTCTGTCATTAACTCGGCTGCAGGAGCGGCGCATTCGCCGCGAACAAGCGCCCATGGTGCCACGAAGCCGTTCGCGTGTGCAGTAGGTGGATCACACGCAAGGGTGTCGATTGGTACCGGTTGGGAAACGGAATTGCAGGAGCGGCTCATCTAGGTATTTAACGCAGTTGCGAATCATTCTCATTTCGATTACCGTTGCCCTACCCTGACTGCGATACTACTGAAAAACACAATGAACATAATCACTTACGTCCGTGTCACCGCCTGTGGTGCGCTGCTCCTGCCCTCCGTGTTGCTGGCTGAGGCAGGCCCTGAGACCCTGCAGGCGATCGATACCGTCACGATCATCGGCAAGCAAGCCGATGCCGCCGACGTGCCGGGCTCCGCGCACGTGATCGACTCTGAGGAGCTCGCGACCTATATGAACGGCGACATCCTGCGCGTGCTGCGCACCGTGCCGGGTGTCTACATCCAGGAAGAGGAAGGCTTTGGTCTCAGGCCGAACATCGGCATACGCGGCTCGGGGCTCGATCGCAGCGCACGCATCGCGCTGCTCGAAGACGGCGTGCTGATCGCGCCTGCGCCGTACGCGGCCTCCTCCGCCTATTACTTCCCGACACAGCGTCGCATGAGCGCGGTCGAGGTCCTGAAAGGCCCGGCGGCCGTCGCCATCGGCCCGCGCACGACGGGTGGCGCGATGAACATGATCTCGACGCCGATTCCGGACGCGCTGGGCGCGAACCTCGACGTGCGTGGCGGCGACTACAGCACGCTCGATGCGCACATCAACGTCGGTAATCGCGGCGAACGTGTGTCCTGGTTGCTGGAAACCGTGCAGGCCAGCAACGATGGCTTCAAGTCTATCGACGGACCCGTCGGTGGCGATACCGGTTATGACGTCGAGGACTACATCGCGAAGTTTCAACTCGACAGCGACCCGGCGAGTACCTTGTACCAGAGCCTGCGCATGAAACTCGGTTTCACGGACCAGGTTTCGAATGAGACCTACCTCGGTCTGACCGACGCCGATTTCCGGGCCAATCCGAATCGTCGGTATGCGGCATCCGCGAACGACCGCTTCGTCAGCGACCACGAACAGTACCAGGCGACCTATGTCATCGATGCGGGCAAGAACTGGCGCGGCAAAATAACCGCCTACCGCAACGACTTTGCGCGCAACTGGTACAAGATGCAGTCCGTTGGCGGTGAAAGCCTCAACGAGGTGCTGCTCGACCCGGCCATGTTGGCGACGGAGTATGGCTACCTCACGGGCATCACCAGTCCCGACGATGCGATCCAGATTCGTGCCAACAACCGCACGTACCTGTCCCAGGGCGTGCAAGCGAAGATCGAGTGGGAAATCGGTATTGGTGATACCGACATTTCGTTGAACACGGGCCTGCGCCTGCACGAGGACGAGGAAGACCGTTTTCAACACCAGGACGGCTACCGCATGCAAGACGGCGTGCTGGTGCTGACGACGGCCGCGCCCGGCGGCTCACAGACCAATCGTCTGTCGGATGCCGACGTGACCTCGGTGTTCGTCGACGCAGAGATTCGTAGCGGCGACTGGATCTTTACGCCGGGGATGCGCTTCGAGGACATCGACATGCGCCGCCTGGATTACTCGACGAGCGATCCGAGTCGTGCACAAGGCCCGACGCGCGTGCGCGAGAACTCGGTGCAAGTGATTATCCCGGGCATGGGCGCACTGTATCGCCTGAATGAAACCTGGCGCCTGCTGGCCGGCGTCCACAAAGGGTTCAATCCGCCGGCGCCGGGAAGCTCCGCCAGTGAGGAAGACAGCCTCAATGTCGAGGCCGGAACCCGATTCGACAATGGCCGCTTGAGCTTCGAATCGATTTACTTTGTCAACGACTACGACAACCTCGTGGGCACCGTGACGGAATCGACCGGCGGTGGCGGTGACATTGGCGACCAGTTCGACGGTGGCGAAGTGCTTGTCAGCGGTCTTGAGCTGAGCACGGGCTACCGCTTCGAGCTCGGCGCTTTCGATATCCCGATTGCATTGCGGTACACCTGGACCAACGAGGCCGAGTTCAGGAGTGCGTTCGAGTCGAACTTCGAGCCCTGGGGCGACGTCGAGGCCGGTGACGAACTGCCCTACATTCCTGAGAACCAGTTCCGACTCATGGCAGGTCTCGAGCACGAGCAGTTCCGCATCAACCTGGCGGCGAGCTACGTCGGCAAGATGCGCACGCAGGCCGGACAAGGTGCCTATGTGCCACAGGAGACGATCGAATCGCACACCGTCTGGGACATGGTCGCCGCCTACAGCATCACTGAGAAACTCTCGACCTACGTGAAAGTCGACAACCTGCTGGACGAGACCTACGTGGCTGCACGGCGCCCGGCGGGTGTGCGGCCGGGCTTGCCGAGAACCGCTTATCTTGGTTTGACGTATCGACTGTAAGGGCGCGCTCCTACAGTTCACCCAACGGCATGCCGCTCGGCAATGATGTCGGCACGTCGCCGCGCATGTCCAGCATGGCCGGGTCGGTGAGCGCGTGCAGGAAATCGATGAGCTGCCGCATCTCGCGCTTGCTCAGATGAACGGATGAGAGCTCGTTCGCTTTTGCGATGCTGGCCACCACGTTTGCATCCGACATGGCGAGATAGTCCCTGGCGTCCAGATCAGCGCGTGCAGGCATCACGGCCTGGCTCGCGTCGTAGCTGTACAGCGACGCAACCGGATCCAGGTGGTGCCGTACTATCGCCTCGAGCGTATTGAACGCGCCGGAGTGACCGTACGGGGCCGTTTGCGCGACGTTTCTGAGTGACGGGACGCGGAAGCGGTATCGATCGGTGGGATCTCCTGTGACGCGCTCACGACCGAAGTCGTCGTAGCCAAACGCCCCGTCGCCCTTGCCGGGACCGAGCGGCGGCACGGCTATCGCGCGAAACGAATGGTCGGTCTGAAACGCACCGCCGTGACAGCTTGCGCAGTTGCCTTTGTTCGGTGAATAGAAAACACGCATGCCGAGTATTGCAGACACGCTCATCGCTGCACGTTCGCCGCGCAGGAAGCGGTCGAAGGG
>JBATHK010000084.1:0-2940 GCA_049666725.1 Woeseiaceae bacterium
GCGCCCACGAGTCGGACTCGTGCTCGGCGGCGGCGGCGCCCGCGGCGCGGCCCATATTGGCGTGTTGCAGGAACTGGAGCGTCAGCGGATACCGGTCGATTTCATCGTCGGCACCAGCATGGGCGCGATCGTTGGCGGCTTGTACGCGAGCGGCATGACTGCCGACGAGCTGGAACAACTGGTTGGCTCGCTCGATTGGGCCGCAGCGCTGACTGACAAACCCGACCGCGAGGATCTGAGCTTTCGACGCAAGCAGGATGATACCGAATTCCCGATCGACTTCGAGCTTGGCGTCCGCGGTACCGACCTGGTGCTGCCCAAGGGGGTGATCCATGGACAAAAACTCGATCTGTTGCTGCGAGAACTCACGATACGGACCTCGCATATCCGCGACTTCGATGACCTTCCGATACCGTTCCGTGCTGTCGCTTCCGACATCGAACGCGGGGAAGCTCGTGTAATGGGTAGCGGCGATCTCGCCAGGTCGATGCGCGCAAGCATGTCCGTGCCCGGCGTATTTTCGCCGGTACGAATTCGTGGCCGGCTGCTGGTTGATGGCGGCCTGATGGGGAACCTTGCTGTCGAACTCATGCAGCAGATGGATGTCGACGTCATCATCGCCGTCGACGTCGAATTTCCCCTCTACGGTCGCGAGGCGCTGGGCTCCGCGGTGGCGATCTCGGAGCAAATGCTGACGATCCTGATACGCAAGGAAACGCACCGACAGATCGATCGTTTGCAAGAGCGCGATGTCCTGATCCGTCCGGAACTGGGCACATACGGATCATCGGATTTCGGCGACATTGTCGCGACCATAGAGCCGGGCGCGGTCGCGGCAAGAGCGCAAACCGAGAAACTGCGATCGCTCACGGTCGACCAGGCGACCTACGATGATTACCAGGCACGCCGTACAGCGCCACGAGAAACGGGCTCAAAGCTCGCATTCGTGCGGGTTGTTCACGAGGGCAAGTTGTCACCGGCGGTCCTCGAATCGAGGCTAAGCGTCAGTGCCGGTGACCCAGTTGATACGGAAGCGCTCGCGGCAAATGCCGCCAGGCTGTACGGGCTGCAGCTGTATGAGCAGGTCAGCTACAGCCTCGTACAAGAGGACGGCCGAACAGGCGTCGAGTATCGCGCAACGACGAAGAGTTGGGGTCCGAATTTCCTGCAGTTCGGTGTGTCGCTGGAAGACGATTTCGAAGGCTCGACGGGTTTCAATGTCAAGGCACGCATGACGCGCGCGGGTTTGAACCGCCTCGGCGCCGAATGGCGCACAGACCTGCAGCTTGGCACGGATCCAGAGCTGTTCTCGGAGTTCTACCAGCCATTGAGCTTTGATTCTCGCTGGTTTTTTTCGCCGCGTATCGAAATGGCGCAGTCAAACCTGAACGTCTTTTCCGCCAACGAGGCGATCGCCCGGCTTCGCGTGTCCGAAGCTGAGACTGGCCTGGACTTCGGTCGCGAACTGGGGACCTTTGGCGAGTTTCGTGTCGGGGTTTTTCGCGGCCTTGGCGAGGCGCGAGTCAAGGTCGGCGATCCCGGGCTGCCGAACATCGAATTCGACAGCGGTGGCGCATTTGCTGCGCTGCGATTCGATACGCTGGACAATGCGCAGTTTCCGCGCCGAGGCGTTCGGGCGGACTTGCGATGGACGCTGTCTCGCCCAGGCCTCGGCGCCGACAACGAATACGACACCGTTGCCGGAGAAGTTGCTTCATCCTGGAGCCAGGGCAAGAACACGCTGCAGCTTGGATTGGCCTATGCGACGACGCTCGACGCCAACAGCGCCGTGCAGGACTTCTTCCCTTTGGGTGGATTCCTGCGCCTCTCAGGCCTCGAGCGGGGCGAAGTCAGCGGACCGCATGCGGCACTGGCGAGACTGGTTTACTACCGCAGAGTTGGAGAAACCACGGGCGGGATTTTCGATACACCCGTTTATTTCGGTGTCTCTGCCGAAGTCGGGAATGCGTGGCAATCACGGTCGGACATCGGCTTCGATTCGATGATTCTCAATGGCAGTCTATTTGCCGGGATCGATACGTTTGTCGGCCCGGTATATCTTGCTGCCGGTTTTGCCGAGCAAGGGCAAAGTAACGTCTATTTGTTTATCGGCGAGCCACCGCGCTGATTATCTAGAGATTCTTTCGAGTACCTGGGTCGGGGAGTCAGTCTTGCGGTAATAGCCGTGCCTGATTGCCATTTCCTCGAATGCCGAGTCGCGCTCCGCTTCAGTTGCATACCAGTGCAGCTGTTCCCAGTTGTTACCGACGACGTTCCTGAGCGTGTCTCCGGCTGGCAGGCTCACGCGAATGCCGTAGCTGCGTGTGCGGCCGGCGGTAGTAGGGTCGACGAGGTTGTGTTGATGGCAATAATCCACGATCAGGTTCCTGAAGGCTTGCTTGCGGCAGGTGTAGCGCGAGTATACCGGAAGTCACGGCGTCGGCATCAGCTTCATTGTCCACGATCGCCAGCTCCTTCGCGGTCCGACCAGCCGATCACTCTGCGCGTGACAAACAGATAAACTGGTTTGAAAAGCTCCATCCACAGTCGAGACAGGCCGGACGGATGCGCCAGGATGCCGCGTTCTCGCTCCGTGAGTTTGTCGGCGCAGTAGGTTTGCTTGTGCTTCAGAAGGTGTCGAAGATCCTCGCGCGCTGCAATCCGAAAAATACGGCCCCTGCCCATCGACCGCCATGCGAGTTGAAAGTCGATGAAAGCAGCGCTGCCATCATCACGAACAATCAGGTTAGGTTCTTTCGCCAGATCATTGTGTACGACGTTGGCCCGGTGCATGCGTCGCAGTAGTTGGGCGGCACTGACGAAGTAAGACCTGTCCGGTGGCTTGCCCAGATGCATTGGTGTGCCGCCAAGGTAGCTACGGGTGAGCTGGTCATGATCACAGTGCATCAGGGCAGGGATCCCCTCAACGCCATCCAATGC
>JBATHK010000085.1:0-20313 GCA_049666725.1 Woeseiaceae bacterium
GAGGCTGGCGCCGCGGTGCGAGCGGCTGCCAACCACGCGAACAGGCTCATGGCTTTCTGCGACAACCTGAATGGGCCGCGGCGGCTGCCCGGCGTCACGCAGCTCTGCTCCGTAGCCCCCGCAGCCGACATAGGTCTTGTTCTGTACAGGGACGTGGACAACGCCGAATACCGGCCGGTTTTTCTCGACCAGGGCGATGTTAACCGTGAACTCACCGTTTCGATTGACGAATTCCCTGGTTCCGTCCAGAGGATCAATCAGCCAGTAACAATCCCATTGCCGGCGCTCGTCGAAATCCGGCAGGCCTGATTCTTCGGAGATGATGGGCAGGTCGGGCGTCAGGTGCCGAAGACCCGCAACGATGCGCCGATTGGACGCGAGATCGGCCGTGGTCAATGGCGATTCATCGGACTTGCTTTGCACCTCAAAATCCGTCGAGTAGACTTCGAGGATCGCCCGGCCGGCATCCTCAGCCAGCGCGACGATGGGTTCGATGAACGATTTGAGATCCATGCTCTAATCCTGCAAATTTTCAGGGCGCGCAGTATAACAATGAAAATCGATCCGAAAACCGCGTTGCAGCGCACCGAGACCCTGATGCTCGATATGGATGGTACGCTGCTCGACCTCGCATATGACAATTACGTTTGGCGTGACCTGGTTCCGCGACGCTACGCGGCGGCGAACAGCATGACGCTGGAGGCGGCGCGCGATCACCTGTTCGACCAGTATCGAAACGTGCAGGGCGACCTGGAATGGTACTGCCTGGATCACTGGTGCGAGCGGCTGGGCATCGATGTCATGCAGCTACACCACGATGTCAATCATCGTATCGGGTATTTGCCGGGCGCACTGGATTTTTTGCGCACCGTGCAGAAGCAGGACAAGCGTGTCCTGCTGGTAACCAATTCGCATCCCGATACGCTCGCGCTAAAGGACGCGGTTACCGGACTCGGTGATTACTTTGACGGCGTGTTCAGCTCGCATAACTACGGTCACGCGAAAGAAAGCCAGGCCTTCTGGCATGCGCTGCAGGACGACGTTGGGTTTGATATCGAGACGACGTTGTTCGTCGACGACAGCCAGCCGGTGCTGTCGAGTGCCAAAGAGTATGGTGTCGAAATGCTGGTCACCGTGACACGGCCGGATACGACGCGGCCGCTGCAGCAGGGTTCGGACTTTCGAGGCGTAGAGACCGTGGCCGATATGTTGTAGGAGCGCCTACGATCTTTTCGGTGGGCCGCGCCGCCTGCCGCCACCCGACCTGGCACCGCCAGGTTTGCTGCCGCCCGGCCTGCCGCGCTTGCCAGAGGGCTTGCGTTTTCGAGGTTTCGGCTTCACGAGCTTGGGCAAGTCGTCAGGACTGTAGTTGGCTACCGGTATTTTATGGCCGATGAACTCTTCGATCGCCGGCAGCCCGATCGCGTAGGATTCGCAGCCCAGGCTAATAGCGTCACCTGCCGCTCCCGCGCGCGCAGTGCGGCCTATTCTGTGTACGTAGTCTTCGGCATCGTTCGGCAGGTCGTAGTTGATGACGTACTGCACGTCAGGGATGTGCAAACCGCGTGATGCGACGTCGGTACCGATAAGGACGGCCAGTTTGCCGCTCTGGAAATCCATCAGCATGCGCAGGCGTTTCTTCTGCGGTACGTCGCCCGAGATTGCCTGGGCCTGGATGTCGTTGGCCTCGAGGTAATCCTGAACACGCTCGGCTTCGCGCTTCATGTTTACGAAGATCATGATGCGACCCTCACCCATCTCTCGAATCAACCCGACCAGCAGCGGCATCTTGTCTTCGTTCGAGGGAAAAAAGATGGCCTGGCGAACGCGGTCGGCCGTGACTTTGTCAGGCTCGATGCGAATCAACTCGGGCTCGTTCATGTGCTCGTAAGCGAGTTCCATGACGCGCTGTGACAGCGTCGCCGAAAACAGCATATTGAGACGCTTGTCCGGGTCCGGCAGGCGGCGCAGCAAATAGCGGATATCCTTGATGAAGCCGAGGTCGAACATGCGATCAGCCTCATCGAGAATGGCGACTTCGACCTGGTCGAGTTTGAACACGCCCTGCTTGAAGTAATCGATGATGCGTCCCGGCGTGCCGATAAGCAGATCGACGCCGTCCTGCAGTATGTTGCGCTGCTTGTCATAATCAGTGCCGCCGTACGCGAGCCCGATTTTGAAACCGGTGTGTTTGCCCAAAACCTCGGCATCGTTCGCGATCTGGACGGCAAGCTCACGCGTTGGTGCGAGTGCGAACAGCCGCGGCTGACGTTTCTCGCCGGAGTCCGGGCGCGTGTTGATGAGGCGTTGATACGCGGCTATCAGGAACGCCGCCGTTTTTCCCGTGCCCGTCTGCGCCTGTCCGGCAACGTCGTGACCTTCGAGGGCAATAGGCAGGGTGCTGGCCTGTATGGGCGTGCAGAACTCGAAGCCCGCATCACGAATGCCGGCCCGAATGCTGTCATCGAGTGGCAGGGCGTCGAATCTGAGTTCGCTCAGGTGATTTTCAGACATAGAAATGAGACCAGAAAATATGCGTCAAAAGCTTGCAAAATGGCTCGCGAAACGTTCAAATTACGCATAATTCGACGCGACAACCGTCGCACTCGCCAATTTCGCTTCCCGTAAGACCCATAAAGAAGCCGGAAACAACCGGAATTAGCCGGTAATAAAGCTGCGACATAGTGCCTGATAGTTAAGGCAGCGTCATCCATTTTTGCAATGTTCGTTTGTCAGAACACCAGACAGCGGGCAAAACCACAACCAACTATCACTTTCATTGGGAGGAAGTAGCCGGTGAGCGACAATATTGTGCACACATCGGACGGCACATTTGAGGCCGACGTATTACAAAACGAAAAAGCAGTTTTGCTCGATTTCTGGGCGGAATGGTGCGGGCCGTGCAAGATGATCGCGCCCCTGCTCGAAGAGGTCGCCGTATCGCATGCTGACAAGCTCGCGGTCGTAAAGCTGAATGTCGACGAGAATCCGAACACGGCTCAGAAGTTCGGTATCCGCAGCATTCCGACGCTGATCCTTTTCAAGGACGGCGCTGTGCAGGCGCAAAAAATGGGGGCGATGCCGAAATCGCAACTGGAAGAATTTCTGGACACTAATCTGTGAGAGGGTACTTGGGTACTTCAACGAAAAATCGCCCGAAAAAGTCGGGCAACAAGACTAAGGGCAATCCGAATCGCCGTCGTCGTCGACGACCGCAACATACCGAATATCCTGATGACGAAGAGGGCAGTCTCGACGTAATCACGCCGGAGCAGCTCGAGCAAAGCAAGAACATCATGAACCTGTCGGAGCTGAAGACCCGGCCGGCAGCGGCGCTCGTCGAGCTCGGTGTTTCACTGGGTGTCGAGAATCTCGCGCGCTCACGCAAGCAGGATATGATTTTCTCAATCCTCAAGGCGCATGCCAGCCAGGGTGAGGATATCTATGGCGATGGCGTGCTCGAGATACTGCAGGATGGCTTTGGCTTCCTGCGCTCGTCGGACAGTTCCTATCTTGCGGGTCCTGACGATATCTACGTAAGCCCGAGCCAGATTCGTCGCTTCAATCTCCGTACCGGCGACCTGGTGTCAGGCCTGATCCGGCCACCGAAGGAAGGCGAGCGCTACTTTGCGCTGCTCAAGGTTGGCCAGATCAATCATGACGCGCCGGAGAATGCGCGCAACAAGGTCCTGTTTGAGAACCTTACGCCACTGTTTCCGACCCAGCGCCTGAAGCTCGAGCAGGGCAACGGCAGCACTGAAGACCTGACCGCGCGCATCATCGACATGGTTGCGCCGATTGGCAAGGGCCAGCGCGGCCTGATCGTCTCACCGCCGAAAGCCGGCAAGACGATGCTGCTGCAGAATATTGCTTCGGCAATCTGCGCTAATGCGCCGGAGGTCGATCTCATCGTTCTGCTCATCGATGAGCGTCCTGAAGAGGTCACCGAGATGGAGCGTACGGTCCGTGGTGAGGTGGTTTCTTCCACGTTCGACGAACCGGCCAGTCGCCACGTACAGGTTGCGGAGATGGTCATCGAGAAAGCGAAGCGCCTCGTCGAGCACAAGCGTGACGTCGTCATACTGCTCGACTCCATCACGCGCCTCGCGCGCGCCTACAACACCGTTGTACCGTCCTCGGGCAAGGTTTTGACCGGCGGCGTGGATGCCAACGCCCTGCATCGCCCGAAACGTTTCTTCGGTGCGGCGCGCAACATCGAGGAAGGCGGCAGCCTGACGATCCTTGCAACAGCCCTGGTCGACACCGGATCCAAGATGGACGAAGTGATCTACGAGGAATTCAAGGGCACCGGTAACATGGAAATCCACCTGGATCGCCGTATCTCCGAGAAGCGGGTGTTCCCCGCCATCAATATCAATCGCTCCGGCACGCGCAAGGAAGAGTACCTGACGGATCCTGATGAGCTGCAGAAGATGTGGATCTTGAGAAAAGTCCTGCATCCGATGGACGAACTCGCCGCCGTCGAATTCCTTTTGAACAAGCTGCAGGATACGAAGACCAACGCGAAGTTCTTCGAGGCGATGAAGAGATAGCCCGGTTCTGCGTTTAAGCCATTGATAGTACGGGGCCAAATGGCCCCGTATTTGGTATCGCTTACGTCTACTTGGGGCCCCGTGCCGGGCATTCCGGCGTACACTTGTCAGATCGTCCGACCGATTATGGCGGCAGCGACCGTCTGATAATCGAGTACCCGGAGTGGCTCGACATGGCGGTCTATTTCCAAGACAAAAAGCTTGTAAAACAGTTGCTTAGCGGCGATACGCGGGCTTTTGACCGGTTTTTCGACGAGAACTTCGCCCGCCTGTACCGCTTCGCACTGACGCGCCTGTCGGACGATCCGGATGCCGCTCGCGAGGTGGCACAGGTGTCGCTCACGCGTGCTATCCGAAAGCTGCACACCTACCGCGCCGAATCGGCGCTGTTCACCTGGCTGTGTGCGATCTGCCGCAACGAAACCAGCGACTGGCTCGCGCGGCAGGGTCGATACCGTGAGCACATCGTTTTGACCGAGGATTTCGCCGAGATACAGGCCGCCGTCGATTCCTTCCACGCGCCGGAGCAGATGAGCCCGGAGCGACACTATCGTCGCGTCGAGCTTCTGCGCCTGATACAGGTTGCCCTGGACAAATTGCCGGCACGCTACGGCGATGTTCTCGAGTGGAAGTACATCGAAGGGCACTCCATAAAGGAAATATCGGCACGGCTGGATATCGGTCCGGAGGCGACCCAATCCTTGCTGGCGCGCGCGAAACGAGCGTTTGCCGACGTGTATACGTCGCTGACAGAAGGCGTTGAACCAAACGAGAGCGAGTTGGTGAAATCATGAGTGACTTTGAGCGCAGCACGGGCGTCGCAACGGATGAGGCACTGGAGCAATTGCTCAAGCGCGCGACGCGGCGTCCGATGCCATCACCTGCGGACGAGGCGACGGTACGACGAGCCGTTCGCGCCGAGTGGCAGGACGTCAGCGGCCGTCATCAGTCTCGCCGCCGTCTCGTGTCGTTTGCGATTGCGGCCAGCGTAGTGATCAGCGTGTTTGCGGTATTCAACCTGTTTCGTTTGCCGGTCGTCGAGGCCGTGCAGGTGGCGTCCATAGAAAAAAGCTTCGGTTCTGTTTATCTGCTCGGCGAATCATCCGAGCTACGCGAGACGCCGGATCTCTCGAACGTTGTTTCGGGCCAGACGATTGTGACAGGAAGCCAGGCTGGCATCGGCCTGGCCTGGGGTAACGGCGGCTCGATGCGCATGGATGAGAACACGCGGGTCGAATTCGTCAATGATGAAACCGTGTATCTGAAATCCGGCCGCATTTACTTCGACTCCAGTCCGCCGGCATTGATCGCGGGAATCAGCGCGGGCGATAGTGCGGAATTCGTCGTGCAGACCGATCTCGGTGAGGTTGCGCATGTCGGTACACAGTTCATGACCGGCATGAACGCAGGAACATTGACGGTCAGCGTCCGGGAAGGCCAGGTGGCCGTAGAGGGCGTGTATCACAGCGAGGTGGCTTCATCTGGCGAGCAGCTGACCTTGTCCGGGCGGCAGCGGCCGGCGGTCCTGAGCATCGGCCGGTCGGGAGAGAGCTGGGAATGGGTGAATCGAACGTCGCCGTCCGCGAACGTCGACGGAAAAACGCTGCATGAGTTTCTGCTTTGGGCCTGCCGGGAGCTTGGCCTCGAGATTGAATGGGAAGGCCAGGCCGAGGAGGTCGCTCGCGACGCAATTCTCAGGGGACGCATTGATACAGAGCCGGCCGACGCGCTGCGCCAGCGGCTGGCGACTGCAGCGCTCGAATGGCATATCGACGAAGGGGTGATCTACGTCGGCGAGAATCACTAGCTGCAGAACATGAGTCGCGTCCTGCTGCTCGTGCTTTTGCTGGTATCTTCGGTCGTCCTTGCCGACGACGGGCAGGCTATGCCCTACGTTGGTCGCACCATCGCAAACGTAATCGATGGCTTTCGAGACCAGGGCCATCCTTTTGCTTACAGCACGAACCTCGTCAATGACGAGCTCAGGGTTCTCGCCGAACCGGATCCTGGAACGCCCGTGGAAATCGTGCGTCAGATCCTGCGGCCCTATGGTCTGGATGTGCAGGCAGATGCGGGAGTGTACCTGGTCGTGAAGGGCAAGCCCGACCCCGTGCCGATACCGGATTCCGCGGTCGCCGCACCGAAAGTGACGCAACCCGACATAGAAACCGTTGTTGTCGCGGCCAGTCGCTATGAAATATCACGGGACATCTCAACGTCACAGTTCGCGCTCGACCGAAGGACGATCCAGGACATGCCGGACGTTGGCGAGGATCCGATACGGGTTACGCAGCGCCTGCCGGGTACGGCGGCGAGCGGCACATCGGCGGTTGCGCATTTTCGTGGCGGGGAGGCAAGCGAAATCGGCATCATGTTGAACGGTCAGTGGCTGTTCGACCCGTTTCACATTCGCGACTACCAGAGCATCTTCAGCGCCATTGACGCGCGTGCGATCGAAGGGGTTGAGGTGTATACCGGCGGCTTCCCGGTTCGCTACGGTGACCGCATGAGCGGTCTCGTGCTGATGGACTCTCTCGATTCAGAGAAGTCGCGTCACAACGAGATTGGCCTCAGCGTTTTTAACACGTCTTTGTTGGCGGCCGGCGCCGACAACGACCGCAGCTGGCTGTTCTCTGCGCGCCGCGGAAACCTCGATCTGGTTATCGACCCGAAGTTCGGGCAGCCCTCCTATTTTGATGCGTTCGGCGAGTACACGTTCGAAATCACGCCGAACATGCGGCTGTCGGTGAATGCGCTGTACGCCGACGACCAGGTAAAGCTCGTGCTGGAAACCGATCCTGCCGAGCGCGAGCAGGTCGCGAGCGATACGAGTAACGCACAGCTCTGGTTGCGCCTCGACAGCAGCTGGTCGCCGACGCTGGCGAGCAGCACGGTACTGTCGATGGTCGACTACAGCAACGTGCGTGAAGGCTATGCCAACGATCCCGAGAAGCTGATAGCTGCTGTGACAGACGAAAGAGACGTCAGCCAGTTTGCGCTTCGCCAGGACTGGGTCTGGAGTCCGTCGAAACGTCACCGTACGCAATGGGGAATTCACGTTGCTTATGGCGAAGCGAACTATTCGTACGCAGGGTCTGCCGAGTATTTCGGTCTACAGGCAATCTACCTGAACCAGCAGGCCGAGCTCAGCCGTTCCCTGATGGCCGACCCGAAAGGTGGCAGCTACGCATTGTACGTTTCGGATCGCTGGCGACTGTCACAGCGCGCGGTACTCGAATGGGGGCTGCGCTGGGACGATCAGACCTATACCGATCTGAGCTCGGATTCACAGCTAAGTCCGCGCCTCAACGTGATGTTCCGGCCCTGGGAAAAGACCGAGCTGCGATTCAGCGTTGGCCGTTATCACCAGTCGCAGGCCGTGCACTCATTGCAGATCGAGGACGGCATCACGAACTTCTGGCCCGCGCAACGCGCGGACCACCTGATCGTCGGGCTCAAGCATCTTACCGAGAGCAACACTGCAATTCGCCTCGAGGCCTTCCAGAAGGACATTCGCGACGTGCGGCCACGATTTGAAAACCTCTACGACCCGCTCAGCCTGATGCCTGAATTGGCGGCCGATCGCGTGCGACTGGATCCGTCCAGGGCGAAAGCACGCGGTGTCGAGCTGTCGGCTGACCGTACCCTGGATGCCTGGAGTTGGTGGGCTACCTACACCTGGTCGAAAGTGACCGATCGAATTGACGGCCGCGATGTGCCGCGGAGTTGGGACCAGCGGCATGCCGCGCAGGGCGGCTTTGCGTGGAACAACGAGGTCTGGAACTTCTCTGCCGCGGCAAGCATTCACTCGGGCTGGCCAAGGACTAACCTGGCGCTGGTGGGACAAGGGCTCGATGCTGACGGCGAGCCGATTTTCGTGGCTGTGCCAGGGCCGCGCAATGAATTTCGTCATCCGACGTTTGCGAGTGTCGACGTGCGCCTGAGCCGCGAATTCAAAGTGCGCCGCGGATCCCTGCTCGCGTTCGTCGAGATCTCCAACCTGTTCAATCGCCGCAATGTCTGCTGTATCGACTGGGACCTTGAAGAGGATGAGCTCGGCAACGAATCGCTCGAATACAGTCATGACTACTGGCTGCCACTGCTGCCCGCGATCGGCGTGCTTTGGGAATTCTGAGTCAAGACGACAACGCAGCTTCGCGCCAGCTTGCAACGGCGTGCCTGTAAATGCGCAAGTGCTTCGCGGCATCGGCATCGGACTGATAGATGATCCCGGAGGCACGCTTGTACACAGCCTGGGTGAGCGGGTTTCTGCCCGGCGCGTTGTCACGATGAGTCAGCACGAAGGGTATGGAACGCGTTAGCGTCAGGAGCAGGCCTGCCTGCCCGTCGGACGGGTCATGTATATGGACGACGTCGACGTGCGGCGTCAGGCAGTAGGCCATCACGGCTGACCTGACGGCAGGTCCTGCCGTTACACCATCGACAAGGTCGAGTCGCTTTGCGAGTGCGATATTTCTCACCAGCACGTACTGCTGTACGCCTTGTCCCCGAAGTGCTTCGACCAGGCTGACGAAATGTTCACCAGCGCCGTTGAAAGACTTCGCGAGATTAATATGAGCGATATGCATTTTCAGTCTGCAAGGGCTGCCACGGCATTGCGTTCTTCTCCTGACGGCCGGGTGTTTCGGCTGCCTTTTTAGACCGGGTTGAACGGGAAAACCGGTCGGGATGTCAGTAGAGGGAAGCAGTGCCAGCTATTAGCCGATGTTTTTCTCGTAGACAGGCAGATCGTCCCCGATTCGATGCCAGGGTTGCTTGTCTTCGGTCCAGATGTGCGCTCGCGGAATCGGGGCGCAGGGATCGTCGAGGCAGTTCACGGCGATGTCGATTTCGCCGGGTCGCTTCTCGTTTTCGTAGGTGATGGACGAACCGCAGCTGCTGCAGATGCCGCGCGTAACACCGGGAGATGAGTGATGCCAGTGGAACTCGCCTCGCGTCACGACGAAGGTCTCACGGGCGTACGTTGCCCAGGCGACGGCCGGCGCACCCGCGGCGCGCTGGCAGCTCTCACAGTAGCAATAACAGGCGAATTTCTCGGGAGCGACCGCCTCGAAATGGATACTTCCGCAGAAACATCGGCCCTGAATCGTGCCATTGCTCATGACGGGATTTTGTCGAAGAACTCTACCTTGCCCGTCTCGATCGAATACTCGGCGCCGACGATTGTCAGCTCATCGGTCTCGATGAGTTGCTCGAGGATGAGCGAGCCGTGCGTCAATCTTTCGACTGACGCCAGGATATTGGCGTGCACCGCGGCACTCGTCAGCGTGTCCGTGTCACTGTCTCTGTGCGCCTCGAGCAGCGGTTCGACGGCGGGCCGCACGCGATCCACGATCGCTCGCAGATTGGGCGAGCGATGCGTTTGTTCAAGCGCGAGTTCTTTTAGCGTTGCTATTACCGCACCGCAGTTCGAATGACCCAGTACGACGACAAGCGGGGTACCGAACTGACTGGCCGCGAACTCAATGCTGCCAACCTGCGACGGCGCGACTACATTGCCGGCCACGCGGATCACAAACAGGTCACCGAAGCCCTGGTCGAAGACCAGTTCCACCGGCACCCGGGAGTCGGAACAGGCAAGGATGATCGCGAATGGGTTTTGTCCACCGGACATGCCGGCCTGGTGGGCACGGCTGGCCATCGATTCTGCGCCAATCTCGCCGGCGACGAATCGCCGATTACCCTCGCGGAGTTTCAGAAGTGCTTCTTTGGCTGAGATCATGCTGGCCAGTATCTGGTACCGCCCCTTCTGCTGCAAGGCCTGTCAGCTGGCGCGCCAGCGATGCAGGATTACCGGCGTACCGGCCGGGAAATGACTTTGCTGTCTCGCCAGCTCGACGTAGCCATCGGTGGCCGAAAGGGCCGTGAAGTCGCCGGAGGTGTTGGTCTTGACGGGCATCGCCAACACCTGCCCGCCGGCGCTCGACACCAGGCGCACCGGCTGGAAACAGGTGAGATCCGGTTCGAACGTTACGTCGCCGGCAAGTACCGCAAATTCGGGCGCTCGCGACGTTGCCGCCGATGCAGCCGCGAGCGCTGGAATGACGTATTGGCGGCAGCAAACCAGTGCAGAAACCGGGTTGCCGGGCAGAGCGAACACGGCTTGCCGGTCCGGGCCGATACCAAACCACATGGGCTTGCCAGGCCGCTGGCTGACTTTGTGGAAGACGACATTGACGCCGAGTTCGGCAAGTACCCCGGGCACGAAGTCCGCTTTGCCCATCGAAACACCGCCACTCAGTATCAGTACGTCGGCCTCAGCGAGATGAGCGGCAATGCGCTCACGCAGTTCGTCCAGGTCGTCGAGCAGGTGGTCGTGATCGCATTTTACGTAGCCGCGCTCCCCGAGCATGGCCTGTATCGCGGGTCCGTTCGACAGGCGAACCTGGTGTGGTTCTATGGCTGCGCCAGGCGGCACGAGTTCGTTACCCGTCGAGATGATACGAACGACCGGGCGGCGGCTGACCTCGACGTCCGTCAGCCCGCAGGACGCGATGATTGCGATATCCATCGGCGATATTCGTTTGCCGGGCGTAAGCAGATGGGCGCCGACCGCATGGTCGGATGCGCGCGGGTGAATAAACTGACCACTCTTTGCTTCGTAGCCGTCTTCGATGATCGCGATGTTGTTCTTTACCGCGATACGCTCAACCGGAATGACGCAGTCTGCATATTCAGGCAACGACGCGCCCGTCATGATTTCAATACATTGACCGGGCTGCACTGTGAGGACGGCATCACCGGCAGCTTGCGTCCCCTGCACCGGGAACTCCCGCATACCCGGGCCGAGGTCCGCGAAACGCAGGGCGATGCCGTCCATCATCACGCGGTCAAAAGGTGGTTGATCTCTTTCGGCGCGCACTATCTGACGCAGCACGCGTTCGTTCGCGTCGCCGAGAGGAGTCACCTCGGCCGCAAATTGCGGCATGGCGGCAAGTATTGCTTCGCGGGCCTCGACGGTCGTCAGCATCTGCGGCTAGCTCTCTCTTGCAATTGCGCGGTGACCAATGTCGCGTCGAAAATAGACGTCCTGCCAGTCAATCTTGTCGACCGATTCGTAAGCGCGCGTTGCCGCGGCGGCAACGGTGTCACCGAGGCCGACGACGCAGAGGACCCGGCCGCCAGTCGTCGTCACGGTCTCACCGTCGCTGGCGGTTCCGGCATGGAACACTTTCTGCGTGTCGCTGTCGGCGTCGTCGAGGCCACTGATCGCTTTGCCTTTTGCGTAGCTCGCCGGGTATCCGCCAGCCGCCATTACCACACCCAGCGCGGCTCTTGGATCCCAGTCAGCACTTTGTTCGCGCAATGTACCGTCTAGAGTCGCCGCACAGATTTCCACGAGGTCGGATTCGAGCCGCATCAGAATCGGCTGAGTTTCCGGATCGCCCATTCTGCAATTGAATTCAATCACTTTGGGCGTTCCGTCCGCCATGATCATCAGTCCCGCATACAGGAAACCCAGATACGAGTGACCGTCCGCCTTCATGCCGGCGAGCGTCGGCCGTATGACGAGATCCATGATCTGTCGCTCAATTTCCTTGCTGACGACCGGTGCCGGTGAATACGCGCCCATACCGCCCGTATTAGGGCCAACATCGCCTTCATCGCGTGCCTTGTGATCCTGCGATGTCGCGAGGGGAAGGATGCTTTCACCGTCCGTGATGACAATGAAGCTCGCTTCCTCGCCATCGAGGTACTCCTCGACGACGATTCGTGCCCCGGCGGCACCGAAGCTGCCGCCAGCCAGCATGTCCGTAGCGGCCTGCTCGGCTTCTTCCAGACTCATCGCGACGATGACCCCTTTGCCTGCGGCCAGGCCGTTGGCCTTGATCACGATCGGCGCGCCCTGTTGACGAATGTAATCGAGAGCAGGCTGCAGTTCGGAGAAATTCCGGTACGCGGCTGTCGGAATATTGTGCCTTGCGAGAAAGTCTTTCGTGAATGCTTTGGAGCCTTCGAGCTGGGCCGCGGCCGCCGTCGGGCCAAAGCACGGCAGTCCGAGCGACTTGAAACGGTCAACGATTCCGGCAACCAGCGGCGCCTCCGGGCCCACGATCGTCAGGCCAATGTCTTCGCCTTGTGCGAGGGCCAGCAGACCATCGATGTCATCGGCAGACACGGCGACATTTCGGACCTTGTTCTCGCGCGCGCTGCCTGCGTTGCCGGGAGCGACCAGCACCTCATCTACTTTCGGCGACTGGGCGCATTTCCAGGCGAGCGCGTGCTCGCGTCCACCCGAGCCGATGATCAGTACCTTCATCAGTGTCGGAAGTGGCGCATGCCGGTAAACACCATGGCCAGTCCGTGCTCGTTGGCAGCCTGGATGACCTCGTCGTCGCGCATCGAACCGCCGGGCTGGATGATGGCCGCAATACCGTGCTCGGCGGCGGCATCGATGCCGTCGCGGAATGGGAAAAAAGCGTCCGACGCCATGACCGAGCCTTTGACCTCGAGGCCTTCATCGCCGGCTTTTATTGCCGCGATCTTCGTGCTGTACACGCGGCTCATCTGTCCGGCACCGACGCCAATCGTCATGCTGTCCTTGCAAAAGATGATGGCGTTCGACTTCACGTACTTGACCACGGTCCAGGCGAACAGCATGTCCTTGACCTGATCTGCGGTAGGCGCTTTTTCAGTAACCACCTTGAGATCATTGGCTGTAATCAAACCAAGGTCGGTGTTTTGTACCAGCAGTCCGCCGCCAACTTTCTTGAAATCAAATCCCGCAACGGAGCCGCCGTTGCCGTCGCCGGTTTCGAGTACGCGGACGTTTTTCTTGGCGGAAATGACTGCGGCTGCGTCGGCGTCGATGGCCGGCGCGACAATCACTTCGACGAACTGGCGATCGACAATAGCCTGCGCGGTCTTCGCGTCGAACGGGCGATTGAATGCAATTATGCCGCCGAATGCCGACGTCGGATCTGTCTTGAACGCTTTCTCGTACGCTTCCAGTATGTCGCCGGCGACTGCTACCCCGCATGGATTAGCATGCTTGACGATGACGCAGGCCGGATTCTCGAATTGCCTGACGCATTCGAGCGCCGCGTCGCTGTCCGCGATGTTGTTGTAGGACAGGGCCTTACCCTGCAGCTGTTTAGCCCGGGCAAGAGACCCTCGCGGCGCCTGCTGATCAACGTAAAACGCCGCATCCTGATGCGGATTTTCACCGTATCGCAGTCGCTGTGACAGTCCGCCTGAGTAAAGAAAGCGTTCCCCAAGCGCATCATCACCCAGCGACTGCGACAGGTATTTTGTAATGGCCGTGTCGTAGCTTGCCGTGTGCGCATAGGCTTTTGCCGCAAGGCGACGTCGATGTTCGAGGGAAAGTTCGTTGTTCCTGAGGCTTTGCAGTACGGCTTCGTAGTCGTCCGGACTGACGACGACGGCAACTCCATCGTGATTTTTCGAGGCCGCGCGAATCATCGCGGGACCGCCGATGTCGATATTTTCGATAGCATCATCAATGCTTGTATCTTCGCGCGCGATGGTTTCTTCGAACGGGTACAGGTTGACGACGAGCAGGTCGATCGCTTCGATGCCGTGCTCGGCCATCACGGCCTCGTCCGTGCCGCGACGACCCAGCAGGCCGCCGTGGATGATCGGGTGGAGCGTCTTCACGCGGCCGTCCATGATCTCCGGAAAGCCCGTCTTTTCGGACACTTCGACCACACTGAGGCCGGCGTCCCGCAGTTGACGGCAGGTACCACCGGTTGAGAGGACTTCAACGCCGAGCTCGGAAAGGCCGGTCACAAAAGGCGTCAATCCACGCTTGTCAGAGACACTCACGAGCGCGCGTCGTACGTTAAACATGGGTGCACCTGAAAAGAAAAAGGGAATGCCGAAGCAGCTTCTATTTTATGAGCAAGTAAGTCCTGAGTTTCTTTCGCAAGGTACCGCGGTTGATGCCGAGTATGCCGGCAGCCTGGCTCTGGTTGCCCTGCGTGTAATCCATGACGGCTTTGAACAAGGGGCGTTCAACCTCACCGATAACCAGATCGTACAGATCGCCCGGCCGATCGCCGTTCAGGGTCGTAAAATACTGATCGAGTGCATCTTCCGTGTGTTTGCAAAGCGGTTTCTTGCTTTTCCTGGACGTCAGGTCCTTCTTATTATGCTTTTCTTGGGCCACGTTACCTAAATCCTGAAGAATTCTTTTGTCAATCTGATTTGTTCTGAAGCACAATCGACACGAACGACCTGGTAGCGAAACGCGTCGGCGTTATCCAGGCTGTTGCAGTACCAGGTCAGGTGCTTGCGAGCCACTCGAACTCCGGTTGGATCCCCATAAAACCGGTGAAGATCGCTCAAGTGGTCGAGCATAATATCACGCAATTCAATTTTTTCTAGCTGCGTATTTTCCGCAGTCGGATTTAGAAGATGTCCAAGTTCGCGGAAGATCCACGGACGTCCCTGGGCACCGCGTCCAATCATCAAGCCATCTGCTCGAGTTACGCGCAGTACTTCGAGCGACTTCTCCAAAGTCGTTATATCTCCGTTGGCAATAACCGGTATTTTTACCGCGTGTTTTACAGCTGCGATCGTTTCGTATTCGGCCTCACCCTTGTACCCGCATGCGCGCGTTCGACCGTGGATGGCAATCGCCTGAATGCCGGCATCCTCGGCAAGCCGCGCGATGTTCACGGCATTGCGGAAGCCGATGTCCCAGCCTGTCCTGCATTTGAGCGTGACCGGAACGCTTACAGCGCGCACGACGGCATTCAGAATTGACGCGACCAGCTTTTCGTCGCGCAGCAGTGCAGATCCGGCGAGTTTCCTGCAGACCTTCTTGGCCGGGCAGCCCATGTTGATGTCGATAATCTGGGCGCCCCGGTCGACACAGGCCTGCGCCGCGACCGCGAGCTGCTGCGGGTCCGATCCGGCGATTTGCACGGCGATCGGTTCTGCATCGAGGTCCAGATCAAGCCGGTGGCGTGATTTGGCGGTCTGCCAGAGACTCGTGTCGGCGGTTGTCATCTCGGAAGTGGTCATGCCGGCGCCAAATCGCCGGCAGAGCCGGCGAAAAGGTGCGTCGGTCACACCTGCCATCGGCGCGAGCACGAATGGGCTGGACAGCGTGTAGGGGCCAATTCGGAGCGGTTGTAGATCGGTCGCGGTCATGCGGCATTTTACTGCAGGATGCCGCTACCCGCAGGACATAAGCGCGACTCGTGTTTTCTACTTGAAGCTTGGGCTACTGCAGCGCAATTGCCCGGCGGACTGGCGATAGCAAACTTTCAGCTTGTAGCCTGTCGCGTCCGGCGCTGGCGACTGAATGGAGATCACGGCATTGAACGTATTGCCGGGCTGCACGGGCTCGCTCGGGTCCAGATCCTCACCCAGGTATTCGGCCGGGTCGAGCGTGCGATTACCAACGGTTTCCTCGAAACGATCGATAAGCGCAACATTGATCAACGGGTACGGCAGGGAGGCCTCTGAATTGTTGCCGATTCGCGAGTAGATGGTTAACTGGTCGTCGTTGTCATCGACAACGTCCCGGGTGGCCTCAAAACGCCAGCCGGTTACGTCCCATGCCGGTGACAGGGGCTTGCCGACCGCACGATACAGGACTCCCGCGACATTATTGAACGCCGGAATGGTCGCGAGCGCCTCGCGCGACTGATGCATTAGCTGGGCGCCAAGGAGCAGGCCAAGCACGACGACCGCCGCAATCATGCCGCGGCGCCGGCCCCCTGACGGTGCGGCATGCTCTTTATCCCTGTCAGCCCTCGCTTTTTCGGCGAGTGCAGCCGCTTCGGCAATATCGGCCTCGCGTTTCTTCGTGTCGACTACCGAACGAATGGACTCGCCTTCCATGACGATGGTTTCGAAGCCCGCCGACATGTCGTCGTCGAGCAAATTCTTTTCTTTTTCAGCAATGGCTTTGTTTTCTGCGTCTTTCTCGGGAATGACAATCGTCGACGCGAATCCGTCTTCGTCCTCGACCGCAAAGCTGAGAAGGTCCTGGTCAATCATCATGTTGAGCGTCTGTTCTTCTTCCGTCTGCGGCGGGATTGCATAGCTGCTTTCTTCGCTGCTTTCCGCCGGGCTGAGCTCGGCCTCATCGGAATCTTCTTCGTCAATCCCGGTCCCCAGCGCGTCGTCGTCCTGCAACTCGAGCTCTTCGGGACCCGCGAAGAAGTTCTTGTCGAACACATCGGACTGCACTTCGAGGTCGGCCATCGCCGTGTCTATAGAGCCGAATTCGAGCGGGGCCTCGTCTTGCTCCTCGTCGTCAATCGGATAACGCCGCGTAGCAGAATCGTCGAGTTCAAGCTCAGGTTCGACGTCATCGTCCGGTTCGATCCGGGGCTCTTCCTCGGGCTTCCCGTCCAGTTCTTCGTCGCTATTGTTCGCTGCTTCGTCCGCGGTGATTTCAGGCGCCGGGTGCATGCCACTGAGGTCGATGCCCATGGCCTCGGCCTGCAGCGCGAACTGAGTATCGACGTCGAGGATTTCCTGCCCGGCCTCTGCCGGCGCTGCTTCGACATCGGGTGGGGCGGCGAGGGGTTCAGCAGCGACAGGCTCGTCAGCAACGGGTTCGTCAGCAACGGGTTCGACCGGCTCGTCGACCTCACCGAGAATGTCAGCCCACTCATCCGGTTCGCCGAGCATGATGTCGACTCGAGATGCTTCTT
This sequence comes from Woeseiaceae bacterium, assembly GCA_049666725.1. Taxonomy (GTDB): domain Bacteria; phylum Pseudomonadota; class Gammaproteobacteria; order Steroidobacterales; family Woeseiaceae; genus UBA1847. The sequence goes on from JBATHK010000085.1 coordinate 17,210, forward strand.
TTTCGTCAGCGGGTTCGGCCTCCGCCACAGGCGGAGCATCATCCGCATCGGCCGTTTCCGGCAGGTACGACGATTCGTCGTCGAGATCGAAGTCGTCGGGCAGCGGGGTGTTGTCGTCGAATCGCAGTTCCTCAACCGGGGTCTGCGCGAGGCCGTTGGCCGATTCTTCAAAGATCTCGCCAGCCTCGACGCCGGTCGGCGTTCTTGTGAGAAATTGATCGACGGGCGTTGGTGATTCGTCGAGCAGTTCATCAACGGCCGCCGAATCGGCCTCGTCGAGCACACGCCATTCGATGCCGGTATCCTCGATGCGAATGTCGGAGCCTGCAAGCTCGTCGAGCGTCTTCAGCAGCGCCGCACTCTGTTCGGCAGAAATGGATCGCGGGGCGCCGCCGTTCGTTTGCATACGTTCCGGTTTCAATTCCGGAAGCGGTGCCTCGGCTTCTTTGGCCGCCGCTTGCTCGGGCATTCCTTCGGACAGGAATTCGAGCGCATTGAACGGGTTGCCACAGCCGCCACAACGCACCTTGCCGGAAGCCTGTTTCAAGACCTCCGCCGTAATGCGAAATGCTGTGCTGCATGCAGGGCATTGCGTATACATTGCCTGGCCCTATCTCCTCGTTCCCGTCAGCCGCGACCACGTTTGACCATCCTGCTCCCGGAAGGCGGGCTCATCGAACTCGATCCAGGGCTGATACGCGGCCATTACGGACGCGGCTTGTTCACATAATACGCCCGATAGTGCAAGCATACCGTGGCCTGCGAGCGTTGATGTGATGGATTCGGCAAACTGGACAAGTGGCCCGGCAAGGATATTGGCAACCACGACGTCGAAATCGCCCTCGATCTGATCCGCGCTGCCGCAAACACGCAATCCCCCTGCAACTCCGTTGTTGTCGGCATTCTGACGCGTCGCAATCACGGCCTGGGGGTCAATGTCCATCGCGGTTGCAGCCTCACAGCCCAGTTTCAGGGCCGCAATCGCCAGGACTCCGGAGCCGCAGCCATAATCCAGCAGGGATTTGCCGCTCAATGGCAGCCCGTCCAGCCAGTCCAGGCAAAGCGCGGTGGTCGGATGCGTACCGGTGCCAAAAGCGAGCCCGGGGTCGAGTCGAACGATGACGGCATCGTCCTGTTGGGCATCGCTGTCGCCCGGGCAGATCCACAGTCGCTCGCCGAATTTCATCGGTCCAAAGTCGGTCAACCACTCGCGCTCCCAGGCGCGATCGGCAAGCGTCTCAATACAGTGCGGTGGCAGCTGCCCGAGTTCGAGGTCGCGGAGCAGCTCGGCCTGCAGTTTGCCGAGATCGGCATCGGCCGAGAACAGCCCGGTGATGCGGGTGTCCGCCCAGAGCGGAGTTTCACCCGGACCCGGCTCCAGCACCGGGTTGTCGCCGGCGTCGCTTAGTGTTACCGACCAGGCGCCATGCCGTGTGAAAATTTCCTCAACGGTGGCTGGGTCCAGTGTGTCGAGGTTCATGACAAACTGCTGCCATTCCACCGGTGAGTTGCTCGCGATCAAACCAGGCCGAGACGTTTCTCGAGGTAGTGGATATCTGTGCCACCCGCCTGGAACGCGGCGTGCTGGAAGATCTCCTGGTGCAAGGGGACGTTTGTCTTGATGCCTTCAATGACGATTTCGCTCAGCGCATTGCGCATACGAGCGAATGCCGCTTCTCGGCTTGCACCGTGAGCAATCAGCTTGCCGATCATCGAGTCATAGTAGGGCGGCACTTTGTAACCGCTGTAGATGTGGCTTTCGACGCGCACGCCCGGACCGCCCGGTGAATGCCACAGCGTGACCAGGCCCGGTGAGGGCATGAAAGTCTTCGGATCTTCGGCATTGATGCGACACTCGATCGCGTGCCCCTGGATCTTGACGTCTTCCTGTTTAAACTGAAGCGGCGAACCGTTCGCAATTCGAAGCTGCTCACGCACGATGTCGATTCCGGTGATCATCTCGGTGACGGGATGCTCAACCTGCAGGCGCGTATTCATTTCGATAAAGTAAAACTCGCCGTTCTCGTAGAGGAACTCAAACGTCCCCGCACTGCGGTAACCGATTTCCTGGCAGGCTTTCACACAACGCTCGCCGATTCGCTTGCGCTGCTCTTCAGTAATTCCCGGTGCCGGCGCCTCTTCGATGACCTTCTGGTGGCGCCGCTGCATCGAGCAATCGCGTTCACCCAGGTGAATGGCATTGCCATGTGTGTCAGCGAGCACCTGGAACTCGACGTGCCTGGGGGTCTCAAGGTATTTTTCCATGTAGACGACGTCATTGCTGAAGGCGGCTCGGGCCTCAGCTCGGGTCACCGTGATTGCGGCCGTGAGTGACGCCTCGGCATGCACCACGCGCATGCCCCGTCCGCCGCCGCCACCTGCGGCCTTGATGATGATCGGATAGCCGATGTTGCGAGCAAGGCGCATGTTCTCGTCGGGATCATCGCCGAGCGGTCCGTCCGAACCGGGGACGCAGGGTACGCCGGCCGCTTTCATCGCCCGGATAGCGGAGACCTTGTCACCCATGAGGCGGATGGAGTCGGCTTTCGGCCCTATGAAAGTGAAGCCACTGGATTCGACGCGTTCTGCGAAGTCCGCGTTTTCCGACAGGAAACCGTAGCCCGGGTGGATGCCAGTCGCATCGGTAACCTCGGCTGCGCTGATTATTGCCGGCATATTGAGGTAGCTCTCACTCGACGGTGGCGGTCCGATACAGACCGTTTCGTCGGCGAGCAGGACATGCTTCAGGTTGTTGTCCGCCGTGGAATGCACGGCGACCGTCTTGATGCCCATTTCACGGCAGGCGCGGAGAATGCGTAACGCAATCTCACCCCTGTTGGCTATGACTATCTTTTCCAACATGTTCGCGTGACCCGCTAGTCGCCGTGGCGCTGATCGATAACGAACAACGTCTGGCCAAATTCGACAGGCTCACCATTCTGGATGCGGATCGACTTGATCACGCCCGACACGTCGGATTCGATCTGATTCATCATCTTCATTGCTTCGATGATGCAAAGCGTATCGCCCTCGTTGATTCGATCACCGACCTGAACATACGGTGCTGCACCCGGCGAGGATGCGGCGTAGTAAGTGCCGACCAT
>JBATHK010000086.1:0-8597 GCA_049666725.1 Woeseiaceae bacterium
CTCATTCAGCCCATCGACTGACTGGCCGAACGCTCGCATAAGCGACGCGCGTTGGTCTTCGCCCAGTAATAGCCAAAAATTCCCGAGAGAATGTTCGCCACGGCGTAAGCGGCAAAGATCCCGGTAATGCCGTAAAGACGCATCCCGAGAACTGCTAGCGGCACGTAAAGCACCACTATCCGGGTAACGCTGATGATGACACCCGGCATCGGGTTTCCAAGTCCGTTAAACGCGGCATTCACTACCATGACGATGCCATACGCGCCGTAGCTGATCGGTGCTATCCACAGGAATTGTCGCGTTACGCTGACGACCGCCTCGCTGTCGCTGAAGAGGGTTGGCAGGAAACCCGACAATAGTGCGAGGATGACCGCAACAACAAGGCCGCTCGAAATACAGAAGCTGGCACACAGGCGCAGCGACAGCTGAATCCTGTCTTCCTTACCTGCGCTCAGGTTCTGCCCGACGAACGGACCGATGACGGCTGACAAGGCATAGTAAAGCACGAGCACGAGCGATTCGATGCGACTCGCAACACCGAAACCTGCAACGGCCTCGGGACCGAAACGTGCAATCATCGCCGTGATCACGGCGAGCCCAACCGGCACGATGGCATTCGTGCCCGCGGCGGGCAAGCCGACATGCAGTATGTCGATCCAGGATTTTTTGAGTTCAGGAAGCTCCGGCTTTTTGAAAGACACCATGTCGAGCTTGTACAGCAGCAGGTATAGCGTGCCAAAGAAAATCGTTCCTCTTGCAAGCAGCCCCGCCGTCGCCGCACCGTTGAGGCCCATGGCTGGAATTGGCCCGAAGCCAAAAATAAATATGGGGTCGAGAATGACATTCAAAATGGCGCCCGCGATCATGAGCTTGCTCGGCAATCGTGTATCACCGGTGGCCCGCATGCTGCTCATACCCACCATGCCAACCACAACGAAGGACACGCCGCTGTAAAGGATAATCATGAAACTCCGGATCATCGGAATCATGTCATCCGGGGCGCCGAGCAATCGAAATAACGGTTCGATCGTCAGGATGCCAATCACGCACACCGATGCCGTGATCAGGAAAGACAGAATCAGGCTGTCCGTCACCAGTCGTTTCGCCCGGCTATGATCTTCAGCGCCGATCGCTCGAGCGACAACCGACGAGGTGCCGGCACCAAGGCCGATGGCGACACTCGTGACGATCATTAGAATTGGAAAGCCGAAGCTGTACGCGGCCAGGGCGCGATCGCCAACGCGACCAAGGAACCATGCATCGATGAAGGACTGGCCCATCATCGTCGTGATCCCGAGCAACATTGGCAAGGCCATGTCGACAAGATGACGGCCCACCGGTCCATGGGTAAGTCTGGCTTTCCGGGGTTGCATTGTGGCCCGATAGGCTATGATGAAAAAAGACGAATACAGGTAATGGGGATGAAACACAAGACTGAAATTCTGATCGACGCGGATCGCGCAATCGTGTGGCGACTCTTCGACGATTCGAACAGAATGATGGAGTGGCAGCCAAACTTGAAGTCGTTTACGCACAAGTCCGGCACGCCGGGACAGCCCGACGCCGTTTCCAAACTCGTTTATGATGAGAACGGCCGTGAAGTCGTGATGACCGAAACGATTACGGCGCGCCGCGAGCCGGACTTCCTCGGCGGCACCTACGAATCGCGGTGGGGTCAGGTAATTATTTTCAATCACTTCGAAGAAACCAGCGACGGCAAGACGCGCTGGGTCGTCAATACAAACTACAAATTCAGGGGTCTCATGAAGATCATGGCGTTGTTCATGCGTAAATCGATTTGCGACCGCACTGACACCGACCTGAATCGCTTTAAACTGCTGGTCGAGACCGAGGCCGCCGGTAAAGCATCATGAGCTGGAAGAAACTTTCATCGCGCACGATTTATGAAAACGACTGGATGGAGCTACGCGAAGACCGCGTGATCAATCCCGGCGGTGGCCAGAACGATTATGGCTACGTGCATTTCAAGAACGTGGCTGTCGCGATCATCGCGATCGACGACGACAACAATACCTGGCTGGTTGGACAGGATCGGTACACGCTGGGCGAGTATTCCTGGGAGCTGCCGATGGGCGGAGCGCCGCTTGACGAAACCCCGCTCATGGCCGCGAAACGCGAGCTCGAAGAAGAAACCGGTATTCGTGCGGCGCATTGGAAAGAGCTCATGCGCCTGCACACCAGTAATTCGATCACCGATGAACTCGGCTTCGCCTACATTGCCACCGGGCTGTCGTTCGGCGAAACCCGTTTCGAGGAAACCGAAGACCTTGCGATTCGCAGGTTGCCGCTCGAGGACGCCGTGCAAATGGTGCTCGACGGCAAGATCACCGACGCGATCTCTGCAGCCGCGCTGTTGCGTTTTCACGCTATTAAAAAAGCATCTTCGCCGTAACAATGTAGCGCAGCGGACCGCCCGGCTCGCGCGCTTCGAACGGGTAGCAGGTCACGAGCGTCAACATCGCAGCGTCCGTGTCCAGCACCAGGCCGCCCTTGCGAGAGTCGACGACGTGCGCCCCAAGCACTTTGTAAACGTGCTTTTGCCCTTTCGCCGATTCGATGCTCAACAGCTCGCCTTCCTTGACGCCCCGCAAGAATCTGAAGTGGGTATCCCGATGCCCCGCGATGACGGTGTTCCCGATTTCGCCCGGCAGTGCACTGGCGCTGAGATGACCGGGCCCAAATGCGAGCGTTCGACCCGACCCGCCCGCGAGGATGATCAGGTCGACCTCGCGCGAAACCGACCTCAATCGTGCAACCGGCCAGGTATCAGCCCAGGGCCATGGGGCTGGACGCTCGACGTCTCTGCCGGCGCGCAGCCAGGCCCGCTGCATGAGCTCCTGGGCCAGCCAGGCCTTGGCGGGTATATACGCGCCCGTCCCCAGTTGCCAGAAGCCGAGACAAAGCAGGCAAGCCACCAGCCAGCGCCCCGCTGCGCTACGCGAGGCGGGCATGATGCGAATGCCGACTGAGCCGCAGCGCTGCAAACAGAAGCAACGCGGCAAGCAGACAGGCTGCCCCGGTCATGCGCAGCATAGGCGCATTGGTTGCCGTCGCAGGGAAACCGAATATCGCATTGGTGCTTTGGCCATACGGCATCAGGTTCGGCACCTGTTCGCTCGACAATGGATCGCTCGTCGGGCGCACCGGCGTCTTGTCCACGGCGACGAGGCTCGTGTACTTACTGACCAGGTGATGTGCGAGTGCCGTCTCCACTATGGCGGCGCGCAGCCCGTCGGCGTCGCCGCCTCGCCGTTCGGTTTCCATGAGCTCCGCGATACGCCCGCGCGCCCACAGTGCCGCAATACCTTCGCTTTCTTCTCGTGATTCCAGCGCCAGTGTCTTCGACCAGCCACCCGTAACGAAATTACCGCTGATCCGGACGGTGTCCTTCGCGCGAAACTCTCCGGAAGCCCTGCTCTTCACGGTTACGGGTTCACCAAGATAGAGGTCCGGAATCGTTTGCGGGTAGCTGTCGACAGCAACACTGCTCGGCCATTGAACGACAATATCAGTTACCTGCGGATGCTCGAGCTTCCGGAACAGGCCCTCCATTTTTTCACGCACCTCGTGCAGGGCGCTTATAAATGTGTACGACCCCCGACCTGCTTCTGCCGCTTTGCGCATGAACCAGCTGTTCGGCGCTGAGCCGATGCCGACCGTAAAAAGGCGGGCAGCACCAAGCTTTTCTTCGATCATCGAAAACATCTCGTCTTCATAGCCGACGCTCCCGTCCGTGACGAACACGATCTGGCGCAGGTGTGTTTCTTCCGTCTTGCTGCTCAGCGCGAGGTCCAGTGCCGGGCGCATCTCGGTGCCACCGTTGGCGTGCAACTGCTGCACGAAATTCACAGCATTCGCAATATTCGCCGGGCTTGCCGCAACGCTTGCCGGGTAGAGCGCCGTTGTGGACGAGTTGAATTCGATAACGTTGAAACGATCGCCCGCCTGCAGGCTTCCTAGCGCAAGATGCACGGCCCGTTTTGCTTCTGCAATCGACACGCCATGCATGGAGCCTGACGTATCGATGATCATGATCACTTCGCGGGGCATCAAAACCGGCGGCGCCTCGCCCTGGTCTGGCGGCATAACCATCAGGAGGTGGTGCGGTTGACCCTCGATCGTTTCGGTGAAGACCATCGCCCTCGGCACAGCCGACGGCACGGGCTTCCAGTCCAGCTCGAAATCATGATCCATCGCCACCTGTCCCGCGCTGAGCGTCACTCGGTAGTGGCCGCTTTGTTCGCCGACGCTGACCGGATGATAGCGACTCGTAACTGTTGCCAGCGGCGCGCCTGCATTGATGTTCGCTGTCAGCGTCAGCCGGTGACCCCGCGAAGCCGACACCACGGGCGGCGTAACCAGTGACGCGTCTGGAACCCGATCAGTGTCGGGCGACCAGCCGTTGCCGACCCTGTCTGCCAGCGCTTGTCCACTGATGTAGCGGGGCGTCAGGGTCATCGGGAACCGAATGCTGAAGCGGCCATCCTGGTAGCGAATGTCTTCCAGGTACTCGACTTCAACCACCACACGTTCGCCTGGTGCGACATTTGCCACTGACGTTGTAAACAGGTTGGGGCGCTGCTGCTGGACGAGACTGGCCTTCTTGCCGGCCTGCTTGGCTTGTTCATAGGTTTTCTTTGCATCTTCCTTCTCCTGGATTTCGCCTTCAATAAAACGGTCGCCAATATGGAGTCGCATTCGATCGACTGCAGCGTTCTCCGGAAGCGGGAAAACGTAAATACCTTCTACCCACTCGGACCCTTCATTGTGAAACTCCTGCCGCACCGAGACGCGCGCGACCAGTCCGCTGATTTGCATGTCGACGTTGGTGTTCATCAGCGTCGCCGTCGTATAGCCCTGCGCCATGCGCCACAAAAGGCTGCCGGACTGCGCCTGTCCGGGGGTCGGCTCGCTTGCGAATGCCAGGACGGGCCCGATCAACAGCAGCAGGATCAAGCGCGCGCTCCACGCGTGCATGTGGTTTTTGGTTCGCTTCATAACGGCCTCCCTTTGGCGTCCACACTATTGCAACCCCGCAAAACGCCGTTCTGCCGGCAATGACATGGCAATGCACCGGCGTAATGTGGCAAATTGTGGCCAGTGGCAACGGGAGGCCAATGTGGCGAAACGGATAGCAATCGTTGAGGACGAAGCAGCGATTCGGGATAACTACGCGGCGGCGTTTCGCCGTGAGGGCTATGTCGTGGATACCTATGACGCGCGTGCACCGGCCCTCAGTGCATTCGAGACCCGGCTGCCGGACCTGGTCGTCATCGACATCAATCTCAAAGACGATGTCGAGGGTGGCTTTGAGCTTTGTCGTGAGCTCCGCGCGCGCGCGGCGGATTTACCCATCATCTTCCTGACAGCGCGCGACAGCGAATTCGACGCGGTCTCAGGACTTCGGCTCGGCGCGGACGATTACCTGACCAAAGACATCAGCCTGCCGCACCTTATGGCCCGCATCGCGGCCCTGTTCCGACGGCTGGATGCCTTGCAGAAACCGCAGGCTGCCGCGAGCCGCATCACACGCGGTGACCTCGTAATCGATACGGAACGCATGACGATACACTGGCAGGAGCAGCCCGTTGGCCTGACGCTTACAGAGTTCTGGCTGGTGCACGCGCTGGCACGCTTCCCAGGTCACGTAAAGAACCGGCAACAGTTGATGGATGCCGCGCAAGCGGTACTGGATGACAATACGATCACCTCGCACGTGAAACGCATCCGTCGTAAGTTCCTGAACATCGACGCCGGCTTCAACGCCATCGAAACAGTCTACGGTATGGGCTACCGCTGGCTCTCCGACTGACAAGCGCCCGACGATGAACCTCAGGCGTCAACTGCTACTTGTCAGCCTTGTGACGCTGATGCTTCCCTGGGCCGGTTGCGAGTTCATTCGCGAAACGGAATCGGCGCTGCGCACCGGACAGCAACAAATGCTGGCGGCGACCGCCCGCGCACTCGCCAACTCCATGGCTCAGTACGGCGAGGAATTTCCGAAGCCGGTTGCGGCATTCGGTACCGAAGACCAGCTGTACATACACGAACTCACAATGCGTCCGGAGATCGACGGCTACTTCGACGATTGGCCCCTGCAAGCCGAATCGCTCGAGTCCATGCGCGGTTTAGACGGCCCGGTCGTGTTTGTCGTTGGTTCATTCGGCCAGACGATTTACCTCTATGTCGAAGTCAGCGACCGCAATGTCATTTACACGACTTCACAGTCCCTGGTACTGGACAACGGCTCCCGACATGCCGATCGTATCAACCTGGTCAGCAGCAATCCGCCCTACCTTGAAGAAACAATTGCTTTTGCCGCCGAAGCGCCCGGAAAGATTCTCAGCTACAAACAGAATGCGTACGGCATTGCGCCTGAGCCCACGGTAACGGCGCACTGGCAGGACATCCCTGGCGGATATCGGCTCGAAGCAGGCATACCAGCCGCTCTCCTTGGAACACATTTGGGCCTCGTTATCAGCAACACCGACAACGCTGCTCGGCCGGGCGCGCGCAGCAGCAGTTTTTCGGGACTGATTCCGGGACCGAGCGCGCGCCTGTCACCCGACATCAGCACGACTGCCGCCAGGCTCGTGCAGCCGGGCATGCGACTGCTGATTACCGACGCCATGGGATGGCGCATCGCGGCGGCCGGCGAATTGAGCGATGATTCCACCGCCAATGCGCGCCCCGGTTTTACCCGGCGACTTTACGACCTGCTGGTTGAATCCGGCAAGGAAGCGGCATTCGCAGAGCCCGACCCGCGCGGACGCGAACAGCAAAGCTATGTTGCCACGGCGCTGCAGGGTCGTGAGATGGCAAGCTGGTTTCGCAGTGACAAAAGTGGCAAGGCTATAGTCGCGGTCGCCGCGCCGATCAGGGCCGGCGCCAACACGCTCGGTGCCGTCATTTTGCAGCAGGACACAGATGCCATTCTCAGCCTGACTAACGAAGGGCTCGCTCGCCTTATTAACCTCACCTTGATCGCAACGCTGCTGGTGGCCGGTACTTTGCTGGGTTACGCAAGCTGGTTGTCACGCCGCATTCGTCAACTGTCGGTTGCGGCCGAAGCAGCGCTCGACAACGAGGCGCTGCAATCATCCTTGCCCAGCGCTCTTGCGAACGATGAAATCGGCGACCTGTCCCGCAGCTTTTCAAGCGTGTTGCAACAACTCGGCGACTACAACGCGTACCTCAAATCGCTGGCATCAAAGCTCTCACACGAACTGCGTACGCCACTGGCCATTGTTACCTCGTCGCTTGAGAACCTGGAGCACGAACCGCTCAGCGAAGCGGGCGTGGGTTACACAACGCGCGCGCGCGACGGCGCAGACCGTTTACGACGTATTTTGAGCGCCATGAGCGAAGCCAATCGAGTTGAAGAACTAATGGCAAATGTCGAACCAGAACAGTTCGATTTCCGCCAGGTACTCGAATCGACCGTCACGGCTTACCGGGATGTTTACACGCAGCGATCGTTCGAGCTCGAGTGCGATCTTACGAACGCGACCGCGCAGGGTTCACCCGAATTACTAATCCAGATGCTCGATAAACTGATCGATAATGCCGTTGACTTCAGTAGCAGGGACGACAGCATTACGATTCGACTGCTTGCAAGAGAAGACGAACTCGAACTATCGGTCACTAACCCGGGGCCGCCATTGCCGGAACGCATGCGAACCCAGATGTTTGATCCGATGGTTTCCATGCGCTCCGGGGACAATGCGCGTCATCTTGGTCTGGGCCTGTATGTCGCCCGCCTGATCGCCGCCGGACATGGCGGCCGCATCGAGGCTGATAACGTCGACGGAGGCGTCACGTTCCGGGTCCTGTTACCGGTAAAGACAAAGGGATATCGAGGAAAAAAACATGGCCCCACGACGTAGCAGCACGCTCGGTCTTACCATACTCCTCCTGGTCTTTTCCATTTCCATGCCGGCAAGCGCGGAGCTGCTGCCCGTCAAAGTCTGGCGCTGCACTATCGCCGATCTGGAACCGGGCTCAGACACCGCAGCGCTGCCTGACAGGGCTATCACCCTCTATGAATACAGGTCGCCCGCGAACTGCCTGGATGAGGCGCTGCCGCCAGATGGCACAGATATATGCCGCGCGGATTATATGAAAGACGGTGCTACGGAGACGCTCTGGCGCGCCAGGAATAACCGCGATTACTGCCGGCCCCGTGCCGAAACCCTGATGCGAGAGCTTGTTACTTCGGGGTTTTTTTGCCGCATAGTCGAGAGCTGTGAAGGGCCAGCGGCCTCGCAGGTCGAGGCTCTGCCCGCGATCGAGGCTCTGCCCGTTGCCGAGGCTACGAGCGTAGTTCGAAAATCTGTGCCGATTGACAGGACGGCGAGTCGCGAGAAGCAGTTGCTCGCTTTCTTCAATGGCTTGTTTGACGCGGCGTTAGCGAAGGCAATGACAAGTGCGGCGATTCCCGACGACTTTGACGTGCTTGATGACAGCACGCTTTCAAGCGGTAACGGTGCGACCCTTCGCTTTACAAAGGGTACTCACGCATGGGAGACCCGCAGAGACCGGGGTGTCCTGGTTATTAACGCCGATTTGCAGCGCGG
>JBATHK010000087.1:0-40889 GCA_049666725.1 Woeseiaceae bacterium
GCCACGGCTGCCGGCGTTGCCGGGCTTTTCATGGAAACGCACCCGGACCCGTCGAAAGCGCTCAGTGACGGGCCGAACGCCTGGCCGCTCGGGCAAATGAAAGAGCTGCTCGAAACGCTGGTATCGATCGATCAATGCGTAAAGAAAAACAATTTCCTCGAAGCAGGCTTCGGCCTCGGGGTTCCTGACTCGGAGTAACAATGATCAAGATCAAAGATATTCGTGGTCGAGAGATTCTCGATTCACGCGGCAACCCCACGGTGGAAGCCGACGTCACCCTGACCGACGGGGTTACCGCCCGTGCGGCCGTGCCGTCGGGCGCATCGACCGGGACTCGTGAAGCCGTGGAGTTACGCGACGGCGACAAAGCGCGCTATCTCGGAAAAGGCGTGCGGAAGGCCGTGGACAACGTCAACGGCGAACTTCGCAAGGCACTGCTGGGCGTCGAATTCGATAATCAGCGCGCTCTTGATCAGTGCATGATCGAACTCGATGGCACCGACAACAAAGGGCGGCTGGGCGCCAACGCGATACTGGCCATTTCACTGGCCGCTGCAAAGGCCGAAGCGGCATCCAAAGGCATTTCGCTTTTTCGCCACCTGGGCTCGAGTACGACTATGCCGGTACCGATGATGAACATCATCAACGGCGGCGCGCACGCTGACAATAGTGTCGACATCCAGGAGTTCATGATTCTGCCGGTTGGAGCGCCGAACTTCGCCGAGGCGCTGCGCTACGGCGCCGAGGTATTCCACAGTCTGAAAAGCGTCCTGCGCGGGCAGGGACTGAACACGGCCGTTGGCGACGAAGGCGGTTTTGCGCCGGACCTGCCGTCGAACAAAGCGGCGCTGGACACGATCATGACCGCGATCGAGAAGGCTGGATTCAAGGCCGGGGATGACATCCTGCTGGGTCTCGATGCCGCGAGTTCGGAGTTTTACAAGGATGGCGTTTACGACCTGGCGTCGGAGGGACGCACTTTCGACGCGGTCGGATTCACGGCTTTTCTGGCTGAATTGGCGGATAGCTACCCGATTATCACGATCGAAGACGGCATGGATGAGAGCGACTGGGAGGGCTGGCGGGTCATGACCGACGCCCTGGCAGACCGCGTCCAGATTGTGGGCGACGACCTTTTCGTTACCAACACGAGCATCCTGAAACGTGGCATCGACGAAAAAATAGCAAATTCTATATTGATAAAACCCAACCAAATCGGTACCTTAAGCGAAACTCTTGATGCAATTACTATGGCAGAAGAGGCAGGCTACACGGCCGTGATATCGCACCGTTCGGGTGAAACCTCGGACAGCACGATTGCCGATATCGCGGTGGGCACGACGGCCACGCAGATCAAGACCGGTTCTCTGTCCCGGTCGGATCGCGTCGCCAAGTACAACCAGCTGCTGCGCATCGAAGAGGAACTGGGCGCCGCCGCGAAATATGCGGCCCGCGACGCGTTTTCGGTGAAGGTGAGTTAGAAAGCGCTGCAAGAACGGACTTGGGGATATCGTTTGTTTCGTACACGCGCGTTACTGCTACTGCTCGGCGTCACCGGGCTCGGTCTTCAGGCCGAGCTCTGGTTTTCTGACGACGGCTATCGCAAGACGATGAACCTCAGGACGGCCGTCTCTGAGCAACGAGTGCTCAATGAGACCCTGCGTGCCCGGAACGCCGCGCTCGATGCCGAGGTGATCAACCTGAAGAAGGGAAAGGACGCGGCAGAGGAGCGCGCCCGCACCGATCTCGGCATGATTGGCAAGAGAGAAACGTTCTACCAGGTCGTGCCGGTCGCCGACACGACTCACTAGGAACACCCAGTGTCCTTGCCAGACTGGACCCGTGCACACGGGGTCCCGTTGTTTTCCGCATCCATTCGAACAACTGCCGATGAATTCGACGTGACCGAAGAACTCGGCTTCGAGTTCAGTGCCGATGGTGAGCATGATTACCTCTATCTCGAGAAGACGGGCGCGAACACAGAGTGGGTCTCGAGGCAGCTGGCCCGCCATGCCGATGTGCCGGCGCGAGACGTCGGCTATTCGGGCCTCAAGGATCGGCACGCGGTAACGCGACAGTGGTTCAGTGTGCCGCGCTGGAATGCACCCGACTGGAGCCGGCTCGAAGTCGAGGGCGTTCGTTTGCTCGATCAGCAACGACACAGTCGAAAACTGCGGCGCGGCGCGCACCGGGCGAATCGTTTTCGTATCGTATTGCGCGGGGTCCTGGCAGGCGCCGATGCGATCAACGAGCGCCTCAACACCATCAATGCGCTGGGCGTGCCCAATTACTTTGGCGAGCAACGCTTTGGCCGAGGAGGCTCGAATATTGCGCTGGCGGACGCCTGGTCGCAGGGGAAACGATTGCCGAGGCACAAGCGCAGCTTGGCGATCTCTACGGCCCGTTCGTACATTTTCAACCAGATCCTCGATGCCCGCATCCGTGACAAGACCTGGAACCAGCTCGTCGAAGGCGACGTCGCGAACCTCGACGGATCAGGCAGCGTGTTTCCGGTCGACGGGCCTGATGACGATCTGGAGCGACGCTGCGACGCGATGGATCTCCATCCGACCGGCCCCTTGTGTGGCGATGGCACGCCTGCGTCCGTTGTTCCTGCCGGCCATGAGGACTGGCTCGAGGCACTGACGAATGCGCGGGTCAAACCGGCGCGCCGCAGCTTGCGACTCCGCGTTGTCGATCTCGAATGGTCTACTAGCGCCGATTCGCTGGTGCTTGTATTCGCACTCGGCCGGGGTGCTTACGCAACGGCCGTGCTGCGCGAAATTGCAGATGTCCACCACGGGTGAAGCAGGCTCATTTCGCGCCGATAGCTGCCATTTAGCTGCTAGCATGTCGTAATGCAGGAAATGACCCATTTACGATAGGACAGAGCGATGAGACCTGGACTAAAAACGCTGATTATTTTCATGATGGCGCATTCGATCGCACTAGCCCAGACAAGTGACATGGCCGACGCGACTGAACGATATCAGATCGATGAGGAACAGAAGGCCAGGACATTGGAGTCCGAGCGGGCGCGATTGGGGAACCAGCGGATTCAGACAGAAGCCGAGATAAGGGCACGCGAAGAACAGCGACGGCTTGATGAGGCAGAACAGGAGAGGCGGCGAGCGCAGGATGAGGCGACAAGGAACGACCAGCCCGTCGCTGCCAGTTCAGGACCTGCGCCGAAGGATGCAGGTGGCAGCGACGATATGTCACGGACGCTGCAGCAACTACGTTCCCTGGGCGAGCTCAAAGACGATGGCTACATCACGGAAGATGAATTTCGCAGAATCAAACAGAAGATCCTGGACAGCCGGCTTTGACCGGCTAGAGCTTTTGCAGCAATACGTAAATCGCGCCAGTGCCGCCATCGACCTGGCGTGTTGACACAAACGCCAGCACGCTCTCCCATTTTCTGAGCCATCGATTTACGGCATTCTTGAGCACGGGCCCGCGGTCTCCCGAGCCGAGGCCCTTGCCGTGAACGATGCGGACGCAAAGCTTGCCCTGTTGTACCGAGTAGTCGATGAAATCGGCGAGCCGCTGTCTCGCTTCATCGACCGTCATGCCGTGCAGGTCGAGTTCGTCCTGCACGCTGTAGCCGCCGCGTGCAAGCTTGCGCATGGTGCGCCGCCCGACCGAGGCGCGGTTAAAACGCAGCGCGGCACCGTAGCCGTGTTCTATGGTATCGATATCGTCCTGCAGGCTCTCGTGCAGGACCTCGCGCTCGTCGGCTTTGGAGAACTTTGCGCGGGGTTTCGGTTTCGGTCGATTCGCCGCAATCCGCTTCTCGTGCTTTAGCGGCTTCGCCCCGGAAATCGCGCGCCTGAACTCATCAATGTCGTTGTCGTTCACAGTCTGGTCTTTGAGGCTATGGTGTACGCTGAACATTGAGTATAGTGAGCGCGTCGCCATCTACCAATCCAAAATGAGTGCGCTCGTCAAAAACAAAGCATGAAAATCCTCGTAAGTAACGACGACGGGTATCTCGCCACCGGTATCAACGCCCTGACCGACGCTCTGGAACAGGTCGCCGATGTGGTCGTGGTGGCGCCCGATCGCAATCGATCGGCGGCGAGCAGTTCCCTGACCTTGCACACACCGTTGCGGGTCACGGAGATCGCCAGGAACCGCTATAAGGTGGACGGTACGCCGTCGGACTGCGTACACCTTGCCCTGACCGGTTTTCTCGACTATGAACCGGACCTGGTCGTTTCGGGAATAAATCATGGCGCGAACCTCGGCGATGACGTGATCTACTCGGGAACGGTCGCAGCGGCGCTCGAGGGGCGTTTTCTCGGCCTGCCGACTATTGCGGTGTCACTGGTCGGCCGCGATCTCAAGCATTTTTCCACAGCGGGCCGCGTAGCCAGCGAACTCGTGCAGAAAATCGATCGCACGGGGCTAGCCCCGGATGTTGTGCTGAACGTCAATGTCCCCAACCGGCCCTATGAAGAGCTGCAGGGAATACAGGCGACGCGGCTCGGTTTTCGTCACAAGTCAGAGCAGATCTTGAAAGACACCGACCCCTACGGACACCCGATCTACTGGGTGGGACCCGCCGGTGACGGGCAGGATGCGGGCGAGGGCACGGATTTTCATGCGATCGAGCATGGCTATGCCTCCGTGACACCCCTCAGGGTTGACCTGACACGCCACGAAGCCGTGGCGGGCATCGCAGACTGGCTAAAGCGATGATCGACCCGCAGGGCGGCATCCAGGGCATTGGCATGACGTCGAAGCGAACGCGCGACCGGCTCGTGCAACGGCTCCGGGAGCAGGGCATTCGATCGGAAGCCGTGCTCGAGCAAATTCGAAATGTGCCGCGGCACCTGTTTGTTGACGAGGCGCTGGCGAGCCGTGCCTACGAGGATACGGCGCTGCCGATCGGCCTGGGCCAGACGATCAGTCAACCTTACGTCGTTGCGCGCATGACCGAAGCCTTGCTGGATGGTTTCCAGGGAGAGACGGTGCTGGAGATCGGCACGGGCTGTGGTTACCAGACGGCCGTGCTCGCGCCGCTCGTGAAAAAGATCTACACGGTCGAGCGCATCCCGGAGCTGTTGAGAAAGACCCGGCAGCGCCTGCGCGATCTCGATATCTACAACGTGCAGTTCCGCCCGGGCGACGGCTGGGAGGGCTGGCGAAAATACGGCCCCTACGACGCCATTATCGTCGCGGCTGCGGCTCCAGAGATCCCCGAAAAATTGCTCGAGCAGCTGGCGCCGGACGGGCGAATGATCATCCCGGTGGGCCCCCCGGGTCACCAGGACCTGGCAATGGTCAGCAAGAAGAATGACCATTACGAACAGGTGTCGCTCGAACCGGTCAGCTTCGTTCCCCTTGTTAAGGGGAAGTAATATTATATATATCAATATTATAAGAGATATTATAAAACCATATTCTGTATTAGTTTCGGGGCCGGTTTTGATATGAGTCTGTTTGGGCCTTTGTACGAGCGGGTGCTGGCCTGGTCGAGACACCCGCATGCAGAGCGCTATCTTGGCGCCATGAGCTTCGCCGAATCGTCGTTTTTCCCGATTCCGGTTGACGTGATGCTCGCACCGATGTGTCTCGCCGACCGAGATCGCTGGGTGCGCCTCGCCACGATAGCGACCGTGTTCTCGGTGCTCGGTGGGCTGGCCGGTTACGCCATTGGCTACGGCATGTTCGAAGCGATCGAACCCTGGCTGAAGCAGTCGCATTACTGGGATGCCTATGAAACCAGCCGGCGCTGGTTCGACGACTACGGCGTCCTGGTGGTCTTCGTTGCCGGTTTCTCGCCGATTCCGTACAAGGTTTTTACGATCGCCGCCGGTGTGGCGACCTTGAGCGTGCCGGGCTTTTTCCTGGCTTCGCTGGTTGGCCGTGCCGCGCGTTTTTTCCTGGTTGCGGGACTCGTGCGGGCCGGGGGGCAGCGCTTCGAGGCCTCACTGTCAAGGCATATCGAGCGCGTCGGCTGGGCCACTGTGGTGGCCGCCGCTATCCTGATTGCATGGCTGATGACCCGGGGACAATGACATCGCGCCACGTCATCATCGTCTTTCTCGCCTTGATGATCGCCTCGTGTGGCGCTTCGAGATGGCAGGACACGCCGCAAACGCACATCGTGCGACGGGGTGAAACGCTGTTTTCCATCGCCTGGCGCTATGACAAGAACCCGACGGATCTTGCGCGATGGAATCGACTCGGCGACGGCTCAATTATCTACCCGGGACAGGTTCTTCGCCTGACGCCCACCGGTAACGCCGGCACGCCCGGCAGGGTCAGCAACAGAGCACCGCCGAAGCGCGAGCCCCGGCCACTGCCGGACATCCCGGCGCAGCCTGCACCGAAATGGTCCTGGCCGACAAACGGCCGGATAAACGTCGATTTCCGCGCAAAACCGGGGCCGGGCACCGGGGTGTTGATCAACGGCAAGCCGGGTCAGCCTATTCGTGCTGCGGCGTCGGGGAGGGTTGTGTATGCAGGGGATGGACTGATTGGCTACGGCAAGCTTATTATTTTAAAGCATAACGACACCTACCTGAGTGCCTACGGGTACAACGCGTCGCTGCTGGTCAAGGAAGGCGAACAAATAGAAAAAGGACAGCAGATTGCGACGATGGGTGAGGGGCCGGAACGCAGGCCTCGACTGCATTTTGAAATCAGGCGCAATGGCCAGCCGGTTAACCCGCGGCAACACTTGCCGCGGCGATGAATCGACTGGCACCTGCTCAGGATGCATCACTTGTTGCAAGGGGTGACATTTGGGACAGCTGCTCGATCCAACGCGCCAGTATCTCGACGAGATCGGGGCCGCGCCGCTGCTGACGGCTGAGCAGGAGAAGATCCTGGCGAGGCGCGCGCAACGCGGCGACGAGGCGGCACGCAAGCGCATGATCGAGAGTAACCTGCGGCTCGTCGTAAAAATCGCTCGACGTTACCTGCACCGTGGCCTGCCGTTACTGGACCTGATTGAAGAAGGCAATCTCGGGCTGATCCACGCCGTTGAAAAATTCGACCCGGAACGTGGCTTTCGATTTTCCACATATGGCACGTGGTGGATTCGACAGACAATCGAACGCGGCATCATGAATCAATCGCGCACCGTGCGCCTGCCAATCCATGTCATCAAGGACATCAACTCCTGCCTGCGGGCGGCGCGGCGCCTGCGCGAGACGTTTGATGGCGAGCCGAGCGTGAGTGAAATCGCCGAGTACATGGAACGGGATGTCAGCGACGTAGAGCGCCTGATGGCGCTGCATCAACGCGTGATTCTACGCCCCGGCCGGGCGGACAAAGGCGGCAAGGGACCCGTTGATCGCCTGCAAGCCGCAAGGGACGCCGAGCCGCCCCGTTGCGCACAAAAAGACGACGTGCACGACATCGTTGACCACCTGGTATTTGAACTCAGTGAAAAGCAACGCGCGGTCGTCGAACGCCGCTTCGGTCTCCACGGCTATCGGCGAGCGACGCTTGAGCAGATCGGCGATGAAATTGGTGTGACCCGGGAACGGGTTCGCCAGATTCAGTTGGCCGCACTCAAGAATCTTCGACACATGATGGAACGCCAGGGTCTTTCAGGCGACCTGCTGCTGGACTGACGGGGCCTACAAATAGAGTACGGCAGCGACCTGCCGGTTCTCGCCAGCCAGCACATTAAACGTGCGAGCGGCGGCGGCCGTATCCATGCACTCGAGACCGACACCGCGCCTGGCAAACGCGAACATCAGCTCGCGCGGCGGAAATACACTGCTGCTGCCGGTGCCGAGCAGGATGATTTCGGGGCCGGCGTCGAGCAGAACTCTGAAATCAGAATCCCGGAGGTCGGCGATGGGCTTTGGCTCCCAGTTTTCAAAGACCTTATCGGGGGACAGCGCGATGGTCCGCGAATAGGGTTCGCCGTTGACCGTAATGGCCACTGCGCTGACGCTTTGAATGGTCAGTGTGCGGGTCAATTCTCTTGTGAATTTCAGGGCTGCATCCCTTAACATCGACGCCTCATTGTGAACGCATCATATGATAATTTTGCCGCGGTCGCCGTATTGCCGCCGGTGTCGGGCGGCCGCTTGCAGGATCAGTCGCTGCGTAACTGGCTCGCACGATCGGACCTCGAGCTTGTGGCCGAAAAGCAGGAACTGCTCGCGCAGATCACGGCAGTGCTGGGGCTGCCGTATCCGCAGGAAGGACTCGCCGCACTTCGCATGTGGGGCCAGACAGGCGATCGACCGACGGTCTGGATCGCTGGCGCTGACCCGGTGTACCTCGAACCACGGCTTGATCATATTCGCCTGCACGCACTGTCACGCGCGGCCATGCCACCGGCCGATCTGCGGGCGCTGTTTAATCATTTGCAGACAACGCTGTCCGATGACAAGCGCTTCGGCTTCGCGCGCCTCGGATCCTGCGGCTACTTGCGCAGCACATCGCCGATCGCGACGGCAGCCGTCCCAGCATACGTCGTCGATCAACTGGTGCCGACGGACTTCCTGCCACAGGGAGAAGGCTCAGCGACCTTTCGAAATCTGCTAGGCGAAATCGAGATGTCGTTACATGAGCATGACGCGAATCAGCGCCGTGTTGCCGCGGGACAGCAGCCCGTCAACGGACTGTGGTTATGGGGCGGCGGGCTGGCGCCCGCGCGGCAAACGCGACCGCAACCACCGCTGTTTTCGGACGATCCCCTGTTGCTCGGTTACTGGGACAGTGCCAACGCCGCGGCCCGGCTGTGGCCCGGCAGCATCGCCGACTGCATCAAAGATGCGCCCGCGGGTTTTGTCGCCGTTACACCGGAGAACCAGGGCGATTCGGTTTTCCTTGAAGATTGCCTGCGGCAGCTGCGTGCCGCACTTCGGGAGAAGCGTATCAGTCGCCTGACCATTCTCTTCCGTGACGGACGTCGCGCCGATGTACGCCGCGCACAGCAGCTCCGCTTCTGGCGCCGTGACCCCAGGCTGCTGGACTAGATGATCGCGATGAAAACTGCCAGGCCTGTCATTTCCCGATCGCCACCCAGTCAATCCGACATCGACCGGTTCGGCGACATTGATCCTGTGCACGCAAGACTCTATGCAATGCGTGGCCTGAGAGCAGCCGAGGAAATCGATTACAGCCTTGCGCGGCTGGCGCCCGTCAGCGCACTGGAAAACATTGACGAGGCGGCAGAGCTCGTCATAGCGAAGCGCGAGCAGCGAATTATTATTATTGGCGACTACGACGTCGACGGCGCAACGAGCACAGCGCTGGTCATACGATGTTTGCGCGCGTTCGGCTTTGCCGATGTCAGCTATCTCGTGCCAAACCGCTTTGACTACGGTTATGGATTATCGAAGGAAATCGTGCGGGTCGCCGCAGAGCGCGAGCCTGCGCTGCTGATAACGGTCGATAATGGTGTTTCCAGCGTCGCCGGGGTTGCCGAGGCGAATGCCCTTGGAATCCCGGTCCTGGTAACCGACCATCACCTGCCCGGCGATGAGTTGCCGGCTGCTGCAGCGATTCTCAATCCGAACCTGAAGGACAGCAGGTTTCCGAGTCGTAATCTCGCCGGAGTCGGCGTCGCCTTCTACCTCATGGCCAGGATCGGTCGCATGCTGGAAGAGCAGGGTCAGCCCGGCGCTGCAAAAATACCCGCCAGGTATCTCGACCTCGTGGCGCTGGGTACGGTTGCCGACGTCGTGCCGCTGGATCACAACAATCGCATACTTGTGCAACAGGGACTCATGCGAATTCGAGGCGGGCACGCGGTCGCGGGCATCGATGCCTTGCTGAAGCAGTCAGGCCGGCAATCGGGGCGCTGTGTCAGCACGGATCTGGGCTTTGCGGTGGGCCCAAGAATCAATGCCGCCGGTCGCCTGGAGGATATTTCGGTAGGCATCGAGTGTCTTCTGACCGACAGCGTCGAAACGGCATCGGGGTACGCACACGTTCTGGATCAGATTAACAGCGAAAGGCGCGACATCGAATCGACGATGCGCGACCAGGCTTTCGCATTTGTCGACGCGCTGGGTTCGCAGCGCTGGCCATCCTGCGTATGCGTGTACGAGGCGTCATGGCACCAGGGCGTTGTCGGACTGATCGCGGCGCGGGTGCGCGAGCGCTGCCATCGCCCGGTCATTGCTTTTGCCCGTGAAGACGGCGAATACCTCAAGGGTTCGGCTCGTTCGATTTCAGGCGTGCATATTCGCGATCTGCTCGAAGCAGTGTCGACGGTGAGGCCTGGCCTCATCGAGAAATTCGGGGGTCATGCGATGGCGGCCGGCCTGTCGATCGCCGAGTCCGGCCTCGAGGAATTCAAACAGGTTGCGGCGCAGCAGATGCGCCGTCTTTATCCCGATGCTGATTTCAGCGGCGCAATCGTGACAGACGGGCCGCTACCGGAGGTTGCTTTTAACCTCGGGTTTGCGCGCTCATTGCGCGATGCGGGTCCCTGGGGTTCGGGCTTTCCCGAGCCGCTGTGGAACGGCGATTTTGTGGTCGTCGAGCAGCGCACGGTCGGCGAGAATCACCTGAAGATGCGCGTGCGACCCGCGAGCGGCGGCAACGTCATCGATGCCATCGCGTTTAACCAGGCTGGCGGATCCTACCGTGGCGTTGTGCAGCTCGCATTCAAGCTTGACGTTAACGAGTTTCGTGGCGTCGAGAATCCGCAGCTGGTCGTCGAGCAAATTGCCCCGTTACACAACAGCGCTGCATGATAAGATCGCGCCCTTTTCCGCTTGAGTTGTCCCGATGGAAACCAGCCAGATCAAACTTACAATAGCCGACCTTGCCGAGCGCTCCGATGCGCTGAGGGGGTATCTTTGACTACGAGGGCAAGGCCGAGCGCCTGACCGAGGTTCAGCGCGAACTGGAGCAGCCCGGCATCTGGGACGACCAGGAACGTGCGCAGGCGTTGGGCCAGGAAAGGTCGCAGCTCGAGCAGGTCGTGGTGAGCCTTGATGAACTGTCGACGGGTTTGAGGGAAGCGGGCGAACTGCTTGCGCTCGCCGAGGAAGAAGACGATAAGGAAACCGTTGATGAGGTCGTCAACGACATAGAGAAGTTCGAACAACAGGTCGGCGGGCTCGAATTCCGCCGCATGTTTGCAGGCGAGATGGATGCCAACAACGCCTACGTTGACATTCAGTCCGGTGCGGGTGGCACCGAAGCGCAGGACTGGGCAGAAATGCTGCTGCGCATGTATTTGCGCTGGGCCGAGGCGCATGGCTTCAAGGCCGAGGTGATCGAGGCCTCTGCCGGTGAGGTGGCCGGCATCAAGAGCTCGACGGTTCATATCGTCGGTGAATACGCCTATGGCTGGCTCAGGACCGAAACCGGTGTTCACCGGCTCGTGCGCAAGTCGCCTTTCGATTCGGGTAACCGCCGGCATACGTCCTTTGCCTCCGTGTTTGTTTCGCCGGAGGTCGACGACAAAATAGACATTGAAATTGATCCTTCCGATTTGCGCATCGACGTTTACCGGGCAAGCGGCGCAGGCGGCCAGCACGTAAACCGCACGGAGTCCGCGGTGCGAATAACGCACCTGCCGACGAATACCGTGGTGCAGTGCCAGAACGACCGCTCGCAGCACAAGAACAAGGCAACGGCGATGAATCAGCTCAAGGCAAAACTCTACGAACTCGAGATGCAAAAGCGGCGTGCCGAGGCTTCGGTTCTGGAAGACAGCAAGGCCGATGTTGGTTGGGGGAGCCAGATTCGTTCTTACGTTCTGGATCAAAGCCGCATCAAGGATTTGCGTACGGGTGTGGAAACCGGTAACACTCAGGCTGTGCTGGACGGAGGCCTTGATGCCTTCATTGAAGCAAGCCTCAAGCAGGGACTGTAGTTGACAAGCAATGAGTAACGACAAGCAACAGGACGAGAACAAGCTGATCGCCGAACGACGGGGCAAGCTCGAAGCGCTGCGCGCAGACGGCAATGCCTATCCGAATGATTTTCGTCGCAACGCTGTTGCCGAGGAACTTCACCAGACGTTCGAATCGCACGACAACGAGGCCCTGCAGGAAGAGCACGTGGAGGTTTCGGTCTCGGGCCGAATGATGGCCAAGCGCGTCATGGGTAAAGCGAGTTTTGTGAAGCTGCAGGATCGCAGCGGGCAGATCCAGCTGCGTCTCGAGCGTGATCGCCTGCCGGAGGGGGTCTACCAGGCGTTCAAGAAATGGGACGTTGGCGACATCGTTGGTGCCAGTGGCGAGTTGTTCCGGACCCAGACCGGCGAGCTGACCGTCATGGCGGACTCCGTGCGTTTGCTGACCAAGTCGCTGCGGCCGCTGCCGGAGAAATTTCACGGGCTGGCTGATCAGGAAACACGCTACCGCCAGCGCTATGTCGATCTCATCATAAACGAAGCCAGTCGTGAAGTTTTCCGCAAGCGCTCACAGATCATTACCTATATGCGATCATTTCTCGAGGCGGCGGATTTCCTCGAGGTCGAAACACCGATGATGCAGGTGACGCCGGGAGGTGCCCTGGCGAGGCCCTTCACGACGCACCACAATGCGCTGGATATGGAGCTGTACCTGCGTATTGCACCAGAGCTGAATCTCAAGCGACTCATCGTGGGCGGCTTCGAGCGCGTCTACGAGATCAACCGCAACTTCCGCAATGAGGGTGTATCGACGCAACACAATCCCGAATTTACGATGATGGAAGCGTATCGGGCTTACGCTGATTACAATGACTGGATGGATATGACCGAGGCCATGCTGCATGGCATGAGCGAAGCCATCCTCGGGACCACAGTAGTTCATTACCAGGGCGAGGAATACGATTTCGGCAAGCCGTTCAGGCGCATGACTGTCGAAGATGCGATTGCTGCGTACAACCCGGATTTCGACATGTCGCGTGTTCGTGACCGGAACTACCTCGTGGACATCTGCACCAAGCTCGGCATAGCGGTCAAGGACGGCGACGGCGCGGGCAAGCTGCAAACAGACATATTCGATGCGACAGGCGAAGCCAGGCTTCGCGAGCCAACGTTTATTACTCAGTACCCGACCGAAGTTTCACCGCTATCGCGCGAAAACGATGCTGATCCGTTCGTGACGGACCGTTTCGAGCTGTTCATTTCTGGTCGCGAGATCGCCAATGGCTTCTCGGAACTAAACGATCCGGAAACGCAGGCGGCACGCTTTCGCGCCCAGGCCGACAACCGGGAAGCCGGTGACGACGAGGCCATGGCGTTCGATCATGACTACATCCGGGCACTCGAGTATGGCATGCCGCCCACGGCCGGCATCGGTATAGGTATCGATCGGCTCGTCATGCTGCTCACCGACTCGCCGTCGATCCGGGACGTGCTTCTGTTCCCGCACATGCGGCCGGAAGTATTCGACTAGGTTTCCGTCGCCACAACCCAAGCACCATCATTACAACCGCGGCGGCGATCGCCGGGGAATCTCAGTCGCTCGGACAGCTGTTTCACAAACTCGCTTTGTGAGACACCCCGGCGCTCACCGCCGTTGACCTACAGGTACGGCAGTGGCACGTGGGTGAGCTTGTTGCTGTTGACAGTGAGTGGCGAGTCGGCTTTGTCAATCGGCACGACGGCCAGTAAATCGCTGCCGGCGACGTTGAGTACCTCCCCGACATCGCGCTCGCCATCCGACACTTTGTCGCCGGCCGCTACCGGCGCTTCGCTCTCAAACCGCAGCGTTCGTCGTTTGCTGGCGCCCTTGTAATGCGTGCGCGCGATGACTTCCTGACCCGTATAGCAGCCCTTATCCCAACTGATCGCATCCAGCAGGTCGAGATTCAGCATGTGCGCCGTGAATTTCTCCGCCTGTACGCGGCCGATGAACGGGTAACCATGCTGGACCAGGAACTGCGGATCAACGGTGCCGCTCTCTGATACGACGTCGAAATCGACCTTGGAACGAAAGCGGAATCGGGTCAGCTGAGTGACAATATCTTCCGCCGTTTCCGCCGGCGCGGACAGTGCAAATCCCGCGTCTGTGCCGCACAGCGTTCCAAACCAGATGACACGGCCCTTGGGATTGCACCACGCGGCGAGAATCTCGGCTTCCGCCTTGAGGCGCCTGAGGTCGTTCGTCAGCTGCCCCTGGAGGAATTCGGCAGCGTCCTGGCCGCTGATATTGATGGTCGACAGTGTGTGCATCTGTATCAAGATATTTCCAGCTACTGCAGGCTTGAGGCGGCTCTGGCATACTCCGCCAATGGATTCAGAAGACCTGAAGAATAAGGCCAAAAGCGAACAATCCAAAGCGAATAGTGACTCGGCTGCCGAGGACAAGCCGCCGAAAGAGATCGGCGGCCGCGGCGGGCTCGATCCAACGCGCTATGGCGACTGGGAAAAGGCCGGCCGTTGTATCGATTTCTAACCGACTTTTCAGGATAATACGCCGCTGCCGGACTGGCCGCCAATAACCGAAAGAAGCCAACGAATGAGCAACCACGACAGGCCGCTGTCACCGCATATCTCGATTTATCGATGGCCGATCACGATGGTCCTGTCGATACTGCATCGCATTACCGGAATCGCGCTGTCGGTCGGGCTCGTCGTTTTGGTTTCCTGGCTGTTCGATGCAGCATCGGGACCCGAGGCTTATTCCGTCTTCATGGCCGTCATGGACTCGGTGATCGGGAAATTGATGCTCATTGCCTGGTCTTTGGCATTCTTCTATCACCTGTCGAACGGCGTACGCCACCTTGTTTGGGACAGCGGGCGTGGGCTGGAGAAGAGCCGTGCGAATCTGTCGTCCTGGCTGGTTCTGGTCGCAACCGTCGCTCTGACCGCTGTCTTCTGGTGGGCGGCGTCATGAGTTTGAGATCGCCGCTGGGCCGGGTTTTGGGACTGGGCACCGCCAAAGACGGCACATCACATTGGTGGGGACAGCGCGTTTCGGCCATCGGACTGCTGATCCTCGGGATCTGGTTCGCGTTTTTGCTGGCTACGATGTCCGGCTTCAGCCACGCCGAGGCGGTCGCAGCTATCGGCCGACCGATCAACAGCGTTCTGCTGCTGTTGCTGTCAGTGACTCTCGGCTATCACTCGTACCTGGGTATACAGGTCGTGATTGAAGATTACGTCCATGCACCCGGCCTGAAAATGCTGACGCTGCTTATTTCCCGCTTCGCGCACGTTGCACTTGTCGCAGCTGCTGTCTTTGCGATTTTGAAGATTGGACTCAACGCATGAGCGACTACGAATTTATTGACCACAGTTATGACGTCGTCGTAATCGGCGCCGGCGGCGCCGGTCTGCGTGCAACGTTCGGGCTGGCGGAAGGCGGCTTCGCGACAGCCTGCATAACAAAAGTTTTCCCGACACGCAGTCACACGGTCGCGGCGCAAGGCGGCATCAGTGCGGCGCTCGGCAACATGGGTGAGGATGACTGGCGTTGGCACATGTATGACACGGTCAAGGGCTCGGACTGGCTCGGTGACCAGGACGCCATCGAATACATGTGCAAGGAAGCGCCGAACGCAGTCATCGAACTTGAACACTACGGTGTGCCGTTCTCTCGAACCGAGGACGGCAAAATCTACCAGCGCCCGTTCGGTGGCATGACCACGCGTTTCGGCGAGGGCACGGCGCAACGCACCTGTGCTGCTGCCGACCGGACCGGTCACGCCATGCTGCATACGCTTTACCAGCAGTCACTCAAGCACGACGCAGAGTTCTATATCGAATATTTCGCTGTCGACCTGATCATGGAAGGCGGAGTCTGCCGCGGCGTGGTTGCGATCGATCTCGCCACGGGCCGCTTGCATCGCTTCCGTTCGCACCAGGTCATTCTTGCAACGGGTGGATACGGTCGTTCATATTTCTCATGCACTTCCGCTCACACTTGCACTGGCGACGGCAATGCCATGGTGCTGCGCGCCGGACTGCCCGTGCAGGACATGGAGTTTGTTCAGTTCCATCCCACCGGCATTTATGGTGCAGGTTGCCTGATCACCGAAGGTGTGCGCGGCGAGGGCGGTTACCTGACAAACTCGGACGGTGAGCGCTTTATGGAGCGTTACGCGCCAAACGCCAAGGACCTGGCGTCCCGTGACGTTGTCAGCCGTTCAATGACAATAGAAATTCGGGAAGGCCGCGGCGTCGGTGCGGAAAAGGACCATATCCATCTGCATCTCGAACACCTCGGGCCGGAGGTTATCGAAGAACGTTTGCCCGGCATTGCCGAATCGGCGCGTATTTTCGCGGGCGTTGACGTGACCAAGCAACCAATCCCGGTGCTGCCAACCGTGCACTACAACATGGGCGGCATTCCTGCCAACTTCAATGGCCAGGTTACGACGTTGAAAGACGGTGATCCTGAGTCGATTGTCGAAGGCCTGATGGCCGTCGGCGAGGCGGCGTGTGTTTCCGTGCACGGTGCGAATCGTCTCGGCTCGAATTCCCTGCTTGACCTGGTTGTATTTGGACGTGCCGCGGCGCGTTTCTGTGCCGACGAAATGAAACCGGGCGCGCGGCACAGGCCATTTGCAGCCGACGCAGGCCAAAACAGCGTTGCGCGCATCGACAAACTGCGTAATGCCAGTGGCACCCGGCCGACTTCCGAAATTCGCCTGGAAATGCAAAAGCTCATGCAGGCCCACGCCGCCGTATTCCGCACCGGCGAAGTGCTTGATGAAGGCGTTGATCTGTTGCGCAAGACGTTTGCGAGTTTTGATGATGTTGCGGTAACGGACCGCTCTCTCGTCTGGAATACGGATCTTGTCGAAACCATGGAGCTCGAAAACCTGCTGCTTAATGCAATGGCTACCATTGAGTCGGCTGCGAACCGGTTGGAAAGTCGCGGAGCGCATGCACGCGAAGATTATCCGGACCGGGACGACGAAAACTGGATGAAACATACCTTGGCCTGGATCGACGAACGTGGCAAGGTCCGCTTCGACTATCGGCCGGTGCATGAAAAGACCCTGACTGACGAGGTCGACTATGTCGAACCAAAAGCACGTGTCTACTAGTTATCACGTGTCTGTTATTTATCTAGGGACGATCGACCGTGGCTGAATTCAGACTTCCCAGAAACTCCCGCATAAAGAAAGGCAAACACTTCGCGGCCGCCAACGGTGCCGCCAATGTTCGTCGATTCGCGGTATATCGTTACGATCCGGGAACTGGCGAGAACCCGCGCCTCGATACCTACGAAGTGGATCTCGACAGCTGCGGGCCGATGGTTCTCGATGCGCTCATCAAGATCAAGAACGAGATTGATCCGACGTTGACTTTTCGTCGTTCCTGCCGCGAGGGCATCTGTGGTTCCTGCGCGATGAATATCGACGGTGGCAACACGCTGGCCTGCACGCGTTCCATCGAAAGCGTGAAGGGCGACGTCAAGATATATCCATTGCCGCACCTGCCAATTGTCAAAGACCTGGTCGGTGATCTCACAAATTTTTATGCGCAATACGCATCGATCAAGCCGTGGCTACAATCGCGCACGCCGCCGCCTCCGGATCAGGAACGCTTGCAGAGCAAAGAGGACCAGGAGCTTATCAATGAGCCGTCGGCGTGCATTTTGTGTGCATGTTGCTCGACGAGTTGTCCGAGCTATTGGTGGAACAGCGATCGCTACCTCGGGCCCGCCGCCTTGCTCGCGGCGTATCGCTGGCTGGTTGACAGTCGCGACGATGCTACGGGCGAAAGGCTCGATGAACTCGAGGATCCGTTCCGCCTGTACCGCTGCCACACCATCATGAATTGCACGCAGACCTGTCCCAAAGATCTCAATCCGGCGCAGGCCATCGCCGAGACCAAGAAAATGCTCGCGGAGCGAAAATATTAGGATGCAGGAGCGCGCCCCAGCGCGCGATTCATGCATCGTCAATGCCGCGCGCTGGGGCGCGCTCCTGCGAGGCTCGGGCCAATGAGCGAAGAATCGAGACTCAGATGGCAATGCCGTCGCGGAATGCGTGAACTTGACGAGCTCCTGATCAGGTATCTCGAGGAGCGATACCCGCTGGCAGATGAAGACGAAAAAACCGCTTTTGAGGCGGTTTTGGCGCTTGCCGATCCCGAGCTGAACGGTTACTTGTTGCAACGTCAGACGCCAGCCAGCGAGCCGATCGCAGATGTCATCCGGAAAATACTCAGCCGAACTTCGCCCTGACGGGCTGCTACGTCGATTTGTAGTGCTCTCCGCTGTGGGCCTCTCGGTGCTCGGGATCGCAGTGATTTTCACATTGCCGTTTCCTGTGAGCGGCTTGCTCATGGCCTCCGTTGGCTGGCTGCTGCTGTGCGCCTGGGAGCTCGTCGTTGCCTGCCGTCGACTCTGGGGTTGCCGCTGTCTGCGCCTGTTCGCAGGTGGCGAAATCCTGCTGCTGGATGCCGGAGGCACCTGGCACCCGGCGCGGCTGTCATCCGGGAGCGTCGTGTTAAGGAGGATCGGCTGGATTCTCGTCGAAACGAGGCAGGGCAGCCGCTTTGCCGGGCTGGTTCGCGGCCGTTGCCGGGAGAGCGATGACTGGCGCCGTTTGCAGGTAATCTGGCGGCACATTGGAGGGACACCGTGAAGCTGCTAACATGGTAGCAGCACTAAGAAAAACACCAGACTACTGAGGCATGAAGTGCAATCTGCCGATCGCATCGGGAACGGTGTCACAAAACCAAGATGAATAAGGCAGATATCCGAGAACTTATCGAACTTTGGCCGGTCTATCCCGAAGTCGACCGGCTGTGCGGCTATTCTGGCAGGCGCGCCTG
This sequence comes from Woeseiaceae bacterium, assembly GCA_049666725.1. GTDB lineage: Bacteria > Pseudomonadota > Gammaproteobacteria > Steroidobacterales > Woeseiaceae > UBA1847. The sequence continues at coordinate 18,665 of JBATHK010000087.1, forward strand.
AATGTCCAACCAGTCTTCCGACAAGAAACTCGTCAAGCGCGTCCAGCGGGGCGATAAAGGCGCGTTTGATCTGCTGGTGCTGAAGTACCAGCACAAGATCGTTAACCTGGTCATGCGGTATGTACGAGATCCGGAACTGGCGCTGGACATTACCCAGGAGGCCTTCATCAAGGCCTACCGGGCGCTGCCCCGATTTCGGGGCGACAGCGCCTTTTACACCTGGATGTACCGAATCGCGGTCAATACGGCGAAGAACCACCTCGCGGCGCAGCGGCGGCGGCCGATGAACGTCGAACTTGATTTGCAGGACCCGGATCAATATGACCTGCATGCGAAGCTTAAGGAGACGGACACGCCCGAGGCCATAACGCTCAGCAACGAAACGAGAGAAGCGGTTGAGCGTGCCATCGCGGCGTTACCCGAGGATTTGCGAACAGCGATCATTTTAAGAGAGCTGGAAGGCATGAGTTACGAAGAAATTGCACAGACCATGGAGTGCCCGGTTGGCACAGTCAGGTCGAGAATTTTTAGAGCACGTGATGCGATCAGCAAGAAAGTTGGATCGCTCACGCCATGAAGAAGGCCGAAAGGCCCGGGCGGGTGGAGTATGAATGACGCTATAAGAATGCAGATTTCTGCGTTTGTGGACGGTGAGCTTCCGGACAACGAGGCGGATTTGCTGTTACGGCGGATGGGCCAGGATGCGGAACTCCGGCACAAGGTCGCTGAGTACCTCGCGATAGGCAGAGCCCTGCGCGGGGAAATCACGGTACCCGGTGTCGATCGTATTCACGAGCGTGTCGCTGCCGCTATTGATGACAAACCGCTCGCGGAAAATGTCGCAATAACGGGGATACCGCCGGCCAGGGGCATTCGGCCTCTTGCCTTTGCGGCAATCGCTGCGACGGTTGCGCTGGCCGCGATTTTTGGACTGCAACAAACCATGAGCGTCGATGGCGTCGACGCTGTGATACCGGCTCCGGCCGTAGTCGAGATTGATAGCGGCTACACGGTGCCAAGACCGATGGACGATCGCTTACGCCAGTACTACCTGAGCCACGGTGCAACGGCTACCGAGAATGGCGCAAACGGTATCAACTCTCGTTTTGTCACGCTTCGACTAAGCGAAGAGGCGTTCGATGCATCGCTTGCCGAAGAGGATACGGCGCCGGAGGTCGAGGCAGAAGAGCTGCCGGCTCAACCTTGATGGAATTGCTACAGAGACAATCACTTTCTCAGTTTGTGGTGGTTTGCACCGCGCTGGTGCTTGCCTGTCCGGCACTGGCTGCGTCCGACGAGCCGATGGACTGGCTGAATCGAATGGGTGCTGCGGTTCAGTCAACCAGCTACGAGGGCACGGTCATTCGCATGCGGAACGGCGAAGCCGAATCGCTTAAGGTCGTGCACCAGGTTACTGATGGGGTCATTCGCGAGAAGGTCGTCGCCCAGGAGGGCAACGGGCTGGAGATTATTCGCAACGGCAATGAAGTGCACTGCATCCTGCCGGATCGAAAGTCGGTGTTGGTCGAGGAGTGGGATGACCAATCAACATTGTTTTCTACCTTGCCGACGAGCGAGATTCGCTTCGGCAACGAGTATGACGTCTCTATTGTTCGCGAAGACCGTGTGGCGGGTCGGCAAGCCATGCTGTTGGCGATTCGGCCGCACGACGGCTATCGTTATGGGCACCGTATCTGGCTTGATACGGCGACCGCTTTTCCGCTGCAAACCCAGTTGATCGGTGATGACGGCACTGCTATTGAGCAGGTCATGTTCGCCGAAATAACCATGAACGAGGAAATTCACGCGAGCGCGCTGGCGCCGTCTTACAGCACCGACGAGTTTCGCTGGTTCAACCAGTCGAATCATCATGTGACCCGGTCCGCAGATACCGACTGGGTTTGCGAGGATCTTCCCCGCGGATTCAATGTGATTTCGACACATGAAGAGACAATGCCGGGTAGCGAAGCGGTCGTTACTCACATTCTTTACAGCGACGGGCTGGCGAACGTGTCGGTCTTCATCGCGCAGTCGGTCGAAGGCGGCTCGCAGGGTCCGTCGAGCCTCAGTGGATCCAATTCCTTCAGTGCCAATGTCGGCGATCATCATGTAACTGCCGTCGGAGAGGTTCCTGCGATCACTGTCAGGCAAATCGCGACGACGATGCGCCCGCGTTGAGGCGCTTTCTTCTGCGGACGCGGCGCCGCCGGGTTCTTCTGCGGTAAACTGGCATCATGGATAATCCGCGTGGCCGAGTAATTGCTGTGACAGGATACGCACCCGCGCCCCAGGCGCTGGTCGAGGTCGATGCGTCTGTCAGTTGCGCGCGGTGTGCCGAAGGCAAAGGCTGTGGTGCCGGACTGCTGGGCCGCACATCAGGCAGCCGACGCATTGATGCACTGATCGCCGGCGGCCTGACGGTCAGCGAGGGTGACGATGTGCGCATCGAGCTTGCACCGAGCAACCTGCTGCGGGCTTCGATGATCGTCTATGGACTGCCGCTTTCCGGTGCCCTTCTGGGTGCTGCGTTAGCCTATTTTGTCGGGCTCGGTGAGCTCTATGCGGCGACGGCCTCTATCGGCGGCATTCTTGCCGGCCTCGTGCTTGCGCGGCTGCGCCTGCGGAAAACCAGCTGCCTTCGGCAGTTCACGCCGACAATTGTCGAACGCCTGCAAGGCGCCGACTGAATGCCTGGCCTGCGGGTATACAGCCGCCGCGGCTGCCATCTGTGTGATGTGCTTGTCGAGGAACTTCTGCCGTTGGTTCGCGGCAGGCTCGATGTGGAGGTCTGTGACATCGACTCGCGCCCGGACTGGCGGACGAAATACGACATTCGCGTCCCGGTGCTGGAGTACGAAGATTGCCTGATTTCCGAGTATCCGCTCAATCGTGGCGCCGTTTCCCGTCTTCTTGACTCGTTGCCGGCGGCTGCCGGCGAATGATGCGAAACCGGGCAGCCGAAATCGGTATACTTCGCGGCTGCATTTGCCTGGTGGATACGCCACTGGCGCCTGGTTTCCGTCCTTCATGAAGCACATCCGTAACTTTTCCATCATCGCCCATATCGATCACGGCAAGTCCACCCTTGCAGATCGGTTTATCCAGGTGTGCGGCGGGCTTGCCGATCGTGAAATGGCCGAGCAGGTGCTCGACTCAATGGACCTCGAGCGTGAACGTGGAATTACGATCAAGGCGCAAAGCGTGTCGCTTTACTACGAGGCTGACGATGGCGAGACGTACCAGCTCAACTTCATCGATACGCCCGGGCACGTCGATTTCTCCTACGAGGTATCGCGGTCGCTCGCGGCATGCGAGGGTGCGCTGCTGGTCGTGGACGCGGCGCAGGGCGTCGAGGCGCAAAGCGTTGCCAACTGCATTACGGCCATCGACCTGGGCCTCGAGGTATTGCCGGTCCTGAACAAAGTCGATTTACCTGCGGCGGACCCGGAAAAAGTCGTGGCGGAGATCGAGGATATTATTGGTATCGATGCCCAGCATGCGGTGCACGTCAGCGCCAAGACCGGTTTCGGCATTCCGGAGTTGATGAATCAGATCGTGGACGTTATCCCGCCTCCGCAAGGCGACCCGGAGGGTGCCCTGCAGGCATTGATTATTGACTCATGGTTTGACAACTATGTCGGTGTTGTATCGCTGGTCAGGGTAATGAATGGCAGCCTCGCAAAGGGCAGCAAGATCACGGTGATGTCGACCGGCACGTCACATCTTGCCGACCGGGTTGGTGTCTATACGCCAAAGATGAATGACCGTCCCGTACTTGGTACGGGCGAGGTCGGCTACGTAATCGCGGGAATCAAGGACATCTATGGCGCACCGGTCGGCGACACCTTGACCGCAACCCACAATCCTTGCGAAAAGCCGCTGCCCGGGTTCAAGCAGGTTCAGCCGCGCGTTTTTGCGGGCTTGTTCCCGATCAGTTCCGATGACTACGAGGGGTTTCGCGAAGCGTTGCAGAAACTGCGTCTTAATGATGCCGCGCTGCATTTCGAGCCCGAAACTTCGGCGGCTCTCGGTTTCGGGTTCCGCTGTGGCTTCCTTGGCATGCTGCACATGGAAATCGTGCAGGAACGCCTCGAACGCGAATACGATCTCGAATTGATCACAACGGCGCCGACTGTAATTTTTGAAGTTGTTAACACGAGTGGCGACATTCTCCTCGTCGATAACCCGTCGAAGTTGCCGCCAGTCAATGAGATTACTGAATTGCGTGAGCCTATCATCACCGCGAATATTCTGGTGCCGGAGAAGTTCGTCGGCGCTGTCATAAAGTTGTGTATTGATAAACGAGGTGTGCAAAAGCAGATGCGCTATCTCGGTGGGCAGATTTCGCTCCAGTACGAGATGCCATTGGCGGAGGTGGTGCTGGATTTCTTTGATCGCCTGAAATCAGTCAGCCGCGGCTTCGCCTCGTTCGACTACCATTTCGAGCGTTTTGCGCCGGCTGAGCTGGTGCGACTGGATGTATTGATCAACAGGGAGCGCGTTGACGCGCTCTCGGTCATCGTTCACCGCGAGCATGTGAAACAACGGGGCCGTGACCTTGTCGAAAAAATGAGAGAGCTTATTCCACGGCAAATGTTCGACGTCGCGATCCAGGCGGCGATCGGTAACCAGGTTATTTCGCGCAGTACGGTAAAAGCGCTGCGCAAAAACGTAACCGCCAAGTGCTATGGTGGTGATATTTCGAGGAAGCGCAAGCTCCTCGAGAAGCAAAAAGCGGGCAAGAAAAGAATGAAACAGGTAGGTTCCGTGCAGATTCCACAGGAAGCGTTTCTTGCCGTGTTACGAGTTGACAAGTGAGTGAATGAATTGATTATTAACCTCGCACTGATCCTTACCGCGTTGACCCTCGTTTCAGGCGTGATCGTCGCGCTCGACAAAGCGTTCTGGAAAACCGCGCAAAATGACAACCGTCAGGAGCCGGGACCGCTGGGTACGCTCGTCGAATATGCGCGCTCTTTTTTTCCGGTTCTGCTTTTTGTGCTCGTCATTCGTTCATTTATTTTTGAGCCGTTTCGGATTCCATCGGGCTCGATGATGCCGACCTTACTCGAAGGCGATTTTATTTTCGTGCAGAAATTTGCATACGGATTGCGACTTCCGGTAACGGAGACAAAGATCATTGAGACCGGTAGTCCGCAGCGCGGTGACGTCGTCGTCTTCCGCCTGCCATCTGATCCCGGGATCAACTACATCAAGCGGGTCGTCGGGCTGCCCGGCGACGAAATCGTGTATGAGCGGCAGCGTTTGACCATTAACGGCGAAACCGTGAGTTTGAAACAGGGCCCGGGTGCTACATTTGAAGCGCCGGTGTTTGTCGAAGACCTGGACGGCCGCGTGCACGACATTCTCGTCACCAACCCACAGTTCTCGACGCGCGACGGGACCTATCGCGTGCCGCAGGGGCAGTATTTTGTCATGGGTGATAATCGTGATCGCAGCCGGGACAGCCGCTTTATAGGGGCAATTCCGGAGAAGTTCCTTGTTGGCGAGGCGGTCCGCATCTGGATGCATTTTGTGCCGTGGAATGCCCCGGACTGGAGCCGAATCGGCATGAAAATTCAATAATGTGGTGCCAGTCACTGAATTCGCCGATAATATAGCGCTACGCTGGCCTGTGACTGGCATATTTCGCAGCGAGAGATGAACGGAGAGACCGGTATGCACCTCAAGCCCATGGAAAAACAGCGCCTGATGCGCCGGCAGTCGGGCATGACAACGCTCGGAGTGATCATACTTGTCGCATTCATCGGAATTTTTGCGTTCGCGGCGATTCGGCTGACTCCGGTGTATCTGAATTACATGAAGGTCGCGAGTGTCGTTTCCGGAGTTCACGAGGAATACGATGGAACGAACCCGACCCGGGCAGCAATTCGCCAGTCGATTTCGCGCCGCTTTGACATAGACAGTGTAGGCGTGATTCGTGCGAAGGATGTCCAGGTTAAGACGGTTGACGGTGGTTATGAAGTGGCGGCCGTGTATTCTCACAAGGCACCGTTTATCGGAAATATCTCATTCGTCATCGATTTTGATCGACGGGTTGTCATCCGCAAATAAAAACACCGACGGCCGACGAAGACGCTGGGCCGGGCAAAAGAGCGAAAACATTGGACAAGGCCGAAAGCTGGCTCTACAAGACGCTGCACTATCGGTTCGAAGATGCAGACCTGTTGAAACAGGCCTTGACTCACAGGAGCGCCGCCGGCCGCAACAATGAGAGGCTCGAATTCCTCGGCGACGCGGTTCTGGATCTGGTCATATCTGACGCTGTCTACAAATCCCGCCCGGATGCGTCGGAAGGTGACCTCAGCAAGCTACGTGCGTCACTTGTGAAGGCAAAGACGCTGGCCATACTCGCGGCCGATCTCGGTATTGGTGAATATCTCATTCTTGGCAGTGGCGAAAAAAAGACCGGCGGCCATCGTCGCGAGTCGATCCTTGCAGATACCCTGGAATCAATAGTCGGTGCCGTTTTCCTCGACAGCGGCATCGAAGCCGCGCAAGAAATCATCGAACGTGTATTTGCGCAGCGACTGGATAAGCTTCCCGCGGCCGATGAACTTCGAGACCCAAAGACCCGCCTGCAAGAATGGCTGCAGGCGCGCGGCATGGGTCTGCCTGAATATGAGCTTGTTGACGTTTCAGGCAAAGCACACAAGCAGACATTCGAAGTCAGCTGCCGCGTTGGCCAGATGCCGAGCCTCACTCACGGTAGGTCAACCACGCGACGCAAAGCGGAGCAAAAGGCGGCGGCTGATATGCTGGCGAAATTAGTCGAGAATCAGGCATGAGCGCCTATCGTTGCGGCATGGTGGCGGTAATTGGACGCCCGAATGTGGGCAAGTCAACGTTGATCAACGCGGTGATGGGCCGCAAAGTCAGTATCGTAACAGCCAAGCCGCAGACGACCAGGCACCGAATTCTGGCTGTGCATACAAAGGCTGACGCGCAAATTATTTTCGTCGATACGCCAGGGCTACATCGAAAGGCCGCCAAGGCGATGAACCGCCTTATGAATCGCACGGCCGCTACCGCGCTCGCCGATGCCGACCTGGTGCTATTCGTCAGTGATGCGACACGCTGGACGGATGAGGATGAGGACGTCCTTAAACGACTGAAATCCTGTCGCGCGCCGGTGCTTGCCTTGCTCAACAAGGTTGACAAGGTTCATCCCAAGGAGAAGCTGTTCGACACTCTGCGTGCGATGGCGGAGCGATACGATTTTGCGGAAATCGTGCCGATCTCGGCACAAAAACACGACAACCTCGATCAGCTCATGGCAATGATCCCGCAGTTTCTTCCGGAATCTCCGCCGCTGTTTCCTGAGCATATGCACACCGACCGGAGCGCCGATTTCCAGGCCGCTGAAATCATACGGGAGAAGTTGACGCTTTTGCTGCACCAGGAACTGCCGTACGGCTTGACCGTTCAGGTCGAGCGTTACCTGGCAGAGGCTGGCGGCGTCACGATCCATGCCATTATCTGGGTCGAACGAGACAGTCAAAAAGGTATCGTCGTCGGCAAGAACGGCGGCGTCCTGAAGAAAGTGGGGCGCGCGGCACGACTGGAGATCGCGGAGCAGCTGCAGTGTCCCGTCCACCTGGAACTCTGGGTAAAAGTGAAAAGCAACTGGGCAGATAACGAAAAAGATCTGCTCGGCCTTGGCTACGATGCACCGTAGCTGTCTTTCAGCGTCATGACGGCGCCGCGGCGAGTTCAGCAGCAGCCGGCTTACATCCTGCATCACCGGCCGTTTCGTGACTCCAGCCAGCTTCTCGATATCGTGACGCAAGAGCACGGAAAAATTGCGCTGGTTGCCCGCGGCAGCCGTGGCTCGAAGTCACGCCTGGCCGGCCTGCTGCGGCCGTTTCTGCCGCTCAAGGTGTCCTGGGTGGCGCGTTCTGACCTGGGTACGCTGACCGGTGCCGAAGCCGCCGGAGCGCCGCTGGGGCTTCACGGAGATGCGATGCTGTCAGCTTTCTATGTCAATGAGCTGTTATTGAATTTCCTGCATCGCCATGACCCGCAGCCGGAGATTTTTGAACTCTACCAGCAGGTCATTTCCGTCCTGGGATCAACGTCAAATATAGCCGTGTCCCTGCGATCATTCGAGCTCGAGCTGCTGAGTTTGCTGGGATACGCAGTCAACGTTGCCCACGAGTTCGGTACGCAGCAGGATCTGGATCCGGGGCAAAATTACGACTATCGTGTGGATCAGGGACCGGTTCCGGTTGACCGCGCGGAGGGGCGGCTCGTGTTTTCCGGTGCTGTTCTCAAATCAATCCAGGCGCAGGAGTTCGACGAGCCCGGGGTCCTGCGGGCCGCCAATCGGCTGTTGCGCGAGGTGATCGCACATCAGCTCGGTGGCAAAGAGCTCAAAAGTCGCAAGGTGCTGATGGAGTTGCATCGCGGTAGAATTGCGCCACCCGACGAACGGAAACCCGAAAGTGGTTAAGTCCAAAGCGATTTTTCTAGGCGTTAATATTGACCATGTGGCGACCTTGCGCCAGGCCCGTGGTACGCGGTACCCGCGTCCGGCCGAGGCCGCCTATGTTGCCGAGCATGCAGGCGCCGACAGTATTACGGTGCATCTGCGCGAAGATCGCCGCCATATTCAGGACGGTGATCTCGACGCCATCAAGGCAGTCATGCGTACCCACATGAATCTCGAATTGGCCGTCACCGACGAGATGCTTGGCATTGCGGCGCGCGTGCAACCCTCCGATTGTTGTTTTGTGCCGGAAAAAAGGGAAGAGCTGACGACCGAAGGCGGCCTGGACGTAAAGGGACAGCAGGGCAAGATTCGCGACGCCTGTGCCAGGCTCGCGGAAAACAAAATACGCGTGTCTCTATTTATCGATCCGGACATCGAGCAGCTCGACGCAGCCGTAGCGGTTGGCGCGCCTGTGGTTGAATTGCATACAGGGCAATACGCGGGCACAGAAGGCGACGAGCAGCAGGCAGAGCTGCAGCGCATTAAGGAGGCGGCTCGTTATGGTCACAGCCTGGGCCTTGTCATCAACGCGGGTCATGGACTGCATTACGAAAACGTAACGGCCATAGCCAGCATTGATGAGATCGTCGAGCTCAATATTGGCCACTCGATCATCGCTCGCGCCGTGTTTGACGGGATGGGAATGGCTGTTGCCGAGATGAAGCGCCTGATGCTCGAGGCGCGAGACGGGTGATCGGGACGTGATTTTCGGCGTAGGCACCGACATCGTCGAGCTGTCCCGCGTCCAGGCGACCTTCGACCGCTTTGGCGAGCGCTTTGTGCGCCGCATCCTGATGGAAGAGGAACTCGCGCTGTTTCGCCGCAGCAAGCAGCCGGTGCGGTTTCTCGCGATGCGCTTCGCGGGCAAGGAGGCAACCGTAAAAGCGATGGGTACGGGCTTCGCGCATGGCGTATGGTTACGCGATGTCGGCATTCTGAATAATGACTGGGGCCGTCCGCTGGTCACGTGGTCTGAGCGGGGACGCCGGGTCTGCGACAGGTTGGGTATCGGTGACGGCCATGTGAGCCTGTCCGATGACGGCGGCCTCGTTCTCGCTTTTGCGGTTGTCGAAACCGCGATTGAAAAAAGGTTGTAACACGCAATGCACTGCTTCTCTTTCGATATAGAAACGGTTCCGGACATAGAGTTCGGACGTCGCTTCTGGGACCTCGACGGTATTTCTGATGACGACGTCGGCAAAGCGATGATGTTCAAGCAGCAGCAAGCCGTGGGCACGGACTTTCTGCCGCTGCACCAGCATCGAATCGTGGCCATCTCCGTGACGTTTCGAACCGCAGACACGTTCAAAGTCTGGAGCCTCGGCGACGAAGCCTCCGACGAAGCGGAGATCGTGCAGCGTTTCTTCGATGGCATCGAGCGCTATACGCCGGATCTCGTTTCATGGAACGGCGGTGGCTTCGACCTGCCTGTGCTGCACTACCGCGCGCTGAAGAACAAAATTCAGGCGCCGCGTTACTGGGAAATGGGCGATGGCGACCGGGATTTCAAGTGGAACAACTATCTCAGCCGGTTTCACTGGCGGCACGTGGACCTGATGGATGTGCTGGCAGGCTTTCAACCCAGGGGGCGAGCGAGCCTCGACCAGATGGCAGTCATGCTTGGTTTTCCGGGTAAGCTCGGGATGAGCGGTGACAAGGTCTGGAGCACGTTCCAGCAAGGTGGCATCAAGAAGATCCGCGACTATTGTGAGACCGACGTTCTAAACACCTGGCTGGTCTACCTGCGCTTTGAATTCATGCGCGGCAATCTCGATGAGAAAGATCTGCAGCGCGAGTACGAGCTGGTGCGATCCACGCTCGAGAAGGTGAACCACGAACATCTGAACGAGTTCCTTGCGGCCTGGGCGGCATAAGGTCAGCCAATGGCCAGGCGACGTCGCGAGCCGGAAACGGCAACAATCAGTGCAGTAACACACGATGGACGTGGCATTACCGATACGGCCGGAAAGAAAACGTTCGTTGCCGGCGCGCTGATTGGTGAGACCGTGCAGTTCATTCGCCGCAAGTCGCGGCGCAATTACGACGAAGCGGAATTGCTCGAGGTCATCGAGGCGTCGCCGGACCGCATCGATGCGCGGTGTGAAGCGTTCGGTCGCTGCGGCGGCTGTTCACTGCAGCATGTAAAGCCGGAGCAGCAGCGCACAATCAAATCGGGGACGCTTCGAGATAACCTCGAGCGCATCGGTGGGGTCGAACCGCAAGAATGGTTGCAGCCGATGACCGGTCCCGAGTGGCATTATCGTCGCCGGGCGCGGCTGGCCGTCAAGCATGTTCCGGCAAAGGGCCGTACCCTGGTCGGTTTCCGCGAGCGACACGCGCCGTTCATTACCGACATGCATCGCTGCGAAGTGCTGGCGAAGCCCGTCGATGACATGATTGACGATCTCAGCGAGCTTGTCGGCAAACTGTCAATTCGTGCGCGCCTCCCGCAGATCGAAGTTGCGGTCGCAGACAATGATATCGCGCTGGTGTTCCGAGTACTCGATCCGCCGACTGATGCCGACAAGGCGGCGTTCAGGACATTCGGTGAAGAAAAACAGCTGCGTATTTACCTGCAGACAGGCGGACTGGATTCTGTGTCGCTGTTTTATCCGCCGTCAGTCGATGCTCCACTGTCTTACACACTGGCCGAATTCGATATTGAAATCGCTTTCGAGCCGATCGACTTTGTGCAGGTTAACAGCGATATCAACCAGCGCATGGTGCATTTTGCGGTTGAACAGCTGCAGGTCGGAACTGACGATCGAGTGCTCGACCTGTACTGTGGCATCGGTAATTTCTCCTTGCCGCTCGCTCGAAAAGCAGCCGCGGTCCTGGGCGTTGAGGGTGAGGCGAGCCTTGTAGAACGCGCCGCTGCAAATGCGCGCCGAAACGAGCTATCAAACGTAGAGTTTCGTGTTGCCGATCTCGCCAAGATCGACGGTACCGAGAGCTGGGTCAAAGCCGGCTGCGACCGCCTGCTGCTGGATCCCGCGCGCAGCGGCGCGGCCGAGGTCGTCACCCGAATGCACCTGTTCAAGCCGGCCCGGATAGTCTACGTATCCTGCCACCCGGGTACGCTGGCGCGCGATGCGGGTACCCTGGTCCACGAGCAGGGATACCAGCTCGAATCGGCGGGTATCATTGATATGTTCCCGCATACAGCCCATGTAGAATCTATTGCTGTATTTACGAAAGCGTAACTTTTAACTGCGAGGCACAGCGGATGTCATTAGGGCCCGTGATGCTGGACATTGACGGACCACACCTGAGTCCGGCAGACCGCGATCTCCTCAGGGAACCCGCGGTGGGCGGTGTCATACTTTTTACTCGCAATTTCGAATCCCCGGAGCAGGTTGCGGATCTCGTCGACGACATCCGAGCCCTGCGTAGTCCGCCACTGCTGATCGCCGTCGATCATGAAGGCGGGCGCGTGCAGCGCTTCCGCGACGGATTTACGGCGATCCCGCCGATGCGGCGAATTGGGCGTGAGTTCGACCGGGATTCGGAGTCGGGCCTCCGGGCCGCACGCGAAGCCGGCTGGATGATCGGTTCAGAGCTTCGGGCCGTGGGTATCGATCTGTGTTTCGCGCCCTGTCTCGATCTCGATTGGGGTGTCAGTGAGATCATCGGCAATCGTGCTTTTCACAGCAAGCCTGACGTCATCGGCGAGCTTGCCGGTGCCTTTGCGCGCGGCCTTAGAAGTGCTGGCATGGTGGCTGTCGGCAAGCATTTTCCGGGTCACGGCGCCGTGCTGGCGGATTCTCATCTGAAATTGCCCATCGATCGCCGTGAGTATGGGCTGATACTCGATGATATGCGGCCGTATGAACGGCTGATCGGCAACGGGGTGCTGGCGGGCGTCATGCTCGCGCATATCATTTACGAAAAAATGGATGCGTTGCCGGCCGGCTTTTCCGAATACTGGATACAACGTGAACTGCGTTCCCGGCTTGGCTTCGGCGGTGCGGTATTCTGCGACGACCTCAGCATGAAGGCGACACGTGACTATGGCTCCATGGCAAAACGGGCTCGGCTGGCACTCGAGGCGGGTTGCGACATGGTACTGGTGTGCAATGATCGCGACGCCGCTCATCACGCCGTTGATGCGCTCGGTGAATACTCGAATCCGCTGTCGCTGGTGCGCCTGGCGCGCCTGCATGGCACGGGTCATCCTTTGCGTCAGACCCTGCTTGCCAGCGACGAATGGCGATCCATCAATAAACAGTTTGCGCGCTGGAGCGAACGTCCCGAACTGCACCTGGATGCGTGAAGCGGGCGAGCAATGACAACAGCAGCGAACTTCGCAGTAATTATTGGCAGTGGTTTCGAGTCGCTTGCGGGCGAGGGGCCGGGTCGCAGGGTTGCCACGCGTTTCGGCGATGCCTCAGCGCCCATACATACGGTATCCATCGAGGGTTGCACCGTACTGTCGCTCGCGCGCCATGGCGATGATCATTCAATTCCGCCGCATGCGATCAACTATCGCGCCAACCTGGCCGCGTTACAGGAACTTGGCGCCGACAGCGTTATCGCGTTGAATACGGTCGGCGTCGTCTCGACAATCCGGCAGTCAGGTGAAATCGCCGTTCCCGATCAGCTTCTCGACTACACCTGGGGGCGGCAGCACACAATTTTCGACGGCGCGGACGGCGTCGTCGAACACATCGATTTCACCGTACCGTTCTCAGTCGACCTGAGAGTCCAACTTCTGGCCGCCGCCGGCGCTGCCGGACTTGATTGCCATGACGGCGGAGTTTACGCAGCAACCCAGGGGCCGAGGCTGGAAACGGCGGCAGAAGTTGACCGCCTGGAGCGCGACGGCGCCGATTACGTTGGCATGACGGCAATGCCCGAAGCCGCAATAGCGCTCGAACTTGGGCTGCGCTACGCCTGCCTGGCGCTGATCGTGAACCGGGCAGCGGGTCGCGGTGATACCCCGATACACGACGACGTCGAATCGAGTACGCTATCGGCCAGGACGCAGGCCATGAGTTTGCTGCAACAGTTTTTCAAAGTGGCATGATGATGTATCAATGAAGCAGGTCGATCGACGCATTCTCGAGCAGGTCATTGCAGCCACGGCGGAACCGCTGGTCGTCGTTTGTATCGATCAGCCGGACTGGCCCGTTGTGCTGGCGAATCCGGCGTTCGAGAATATCGGTGGCGAGGACGTGCTTGAGAAGCCATTCGCGGACGTCGTCGAAAAACTCGCCGGGCGTGATATCGCGATGGAAGTGAGTGAATCGCTGCGATCGCAGGATGCGACGAGTTTTCCCGTCGAGTCCAACAGTCGTGAATACTTGCTCGTACTCAAGCCCTTGTTGCTTCCCAAGGAAGAAACGGCGCGGTTTTATTCGGCTCACTGGCGCAGCGGGGCCGGTGTCGGCACGCCGGAAAGTGCCGAAATGCATCATGCCTTGCTGAAAGCCAAGCGCCGCATTCGAGATTTGTCGCGCGACGATCCCGTCACGGGACTCCTGAACGAACGGGCATTCCAGGAGGTCTTCGAGCATGACTGGGCTGTTGCGGCGAGGGAAAAAAGCCAGCTGTCAATTGTAATTTTTACACTTGATGAATTCGAGGCGTACATCGAAGTATTCGGGCGACACGCGGCAGACTCATGTTTGCGTCGTGCCGGTCAGGCGATCCGGCGCTGTTTGCGACGTGCCAGTGACGTCGTGGCGAGGCCCGGCGGCGCCCGATTTGTCGCCTTGTCACACGCATCCGACGAGCAGGGTGTCCGGGAATTTGCGAGCCGCATATCGACAGCCGTTCGGGAGCTCGGTTTGCATCATCCACGATCCGGCGTCTCGAAGTTCGTAACCGTTTCATTCGATGTGATAGTCGCCGATGCTGCCAACGAGCAGCGGAGTGCAAACGATTTTCTGGACGAGTTACTGGGCCGGATATCCGAGTAGTTCGGCAGTGTCCGGCTCTACCGGTTCCTGCTCTTGTTCTTCAACTCGTGTGACCCTGGCAAGGACGCCGAACTTCGGATGATCGAAATAACGAAGTTCGCCGGATCGAAAAATGCGGTTTTCGTTGATGCGGTAGCGAACCTGGCGGGGTTCGTCTGTCTCCCCCATGGCATTGAGCGTGCGGTAGTCGCCGTAGCCTGACCGGGGATCGTCGCGGCCGGGTACGACATTGGCCGACTCCGGCGCATCGAGCTGCAGGTCAACTACGAGATGCAGGTAACGGTCCAGATAGAGTTTGAGGGTGCCGCCGAGTCCTTTGGGCAGTCGGCCCATCGAACCGAGATCGATATCCCGGGTTTCTCCCTGGGGCCACGTGGTCTGGGTCCATCCGAAGTGCATGATCGGGACGTATACGTCCAGACGTTGCAGCCGGTCCATAATATCGTTCATCGTGTACTCGGATTCGGTCAGGCGAATTAACTCGATGTTGCGCAATCGTCGCTCAATCTCTTCGAGCGGCTCTTCCTCCGGCAGCAGCGACTCGTCCTCGAGCAAGGGTTCATCGATGACCGGCCTATCCGCCGGAAAAATTTCGCTGCCCGGCGCGACTTCCTGAGCGTATTTAAAAATGATCATTTCCACGCTGTAGCGCCGGATTTCCTGCTCTTCTTCGGCGATATCGTCCTGCGCATGCAGAGCCGCAAAGGGCAAAAACACCAGGAAAATTAACGTCTTTACTTTCATAAACCGCATCATCCGTACCAACCTCTAGTCCTTGATCGCAAGATCCTGCATGAGGTTCTCTATTGTTTTGAAACGCGTTTCCGCGTTTGACAGGTCATCCCGTATTTGTAGCCGGTGTGAGCCACGTAATCGGTATTTACGGCTGTCATTTTGCACTAATTGCACGAGCGCGACAGGGTCAATGTGACTTTCTGAGCCGAATACGAGGTAGCCACCGCCGTCTGCGGCATCGATTTTCTCGATACCGAGCGCCGCTGCCGATTTCTTGATGGCGGCGATTCGTATCAGGTTTTTCGCGCTGTCCGGGAGCAAGCCGAAGCGATCGATCAACTCCACCTGCAGTTCACGCAGTTCGGCAGGAGACTCCGTTGCCGAGATGCGTTTGTACAGGATCAGGCGCAGGTGCACGTCAGGAACGTAGTCCTCCGGCAAAAGGGCGGGGATGTGAAGATTGATGTCGACCCCGGCATGCAACGGCGCTTCGAGATCGGGTTCTTCGCCCGACCGCAGCGATTCCACGGCGCGGCCCAGCAGCTCCGTGTACAGCGAAAACCCGATCTCCTGGATCTGCCCGCTTTGCGTGTCGCCCAGCAGCTCTCCAGCTCCGCGAATCTCGAGATCGTGGGTGGCCAACGTGAATCCGGATCCCAGGTCCTCGAGCGAATCAATGGCTTCCAGCCGCTTGATCGCGTCGGCGGTCATGGACGCTTTTGGTGGTGCCATCAGGTAAGCGTAGGCACGATGGTGTGAACGGCCGACCCGTCCGCGCAGCTGGTGCAACTGCGCAAGGCCAAAACGGTCCGCGCGATTGATGATTATCGTGTTCGCGGTCGGCACATCGATGCCGCTTTCAACGATAGTCGTGCACAGCAGTACATTGAAGCGGCGGTGGTAGAAGTCGATCATGACCTGCTCGAGTTCACGCTCCGGCATTTGCCCGTGACCGATGCGAATGCTGGCTTCGGGTACCAGTTTTTCGAGCCTCTCCGCCATACGCCCAATGTCTTCGACGCGGTTGTGAATGAAATAGACCTGGCCGCCGCGTTTGATTTCGCGCAGACAGGCTTCGCGGATGATGACTTCGTTCCACTCCGAAACAAAGGTTTTCACAGCAAGGCGTTCCGCCGGTGGCGTCGTGATGAGCGACATTTCGCGCAGGCCACCCAGGGCCATATTAAGTGTTCGGGGAATCGGCGTGGCGGTCAGCGTCAGGATGTCGACTTCACTGCGCAGGGACTTGATAGCCTCCTTGTGACGAACTCCGAAGCGGTGTTCTTCATCGACGATAACCAGGCCGACATCATGAAAATCTTTCGTGTGCTGCAAGAGCCGGTGCGTGCCGATCACGACGTCGACGTTGCCCGATCGCAGGCCTGCAACGATATCCTTGACCTGCTTCGCCGACTGAAACCGCGACAGTACCTCGACGCGAATCGGCCAGTCGGCGAAACGGTCTCGGAAGGTCTGTCCGTGCTGCTGTGCGAGTAACGTGGTGGGCACAAGCACGGCGACCTGTTTTCCGCCGTGTATGGCAGCAAACGTTGCCCGCAGCGCGACTTCAGTCTTGCCGAACCCTACATCGCCGCAAACCACGCGGTCCATGGCCTGGTCAGACGCCAAATCCCCGAGTACATCGTCTATCGTATCGGCCTGGTCTTCCGTGAGCTCAAAAGGAAAGCCGGACTCGAATGAACGATATTCGATTTCGGGCCAGTGAAAGCTGAAACCAGGCCGCGCCGCTCGACGGGCGTAGACATCGAGTAGTTCAGCCGCGACGTCGCGAATCTTCCTGATCGCACGGCGCTTTGCTTTTTCCCACTGGTCGCTTCCCAGCCGATGCAATGGCGCATTGTCCGGCGAGGCGCCCGTGTAGCGGGAAATCAGGTCAAGAGCATGTACCGGAACGTACAGCTTGTCGCCATCGGCGTATTCGAGATGCAGGAATTCTGCCGTAATTCCGCCGACGTCCAGCGTCACCAGGCCCAGGTATCGGCCAACGCCATATTCTTCGTGGACAACGGGTGACCCCGGTTCGAGATCGTTGAGCTGCCGGATGATGGTTTCCGGGTCCCGGTCAGCCTGGCGCCTGCGCCGGCGCGTCTTGGTCCGTTCTCCGAACAGCTGTTGCTCGCTGATAACGGCCACTTTGGCGCCGCGCAGCAGCACGCCGCTGTCGATCGGCGCCACGGTGATGCCGATGCGCTGCGCGAGTGCGGTAAACGCCTGCCAGTCGTCGACGCGTGCGAGATCGAGGCTGCGCCCGGCCATCAGGTCCAGCAGCTGCTCGCGGCGGCCCGGTGAGTCTGTCGAAAACAGCACGCGGCCCTCGAAAGTTTCCAGGAACTGCATCAGGGGCGCCGCGGCATCTTCGTACCGGGCTTCAATTCTCATCGCTGGCGGCAGGCGCGTGTCGAAGTTGATGTTTCCTCGCCCTTCGGCCAGCGATTGAGCGGAGTAGCGTATGTGCACGAATTCCTTGAGCCGCTGCGGCACGGATGCCGGTTCCAGGAAGGTTTCATCCACGCCGAGGATTGGCCGTTCCGGGTCAAGACTGCACAGTTCAAATCGTTCGCCGGCTTCTGCCCAGAACTGCTGCAGGAGCGAGTCCAGCGCAGCCGGCGCAAGCACCACACAATTCTCGGGTACATAGTCCAGCAGCGTCGCGGTGCTCGCGAAGAAGAGTGGCAGGTAATACTCGATGCCGCCGTGGGCTATGCCATCCGAAATATCCCGATAGACTCGCGATTTTCCGGGTTGGCCTTCGAAGCGCTCGCGGTAGCGATCACGAAAGCCGTGAATGGCATCCGCGTCGAGTGGCACTTCGCGGGCGGGCAGGACGCTGATGTTGTCGACCCTGTCGCCAGACAGCTGCGTCACTTCCGAAAAGTAGCGCAGCGATTCGATCTCATCGTCGAAGAAATCGATACGCACCGGCGTACTGGTGCCCATCGGAAAAATGTCGATCAGAGATCCGCGGACCGCAAACTCACCGTGTTCGCTGACCTGGGGCACCCGATAATATCCGGCAGCCACCAGCGCATCGGTGAACTCCTTGCGATGCAGGGTTTGCCCTGCCGACAACGACAACGAGCGGGCGGCAACGTAATCAATGGGGGGGAGCCGCTGCTGCAACACGCTGGCTGCTGCGATGACGATGCCTTTTCGCATGTTCGGTAATGCAGCGAGTACGCTCAATCGTTGCGAAATAATGTCCTGGTGCGGCGAGAAGCTGTCCCAGGGCAGCGTCTCCCACTCGACGAAATGTTCGACGGCCAGATCAGGCCCGGCGAAGAAGCGGATTTCCGCCTCGAGCTGATCGGCGTGCCGCGGATCCTCGGCCAGCATCAATACGGGCCGATCGATATTTTGCGCGAACTCGGCCGCAGCCAGCGCCGCGCTTGCGCCGATCAGGCGGCCCCAGCCGTTGGCAGAACCGGCTGCGGGTACGGCCGTTGGCGCCGGAATAAGAAATGATGTGGTCAAAGGGTCGTCGATTCGAGGGTCTGAAAACGGGACGCGATTATTACACAGAGGCCGTCAAACGCGTGGGCATCGATTGGACACGAAAAAGCCCGGGTCGTTTCCGGCCCGGGCTCATCAATAAAGCGTGTGCGGCTTGCTAGCGCTTGACGACGGAGTGAATAACGCGGTCGTACTCGAAGAACACGACGAAATCCTTGTATTCCCAGCGCGTAATCGGCGGATCGCCGACCGGGGCCCGCATCGAAACCGGGCTGCCGTACTTCGACTCGACCCGGGCCTGCGTCATGCCACGAGCTGGGCGTGCATCGCCGGAACCGGCAGACATGCCGTCCATTTGCAGCGTGTCGGCCTGTGCCGTGCCGAAAAAGGCCAGGAACAGGGCGATCAGTGTAGCGGTGCGCAGTTTGGTCATAGGTCGTTCTCCCGGGAGCGATCCGGAGACTATAGCATTGCTCGCCGGACCAAAAAACAATTGATATACAAGGTTTTTACACGGGTCCGGGCCCGGTATATGCGAACTGTGTCACAAACCCCCGGTGTCCTGTCCCGGGCGGCGAAACGCAAAGTCGCCGCTGCATGAATGTGGTTTAATGCGAGCCGATGACCAACCCTGTCGAACTATTCGTCGGGCTGCGCTACCTGCGGGCCAAGCGGCGCACCCGATTCGTGTCCTTCATAACGTTGATATCCCTCCTCGGGATCGCGTTGGGTGTTGCCGCACTCATTGTCATCCTGTCGGTCATGAACGGCTTTGAAGGCGAGCTGCGCGGCCGACTCCTCAGCATGTCTGCGCACGGTTCGGTGACCGCGGCCAGCGGCATTACCGCGGATTGGCGAACGCTTGTCGATGAGGTGAGTGCGGAACCCGGCGTCGCGGCAGCAGCGCCCATCGTGCAGATGGAGGGCATGATCCAGTCAGGCCCGGAACTCTTCGCGGTTCTTGTGCACGGCGTCGATCCGCAGTACGAAAAGCCGCTGGCGGGCGCGATGATCAACATGGTCGAGGGCGATATCGATGCCCTGCAGACCGGCAGCCGCGGCATTATCCTCGGTCGAATCCTGGCCTACGACCTGGGCGCCCGGATTGGCGACGGCGTGGTGCTGCTGATTCCGCGCCCTGTCGGCGATGGCACACTGGAACCCGTGCTGGAGCGATTTGTACTGCGCGGCGTCTTCGAGGCGGGTCTGCAGGATCATGACGCGGTACTCGCGCTCGTGCATATTTCCGATGCAGCGGCGATTCAGGGCATGGGCACGGCGGTAAGCGCTGTTCGATTTCGGGCTGACGATGTCATGCAGGCGCCCGCTATTTCGCGCTCGCTGCAGGCACGACTTGGCGATAGTGTCCGCAGCAGCGACTGGACCATTGAGAACGGCAGTTACTTTCGGGCCATCCGCATCGAAAAAATGATGATGTCGCTTATTCTCTCGCTGATTATTGGCGTCGCAGCGTTCAATATCGTTGCCAGCCTCGTCATGGTGGTCACTGACAAAACGACCGACATTGCGGTGCTGCGTACTTTGGGAATGGGTCCGAATGGTGTTGTGCGCGTCTTTTTTGTACAGGGCGCCGTGATTGGCTGGACCGGCGTGCTGATCGGTGTTGTCCTCGGCATCGTGCTCGCGCTGAACGTGCCCGTTATCGTGCCGTTCCTGGAGCAGGCCCTGGGATTCCAGATCATGCCCGGTGACGTCTATTACGTGTCGCGCATACCATCCGAGCTCGAATGGCAGGACGTCGCGATTATTTCAGTCTCGGCGTTCGTCCTCACGTCGCTGGCGACGCTGTATCCGGCACGGCGTGCGGCGCTGGTCAATCCTGCCGCAGCGCTGCGCTACGAGTAGGTCTTATGGGCGGACGTTTCGAAACCTGGATCGGTGGCCGTTACGTGCGTTCGCGCAGCAGCAACAAATTTGTCTCGATGATTTCCGCCATCTCCATGCTCGGCATTGCGATTGCAGTCACCGTCTTGATTGTTGTGATGTCGGTCGTGAATGGATTTGAGCGCGAACTCAAGGACAGGCTGCTTGCCATGACGGCACATGCCAGCATCGAAAACGTCGACGGCGAGCTTGCAAGTTCAACTGCGCTGATCGAAACGGCGCTGAAGAATTCACGGGTTCGAGCGGCCGCACCCTATGTCGATGGCCAGGCATTGCTGGTGTTCAAAAATGAACTCAGCGGGGCGGAGCTGCGCGGCATCGAACCAAGGCTGGAGGACGCCGTATCCGGTGTCGGCGGCGTGATGCGGGAAGGACAATTGGACGACCTGGCACCGGGAACATTCAACATTGTGCTCGGCGTCGAGCTGGCGAACGCGCTGCAGGTTGGCATTGGTGACAAAGTTACCGTGACGCTCGCACAGGGCAGGGTAACGCCGGCCGGCGTTATTCCAAGAACCAAGCGCTTCACGGTCAGTGGTCTGTATCGTGTTGGTATGTATGAATTCGATCGGCGCCTGGCATTTATCAATATCAATGATGCGCAGAGGCTGTATCGCAAGAAAGGAACGGTGACCGGCGTGCGCCTGGCCGTTACCGAGATCTATGACGCACCGGCAATTGTTCGGCAAGTCGCGCTTGCCCACGGCGAACTGGTACTCGTGAGTGACTGGACGCGCCGGCACGTAAACTTTTTCCGCTCAATTCAGATAACGAAATCGATACTGTTCGTAATCCTGCTGATGGTCATTGCCGTTGCGGCGTTCAATATTGTTTCGACGCTCGTTATGGTCGTGAAAGACAAGCAGGCGGACATCGCGATACTGCGCACTATCGGCGCCCGGCCGTCGAGCATACTTCGTATTTTCATCACGCAGGGCAGTATCGTTGGCGTTGTTGGCACGCTTGCCGGTGTCGTATCGGGGGTGCTGCTGGCGGTGAACCTGGAAGCAATCGTCGGTTTTTTTGAGGCCGCATTCGGCATCAAGTTTCTTGCCGCCGACGTATATTTCATCAGCGATCTGCCTTCAGAATTGCGCTATGCCGACGTATCGAGAATCGCCGTAATGGCACTCGTGCTCGCACTGATTTCCACCCTCTACCCGGCCTGGGTTGCCGCCAAAACGGCACCGGCGGAGGCTTTGAGATATGACTGAACCATCGACTGACCGCGGACATGCGGTCCTTGAGTGTCGTAACGTTGTGCGACGTTTCAGGGAGGGCTCGTCAACGCTGGAAGTGCTGAGCCGCGTCGACCTCGCGGTGCAGCCCGCCGAGCGCCTTGCCATCATTGGTGCTTCGGGTTCAGGAAAAACGACGCTGCTGCAAATCATGGGTGGTCTTGACGAGCCCACGGAGGGCGAAGTGCTCGTCAATGGCAAGCGTATGCAGGGCGCTGACGAAGCGGCAAAAGGCGATTTGCGCAATCGCTACATCGGCTTCGTCTATCAGTTTCACCATCTTCTGCCTGAGTTCACGGCGGCGGAGAACGTCGCGATGCCACTCCTGATTCGTCGCATGGCGAAAACCGCTGCGCTGCAGCAGGCCGCTGAATTGCTGGCGCGCGTTGGCCTCGGCGAGCGCCTCACGCATAAGCCGGGCGAGCTTTCGGGCGGCGAACGGC
>JBATHK010000088.1:0-29039 GCA_049666725.1 Woeseiaceae bacterium
CTTATGTGTCGCCCAGAGCTGCGAGCTGGTCGGCCTGGTACTCGTTGATTAGCGGCTCAATGACCTGCTCGAGGCCGCCGGCCATAACTTCGTCGAGTTTATACAATGTCAGGTTGACGCGGTGATCGGTCACACGTCCCTGCGGGAAGTTATAGGTACGGATGCGCTCACTGCGATCGCCAGAGCCCACCAGCAGGCGACGTTTTTCGGCCTGCTCCGTTTCCTGTTTTGAAACCTGGGCGTCAAGCAATTTTGCCTGCAGTAGTGACATCGCACGAGCACGGTTCTTATGCTGTGAGCGTTCGTCCTGGCACTCGACAACGATTCCGGTTGGCAAGTGTGTCAAGCGCACGGCAGAGTCAGTCTTGTTGACGTGCTGTCCGCCGGCGCCCGAGGCACGGTAGGTGTCGACTCGCAAATCCGCCGAATTAACTGCCACTGCTTCGACTTCATCGGGCTCAGGCAGCACGGCAACGGTGCAGGCCGACGTGTGAATACGTCCTTGCGCCTCTGTTTCGGGCACACGCTGTACGCGGTGCGCACCCGATTCGAACTTCAGCTTGGCGTAAATGCTGCGGCCGCTTACGCGGCTGATTATTTCCTTGTAGCCGCCGTGATCGCCCTCGCGTGCCGATAGCACCTCGATCGACCAGCCCATGGACTCGGCGTACTTCGAATACATGCGAAAAAGATCGCCCGCGAAAATAGCGGCCTCGTCGCCGCCGGTACCCGCACGGATCTCGAGAAAGACGTTACTGTTGTCATGCGGGTCCGCCGGTATCAGCGATTTCTGCAGCTTTGCCAGCAGGATCTCGTGGCGCTCGGCAAGGCCCTTGAGCTCTTCCTCGCCCATCTCCCGAATCTCTGGGTCTGCATCCTGGGTCATCTCCTCGGCAGAGGCGATGTCGTCGAGCAGCGCCTCGTAGGCCTGGAAAGACTGCACCACGGGCTCGACGCGTGAGTATTCTTTTGACAGCTCGCGAAACTGGTTTTGGTCTGCAATGACGTCCGCTTCGGCGAGGAGACCGGCAATCTCCTCGAATCGCTCTTTCACGGATTCCAGCTTGAGGCGTATGGATTCTTTCACGTGGAGCCTCGCTCAGTTGTCCTTGCGGATGCCGAAAAGCTCGCGCGCCGCGTCGATCAGGTCCTGATCCGATGCTTCACCCGCTTTGCGCAAGCGCACGCTGGGCTTGTGCAGAATTTTTTTCATGAGTGCGGCGGTGGCGTATTCAACCGCATCTTCAGCAGATTCACCGCGCGCCAGTCGCCGCCGCGCCTGCGCGTTGACCTCGCTGCACAGCGACTCGGTCTTTTCTCTCAGGGCCGCGATCACGGGCACGACTTCCTTGGAGCGTTCGATGTTCGTGTAACGAACGATCTCCTCATCGAGCAAGCGATGGGCTTCGACGGCAGCGGCTTCACGATTGCCCTGACCCTCGAGAATAACCTTGTCGAGATCGTCAATCGTATATAGATAGACATCGTTGAGATCGGCAACACCGGCTTCGATGTCCCGCGGCACCGCAATGTCGACGGCAAAGATCGGTTTGTGCTTGCGCGCTTTGACTGCTGCTTTCATTTGTTGCAGCGTGATGATGGGCTCGGAAGCAGCTGTCGACGTAATCAGTATGTCTGCTTCAGGCAAGGTTCCTTCGATCTCCGACAGCGGCAGCGCAAATCCGCCGAACCCGTGCGCAAGATCCCGGGCCCTTTCAACGTTGCGGTTTGCGACGAACAGCCGGCCGATCTCACGTTTATGCAGGTGTTTGGCGACCAGCTCGATTGTTACACCGGCGCCGACCAGCAGCGCCGTGTGTTTCTTGAAGCCGGCAAAAAACTGGCTGGCGAGATTGACGGCGGCCGAGGCCACGGATACCGGACTGGCACCGATCTCGGTGTCGGTACGAATTTTCTTTGCAACGGCAAACGTGTGCTGAAACAGCAGGCTAAGTTTCGGGCCCAGTGTCTTCGCCTGCTGTGCGTGCCGAAACGCGTCCTTGAGCTGACCCAGAATCTGCGGCTCGCCGAGCACCATCGAATCGAGGCCGCAGGCTACCCGGAATATATGCCGAATGGCCTCGTCATCCTGCAGCGTGAACAAGGTATCGCAACACAGCGGATCCATTTTGCGATCATCCTGCAACCAAGACCGCAGGCGCTCACGGCCGCTGTCGCTGGTCATAACGTAAAACTCGGTGCGATTGCAGGTCGACAGCAACACCACCTCGTCGACGCCCTCAATCGCCATCAGGCTCTGCAGCGCGCGCGGCACGTCGTCGCCCGAGTAGACGACTCGCTCGCGTATTTCGACAGATGCCGTGTTATGGTTCAGGCCGAGTATTTGCAGCGGCATAACGTTACTGTTGGCGCCGATACGGCACTCAAGAATTTCGGAGTGCGTATGATAAGCGAACTGAACCGCGAGTTCCTTGTCTGTGTAATAAACGGACGACTTTTTTATGCATGAACTTCGACGATGGCTGTCAGCCGCAGTGCTGCTCACCTTGTTCGCCCTGACACCCCCCCCTGCGATCGCTGATGAGGCCAAAGCATCGGATGCCAGCGCTCATATACTGCAGGCGGAGATGGCCCTGCAGCGCAAGGACTACCTCAAGGCAACGGTGGAGTACCGTAAAGCGGCCGAGATCAGCACCAGCGCCGAGACGGCGCGGAAGGCGACGACGGTAGCCTTTGCGTACGGTTTCGACGATGAAGCGCTGAAGGCCGCGAAACGCTGGGCCAGGCTGGACCCGGGCAGCGACGAGGCACGGATCTATCTCGCGCAAAGCTATTTTCGCGTTGGTGATCTGCGCAATGCGCGTCGCCAGTTCCAGACCCTCGTCGAGCAAGGAGAGGAGTCGCCGGGGCATCGTCTCGTTTCGCTGGTTCCCTACCTGTCCGAGGAAGGGGACCCGCAAAACGCCGACAAGCTGATGCGCGCGTTGGCGAAACCCTACAAGAAATCGTCGCTGGCTCACTATGCGGTGGCTGTCCTCGCGCTCGAGGCCGGCGATACCGAGCACGCGATGCAACGTGCTCTGAAGTCCAGCGAGCTCGACCCCGACAACGTCAAGCCGAAACTGCTGTATGCCCGCGCGCTGCTGATTGAAGGTAATCCCGACGAGGCCATCGAGTACACCGCCCGCATCATTGGCGACGATCCGGATCCGGATCCCGATGCCCGCATGGAACTGGCCATCATGTACATGATGTCAGGACGCGATGATGATGCGCTCAGCCAGGTGAACCAGGTGCTGCTGGAGCAGTCAGGGCGCGCCGACGCGCTGCGCCTCATGGCCATCATCAATTTTCGCCAGGAATACCTGGACGCGGCCTGGGACGACTTTCAGGATCTGCTCGCAACGGGGCAGTACCGCATGGATGCCCTGTATTATCTCGCGCGTATCGCCGACTATCGCGAAGAATTCAGCCGGGCAATTCTTCTATATCGCGAAGTGCGCTACGGCGCCAATGCCGTTGCCTCCCAGCGTCGCGCGAGTGCGCTGCTCGCGCTCCAGAACGACGACGTTGACGGGGCCGTGGAGCTGCTCGACGAGTTTGCCGAAAGTTCACCGTCGCATGCTATCGATATGATCATCGCGAAAGCGCAGTTGTTCGCCTCGCTGGAACAGTTCGAGCGATCGCTGCAGCTCTACGACCGCGTGGTTGAGTTCCGCCCCGATGACGAGGGCACGGCATTGAGCCGGGCCGAGCTGTTGCTGCGCATGGGCAATGTGGAAGCAGCACTTGAGGCGTACTCTGTCGCGGTCAAACGGTGGCCAAAGAGCGCGCTGTCGCTGAATGCCTATGGCTACACACTCGCAGACCGAACAGATCGCTACGCCGAGGCCGAAAAGCTCATTCAAAAAGCGATCGAGCTTGATCCGGACAACCCGGCGATCATCGACAGCCTCGGCTGGGTGTTTTACAAACTGGGTCGCCTGGACGAAGCGCTGATTGAATTGCAGCGCGCTTATGACGGATTCGATGACCATGAGGTTGCCGCTCACCTCGTCGAAGTCCTGGTTGCACTGGATCGCAGGACTGACGCGCTGGAGCTATTGGATGCCTCGCAGGTAAAGAGCCCCGACAGCGCACTCCTTGAAGATGTTCGCACTCGATTTTTCCCCGATACGCCCTGAAAGCAAGGGGCTTCGTTATGCCGGGCTGCTGCTGGGCCTGGGCCTGCTGGGTGCCTGTGCGACCACGCGTCAGGGCGTCGACCTGCCGAGTATCGACACCTGGGAATCGCGCAGCGCGGTTCTGGGCGATATTCGTGAGTGGGAATTCAAGGGACGCATCGCCGTCAAGGCGGGCGATGAGGGCTTCAACGGCAAGCTCAACTGGTCGCAGCGGGACGATACCTTTACCGCGACGGTTGGCGGGCCGCTAGGCGTGGGGACCGTGCGAATCGAAGGCGATGGTCGTTCTGTTGTCCTCACCGACAAGGACGGCGTTGAAACGGTACTGAGCGACGCCGAGCTCGAGTTGCGCCATCGCTATGGCTGGACGATCCCGGTTGCTTCCTTACGATACTGGGCGCTGGGCATTCCCGATCCCTCGATGGCCGCGGTGACGGATTTCGATGAGCAGGACCGGCTCGTGCGGCTCGAGCAAAGCAGCTGGATCGTGGAGATATCACGTTATCGCGAGGGTGGAGGCCAGCAAATGCCGCGCATTTTGTCGGCCACCAACCCGGATACGCGGGTGCGGATGGTCATCGACAGGTGGTTATTCTTCGATCGTTGACAGCACTGTACCCTCACCGCACAATTGCGCCGCAACGCGCATTTCATTTCCATTGGGGCGTAGCCAAGCGGTAAGGCATCGGGTTTTGATCCCGTGTATCGCAGGTTCGAATCCTGCCGCCCCAGCCATTTCACGTCACGTAAGGGGAAATCGTGGAAGTTGGAACAATGGCGGTCTTTTCGGGCAATGCCCACCCGCAGCTCGCGCAGGATATCGCCCGCTATCTCTGTATCCCATTGTCGAAAGCCCACGTTGGCCGTTTCTCGGACGGCGAAATCAACGTCGAGATCCTCGAGAATATTCGCGGGCGCGAGACCTTCATCGTTCAGCCGACCTGTCCGCCATCCTCCGAAAACCTCATGGAGCTGCTGGTCATGGTCGATGCTGCGAGGCGCGCATCGGCGGCACGAATTACAGCGGTCATTCCCTATTTTGGGTTTGCGCGCCAGGATCGGCGCCCCAGGTCCTCCCGGGTACCAATTACGGCGAAGCTCGTCGCCAAGCTGATCGCAACGGCCGGAGTCGACCGGGTTCTGACCGTCGACCTGCATGCGGACCAGATCATGGGTTTTTTCGACATCGCCGTCGACAACGTCTATGCCTCGCCGATACTGCTCGGCGATGCCTGGAAGAAGAAATACAAGGACATGGTCGTCGTGTCTCCGGACGTTGGCGGCGTAGTCAGGGCGCGGGCGCTGGCAAAACGCCTCGGCGATGCCGACCTCGTCATTATCGATAAACGTCGTGCCCAGGCGAACCAGTCCGAGATCATGAACATCATCGGTGCGGTTGAAGGCAAGAACTGCGTCATGATCGACGACATGGTCGACACGGCCGGCACGCTTTGCCACGCGGCGGGTGCGCTGAAGTCACACGGCGCGACCTCGGTCGATGCCTATATTACGCACCCGGTCCTGTCGGGGCCGGCTGTCTCACGCATCGCGGAGTCGGCGCTCGACGAGATGGTCGTAACCGACACGATCCCGCTGAATGCCGAGGCGCGCGCCTGCAAGAAGATCCGCCAGCTGTCGACGGCCGAGCTGCTGGCCGAGACCATGCGCCGCATCAGCACCGACGAGTCCGTCAGCTCTCTTTACGTCGACTAGCGCTTGCGTTACG
Organism: Woeseiaceae bacterium; assembly: GCA_049666725.1. Classification (GTDB taxonomy): domain Bacteria; phylum Pseudomonadota; class Gammaproteobacteria; order Steroidobacterales; family Woeseiaceae; genus UBA1847. The sequence continues at coordinate 5,872 of JBATHK010000088.1, forward strand.
ATGCCCGCCCTTGCGTGGATTGGTCGCGATCCACGTGCATTTAACTGCTTAAATTAATTAAGCAAAATCAATCAGTTATGGAGAACAGTCATGAGTGACGACTTCGACCTGGTTGCGGAAATCCGTGAGGACCAGGGCAAAGGTGCGAGCCGCCGCCTGCGTCACCAGGGAAAAGTACCCGCAATCATCTACGGCGGCGGGCGTGCCCCGCGGTCCCTGAGTTTTGACCACAACAAGGTTCTGAAGCAGCTCGAGGATGAATCGTTCTATTCGAGTGTCCTGAACATCAAGGTTGGCAGCAAGAGCCAGGCCGTGATTCTGAAGGACATGCAGCGCCATCCCGCGAAGCCTCGCATCATGCACATGGATTTCCAGCGCATCGTCGAGGATGAAGAGATCCGGATGAACGTGCCGCTGCATTTCATCGGCGAAGAAGTCGCGCCCGGCGTCAAGACCGGTGGCGGCAAGGTGGCACGCCTGATGACCGATGTCGAGGTCGTCTGTCTGCCGCGGTACCTGCCCGAGTACATCAATGTCGACGTTTCCGAGCTCGAGCTCGACGAAATGTTGACACTGTCGGATATCAAGCTGCCTGAGGGCGTCGAGATGCCGGCACTGGCGCAGGGACCGGAAGCCGATCGCGCGGTTGTCTCGATCCACATCATCAAGGAAGAGGTGATCGAAGAGGAAGAGGAGCTCGAGGCAGCGGTGGGCGAAGAAGGCGAAGTGATTGCGCCGGACGCCGAGCCGACGGACGAAGAGCCCGAGAGCGATTAGCCAATGCTGGTGTTCAATCGAAAAGACCGCCACAGGGCGGTCTTTTTGTTGAGGGCTCATTCCTATGTCCAGACAGATTCGCATCATTGCCGGCCTCGGTAATCCCGAGGAAAAATACGAACGCACCCTGCACAACGCCGGGTTCTGGTTCGTCGACGCGTTGGCGCGCGAGTACGGCGGCAGTTTCCGCTATGCGAAAAAATTTGATGCGGACTGCTGCCATATCAAGCTGCACGGCGAGAAGGTGTGGCTGGTCAAGCCGCAGAGCTTCATGAACCTGAGCGGCGGGCCGATTCGTGCGTTGCTCGACTACTACCGGCTGCGTCCGACCGAGCTGCTCGTGGCACACGATGAAATCGATCTTCCGCCGGGAACCACGCGCCTCAAACAGGGCGGCGGCCACGGCGGTCATAACGGCCTGCGCGACATCATCAAGCACTGCGGGCCAAACTTCGTGCGTCTTCGTCTTGGTGTCGGACACCCGGGTGAAAAAAGCAAAGTGACCGGCTACGTTCTGAAACGTGGCTCGAGTGACGTCGAGAGCGCCGTCGAGAAAAACGTTGCCGAGGCCGTCGACATCATGCCGCTGCTGCTGGATGAGGGTCTCAACGCGGCAATGAAACAACTGCACACGAAAGAGCAAACCTGATGGCAATCACCTGTGGCATCGTCGGGCTGCCGAACGTCGGCAAGTCGACCCTGTTCAACGCGTTGACGGCGGCCGAGATTGCAGCCGAGAATTACCCGTTTTGCACGATCGAGCCGAATGTCGGAATCGTGCCGGTTCCGGATCCGCGCCTGGCGGTTCTTACCGGCATCGTGAAACCGCAGAAAACCCTTCCAACGACCATGGAATTTGTCGATATCGCCGGCCTCGTCGCCGGCGCATCCAAGGGCGAGGGCCTCGGCAACCAGTTTCTTGCCAATATCCGGGAGACAAACGCGATTGCGCACGTTGTGCGATGTTTCGAGAACGATGACGTGACGCACGTGACGGGAACCATCAACCCGATCGATGACATCGAGACAATCAATACCGAGCTTGCGCTCGCCGATCTCGAGTCCGTCGAGAAGCAGTTCGACAAAGCCTCACGGACGGCGAAGACAGGGCAGAAAGACGCTATCGCGCATCGCGATGCGCTTGCCGGAATCAAAGTACATCTCGAAGCGGGGTGGCCGGTACGTTCGATGCAGACCACCGACCTTCAAAAAGAGATACTCAGGAGCGTCCACCTGCTTACAGCCAAACCGGTCATGTACATCGCAAACGTGGACGAGAACGGATTCGTCGACAACCCGCACCTTGAGGCCGTGCGCGCATACGCGGACAAGGAAGGTTCGGAAGTTGTTGCGATCTGTGCGGCCATCGAAGCCGAGATCGCCGTACTCGATGATGACGACAAGGCAGAATTCCTCGCCGACTTCGGAGCGAAGGAACCGGGCCTCAATCGCGTCATTCGACACGGCTATTCACTGCTCGGGCTACAGACCTTTTTCACAGCAGGTCCCAAGGAGGTCCGTGCCTGGACCACGAAAGTCGGCGCGACGGCGCCCCGGGCGGCAGGCGAAATCCACACCGATTTCGAAAAAGGCTTCATACGCGCCGAGGTTATTTCCTACGACGACTATGTCGCCGGTAACGGCGAACACGGTGCGAAAGAAGCGGGGCGGCTGCGGCTCGAAGGCAAGGAATATATCGTGCAGGAAGGTGACGTCATGCACTTCCGATTCAATGTATAAATCGCGGCTGGAAATTAAGGAAATTAAGGGGACAGTTTACTTAATTTCCACACGAATTAAGTAAACTGTCCCCTTAATTTCCTTTGTGCATACCGAACGATGGTAGTGACCAGTTGTAGACAATCGCGAGGGCGCGCACCGAGAATCCCGCGATCACGGCGATTCCCAGCGCTAATGACTCGCTGACGCCGATGTTGTCGGCCAGCACGTAACAGACAGCCGCAATGAACGCCGCGGTTGCGTAGATCTCGCGGGACAGAATGAGCGGAATCTCGTTGCAGATAATGTCGCGGATCATGCCGCCGGTTACGGCCGTCGTGACGCCCAGCATGATAGCGACCAGCGGCCCCGTATCGTGTTGCAGGCAGATCTCGGTTCCGAGCGCGGCAAACAGCGCCAGCCCCAGGGCATCCATCCAGACCAGAATCTGGCGGCGCGAGCCCGGCCGGTAAGACGTGAAAAACACGACCAGTGCAGCAATGACTGCGACTGCGATATAGCGGTTGTCGGCAATCCAGAAAACCGGAACCCGGTCGATGATAATGTCCCGGATAGTGCCACCGCCCACGGCCGGCATCAGTGCCAGCACGCAGAAGCCGAAAATGTCCATGTTCTTGCGCGATGCGGCCAGGGCACCGCTCACCGCAAAGGCCGCGGTACCGGTCATCTCGAGCAGGTAGACGAAACTCAGGTCCATTGGGGCCGACTGTACCCGAAAACGCGGGCTCCGGCCCCCGGATTGCCTTGACAGTCGGTGGCCTCACCGGGAGAATCTGCGGCCCTCGACGTGCCCTTCGGCAGCCGAGCCAGTAGCCGGTGATGTAGCTCAGATGGTTAGAGCGGCGGACTCATAACCCGCAGGTCGGTGGTTCAATTCCACCCATCACCACCAAGAAAGTAAGGGGAGCCATTCGGCTCCCCTTTTTCTTTGGTTGTCGTTAGGAGATCACCACCCATTCCACCCATCCTTCCTATCTGACATAAGCAATCTTCCCCGCCGGGCTCGAACCTCAGCCAGCAGAGATCTGCGCCGCCGGTCGCCACAAAATAGCCGCCCGTCGGAAACTTCGCCGTGCTCCCACTTTTGTTTGATCGCAATCACACAAAAGAAATTGCCGATCCACGAGAATCGGTCTCGTTGCAGTTGCCCTTATACAAAACTGCTTTGGAACACGGGAATCGACTGACAGGAAATGCATTGTGACGAACTTCACAGTTTTTGCGCTTCGCACTGCGATTTGCACGGCAATTGGGCACAGGTCGCAGACCGAAACACGGATCATCGAACATAATCCGCGATGAGTAGATTGAGCTCGGCTATTGATTTCCCATGAATGTTTTGGCGATAAATTATGAGAACTAACACAAATTTCGGAAAAACACGCAACAGCGGCTTTACGCTGATCGAGCTGATGGTGACGCTTGGAGTTGCAGCAATCATCCTCTCCGTTGGTGTTCCGAGTTTTCGCGGCGTGATCATGGACAACCGGTTGGTGAGCCAGTCCAACCAGTTCGTAACGTCAGTCAAGATGGCCAGGAGTGCGGCGGTTCGCTACCAGCGTCCTGCTACGGTGTGCTCCAGCGATGATTTTGACGCCGCGGTTCCCACCTGCTCCGGTGACTCCGACTGGTCGGAAGGCTGGATCGTCTGGGTCGACAAGGATCGGAACGGGGTCGCAGCAGCAAACGAGATTATCTCGGTATTCGGACCCATTAACGACTCCTCGACGCTGTCCAGCACGACATCGAGCAGCTTCACCTACGACGCGCGTGGCTTCGCTATGACCGGCGGTGGCGACCTCACGCTGTGCGACAGCCGCACCTCGGAGATGGGAAGGCTGATCAAAGTCAATTCCGTCGGCAGAACCAACGTCGCGCGTCAAGGATGCTCCTGATGAATAACAGTAATCATATGCGTCTGCACAGCCAGTCCGGCTTCACACTGATCGAAGTTCTCGTGGCTGTCATTGTCTTGTCGATAGGTTTGGTCGGCGTTGCTGGTCTGCAGGTTGTATCGCTGCAGAACAACCAGAGTGCTTTCATGCGCTCGCAGGCGTCGGCACTGGCCTACGACCTTGCGGACCGCATGCGCGCCAACGTGCCGGGTGCGAACGCCGGAATGTATGACCCGACTGCGAAAGCGACGACAGCAGCCTGCAAATCCGCAACGGGCTGCACAACACAGCAAATGGCACAAAACGACCTTTATGAATGGGACGCCGCCATTGCGACGTACCTACCTGATGGACAGGGTTTCGTATGTATCGACAGCACGCCGGACGACGGCACGTCTGCCGCAAGCCCGCTGTGCGACGGCACCGGTACTTTGTTCGCCATCAAGATCTGGTGGGACGACAATCGCGACGGGACCATAGATACCACCGCCGGCAAGGCCAACCCTGAACGACTGGCAATCACTATCCAACTGTAATTATGAATATGAAACCGCAAAAAAATATATCCAGGCAAACAGGCGTGACACTCGTTGAAGTCATGATCGCCATGCTTCTCGGCGTGTTTCTCATGGGCGGTGTCTTACAGGTTTTTGCCTCGTCCAGGCAAACCTACCGCGTGCATGAAGCGACTTCGCGCATGCAGGAAAACGGTCGCATGGCGCTGGAAGTCCTGTCGAGAGACATACGAATGGCGGATTTCTGGGGCTGCGCGAGCGATCCCAGCAATTTCGTGAACAACCTGGATACCGCGGGTACAGGTTACGTCGATTTCCTGTCTGGCGGTGTTGACGGCATCGATGGTGCGTCCGGAGCCCCGGACTCGCTGATTCTGCGGGGCGGCATCGACTCCGGTATCACCGTCGAACCGCCGTACGGCCCGCAGGCGTCGGCGAACATTAAAGTGCCGACCGGAACTGGCCTGGAGCAGGATGACATCGTGTTCGTTGCGGACTGCAGCGCAGGCGATATTTTTCAGATCACCAACGCCAACCCGGATTCGTCCGGCACGGTGGTGCACAACACGGGCAGCGGAGATCCGGGTAACTACAATGTCACCAACCCGGGCTGTCCCGGCGCCAACGCGCACTGCTTGTCCAAAGTTTATGGCGGTGACGCATCAATGATGCTCACTCAGGAAACCCGTTACGAGATCAAGACCGGATCGGAAGGTCAGCCGGCGCTGTTCCGTAACGACCTGGAATTCCTGGATGGGATAGAGAACCTGCAAATTCTTTACGGCCATGACACCGACGGGTCCGGCACCGCGAACTATTACGGGCCGGCCGACCCGCTCGTGGATATGGCTGACGTGATCAGCATTCGATTTGCGGTCGTGGTGCGCTCCTACGATGACAACCTGACGGGCGGCCTCACGCAGAACTACAACCTGTTCGGAACGACCGTAGCCGCGCCGGACAATCGCCTGCGGCAGGTATACACGACCACGGTTGCTGTAAGGAACCGGCTATGAATTATCACGAGGTGCAGACAATGAACCTGGCAATCCGCTCACTTGGGAACTTCAAGTCGCGGCACAGCCAGCGTGGCGTCGTGCTGATCGTCAGCCTGATCATGCTGCTGGTCGTTACGCTGCTTGCCGTCAGCAGCATGCAGGGCACATCACTCGAAGAGAAGATGGCCGGCAATACTCGCGATCGCAATCTCGCGTTTCAAACGACGGAGTCTGGGATCCGGGAAGCGGAAACCTACATCGAAGGCATCGTCAGCCTCGGAAGTTTCAACGGTTCCGGCGGCTTATACGGCCTTACGGATATCGAGCCCTACTATTCAACAGGCGCGACCTGGAGTGACGCAACACAACACGTCGTTGCCAGTGCCAAATACGGTTCCTATGCCGAGCCCCAGTACTTCATCAAGCATTTCACGACCGTGAAAGGTACGGAAGGTGCCATGAACATGTCCGGCTACGGCGATAACAAAGGTACCGGTGACGTGAGCATATTCAAGATCACCTCGCGTGGAACCGGCGGCAGTGCCGATTCTGCAGAAGTGATACTACGCAGCCATTACGGGCGCATCTTTTAGTTAATTACGGTGGCCATGACAATCATGAAAACTAAAACGACACATTTCAGAGCCGCAGCCAGCGCTGCTTTACTGACCTGCGTGCTCCTAGGCCCGGTGACAGCATCCGCGGCGCCCGGTACGCTGGCTGACACGCCGCTTTTCTTGAGCAACTCGGTCGAGCCAAATATCCTGTTTATGCTCGACGATTCAGGCAGCATGGACTGGGGCCTCATGACGCCGGAGAACAGCGGTATTATGGATCTCGGCTGCGAATACTATTACGCCCAGCCCGCACCGGATAACGATTACTACTGGATGGTGCCAACCGAACAGGGAATGATCGATCAAGGTGTGGCAGCGCCCTATGCCGGCGTTTGGCGCGCCTGGAGCAAGGATTACAACAAGCTTTATTACGATCCCAGCATCACGTACACGCCCTGGCCGGGCGTGAACGATGCCGGCGTTCCCTACACCGACGCAAACCCAACGGCGGCGCTGTATAACCCGTATACGGGGACTGGCTTTTTCGACCTGACCGCGACTACGACGTACGACACCGATTATTGCGGCGGTGCCTTGGGCACTTTCACGGTCAATAATTTTCTTCCGGCCCGATACAATATCTGGATTGACACCAACACGGCGGACCTGAGTTTGAGCGGCAACGGCGTAGTCGATGCGAGTGACGCACACACGCTGGTCGAAATTGAGCCACTCACGCTCACGTATGTAGGTGGCCCCAATCGCAGGGACTGCGTGGCGGCCCCGTCTTGCACCTACGCAGAGGAAATACAGAACTTCGCCAACTGGTTCAGCTATTACCGCAAACGTGAATTTGTCGCCAAAGCGGCTTATGGGCAGGTGATGGCCGGTGCGAGCAATTCGCGAATGGGACTGGTGACCCTGCATGACAATGGCAACATCGACACGGCGATCAAGTCGATGAATGCAGATCCAGCGGCCGGTGACAAAAAAGACTTGCTGGATAATCTCTATACAGGCTACGGGTCTGGCGGCACGCCGTTGCGCGATAAATTTAACGAAGCCGGCAAGTATCTGAGCTGCCAGACCAACGACTTCGGTTTTAGTTGTCCTGCACTTCCAGTTGCTTCCGGCGCTGAGTGCCAGCAAAATTTTACGATTCTCATGACCGATGGTTATTACAATGGCACTTTTGGCGCCAGTCTCGGTAATACTGACGGCGATGACAATACACCATGGGACAGCGGAAACGCCGGCCCGTATGGAGACGCACAAAGCAAAACACTCGCTGATATCGCCATGGAATATTACGAAAACGATATTCGTCCGGGCGTAGCGAACAACCTGCGGCCGCCGCCGGGTGGCATCGACGAAAACACGGCCCAGCACATGGTGACCTACTCCGTGGCCTTTGGCGTCGATGGCACGCTGTCGGCCATGCCGCCGAATACGACCGATCCGTTTACCTGGCCCATACCGAACACGGACACGACGAAAATCGATGACCTGCGGCACGCCGCCTGGAACGGGCGCGGCGAGTTTCTCAGCGCTCAAAATCCCGGTGAGCTCATCGCGGGGCTGCGCAGCGCGCTGCAGTCCATTCAGGGCCGCGTAGGTTCGGCGGCATCGGTCGCGTTCAACACGGGTTCCCTGAGCACGAATTCGCAGGTGTACCTTGCCTTGTTCAACAGCGAACGCTGGGATGGCAGCCTGCTGGCATTCGATCTCGACCCGAATACGGGCGCCATCAGTGCGTCGCCGAGCTGGTCAGCAGCACACAAACTGAACACACGTGATCTTTCGGTATATCCGCGAACGTTGCTCACTTATGACGGCGCTGATGGAATCGCGTTCCAATGGTCGGCATTAACTGCGGCTCAAAAGAACGACTTCCGCACCAATTCGGCCGGTGGCCTGGATAATGAAGCGACGGGAATGGCACGGCACGGCTACCTGCGGGGCGACCGCGGCTGTGAAATCTCGTCGACCTCGATTTGCAACTATACCGATGGCACCGATATCTATACGGCCAAAGGGTTGAGAGAACGTGGGGCAATCCTCGGCGACCTCGTCCACTCCGGACCGGTTTTCGTCGGTGCTCCGGAGTCGAACTGGCCGGACGTTGCTCCGTTTCCCGGTGCTGTCGGCACGACCTACAGTGAATACCGGCTCGCCCAGGCCGCCAGGCCCGGGGTCATTTACGTTGGCGGCAATGACGGCATGCTGCACGGCTTCGCGCAGGCAAGCGGCAACGAAATCCTGGGTTACATTCCCAACGCCCTGTTTTCGACCGGCGCGCTGGATGGAATGCACTACCTCAGTGATCCCGCCTACGCGCATCGTTACAGCGTGGACCTGACACCTTCGGTCGCTGACGCTTACATCAAGTCTACTGCACTGGGTACCACGTCGTGGAAGACCATCCTCGTGGGTGGCCTGCGCGGCGGTGGCCGAGGCCTGTTCGCACTGGACGTTACCAACCCGGCGCTCTTTTCTGAGGCCCTGAGTGCTCCGGCCCGGACCGTAATGTGGGAATTCACGAGCACGGACGACGCCGACCTGGGCCACACTTTCAGTCGTCCTTCCATCGTTCCGCTCGAAGGCCCCAGCAATTCGATCCGCTGGGCCGCGGTTGTTGGCAATGGTTATAACGACCTCGGCAGCGGACAAGCGAAGCTGTTCGTGATCTTCCTGGAAGGTGGCCTCGACGGCACCTGGACCAGCGGTTCGGACTACGTCGAGATCACAACGGGTGTCGGAACGACGACTGACCGAAACGGTCTGTCGACCCCTGCAGTCATCGATTCCGACGGTGACGGTCTTGCCGATCGTGTTTATGCCGGCGACCTCGAGGGTAATATGTGGGCGTTTGATTTGTCCGGCACCAACACGGGCAACTGGGATGTCGCTTACAAACAGGGACCGACGCCGAAGCCCTTGTTCACGGCACCCGCCAATCAACAAATCACGTCGACACCGGTTATCGTGCGCAACAGCGCTATCCCGACGTCAAGTCCCAATTCACCGAATACGATGGTGGTTTTCGGAACCGGGCAGTACCTCACAGCAGGTGACGTCACGACGACCGACACGCAAACTATGTACGGCGTCTGGGATTCTGGAACCGACGAACTCGACCAGGGCGACCTGGTGCAACAGACCATCGGCTATGGCACGTCAACTGGCGGCGTCTTTGGGCGAACGCTCACCAGCAACTCCATCAACTTTGCATCGGATTTCGGCTGGTACATGAACCTGCCTGACAGCGGAGAGCGCCTCGTAACCGACCCCGTGATTCGCGGCGATCTGGTGTTCTTCAACACGATGATGCCCGACTCCAACCCCTGTAACTTTGGTGGCAGCGGCTGGCTGATGGCAGCGAAGTGGCTCACGGGCGGAAACCCCGGCGAGATCGCGTTTGACCTTAACCGCGACGGCTTGCTGGATGACCTCGATGAAATCAATGGATCAGCAGCAGTGGGTGTGTCGATTACCGGTATTGCGACTTCACCCGTGAATCTCGCCAACAAGCGCTATACGTCAACGACCGAGACGACGGGCGGCAGTACGATTGACGTTACCGACATTATTGAAACCGATGGACCGAAGACAGGTCGGTTGGCTTGGGAAGAACTTACGCCGTAAGCCAATAGAAATTCAGGAGTCAGACCATGAAAAAGACATTATTCCTCGTCCTTGCGATTGCATGTGTGGCAATGAGCACAGCGATCGCGGCGGACTTGCCAAAATACTACCCGGAAAATGGATTTCAAAAGACGGGTCGGGTCGATGCGGTGTATGCCGACGAAAACCGAATCATAATCGGCGATATCTCTTACCAGATGTCAACGTCGGTCGTCGTTCGTTCCATGTCCTCATACAGTGATTCTCTTGCGCGAGTTCGCCCTGGGGCACACGTGGGATTCAGACTCGGCAAAAGCGGCCGGTTAATCGAGGAATTTTGGCTTTTGCCAAGCAACTACAGAGCACCAAGGCAGCGTTAGTCGACGCTTTGAAACGTTCATCTCAGGAATACACGGTATGAAGAAACAGCAGGGCTTTAATCTGGTTGAACTAATGATCGTCGTGGCAATCGTCGGAGTTATTGCGGCAATTGCCTATCCGTCCTACCAGGAGCAAATGCGCAAGACACGCCGTGCCGACTGTTCCGGTGCCCTGGCGAGCTTCGGTAACGCGATGGAGCGATACTACACTGTCAACAACACCTACGGCGGCGCAGCCGCAGGCGGCGCTGACACGGGTGCACCCGCGATTTTTGCGACCACCTGCCCGATTGACGGCGGAGCGGCGACCTACAACCTGACGATCCAGGCCGCAAACGGCTCCACATTCGAGGTACGGGCCGCGCCGATCGGTGTGCAGGCGAATGATAAATGCGGGACGCTGACGCTGACCAATACCGGGCGCAAAAACATAACGGGTGCCGCGACAGGCATGACACCGGAAAAGTGCTGGTAAACAGGCCTCCGCAACGCAGCTAAGTACATCCCCGAATGGTCCGTTCCGCACGGGTCTTGAGACCATAGCCTATGGCGCTCCGCACCATGCGTAGGCGCCATATCAGCAGAGGTCGAGGCCATGCGCACGTTCACACACATCTTTCTCGCGGCGTTCATCGTGCTGTTGTCGTCCTTTGCCTGGGCCGGTGATTTCAAGAAAGGCTGGGCTGCCTACAATTCCACGGATTACGCGACGGCTCTGAAAGAATGGCAGGAACTGGCGGATGCCGGTGATACCGATGCCTGCTATGGCATGGGATTGCTGTACGGCAACGGCTTTGGCGTCGACATGAATGACGACATGGCCCTCAAATACTACGGCACTGCGGCCGCACAGGGACACGCCGAAGCGCAGTACAGCCTCGGCATCATGTACCAGAATGGCTGGGGTGTCCCGATGGACGAGGAAGAGGGCATCAGGTGGTACCTGCTGGCCGCCGACCAGGGAGTAGTGGGTGCTCAACTGGCGCTTGGCCGGGTTTACGGGATGGATTACTCGGAAAAATACGATCCCGTCGGCGCGTATACGTGGTTCACGCTCGCCGCGAATTTCGGTGACATCGACGCCAAGACGAAACTCGAGTTCCTGGAGACCCGCATGACGCCTGAGCAGGTCGCCGAAGCCAAAGGGCGTTCAGAAGCCTGGATGCAAAGTCACAAGAACCTGAAAGCCAACAAGTAGGTATTGATCAGCTTGCAGTGGCGTCCGGCTGTTGTCCGGGCGCTGCTTTCTTGAATGCGGATGATTTGTTGCAGGCCTCGGCAATGGCGACGAGTTTCGGGAACTTGTCGACCCGAACTTTGAACCGGCGCGCATTGTACATCTGCGGTACGAGGAAACAATCGGCGAGTGTCGGCAGGTTGCCAAAGACATAGCTGCCATCGCCGGCCAGCGCCTCGGCCGCCTCGAATCCTTCGTTAATCCAGTGCTCGTACCAGTCGCCGACGGCCTTTTCATCCGCGGCGAGCTCGGCTTTGAGGTAGTTCAGTACGCGCAGGTTGTTGAGCGGATGAATGTCGCAGGCAATGATGTTGCAGAACGCCCGCACGCGGCTGCGTGCGGGCTCGTTCTTCGGCAACAACGGCGTCTTTGAGTAAGCCTCTTCGAGGTACTCGAGTATTGCCATCGACTGCCCGATCGCAATGTCGCCATCCTCGAGGTACGGCACGAGCATCTGCGGATTGATCGCGCGATACGCATCCTTGCGGTGCTCGGACACGCCGGGCGCCAAAGACACCGGCACGATCTCGTAGTCGAGGTCTTTCAGGTTGAGCGCGATTCTTACGCGGTAGGCGGCCGACGAGCGCCAGTAGCTGTAGAGTTTGATCGGCATTCAGGCCTCGTACTTTTCGACCACCTGGTCGATCGTGCCGAATATGGATTGGCCCGAGGCGTCGTCCATTTCGATTCGAATGCGGTCGCCGAACTTCATGAACGATGTGCTCGGCTTGCCGTTGTTGATCGTTTCGATCGTGCGGATTTCGGCGATACACGAATAGCCGACGCCGCCGTCTTCGATGGGCTTCCCCGGACCGTCGTCCAGTTTGTTCGAGACCGTGCCAGAACCGATGATAGTCCCGGCGCCCAGTGGTCGTGACTTTGCGGCATGGGCCACAAGTTGGCCGAAATCGAACGTCATGTCGATGCCGGCATCGGGTTTGCCGAAGGCCGCATCGTTCAGGAACGAAAGCAACGGCAGATGCACCTTCGCGTCACGCCATGCATCCCCAAGCTCGTCCGGCGTCACGGCAATTGGCGAGAACGCGCTTGATGGTTTCGACTGGAAAAATCCGAAGCCCTTGCCAAGCTCGCCCGGAATCAGGTTTCTGAGTGACACGTCATTTACGAGCATGATCAGCTGGATGTGCGCTACCGCATCGGTGGCGGACACGCCCATGGGGACATCGTCGGTGACGACGACAATCTCGGCCTCGAAGTCGATTCCCCAGTGCTCATCGATCACCGGGATACTGTCGCGCGGGCCGAGGAAAGAATCGGAACCGCCCTGGTACATCAGGGGGTCGGTCCAGAAGGTTGCAGGCATTTCGGCGCCGCGGGCTTTGCGCACGAGCTCTACGTGATTGACGTAAGCCGAGCCGTCGGCCCACTGGTAGGCGCGCGGCAAAGGTGAAGCACAGGCGGATTCGTCGAACGCTTCGCCTTCACCGGCGGCCAGCCGCGCCGACAGCGCTTCGAGTGCCGGACGTTTCTTCTGCCAGTCATCGAGGGCGGACTGCAAGGTCACGGCTACATCATCGGCAGGAAGAAAGCGCGTGAGATCCCGCGATACGACAACGAGGCGGCCGTCGCGGCCGTGTTTCAATGATGCAAGTCTCATTCGTCTCCCCTGAATTCCAACTCGTGCAGCCAGGCCGCGTGGCGTGGTGCTTTCTTCGTGCGACTCCATTCCTCGAGCATGGCCGGCGCCACGCGCTTTAATTCATCGACCTGTTCCTGCGTGTGCGTGTTTGCAACCAGTTCGAGGCGATGTCCGTTGGGATCGAAGAAATAGATTGATTGAAAAATTCCGTGATTGGTCGGTCCGATGACGTCAACGCCTTGCGCCTCGATGTGCTTTTTTGCGGCCAGCAGGGCCGCGTAGTTGTCAACTTCGAACGCGATGTGCTGCACCCACCTGGGCGTGTTGCGATCGCGATCCATTTCAGGTCGTGTCGGCAGCTCGAAGAATGCGATGACGTTGCCCATGCCACAATCGAGGAACACGTGCATGTAGGGATCGGGTTCCTTCGTCGATGGCACCTGGTCTTCTGCAAATGCGACCGTGAATTCCATGTTCAGCACGCGTTGATAGAACTCGACCGTTTCCCTGGCGTCATTGCAGCGGTACGCGACGTGATGAATTCGTTTTAGGTTCATTACTTTGCTCCTGTCAGGCTTCGGCGTCGACGACGCCGCGCGCAACCTGGTCGCGTTCAATTGATTCGAATAAAGCCTTGAAATTCCCCTCGCCAAAACCTTCGTCTTTTTTGCGCTGAATAAACTCGAAAAAGGTCGGCCCGACCATGTTCGCCGAGAATATTTGCAGCAATAAACGCGGTTCGCCGTCTGTTGTCGAACCATCGAGCAGGATGCCACGAGACTGCAGTTCATCGACAGGCTCGCCGTGCCCAGGCAAACGTTCCTCCAGCATCTCGTAGTAGGCTTCAGGCGGGGCGGTCATGAATTCGATACCCCGTTTTGCGAGTCGATCCCAGCATTCATAGAGGTTGTCACAGGAAAGCGCGATGTGCTGGATTCCCTCGCCATTGAACGCCATGAGGTACTCCTCGATCTGCCCGGTACCCTGCGAAGCTTCCTCGTTTAATGGTATGCGAATACGCCCGTCGGGAGCGGTCATGGCCTTCGAGAACAGGCCGGTGTGTTTGCCCTTGATATCGAAATAGCGGATCTCACGAAAGTTGAATATTTTCTCGTAAAACTCGGCCCAGAAATTCATGCGACCGCGATAGACGTTGTGAGTGAGATGATCGATTTCCCGGAAGCCGCAGCCCTGCGGATGCCGATCGACACCGTCCACAAACTCGAAATCGATGTCATAGATCGTGGAGCCGCGCTCGTAGCGGTCGATCAGGTACAGCGGAGCACCGCCGATGCCCTTGATCGCGGGTAAACGCAGCTCCATCGGCCCGGTCGGGATTTCGACGGGCTGTGCTCCCAACTCAAGGGCACGTTTGTAAGCACGGTGTGCGTCTTTAACGCGAAACGCCATGCCGCAGGCAGACGGACCGTGCTCCTGCGCAAAATAGTACGCGAGACTCCGCGGCTCGCGATTGAGGATGAAGTTGATATCGCCCTGGCGATACAGCGTCACATCTTTCGAGCGGTGATTGGCAACCTCGGTGAAGCCCATCAGTTCGAACGCCGGTTCGATGACACCGGGCTCGGGTGAAGCGAATTCGACAAACTCGAAGCCGTCGAGGCCCATCGGATTTTCGAACAGATCGGTCATTTGCAATCCTCCGTCTAGCGTGAGACGAGCAGGGTGATTGACTGTCCTGGCACTATAACCTCACGCCCCTGGATCGTCGCCTCCGGGCTGCGAGCACTCGAAAACGCGACGTGCCAGTTCGTCGCGATACTGACGATCGGCAGCTGCAGAACGGTTGGCTCAGTGTAGCGGTTCATCAGGATTGTAACCGCGTCCAGCCCGGTGCTCCCGCTGACTTCCTCGATCAGCACGGAAAAAGCGCGGCTCGATGCCCATTCGTCCGCCTGCTTCATTTCCCCGTCCTTGTTAACCCAGCGGATTTCTATGGTGCTGCTTTCCCGCTCCAGCGTTCCGTGCACGTAGTCGTCAAGGCGCAACAGCGGTGTTTCGCGGCGCAACAACACGAGTTCCCGTACCTGCTCCATGAGCTCGAGATCCATTGCAGACCAGTCCAGCCAGGCAGTCTCATTATCCTGTGCATAGGCATTGTTGTTGCCGTGCTGTGTATGACCGAACTCATCGCCGGCAAGCAGCATGGGCGTACCCTGTGAAAATAGCAGCGTTGCCAGCATGTTGAGGCGTTGTCGACGACGTATTTCAATGATGTCCGGGTGGTCCGATGCTCCTTCGACACCGTAGTTTGCGCTCAGGTTGTGCGAGTGACCGTCGCGGTTATCTTCTCCATTTGCTTCGTTATGGCGCTGTTCGTAGCTGACCACGTCCATCAGGGTGAAGCCGTCATGACAGGCTACAAAATTGACGCTCGCAAACGGCGGTCGCTGACTCGATTCGAAAAAGTCAGCGGAACCATGCAGTCGGCTTGCAAATTCGCCGCTCGTTTCCGCGTCGCCGCGCCAGAAGGCCCGAACCGTGTCGCGGTAACGATCGTTCCATTCGGCCCAGCGCGGCGGAAACTTGCCGAGCTGGTAACCGCCGGGACCCGGGTCCCAGGGTTCGGCGATCAGTTTTGCGTGTCGAAGGTTGGGGTGGTTGCTGATGTCGACGAGGAACGGGTGTGTCGATGAGAAGCCGTCGCGGCGACGGCCGAGTATGGTCGCGAGGTCGAAGCGAAAGCCGTCGACGCCCATAACGCTGGCCCAGTAGTCGAGGCTGTCCAGAACCAGCTGTCGGACGCGGATATGGTCGAGGTCAACCGTATTACCGCAGCCCGTGTCGTTGACGTAAGCTCCGTGGTCATCCGGCTCGGTACGGTAGTAGGCCAGATTATCCAGGCCACGAAAAGAAAGTGTGGGCCCCTGGTGATCGGCTTCACCCGTATGGTTGTAGGCAACGTCCATGACGACTTCGATACCGGCGTCATGCAGTGCGCGCACCATGTCACGAAATTCCGTGACAGCGTTGCCACGTGCATAGCGCTGCATCGGTGCGAAAAAGCCGATCGTGTTGTAGCCCCAGAAATTTCTTAAATTCTTATTAGCCAGGTGCCACTCATCAATAAATGTTTGCACGGGCATCAGTTCGACTGCGCTGATGCCGAGTGATTTCAGGTGAGCGATAACGTCCTTGTGACGAAGTCCGTCGAATGTGCCGCGCGCCGATTCGTCCAGGGCGGGATGGCGCATCGTGAAACCGCGAACGTTGCACTCGTAAAAAATCGTCTCGCCCCAGGGCACGGCGGGGCCATTCGGAATTTCATCGTCAAAAGTTCCACATACGACGCTTTTGGGCACGAACGGGGCACTGTCGTTGACGTTCGGATGAAATTCGCCGTCCTCGATTCTGTAATCGAACACCGCGGGATCCCACTTGAACTCGCCGACTATCTCGCGGGCGTAGGGATCAAGAAGGAGTTTTGCCGGATTACAGCGCAGGCCGTTTGCCGGGTCGAACGGTCCGTGAACCCTGTAACCATAGCGTTGCCCGGGACGGCAGCCGGGCAGGTAGCCGTGCCACACGGCGCTACTGCACTCCGGCAGGTCGCGCTGCCCGATCAAACTGCCGTCACGGTCGAACAGGCACAGTTCAACGCGCTCGGCAACGGCTGAGTACAGGGCAAAATTGGTGCCCGTTTCGTCGGGAGTCGCGCCGAGGATTTCCGGGTTGCCGGGCTGCATCAACGTTTCGGCAGCGAGATCGGCTCCAGCCGCCAGATGTCGTCGTTGTAGTCGCGCATCGTGCGGTCGGTCGAGAAGCGGCCCGATGCCGCGGTGTTGAGAATGCTCATGCGCGTCCAGTGCTCGACATCAACATACGCTTTGGCCGCCGCCGTTTGTGCGTCGACGAAACTGCGGAAGTCGGCGGCTGTCATCCAGGGATCCGACGGTTCCTGAATGGACTGGACCATGGGACGGAATACATCCGCTTCGAAGCGACTGAAGTGGCCGCTTTCCAGCAGCCGCACGACGCGGCTGAGGTCCTTGTCCGAGTCAATGATCGAGCGCGGATCGTATTGTCCGCGGCGCTCGGCAATTTCATCAACGGTCAGGCCGAATAGGAAGAAGTTCTCACTGCCGACGGCTTCACGGATCTCCACGTTCGCGCCGTCAAGCGTGCCGACGGTCACGGCACCGTTCATCATGAACTTCATATTCCCGGTACCCGACGCTTCCTTACCCGCAGTCGATATCTGCGCTGACAGATCGGCCGCCGGGCAGATCACCTCCATGGCGGAGACGTTGTAATCGGGGTAGAAAATGAGCTGCAGCTTGCCGTCCATCGCCGGATCCGTGTTGATCACGTGGGCGACGTTGTTTATACATTTAATGACATTTTTTGCCATGACGTAGCCAGGTGCTGCTTTCCCGCCGATGAGGATCGTACGCGGAACCACATCGATGCCACGGCAAATGCAGTCATAAAGATAGACTGCGTGCAACACATTCAGGAACTGACGCTTGTACTCATGAATGCGTTTGACCTGCACGTCGAGCAGCGTGCTGGGATCGATAACGACGCCGGTCTTTTTTTGCACTGCAAGAGCGAGCTTTACCTTGTTGGCGAGCTTCACCGATCGCCAGTCGGCGTGAAACTCAGGGTCGTCGGCGAATTCTTTAAGCTTCTCGAGTTCCGACAAATTGGTGATCCACGAATCTCCAATTTTGTCGGTGATCAATTCGGCCAGTCCCTTGTTGCAGGCGGCCAGCCAGCGTCGCTGCGTGACACCATTCGTTTTATTGTTGAATTTTTGAGGCCACATTTCGGCGAAGTCGCGGAACAGGCCTTCCCGCAGCAACTTCGAGTGCAACGCGGCAACGCCGTTTACGGAAAAACTCCCCACGATCGCAAGATATGCCATCCGCACCATCGGTTCACGTCCTTCCTTGATCAGCGACATGCGGGCGATGCGATCGTTGTCACCGGGCCAGCGCTGACTGATCTCGACGATAAAGCGTGCATTGATTTCGTAAATGATGTCGAGAATTCGCGGCAGCAGCCGGCGGAACATCGAGACAGGCCACATCTCGAGCGCTTCCGGCAGCAGCGTGTGGTTCGTATAGGCCATGGTATTGCGTGTGATTTCCCAGGCCTGGTCCCACTCCATCAGGTGTTCGTCCATGAGCAGGCGCATGAGTTCGGCGACCGCAATGGCCGGGTGTGTATCGTTCAATTGAATACAGTGTTTTTCTGCAAATTCGCTGAGGTCCGGACCGTAGTTCTTGATTCGGTTACGCAGCTGATCCTGCAGGCTCGCCGAGGCGAGAAAATACTGCTGCCGCAGCCGCAGCTCCTGGCCGTTTTCGGTCGCCGCGTTCGGATAAAGGACCATCGTGATGTTTTCGGCCTCGTTCTTTTCGGCAACCGCGTCTGCGTAGCTGCCGGCATTGAACTCTGTGAGGTTGAACTCATCCGTGGCGGACGCCGACCAAAGCCGCAGCGTGTTTACGATGCCGTTCTTGTACCCCGGAATGGGAATGTCAAACGGTATTGCCAGCACGTCCTGCGTATCGATCCACTCGTAGCGCGTGACGCCGGCGGTATCCGTGTAAACGACGCTACGACCACCGAAGCGCACGGTCTGAGCGTACTCGATTCGCTCGATTTCCCACGGGAAACCCTCGCGCAGCCACGCGTCCGCTTCTTCAACCTGGTAACCGTTCTCGATACGCTGATGGAACATGCCGTAGTGGTAGCGTATACCGTAGCCGATGACCGGCAGTGCCAGCGTTGCACAACTGTCGAGAAAGCACGCGGCCAGGCGGCCGAGACCGCCATTGCCCAGGCCGGCGTCATGTTCGCGCTCGTACACGTCCTCAAGTTCGATGCCCAGGCGGGAGAGCGCTTCGGACGTTTCATCCTCGATACCGAGATTCAGTAACGCGTTCGATAACAGGCGGCCCATCAGGAACTCGAGTGACATGTAGGCGAGACGGCACTTGCCGGCGCTTTCGGTCGCTTTGCGCGTCTCCGCCCAGCGCTCCATCAGCCGGTCGCGTGCTGCGAATACGAGCGCCTGGTAAAGAAACGGGGAATTGAGGCGAATTGTGCGCCGTCCCAGCAGGCGACTGAAATAGTGCGTGAAGTCGTGCAGGATCGCATCGGCGGTCATCGGCAGATCGGGCGCCTGCAGCAGCTCGATATCGCCTATGCCAGTTGTGTCGTCAGGTGTTGCGGCCATGCATCTTTCTCCGTCAGGCGTCGCTGGGCGCCGGTTGCAAAATAAGTGCTGCGAGCGGCGGCAGGGACAATCGCAGCGAATGCGGCCGACCGTGATGGCCGGGTGAGGTGGCTTCGTAGTTCGCCGCGCCAACGCCGCCGCCGCCGTACTTTTCGTCGTCGCTATTTAGCACAACGCGGTAATTGCCCGCAAAAGGTACGCCGATCTGGTAATCGCTTCTCACGATCGGCGTCAAGTTCACGACGCAAATAACAATGCCTCCGGATTTGTCCCGGCGCAGCCAGCTCAATACGCTGCTGTCGCGATCATCCCACTGAATCCACTCGAAGCCCTCGCCACTGAAATCGACCTCGTGCAGCGCCGGCGTGTCCTGGTAAAGGCGATTCAGGTCGCGAACCAGTTGTTGCACGCCCTGGTGCGGGGCAAATTGAAGCAGGTGCCAGTCGAGCGACTGATCGTGATTCCATTCATTACGCTGCGCGATTTCATTGCCCATGAACAGCAGTTTCTTGCCCGGGTGGGCGAACATCGTCGTGTAGTAGGCCCTCAGGTTAGCGAACTGCTGCCAGTCGTCTCCCGGCATGCGCCCCAGTATCGAGCGCTTGCCGTGCACGACTTCGTCGTGTGAAAGCGGCAGGACGAAGTTCTCGTTGAACGCGTAGACGAGACCGAACGTCATCTTGTCGTGATGGTATTTGCGATGAATCGGGTCTTCGGACATGTACGACAAGGTGTCGTTCATCCAGCCCATGTTCCATTTGTAAGTGAAGCCCAGGCCGCCCGCATGAACCGGTTTTGACACGCCCGGCCACGCGGTGGATTCCTCTGCGAATGACGTGGCGCGATGCGCGTGTATCTCCGTGTTGAGGCGGCGCAGGAATGCGACGGCCTCGAGGTTTTCATTGCCGCCGTGTTCGTTCGGCAGCCACTCGCCTTCCTCACGTGAATAGTCGAGATACAACATCGAGGCGACGGCATCGACACGCAGGCCGTCGATGTGAAACTCACTGATCCAGTAGAGCGCACTGCCGAGCAGGTAGTTCATGACCTCGCGACGGCCATAGTTGAAAATCAACGTTCCCCAATCCGCATGCGCACCTTTGCGCGGGTCTTCATGTTCATAGAGCGCGGAGCCATCAAAGCGCCGCAGGCCATGATCGTCATTCGGGAAATGCGCCGGCACCCAGTCCATGATGACGCCGATGTTGTTGGCGTGGCAGCGATCAACGAAATAGCGAAAATCATCCGGGGCGCCGAATCGCTGCGTCGGCGCGAACAAACCAATCGGCTGATAGCCCCAGGACCCGTCGAACGGGTGCTCTGAGACGGGCATCAGCTCGATGTGGGTGAATCCCATGTCCACAACGTAGTCCACGAGTTCGTCAGCAAAATTTCGGTACGATAGGTAGCTGCCGTCATCCTTGCGGCGCCACGAACCGAGATGCACTTCATAAATGCTGATGGGCTGCCCGAGATTAGGTTCGACGGTAAGGCCTTGCATCCACTCGCCGTCCTGCCAGTCGTAGCTGCTGTCAGAAACGATAGATGCGTTGCCCGGCGGCCGCTCATGGTAGCTTGCGTACGGATCGCCCTTGAGCGGCAGCAGCTTGCCGTCCCTGTCCAGGATTTCGTACTTGTACAAAGTGCCGTTGCCAACGGCCGGTATAAAAATTTCCCAGATGCCGTTGCCCGGGTGCAGGCGCATGACGTGTTGCCGGCCATCCCAGCCGTTGAAATCGCCAATGACGCTGACACGCGATGCGTTCGGCGCCCAGACCGCGAAACGCGTGCCGGCTACACCCTGAAGCTGGCGCAGATGTGCGCCGAGCTTCCTGTAGATGTAGCGGTCCGATCCTTCGCCCAGGTAGTACAAATCCATCTCGCCCAAAGCGGACGGAAAACGATAGGGATCCTCGATGACATAGGACAGGCCTGAGCCGTCCGTAATGCGCAGGGCGTAATGCCGTTTGCGAGGCGGCAGGGGCGCCTCGAACAGGCCGCCGGCGTGAATTTTCTTCATGTCGGCGATTGGCGCGCCTGCGGCATCGACCAGCTCTACCTTGGCCGCATGCGGTTGCAGCGTGCGCACAACCCGTCCGTCGGCCTCGGTCTGCGGCCCGAGCACCGCGAACGGGTTGTTGTGACGGCCGGCGACGAGCGCCTCGAATTCGCTGTTTTTGTCTGCTTTAGCGGTCATTGCCCTCGCCATATAGTGTATCGATGGTAGTTTTGGCAGCGGCAGCCCAGTCGAATCGGCACGCTGCTGCAGCCTGGCAGACATTCTGCCACGCAATTGGGTCGTTGGATCGGATGTTCAGCGCACGCGCTGTCGTGCTGATGAATTTCCTGGCCTGTTCGTCCGGGCTGTGGCCATCGAAAACGAACCCGGTAACGCCGTCTTCGACCGTGTCTTTGAGACCACCAACGCCATGAACGACGCAGGGCTGCGCACTGCGCATCGCGAGCATCTGGCTGATGCCGCAGGGCTCGAAACTCGACGGCATCAGGAATAGATCGCCACCCCGGTACAGCGGTTCCGCCAGGTCCTCGGAATATCCTTGCAGGAAAATGAGATTCGGTGTGTGCTTCGCTACCTGCAGCATGCGTGCCTCGAGAAGCGGATCGCCGCTGCCAAGAACTACGATCACGCTTCTCGGGCCGGCCGCATCGGCGATGCGCCCCAGCGCCGTGCCGCCGTCGTCGAACTCATGCAGCAACAAGGTCGCTTTCTGGTCGACGAGCCTGCCGATACTGGTCATCAGGTGGCTCGGCCGTCGTTTCGGCATAGAGGTCAATCGCTGAAGTGCCAGCGCGTGGGCTTCGTTCGACGGCTGCTCCTTTTGCCAGGTCTGAAGCTGTGTCTCGATCATGCCGAGCAAACGCTGCCAGCCCGGGCGGCGACCGATCGGCTGGTCGTAGTAGCAGCCGTTGAGTATGCCGAACAGGCGACCGTCATCACGCACCCGGGTCAGGTCGGCTTCCAGTCCTTCGCCGCCAATGAAGCCGGTCTCGGGATTGCTCGGTCTGCAGATCTCGCCCGCGTAGGTGGGTGATACCGTGCTTACTCGGTCTGCGAGGCGAATAGCGCTCGCCATCGGGTTCACGCAGTCAGCGTAGCGAGGATCGACGATTCTCCCATAATCGGGGCGCAGCTTCGGATACCAGGCTTCGAGCGAGGATTCATCGCCATGAAACGGGCGCGTGCCCTGGTAAGAGAGATTGTGAATCGTAAATACGGTGCGAAGGTCGCGAAGGCCTGCGAACTGCTCGGCATACTTCGCGAGAATCAGGTAGAAGGCCGAATGCCAGTCGTGCAGGTGCACGACATCCGGCCGTGTTTCGCTTGAGTCTATCCACTGCGCGGCGATCGCGCAGAAAAAAGCGAACGTATTCGCGTCGCTTGCAAAAGGCCGAGCCGCTTCATCCTGGTGGTAAATGCGCCCGCCGCCGTATTGCGCAAACAAGGCGTGATCGAAAATAATATTTTTTACGCCGCTGTCGTCGACCTCGATACCCCAGATATCGACGGGGTGCACACTGCCGCGAAAGTCGACTTCAACGGTCGCGAGTCGAGCCGCGCCGGGCAGCCTGTGCAGCGAGCCGTACGAGGGCGTGGCAACCGATACCTGCCAGCCTGCGG
>JBATHK010000089.1:0-30895 GCA_049666725.1 Woeseiaceae bacterium
TCGCTGAAATCGTTGACCATCGAGCGATTTATTACCGTCAAAGCCGATGGGGCCTGTTGACAGAGCATCGAGACTTCGTTGCGCGCGATTGATGACGGAGCAGCGTCCGCAGAGGACTCGCTATACCGCCAAAAACAAGAAAAGGCCCCTTTAAGGGGGCCTTAATTCTTCTTGCCAAGTCTAGTACAGGTCATCGGACCCTGTTCTGCCTCAGCTACTCTCCGCCGTGCGGCAGTTCTTCACTCTGCAGCTGGGTCAGCACTGCGGCCGTGTCGAACACGACGAGCTCGCTGACTATCTTGCCGTTCTCAAACTGGTACTTGGTAATGCCGGTGGCCTTCATCGAGTTGCCTGTCGCGTTCTCGCTTCCGCTGTCGGTGCCGGTCACCGTCCATTGAACGAAGCCACTGTCCTGGCCGATCGCCGAGCCGTCGTTGGTGATCCGGAAATCCGGATAGACCGTGTGTACGCCAGCAATCAGAGCCTTGTACTCATCGAGGCTGCTCACATTCTTGTCAGGCGCAGTACGCTGGACGCCCGGCGACATGATTGCGTCCAGAGTATCCGTATTGCCGGTATCCCAGGCCGTTATCACCGTAGCCAGCGCGCCAGTCATCTGGTTCTCGGCTTCGGCCGCGGCGCGCATTGCCTCGACGGCGGGGTCATTCTTTGCCTCGACGGCGGGGTCATTCTTCGCCTCGGGGGCGCATGCCGTCAGCAGTGCCACGGCGACGGTAATGGTTGCAAGGTTGACTGTCATTTTCATATCTGGTTCTTCCTGTTTGTTTTAAGAGTCGTTGTTGCCGAAGAAGATAGCAAACGTTGGCCAAGACCGCGAAATATTGAACCGGCGAGGTCAGATCTAAATTTAGCAATAAACGGATTTGACCTTGTCAATAGGATTCTCGCTAAACGTGGATTCCGGGCGCATCGGCCGAACAGCGTCCTCCGCGGCAGACTCGCTGCGCCGCCAGACAGTCAGGCATTTGTTGAGTCTTTGTCCAGAGACCTGCAATTGCCTCTTTCCTTCTTGTGCTGGGTTTTGCTCCGTTACCACGGACGCTTGAATTTAATTCGATGTCTTTCGTTTGAGTGCTTCCAGCTTTCACCGTCTCTGAGATGCAGGCTAGCCGCAAGCGCGCCCGAATTTCGCGCCTGGCCCTGTGTGCGGCAACGGCGCCAGTTCACAATTTACGTATTGCCACCGAAACTTGACGGAATATGCTATACGTCGTAACACGAATGCGCCGATGAACGCCGCGGGTGGCTTATCGGGGCCAGTCGGTCTTTCGACAGCGCATGAATCGGCGCCGAGCGCATGGAAGCGAGACGCGGCGCGCCCTGACGTCCGGAGAGCTGATCAAGATCGCTGTTGAGCAACGCTACAATCCTGACGTTGGCAGCGCCCGGAACTGCTAATGGAGACGCAATGATGAAGAAAATTTTGGCAATCCTCTTTCTGGCACTGGCTACGCTCTCAGCCTGTGCAGGCCTTGTCCGCGATGTCGTTACGCCTGAGGTATATCTGGCGGGCATCGAGCCGTTGGACAGCGGGCTGCTCGAACAACGCATGAGAGTCGATCTGACCGTGGTCAATCCCAACCGGTTTGCTGTCACGGTTTCCAGTCTCGATTTCGTGCTCGACGTAAACGACAGCCGACTGGCCAGTGGCCGGACAGCGGACTCAGTTACCATACCGGGCCGGGAGGAACGCAAGGTCGCAGTGGCCGCCCGCACCGGTGTCGTGCAGATCATGCGCCAGCTCCTGAGGTTACCCGGAACGCACGAGCTAAAATACAAGTTGAGCGGTAACCTCGAGTTGGGCCGCTTCAGAGGTAAGAAAATCCCGTTCGACTTCCAGGGTGAACTCAGCCAGGAGGCGATGTTCGGGGGCGCTGGCAACTGACGGGCATGCACTGCGCTTGATCGCATCAGAGGCGAGCGACGCCGGTCTGTACCAGACCTCGCGACTTGCGGGTGGGCTTGGTGGGATGCACCACCGGGCGACCGGTCTCGACGTTCAGTCGTTCGGCCCGGTTGACGTGCGCAGAGGGTTTCGCGGCCAGCGTCGGCGCTGCCTAATGCCTTGTATAACTGATCAGCGTTTCCAGGTAGCGGGACTTGAGCTGTTCACTGGCCAACATCTGTTTGATCGGCGGCAGCTTCAGGATCACACCCAATACGCCAGCCATTGCGCGGTGGCTCCATAAGACCTGGTTGTCGAAAATCAGGTTTTGCAATTTGCCGCGTTCAATGGCCATGACCACTGCCCGGTGTGTTCCGTTCAATGGCGTCAGTACTCGCTTCGGACGCGATTCCAGAGACAAGCTGTCGTGTTTGTTACAGCTGCGCATACATACGCCGCAACCGAGACAGATATCATCGTTCAACCTGGCAATTTTCATCCGGGGCTTGTCCGGATCATGGGCCGATACCAGGGTCATCGCGTCGACCGGGCAGACATTGACGCATTTGCCGCAGCCATTGCAGGTTTCTTCGTCAATGACCGGAATAAAGTTCGTCGTGTGCACCGGGTTGAGAACCGCAAAACGGCGTGCGGCGATCATTGCCTCACAACAGCAGCCACAGCAATTACAAATAAAATTGACACTCTCGCGTACATTCTCGCCGAACTGCACCAAGTTGTTGTAATAGGCCTCCTGCAACAAGTCGTGACATTCATTCTTGTCGATCTCACGCGCAACACCATGTCTTGTCAGCGAGGACGCCGTGGTGTTGAAGGTCATGCAAATATTCTGTGGTGCGGAACAGGCCTTGCCCATGTGTTCCATTTTGTGCCGGCAGTAACAGCGTCCGACGCCAATATGGCTTGCCGTCTCAATTACTTCGCTGGCCCGTTCGTAATCCAGCACATGCAGCGCGTTGTCATTGGACAAGGCGGGTTCCTGTACGAACGCTCGCCCCAGCTGCGTTTCACCACGAGTAAACAGCTCCCGGATAAAGTCCTCCTCAACATTCATGTACTCATGGAAGAGCTCGCTTAACACTTTCTGATCAATATCATCGCGAACTCGCATCAGCGAGAACTCAAAGAAACCGGCCATCGGTGGCGGCAGCGCGTAAGTTGTTTCACCGTTCTGCTCGAAATCAACGAGGATGGCCCGGTCGGCCAACTCGTCCAGTATGTTCTGCGTTTCGGTGAGGTTTTTCTTCCAGATGCGGCTGGCTTTCTTCGCGGTGAATGGTTTGATGGGCATCAGTGAAACCAGTCCGGCTTCTTCCTCACTGAACAGCATCGACAAAATCTTGAACAGGAGATCGGACGGCGGTGCGCCCTGTGGAAAACGGTTCAGCCTGTCGGTCAGGTCGGAGTAACTGGTTCTCAGTGTTGTATGGGCCACGTCTCACTCCCCCATGGCATTGATTTGATCGTACATCTGGATCAGAGCATGTGGATATATGGGAAATTGCGGATATCAGGCGTAGGGCGCCGGAGAGCATCGTCCGCGGCAGACTCGCTCCACCGCCAGCCCTGACAGCTGCATGCCTGACTACCGCCGCCACCGGAGACCATGATCCGCTTGTTAACCCGGCCTCAGCTGCGCAAAATGAGCATTGGCTCTCACTTTACCGCTGAACTCGCTGTACGGTAGAGGGTCAGATTTGCTGGAGGTTCGCTATGAAGCGTAAATGGTTTGCTAGTTTTGGGCCGTACCGTATTGCCGGAATCGCACTGTTGTGTTCGGTGTTGCTGACAGGCGTTTCCAGTTGCGGCGGTGGCGGCGGTGGCGGAGTAGCAAGTCCCCCGCTACCTGCATTTGTCGTGAACAGCCTGCTCGACGATGCGTCACCTCCGGCCGGGACAGTAACGATTCGGTCTGCTCTCGCGTCCGCTGTATCTGGTCAGAAAATCACTTTCGATCAAACCCTCAATGGCAGCACATTCAATCTGATTTTCGTCGGTGAAGAACACACGGTTCTGGTCGGCGAGGTGATGGGCTTTGATAACGCGAACAATATCTCCTATCTCGTTGGTTATTTCGACCGGGATTACGGCAGGTCAGCACTTTTCGCCGATAAGAACGTCGTCATCGATGCGTCGAATCTTCCCGACGGCATCACCATAAACTGGGACGGTGCAGATCCCGCAAGAGTGTTGGCGGTGTCCGGCGATCTTACGCTGACAAATGTTGCGATCACGGGCGGCAACAGTGTTTTTGATGTCGCAGAGGACGTCGGCCAGCACCCCGACGACAACCAGACTTCGACGCTGGCAAGGGGTGCAGGAGTCGCTGTTTGGGGAGTTGCGACCCTGATCGATTGCACGATCTACGACAATCATGCGCTTGGTGACGACGCTGATACGTCCCGTGACGGTGGAGCCTACGGTGGCGGAGTCTACGCAGACACCGTTGTGATCGAGAATAGTATTGTCAGTGGCAATACGGTTTACGGGGGAGGAGCGGCCGGTGGGGGCGTATTTTCCGTCGGCGGGCGCAATACTGCAGCTAATGTTTCTTCGATCAAGCAGTCAGTAATCACAGAAAACCGAATCGCCGGCCTGTTTGCCTACGGTGGCGGAGTGTATTCAGATGGTGGCGGCATCGGGCTGTCTACACGACTTCACATTGAAAACAGCACGGTCGCGAGGAACCTTGTCGAACCACTGGCGCTTCCACCTTTCCTCTTCAACCTGCTGGATATCGGGTACTGGCGTGGCGGCGGTCTCTATATGTCCAACGGATACATGCAGGTAAAGGGCAGCACGATTGTCGAAAACCAGGTGTTTGGCAAGCCGCGGACCACTGAACTGGATAAGCCAAACATGGCGGGTGGTATCGCCGCGACCATAGGCAACGCCCACGCGGTGGAAGACATGATTATTGGTCATTCCATCGTCGTCGGAAATACCGTTCACGAGATCGATGGCGTCGATCCGGGCGGCTATACGATTGGAAGTGTTTATCCACACGATATATTTACCGGGTCCGTCTTCGATTTCCGCAGCATGGGCTATAACCGGATCGGGGTCATCGATTTCAGCCAGATACTGGTGCCGATTGGGGAGCCGGTTTGGGCCTCGTTATCGCGTAAACACTATCCGAAAGTGGGTGACCAGGATGGTGTTGTTATTGCAGATGTGCTTGGCGGCGCGACGCTGTCTGCGTTCATCAATTCCGCCGGTGTTCAAACCGATCCCGTTGCGGTGCTTCACTACGAGCCGATGGGCAATGCTCTGGATCAGCTACCGAGTGGAAACTACAACGTGACTGAAGTTTTCGGTGAGCTGGATGGGCAACAAAATGAAGGCACGAACCCCCTTCTTCTTCCGCTGATACTGAATCAAGTTCAGGACGTTTTCGGTCAATCAAATTTCGAGAGTGAGTTCAGAAGCTATTTTCAAGGGTACTTGTCAGATGTTGATCCGGATACCGACGGATCTCAGCAGTATGTCAATTGCAACAATGTCACGATCGATACACTGGAACAGGCGTACTGGTGCGGTCCCGCACAGACTTGGCCGCAGATGGAATATAACCATGCCTATATAGAGTTTTGGCATCATCTCGATGCGGCGCTTGCGAACCAAATCCCTGGAGTCAACGTGGATCAGATCACCAGCCTGGGGCCAGCAAAGTTGAACGACGATGTCTGGACTTCACTCTTTGGCCTCGGTCATAGCAATCATAATGGCATCACAGTACATCTATTTGAAACGACTCTCGGCGTAAATCCATTGGACGCCGATCAGCTGGGTACCCCCAGGCCTGCGGACGGTCTCGGTGACATCGGGGCAGTTGAAATCGATAATTAGAAAGGAGGCCTGCGCCGATGAAGTACATACGCAATGTGCTAACCCTGATCACTGTTTTCGTTTCATCCGTTATGTTCTTGTGGGCCTCGCCTGCTGCATCGAGCGAAGCTGACTGGAGAACGGCGGCTGCTGCGGCGCTCGAGACGGAACTGGTGGCGGAGTACGGCGATGCGCAACGTCAACGGATACAGCGCGGCCTCGATCAGGTCGCGGACTTCTGGCGGGAGGAAGACGGCGGGCGTAATGAATTCGAGGCTTTCGTAAAGCGGCATTTCGCGGGCGACGAAGCGAAACTGGAGACGATGTTCGCTCGCTATGAAAAACTGCTCGAGCAATTGGATGGTCACTCCCTTGAAATATTGCTCGCGTTCCGCGAGCAGTCGGACCTCGACCTTGGCCCGATCATGCCATATGACGAAGTATTTGCTGCGTACGATCCGTTCGCACACATCAGCGATGATTTCTTTACCAACAAACTGGCATTCGTGGTCCTTCTGAATTTCCCGATTACTTCACTCGCCGAGCGCCTCGACGTCGGCGAGTCCTGGAGCCGGACACAGTGGGCGCAGTCGCGCCTGGCTGATCGCCATGCGAAGCGGATTCCGGCTGCGGTTCAGCAGGCCGTATCGACGGCCGGCGCGGTCGCGGATCAGTACATCGCTGAATACAATATTTTTATGTATCACCTCGTTACTGCAGAGGGTGAGCGCCTGTTTCCGGCCGGCATGAAGTTACTGTCGCACTGGAATTTGCGCGACGAGATCAAGGCTAACTACAGTAGTGCTGACGCGGCGGGGCTCGCGCGCCAGCGCACCGTGCAAAAAGTGATGGAACGCATCGTCGACCAGACCATCCCGAAAGTGGTTATCAACAATCCACATGTCGACTGGAATCCGCATAGCAACGACGTGCGGACGGCAGCCGTTTCGGATGTCGAGGAGCAAGCGCCGGCAAATCTTGTGGTTACCAGTGCGCCCGAGCCGGATACGCGTTACGAGGTTTTACTCGGCACCTACCGCGCGGCGCGCCAGGTTGATCCTTATTCGCCGACCGCGCCAACGCACATCGACCGAAGTTTCAGCGAAGGTCGCGAGATCCCGGAGCAACGCGTTGTCGCGATGTTCGAGTCTGTCCTGTCCTCGGAGCTGCTGGAACGTACCGGGCGGCTTATCGAGGCTCGCCTGGGACGGCCGCTGGAACCTTTCGATATCTGGTACAACGGCTTTCGGGCGCGCGGCACCTACAGCGAAGCCGACCTCGATGCCATCACACGTAAACGCTATCCGACGGCGGCCGCCTACGAGGCGGACATGCCTCAGCTTCTCGTCGGACTCGGGTTCGACAAAGATCGGGCGAAGGAGCTGGCTGAAAATATCGTCGTCGAACCGGCGCGCGGTTCGGGACACGCCTGGGGTGCCGCCATGCGCGACGCGAAAACTCATTTGAGAACGCGTGTAGGTGCCGACGGGATGGACTACAAGGGCTTCAATATTGCCGTGCACGAAATGGGGCACAACGTCGAACAGACCATTTCGCTTAATGACATTGATCACTACATGCTGCAAGGCGTGCCCAACACGGCCTTTACCGAAGCGCTTGCCTTCGTGTTCCAGGCGCGTGATCTGGAACTGCTCGGCCTGGCGTCGCCCAGTGAAGAGGCGAGGGCAATGGCTACGCTGGACGACTTCTGGGGCACGGCCGAGATCGCCGCCGTCGCGCTCGTCGACATTGGCGTCTGGCACTGGATGTATGAGAACCCCGAGGCGACACCGGCTCAACTGAAGAACGCAACGCTGCGAATTTCGAGAGATGTCTGGAATCGCTACTACGCGCCCGTGTTTGGTGTCGAGGACGTCACGCTGTTCGGCATCTACTCGCACATGATTCACTCCTTCCTGTACCTGCCGAATTACCCTGTCGGCGGCATGATCGCGCATCAGATCGAGGAGCAGATCGCAAAGTCCGGCGATCTTGGCGCCGAGTTCGAACGCATGTGCCTTGCCGGCAACATCGCGCCGGACCTTTGGATGAAGAACGCCACGGGCCAGGCGGTTGGACCTGATGCGCTATTGAACGCAACGGCCCGGTCGCTCGATATCGTCGCCGAGCGATAGTGTTCAGCGCGGAACAGGATCGTTCGCTCAAGCGGCGGCGAAGAGTTTGATTTCAAATTTGTCGATTCCTTCCAGAACCTCGAGGAACTGGGCGCCAATTGGGATCACCTGAACGAGACCGGATCCGACGTTCAGCCGTTACGCGTGTGAGTTTCTAACGTTGTTGATTGCTACGCAAAATTGACAACAGTTCTCGGCGGTGAACGTCCCAGCTGAACTTCTCCGCGTGCTTTCTGCAGTTGGCCGGACTCGGCGGACCGCCCTCGCAAATAGACACGACGGCATCGGCAAATGCCTCGTAGTCGCCTTCTGACACCAGAACGCCATTGACGCCATCCGCAACCGCATCAACGACGCCGCCAACGGGAAACGCCACGGTAGGAGTGCCGCAGGCCGCGGCCTCTATTGCCACCATGCCGAATCCCTCAACATCGCCCTTGACGCGAACCAGTGGAAAAACGAGGGCATCGGCCGCCGTGTAGCAGTCCCATAATGTGTCATCCTCGACAGCACCGAGGAAGCGAACCGTATCCGTGCCAGAGCGCTCAATAGCGCTCATCAACTGCCTGGCGCCCTTCGGGTCCTGCATTAGCGCGTTGTCCGGTGAATCGCCAACAATCAGTAGTATGGCGCTCGGCTGCCGGGCGATGACGTGCGGCCAGGCTTTCTCCAGGAACTCGGCCAGCCCTTTTCGCTTGACCATGCGACCGACGAACAAAATGATCTTGTTGTGCTCGAAACCCAGCCTCGCGCGCGTCGCGGCGGCATCGTGCAGCCGGGTTTCCGGAGGAATCGTCGAGCCCGGGTTCAATACTTCGATCGCGCTCGCCTGGCAGCCTTTCTCGACGGCGATTTCGCGCGTGTTTTGACTGTTGGCAATAACGAGATCGTGGCGCCGCAAAAACGGCACGAACAGGCGCTGATAAATCCAGTTGTCGACGACCAGGTCCAGTCCGTGGACGAAGATTACGGACCGTGCTTTTGCAATCCTGGACGCGAACGCTGTTACCGGCGCCACCAGTCCACTGCCGCCGAGCACAATGTCAAATGGTGTCGTTCTCGCCGATTGCCAGGCCTTGATCAGGGCCCTGGTAAGGAATGAAAAAGGAGCCGGCGGGCATTCAATGCTTGTTACATTTGCGGGTGCGACATCACTGCAACCGCTCGGACCAATCAGCGTTACGTCGAATTGAGATGCCAGAGTCTCGACCGTGTGCTGCATCAGGCGTTCCATACCGCCCGTTAGCGGAGGATAGTTGCGTGTCACGACCAGAATTGATTGACGAGTCACGCTGCGTTGCCCCGCCTGCAATGCAAGGCTATTTCTGCAGGACCCATATGTATCCCGGCAGCGCCCAGTAAAACCAGCCAGCAATTATTGCCGCAATGCGAGCTTTCATGCTGCCCGCGGGCAGCATGTAGGCCGTGTGAAACCTGTCAGGGTCGTTGATCAATCGAACGGTATAGTCATTGCGCGCAAAACCTCGCACAAGTGACTTCAGGCCCCAGTAAGTGAGATGTTTCTCATGGTAGTAGTCGGCTTTCCCGGCGAGCCTGATATAAACGTGCGCCAGTGGCCGCGGCAGAATCGCGAGCAGCGGCAAATTATAGTGGGGCTCATTCCACATCAGCCGGTTGCCCGCCGAAAAATAGCAAATGCCACCGGGTCGCAGTACGCGGTGTATCTCGGCAAACATTCGTACCGGATCCGGCACATGTTCATAGACATGTGAGCAAATGACGACATCGAAGCTCGCGTCTTCAAAGGGCAGATTTAGCGCATCAGCGACCTGGAATTCGAGATTCTCTTTGACAAAACTTTCTTGGGCGTGCTTTATCGCGCCGTCGTCGATATCGATGCCCACGACCCTGCAGGCATGGTCTGCGAGAAAATTATCGATGGCACCAGCTGATCCGCCGACGTTTAGTACCTTGCACTCGGCCAGGGGGGTCGGCAGGAAGTCGTCAATAACGGCGAGCATTGTGCGCGCCTTGCGTTCGCGGTTTTCGGCATCGTAAACATACGGACTGTTTTCGGAGAAGTTGTATTGGTACCCTCTGCTCAAAATGGCGGCCCCGAAGATGTCCTGCTGCAATTGCCCAAGTAAGTTGTGAGCGGTCAGTCGCCGATGATAGTAAGTTGTAAGCAACACTGAAGCAATAATCGGGATTCCAGCTAAAAGAACATATACGCGGCAATACAGAGACTTGTTCACCTCTCCTGCACGGTGGAGCAAAGCATGGATTTCAAGGACTACTACAAGATAATGGGCGTCGATCGCGGTGCCGCCCAGGACGACATCAAGCGTGCCTATCGCAAACTCGCACGCAAGTACCACCCCGATGTCAGCAAGGAAGCCGACGCCGAAGCACGCTTCAAGGACCTTGGTGAGGCCTACGCCGTCCTCAAGGACCCGGAAAAGCGGGCAGCTTATGACCAGCTCGGTGCAAACTGGAAAGCGGGGCAGGAGTTCAGGCCGCCGCCGGACTGGGATGCCGGGTTTGAGTTTAGCGGTGGCGGTGGTGACGGCGCCGATGCGGCCGCCTTCAGTGATTTTTTCGAATCCCTCTTTGGGCGGGGATTCCAGCCTTCGGGAGCAGGCCGCAGGGAAGCCGGCATACATGCACACGGTGAAGATCATCATGCAAAGGTGCTGATTGACCTCGAAGACGCCTACCGTGGTGCCTCTCGCAGCATCTCTCTGCGCGCACCGGAACTCGACAGCACCGGGCACGTAACAACCCGGACCCGGACACTGAACGTCAAGATCCCAAAGGGCGTGAAACAGGGGCAGCGCATACGCCTGACCGGCCAGGGTTCGCCAGGCATGGGGAAAGGACAGGCTGGCGACCTTTACCTGGAGATAGAATTCAATCCGCACCGCCTGTTCAGAGTCGAAGGGCGTGACGTCTATCTCGAGCTGCCGGTAGCACCGTGGGAAGCGGCCCTGGGTGCCACCGTGAAGGCACCAACGCCGGAGGGTGCTGTGGACCTGAAAATCCCCAAGGGAACCACACGCGGACGCAAGCTCCGTCTTCAGAAACGCGGTATACCGGGGAAGCCGCCCGGAGATCTTTACGTTGAAGTTGTGATCACTCTGCCACCGGCAGAAAGTGATGCGGCGCGCGAGCTGTACCAGAAAATGCAACAGGACCTGGCGTATGACCCACGCAGCAAACTGGGGGTGTAAGAGGCCATGACAGAAATAACACTGACCGGAGTTTTACTCGACGAACGACCCGAATTGTCGTTGACTGAGCTGAGTCAGGCTTGCTCCACGTCTACCGAATGGGTTATCGAACTGGTTCAGGAAGGCGTGTTGGAGCCCGTCGGCAGGCAGCCAACACAGTGGCGCTTTTCGGGAACCAGCCTGAAAAGGGCACACACGGCCATGCGGCTGCAAACAGATCTCAAGATAAACCTCGCCGGCGTAGCACTTGCACTCGATTTGATTGACGAAATCGAAACGATGCGGGAACGTCTGCGCCGGCTCGAGACAAGTGAGGGCAAGAGGTAATCGAGTGAGTGAATCGCAACATGTTGTTTGTCCACACTGCGCTGCCGTCAATCGAATCCCGGCGGCGCGCATGGCAGAGCAGCCGAAATGCGGCAAGTGTCGCCAACCCCTGTTCACTGCGCATCCGCCGGAACTCACGGCCAGCAGTTTCGAGAAGCACATCAGTCGCAATGATATCCCGGTTGTGATCGATTTCTGGGCGCCGTGGTGCGGGCCCTGCAAGGCGATGGCACCCGCCTTCGAGCAGGCATCCGCACAGCTGGAACCCGGAGTCCGCCTGGCCAAGCTCAACACCGATGCGGAACAGGCCGTCGCCGCGCAGTTCGGGATTCAGAGTATTCCGACGCTCGCGCTGTTCAGGAACGGTCGGGAAATAGCGCGCCAGCCTGGCGCGATGGGTGCTGCGGACATCGTACGCTGGGTGCGGGCGAATAGCTGATCCACGGAGGTCAATCGATGAGTTTCGAGCTGCAGTTTTTCGGCGCCACGGGAGAAGTCACGGGCTCGCTGTATGTACTTCGAACCGGATCGCACACCGTGTTGCTCGAGTGCGGGCTGATTCAGGGTGGCGCAGAAAACGAAAAGCGCAATAGCGATCCGTTTCCGGTGCCGGTCGGCGAGATTGATGCTGTCATTCTGAGCCACGCGCACATTGACCATTCAGGTCGGGTTCCGCTGCTGGTCAAACAGGGCTACGACGGACCTGTTTATGTGCAGAATGCGACGAAAGCACTGTGCGAGATCATGTTGCCGGATTCCGGCTACCTGAACGAGAAGGATGCGGAGTGGGAGAACCGCAAGCGGCGTCACAAGGGGCAGCCGTTGGTACAGCCGTTGTACACGCTCGAGGATGCGGAAAATTGCCTGAAGCTCTTCAAGGGTATCGCTTACGGCGACGAGCTGACGGTGGTACCAGGATTGGCGCTACGCTTTTTCGACGCTGGCCACATCCTCGGCGCCGCAATCGTCGAACTTACTTACACCAACCAGGATGCGAGCCGGACGCTCGTGTTCAGCGGGGACCTGGGGTATCGGGATGCGCCCGTCATGAATCCCCCGGCCGTCCTTCCCCATGCCGACACGGTCTTGATGGAAAGCACCTACGGCGATCGCCTGCACCGATCCTTCGACGAAACAATTCATGAACTGACCGAAGTCTTCGAGACGGCGCGTGCAAGCCAGGGCAACATCCTGATACCGGCATTTACGGTCGGCCGCACGCAGGACCTGCTGTACCTGATGGCCGAGAACTTTGATCGCTGGCACCTCGACAAATGGCAAATCTACCTCGACAGTCCGATGGCAATTGAGGCGACTACCGTCTATTCGAAATTTCGTCATTTGTATGGCGTCAGGCTGTTCGGACCTGAGTCCAACCTGCCGGAGCTGCCGAATTTTCACGAGACGCGTACGCCGGAAGAGTCGATGGCCATCAACGAGATCAAGTCAGGTGCGATTGTCATCGCCGGCAGCGGCATGTGCAGCGGCGGGCGGATCCTGCATCACCTCAAGAACAACGTGTGGCGCCCGGAGTGTCACCTTGTGATTGTGGGTTTCCAGGCCTACGGTACGCTCGGCCGGCGGATTGTCGACGGCGCCGAAACGGTCAAGCTGTATGGCGACGAATACCGGGTGCGAATTCAGCTGCATACGATAGGCGGATTGTCGGCTCACGGCGACCAGGCAGACCTGATCACCTGGTACAGCGGATTCCAGAATCGGCCACCGGTCTACCTCGTTCACGGCGAACCGGACGCGCAGAAGATACTGGCCAAGAAAATGCGCAAAGATCTCGACGCACCGGTGTTTATCGCAGAACGGGGCCAGGTGATCCAGATTTGAAAGGCGGCAACCCGATTTATGAAACTCAAGATCTCGGAACTCACGGGGCCCGACATACCCGCTGACGCAATGCGTCGCGCTGAACGTCTTGCGCAGGGCTATCTCGAGACCGAACTCGCCATGCGCGAGCATGGTGTACAGCACACGATCGTTGTATTCGGTGGAACGCGCATACCGGATTCCGAACACCTCCCGAATGCCGACGCAACGGACTACTATGGAATCGCGCGAGAGTTCGGCGCCATCGTCGGGCGGTCCGGACACGGCCCGGACGATTGCAGCCTGACATTGATGACGGGAGGCGGTCCGGGAATCATGGAAGCCGCGAATCGTGGTGCCACCGACGTTGGCGCGAAGAGTATTGGCCTCAACATTCGCTTGCCACATGAGCAGGTGCCGAACCCCTACGTCACCACGGGGCTGAGCTTCAATTTTCGATACTTCGCGATTCGCAAACTGCACTTCCTGCTGCGAGCCAGGGCGCTCGTCGTATTTCCCGGCGGCTTTGGCACGATGGATGAACTGTTTGAGACTCTGAATCTGGTGCAGTGTCGGAGAATTGAGCCGTTACCGGTCGTTCTCGTTGGCAGGGAATTCTGGCAGCGTGCGGTCGACCTGGAGTTTCTCGCCGCGGAAGGCCTGATCGACTCCGAAGATCGGCAGCTTTACTCGTATGCGGAGACGGCGCAGCAGGTTTGGGACAGCATTGTCGGCTGGCATGAGAAAGCCGGAATGCCGTTATTGTGCGACAGCCGATAACAGCTTCGGACAAGACGACGAGTGGCCAGGCTCCGGCCGCATGGAGCCGCAGTTCGGAGGCGGTGCTGCGGTCGTTCCCCGTGGATCCGGAGAGCGGGCTCGATGCCGCGCAAGTCCTGGCGCAAAGAAAGACCTGGGGCCCGAACCAGCTGTTTGCGACCCAACCGCGCAGGATCCTGTCTATCCTGTTGGCGCAATTCAAGAGCATCGTTGTCGTTCTGTTATTGGGTGCCGGCCTGTTGGCACTGGCCTTTTCAGAGATTGTTGAAGCGATTGCAATATTTGCTGTCATCCTGATCAACACGAGCATTGGTTTCCTTACCGAGTGGCGGGCGACTCGCTCAATGGAAGCGCTGCGGCAGTTCGCGCGCGCGGAATGCACTTTATTGCGCGACGGCAAGATTGCCCGGGCGCCGGCCGATGTTCTCGTACCGGGCGACATCGTCTTGTTGGAAGCCGGCGACCTCGTTGCAGCGGATTTGCGTCTCGTATACGCCGCGAAACTCGCGGCGGATGAATCGACATTGACGGGTGAGTCCCTGCCCGTGAAAAAGCAGGATACCGTGCTCGATCAAGACACGGCTGTGCTCGATCGCAACAACATGGTCTTCAAAGGTACCTGCATCACGCGCGGATCGGGCAAGGGCGTCGTTGTCGGCACCGCCACACACACCGAGTTCGGCAAGATATTTGAGCAGGTCGTCGCGGCAAAAGAACATCGGACCCCGCTCGAAGAACGCCTGAATGCGCTTGGCGCCAGTCTCGCCTGGGCGATTATGGGCATTGCGGTGATTATCGGTGTCGGAGGAATCGTCGCGGGACGCGAGCTGTTTCTGGCGATCGAGGTCGCCATCGCGTTGTCTGTCGCAGCAATCCCGGAAGGGCTCGCTATTGTCGCGACAATTGCACTTGCACGCGGCATGTGGCGCCTCGCAAAACAGAACGCGCTGGTCACACGCCTGTCCGCCGTTGAGACGCTCGGCGCAACCAGCGTAATTCTTACCGACAAGACCGGGACGTTGACCGAGAACCGCATGGCCGTCTCAAAAGTGCTCTTGAACGGATTCGACGTCGACGTCGATACGAGCGGCGAAGCGAACGCTGAGAAGTTTCGCGTGAGTGCACAGCCGCTCGACGCCGGCCAGGCAGCGGCGCTGGATGAGCTCCTGAGGTGCGGGGTACTGTGCAACAACGCGTCACTGGAAAAAGCAGTGGGCGGAGAAGCCCCCGGTGTCGGCGATCCCACCGAGCTGGCACTACTGGTAGTTGCCGGTGCCCGCAGCCTGTGGAGAACAGAGCTGCTCTTGGCGGAACCTGAAGTCCATGAAGATCCGTTCGACCCTGAATCGAAACGGATGGCGACCGTTCACCAGCGGCCGGACGGATTCCGAGTCGCCGTTAAGGGTGCGCCGGAGAGTATTCTTCCGGGATGTACGGCGGCTCGTGGCATTGGCAGGGACACGGCGATCGGTACGGCGGAGCGTGAGCAATGGTTCAAACATGCCGAGCGGCTGGGTGCGCAGGGGCTGCGCACCATCGCGATCGCCGAGAAGTCCGGCCATGTTGAAGGCGACGATTGTTATCAGCAGCTGGTATTGCTCGGCATCGTCGGCATGGAAGATCCTGCGCGCGCGGGAGTCGACCAGGCCATCAAG
Source organism: Woeseiaceae bacterium (assembly GCA_049666725.1). Classification (GTDB taxonomy): domain Bacteria; phylum Pseudomonadota; class Gammaproteobacteria; order Steroidobacterales; family Woeseiaceae; genus UBA1847. The sequence continues at coordinate 15,665 of JBATHK010000089.1, forward strand.
CAATGTCACTCGGCGGGCATCTCGGTCGTCATGGTGACCGGTGACCATGCAGCCACTGCCCGGAACATTGCTATAGAGACCGGTATCGTAACAGCGACAGACTCATCGGACCGTTTCCTCGGCGGATCTGAAGTCGAGCAGCTGTTCGCTGATGCAATGCACGAAAGGCTGCTTGCCGTGCGCGTTTTCTCGCGCGTTACGCCCGAACAAAAGCTGAAACTGATCGACCTCTATCAGCAAAGTGGCCATGTGGTCGCCATGACCGGTGACGGGGTCAATGATGCACCTGCGTTGAAAAAAGCCGACATCGGCATTGCCATGGGCCTGCGGGGAACGGCCGTGGCGAAGGAAGCCGCCGTCATGGTGCTGCAGGACGACGAGTTCAACACGATTGTCAGGGCGGTCGCGCACGGCCGGGCCATATTCGCCAACATTCGGAAGTTCGTCGTTTACCTGATGTCCTGCAACACGAGCGAAGTCCTGGTTGTCACTCTTGCGACCGTTACAGGTGCCCCTTTGCCCTTGCTGCCGCTGCAGATCCTGTTCCTGAACCTCGTTACCGACGTCTTTCCAGCGCTGGCACTCGGCGTTGGCCGAGGCTCACGGCTATCGATGGCGCGTGCGCCGCGGCCTGCGAGCGAGAGCATCCTGACGCGGACGCACTGGATGCGCATCGGTTTGCACGGCGCCGTGATGGCAGCCACCGTGCTGGCCGCGATGGCCATTTCGATTTTCTTTCTGAATTTCGATACCGACAAGGCGGTTACGGTGGCGTTTTGCACGCTGGCGCTGGCGCAGATGTGGCACGTATTCAACATGCGCGATGAAATAAAGAAGCCTCTCGATAACGAAGTCACACGCAACCGCTGGATCTGGGCGGCGCTGCTCATCTGCCTGGCGCTGGTGCTCGCGGCTATTTACCTGCCGGCGTTGGGCGAGGTGCTCGAGCTCACCGATCCGGGTGCCGCGGGCTGGGCGTTAATTATTCCCGCGAGCCTGGTACCGATCCTGGCAGCACCGGTTGTCAGCGCTGTCGTCGCGCGTTGGCGGCGCCCACGATGAGCACCAGACAGAGGATCGCGCTAGAATACCGGCCGCTCACGCAACCCACCCATCAGGAAAACACGCTATGCGCATCGACGCGATCTCTATCGGCGACAATCCCCCCGACGACGTCAACGTCATCATAGAAGTGCCGCTGGGCGGCCAGCCCATCAAGTACGAGCTCGACAAGGAGGCCGGTACGCTGGTCGTCGATCGCTTCCTCCATACGTCCATGGCGTACCCGGGCAACTATGGATTCGTTCCGCACACGCTGTCTGAGGACGGTGATCCGATCGATGTGCTCGTTATAAATACGCGCCAACTCGCGCCCGCTTGTGTGATCAACGTGCGCCCCATCGGTGTGCTGATCATGGAAGATAACGCCGGTCAGGATGAAAAGATTATTGCAGTACCGTCACACGCGCTGACCAAACGCTATGATGATGTGCTCAACTACTCGGATCTGCCGGAAATCACGACGCAGCAGATCGAGCACTTTTTTGAGCACTATAAAGACCTTGAGCCTGGCAAATGGGTGAAGATTGGTGACTGGCACGGCGTAGATGACGCGAAACAACTTATAGTTGATGCGATCGAACGCGCCGCCGGTACCTGACGCGGAAACGGGCCAGGCCCGCAGTTACAGCTTGTCGAAAAATTCTTCCTGGCGCCTGCGTTCTTCCGCATCGGGCAAGCGGCCATGGGCCGCGCCGAAATTGTCATCGACGTGATGCAGTTTGGTCATGCCGGGGATACTGAGCGTCGCGGCAGGATGGCCGATTGCGTACTTCAGCAGAAACTGCGCCCAGCTTTCGCAACCGAAGTTCTGCGCCCAGTCGGGCAGGGGTTGGTCGCCGACCTTGTCGAAGATACGACCGCCGCCGAATGCACGATTAATAATGACACCCATGCCTCGATCCGCCGCCAGCGGCAGCAATCGCTGGGCGGCTTCACGTTGTTCCAGTGAGTAATTGATCTGCACGAAATCCAGCTTTTCCTGCTGCATGACTTTTTCGAATTCCTCGTACTGCGTGGCGCGCGAGGTTGTGATGCCGATATAACGGATGCGACCTTCCTGCTGCCATTCGCGCAGCACCGGCAGGGCATCTTTCCAGCCGAGCAGGTTGTGTACCTGCATGAGATCGATTGTGTCTGACTTGAGGCGGGCCAGCGATTCGTTGATTTGCGCAAAGGTACCCGCGCTGCCGTCGGTACGATCGGTCTTCGTCGCAAGGAACAGATCCCCGCGTATGCCAAGTTCCCCGATCAGGTCACCAAGCACTGCCTCGGAGCTCCGGTACATGGGCGCCGTGTCGATGACCGTGCCACCGAGGCGATGAAAACGCTCGAGCGCCTGCCGCAGCGGGGCGCGCTCCGCTTCAGATTTTCCGACTCCGTATCGGTTCGTGCCGAGCCCGATGACAGGAAGTAGTTCTTCCGATGACGGGATTGCTTTGCGAATCATGTCTTCAGGAGCGGCCAACGCGCTGGAACCACCGAGCGCTGCCAGTGATGCGGCGCCGATGCCTGCTTTGGTGAATTCGCGTCGAGTCACTTTCATGATTGTTCCCTCTGATTTGTGCCGACAATTATGCACGGTGCTGTATTGATGTGCACGACGCTGGCACAATTGTCATCCATCCCTTGTGAGCCAAGAAAATGCCAGGACTGTATTTCGAGGAATTCAGGGTAGGCCAGATTTTTGACCACCCGATTCGCCGCACGATCACGGAAGGCGACAACGTGTTGCTGAGCACGATGACACATAATCCGGCGCCCTTGCACCTGGACGCCGAGTACATGAAGAAGACGCCCTACGGCAAACCGCTGGTCAACAGCTGTCTGACCTTAAGCTTCATGGTCGGAATTTCCGTCAACGACACCACGCACGCAACCACCGTGGCTAATCTCGGTTGGGACGAGGTGCGATTTCCAAAACCGCTATTCTGCGGTGATACGATTCATATCCAGACCGAAGTTCTGGAATTGCGTGACAGCAAGTCGCGCCCGGACAACGGCATCGTGATTTTTTCTCATCGCGCATTCAATCAAAAAGACGAGCTTGTGGCTGAATGCAAACGTTCGGCGCTGATGTTGAGAAAGCCCAAATGAACCGCAGCTTCCTGTTTGTGCCGGCCGACAGCGAGCGCAAGTTGCAAAAAGCCGGTGATACGGGCGCGGACGCGCTAATACTCGACCTGGAGGATGCGGTTGTGCCAGCCGCGCGAGCAGACGCGCGCCTGGCGGCCGCCGGGTTCCTGCGGGGCAGGCAAAACGTCTGGATACGAATCAACCCCCTCGATACCGAGGACGCTGCCGCCGATCTGGAGGCCGTGATGCCCGCGGAACCAGCCGGTATTGTCCTGCCCAAAGCGCGCAGCGCGGCGGATGCCATTGCGTTGTCGCGACGTATCGATGAGCTCGAGCAGCGCCACGGAATCGAACAGGGACAGACTGAAATCATTGTGCTTTGCACCGAGCGGCCGGAGGCATTGTTTACCCTGCAGGACTACGCGGGTGCAACAGAGCGGCTTTATGGCCTGTCATGGGGCGCGGAGGACCTCAGCGTTGCAGTGGGCGCCAGCGCGAATCGTGACGGGCAGGGCAACTGGCTGCCCACCTTCGAGATGGCGCGCTCGCTGTGCCTGCTGGCTGCCGCAGCAGCGGAAGTTACGGCTATAGATACGGTCTTTACGGACTTCCGCGATCGCGAGGGGCTGCTACGCTATTCGGCGAACGCGCGCCGGGACGGATTCAGCGGAATGCTGGCGATCCACCCTGCGCAGGTCGATGCAATCAATGCCGCGTTCGAGCCCTCGACGGCAGAAATCGAACACGCTGAACGCATCGTCGAGTTGTTCGGGGCAAACCCGGGTGCCGGGACGATCGGCATGGACGGAAAAATGATCGATCGTCCGCACCTGCTGCAGGCACAGCGCTTATTGAAACGAGCCAAACACACAAATAACCACTAAGAGAAGGCAGAGCACCATGGTAGATCAAGTTTATCCGGTTCCGGAAGCAGTGCAAAAACGCGCACTTATCGACGAGGCCAAGTACGAAGCCATGTACGCGCGTTCGGTTGAAGACAACGAGGGGTTCTGGGCGGAGCAGGCCCAGCGAGTCGACTGGATGAAGCCCTTCACGAAGGTGAAGGACGTCTCTTTTGCCAAAGACGATTTGCACATTCGCTGGTATTACGATGGCACTTTGAATGTCTGCTACAACTGCGTCGATCGCCACCTGGAGACCAAGGGTGACGATGTTGCCATTCTGTGGGAAGGCGATGATCCTGACCGCGACCTCAAGATCACCTACAAGGACCTGCACGCGCGTGTTTGCAGGTTTGCCAATTCGCTCAAGGCGCTCGGTACGAAAAAGGGCGATCGGGTAACGATTTACATGCCGATGATCCCCGAGGCGGCGGTGGCAATGCTGGCCTGCGCGCGCATCGGTGCCGTCCATTCGGTCGTATTTGGCGGTTTCTCGCCCGACGCTCTCGCGGGACGCATTCACGACTGCAAATCCAACATCGTCATTACGGCGGACGAAGGTCGTCGCGGCGGCAAGCGCGTGCCGCTGAAAGCCAATGTCGATGCCGCCGCCGACGATCCGGACGTGACCACGCTCGAAAAAGTTCTCGTCGTCAGAAATACCGGCGCGGATGTCGGCTGGGTCGAGGGTCGTGATGCCTGGCTGCATGAAATCGAGGCGACGGTTGACGCCGACTGCCCCTGCGAGGAAATGGGCGCCGAGGACCCGCTTTTCATACTTTATACGTCTGGCTCGACGGGACAACCCAAGGGCGTGCTGCACACCAGCGGTGGCTATCTCGTTTTCGCAGCAATGACCCACGAACTTGTGTTCGATTATCACCCGGGCGACATCTACTGGTGCACGGCTGACGTTGGCTGGGTCACGGGCCACAGCTACATAGTCTACGGGCCGCTCGCCAACGGCGCCGTTACGCTGATGTTTGAAGGCGTGCCGAACTATCCGACCTCGTCGCGTTTCTGGGAGGTGTGCGACAAGCACAAGGTCAACATTTGCTACACGGCACCGACTGCGATTCGTGCGCTCATGCGCGAAGGCGATGAGCCGGTCAAGAAAACGTCGCGTAAGAGCCTGCGCCTGCTCGGCTCGGTAGGTGAGCCGATTAATCCCGAAGCCTGGGACTGGTACTATCGCGTGGTTGGCGACTCACGGTGCCCGATCGTCGATACCTGGTGGCAGACCGAAACCGGCGGCATTCTCATCAGCCCGCTGCCAGGCGCCACCGCGCTAAAACCCGGTTCTGCAACCAAGCCGCTGTTCGGAATCATGCCGGCCATCGTGGATGGAGAGGGTAATGTGCTCACAGGCGCCGTTGAAGGCAACCTGATCATCACCGATAGCTGGCCGGGCCAGATGCGTTCGGTGTACGGCGATCATCAGCGTTTCGTCGATACCTACTTCGTGACCTTCGAAGGCAGCTACTTCACGGGCGACGGCGTACGTCGCGATGAAGACGGCTACTACTGGATTACCGGCCGGGTCGACGACGTCCTGAATGTCTCCGGGCATCGCATGGGAACGGCGGAAATCGAGAGCGCGCTGGTTTCCCACCCGAATGTGGCCGAAGCTGCGGTCGTCGGTTATCCACACGACATCAAGGGGCAGGGCATTTATGCTTACGTCACCTTGATGGAAGGCATCGAAGCCACTGATGAACTGCGCGCGGAGCTGCAAAAATGGGTACGCAAGGAAATCGGACCGATCGCGAAGCCCGACCTGATTCAGTGGGCGCCCGGTTTGCCGAAAACACGTTCTGGCAAGATCATGCGGCGAATTCTCAGAAAGGTGGCCGCGGACGACTTCGGCAGCCTGGGAGATACGTCGACGCTGGCGGACCCGGGGGTTGTCGATGATCTTGTCGACAACAGGCAGAATCGCGGCTAAGTCAGGCGAATCAGGCTTTCTTCTTTTTGCCGGGTGGCTTTCCGGCCATGCTGTTGTCCAGCTCTTCTATGAAGCTATGATCGAGTTCGTTGGCGCCAGTCTCTGAGACGGCGTCGGCGACCTGTTCGTGCTTGCGTGGCGCTTTGCGCGGGATCGTCCGCGGGGCCAGTTTCTGGGTGACCATCAGATCGGGTTCAGCGGCGTCCGGTTGTTCGCCAGCGGGTTTCCTGACTTCCAGGTCCTCACGGTCACGCCGCTGGTAGTCGGCCACCTGGCGCTCGTAGGCGCTGACGAATTCCTCGCCGAACATCTGCGGGAATCGGCCCCCGCCTTTTTCGGTCATGATCGGGTACAGATCGCGATAAAGATCCCAGTACTTGGACTTGTTCGAGAAAGCAAACAGTTTGCCGCCCGACAATGCGCGATCGAAGCCTTCCTGGAGTTCATCCGGTTCGAAGCGCTCGGAGAATTCGATAAACGCGCTGTTCATTGCATCGAGGAACGCATTCTGGTGATTCAGAAGATCGTTGCAGACCTCGCGGACCGCGTCCTTGGCCCCCAGGTAATCGCCCTCATCGCCGACCAGCAGCTGCTTGATCAGGTCGCCGCAGCTTTCCGAGAACTTCAGGGGATTGTTGTGTTGCGGCAGTAACGTGGTCTGGTCCAGGCGGAACGTATTTTTCAGGTTCGCCCGGGCCGCCAACAGCTTGATGATGCCATCGACGAACTCGCGTAGCACGTTACCTGCTTTCAGCATCATGTCGGGGCGATTGACGGACGGATGTAGCTCGGCTCGATTGATACCGAGACCGTCGAGGAAGGAATCGAAGAGGTCTTCGGCCGAAACGCTGACAGCCGCGGCATTCTTGCGCGCGGGCTTCGCATCATTTGCCGCCGGCTCGGGTTCGGGTTCGGGTTCGAATGTCGGTGATGACGATGTCCTTGCGGGTGAATCACCGAACAGGACGGACTGGAATTCATCGTCGCCGGTAATTTCTTCTTCGTCGAGTAACTTGACACCCGTCTTCAGCGAAACTTCGTCGACAAATTGTTCGATATGATCCGGTGCTACCGAGGGCTCCTGGTCGAGCGGCATCGCGAGGCTTTCACCGGAGTCGAGTGAAACCGTGAACTCGAAGTCGCCCATGCGCAGTCGATCACCATCGAACAGGCGTCGCGGATTGCCCCTGCCAATAGGTTCAATCTCGTCGTTGACGTAAACGCCATTGCTGCTCGTATCCAGCAGGTAGTACATGCCGGCTTTATGATCGATGGTCGCGTGGCGGCCCGAGATATAACGATCGGGATCCGGCAATATCCAGTCGTTTTGCAACGATCGGCCGATCGTGCCGCCTTCCTCACGGAATTCGCGCTCGGCGTCGTTGCTCACTATCTCGCGGTGCTCACTGACGATCTTGAGTTGGAGTGCCATACCTGCCCTCTTGAATTCCGGTCAATTGTGCAACGAATCAAGGAGATAGGCTGCAACGCAGTTCACATAATCGGACCCGGTATGGCGCTCTAAAGCCTTGATTTCCGGTAAACTGGCCCATATCCGGGTTTCCCGACACCATTTCGGCGCCAACTATGAGTAGCAAGCAACTTTTCAAGGTCGTTTTCATGAGCCACGGACAGGTATACGAGATCTATGCTCGCAGCGTCGGCCATGGTGAGCTGTTCGGTTTCGTCGAGGTCGAGGAGCTGGTTTTCGGGGAGCGCACGACGCTGGTTGTCGATCCGTCCGAAGAGAAGATCAAGTCCGAGTTCGAGAACGTACGCCGCACCTTCCTGCCCATGCATTCCATCATTCGAATCGACGAAGTGGAGAAGCAGGGAGTCAGCAAGATCAGCAAGCTCGAAGGCAGTAACGTGGCGCAGTTCCCACTGCCCGTCTACACGCCAGGAGACAGCAACAAGTAGGTGGTCGATAGTCGGGGGCTCTAGTATCATCCCCTGCCAATGCCTCCCACCCTCGATTAAGGTCCGACCTACCGACATGCTGGAACTGCCCGGACAGTCGGCCCTGTCCAATTTCCGCCTGGCTAAACTGACTCGTGCACTGAATCGTGCGGACGAACGACTGAAGTCGGTCGAAGCCCGATTCGTCTACCTGGTGGACGTCAGCGCCAGGCTCAGCAAAGAAGATCGTTCGCGACTCGACGCGCTGCTGTTATCGGGCGACGAACCCGCGAAGCTCGGCAAAGGCGTCCATACACTCTACGTTGTCCCACGGCCCGGGACGATTTCGCCCTGGTCGAGCAAGGCGACCGATATCGCCAGGGCCTGCGATATCGAGGCGGTTAAGCGCATAGAACGTGGCATCTGTTACGGCCTGCGGTTTTCAAAAAAAGTCGACGCTGCCGTTGCCATGGAATTGAGTCACCTGTTGTTCGACCGAATGACAGAGACCGTATTCGACAAGGTTGAACACACGCAGGCGCTGTTTGAGGCGCATGAGCCGTCGCCTGTCGGCAAGGTAGCGCTCGCTGCCGAGGGCAGGCAGGCGCTGGTCGCAGCGAACTCCGATCTTGGCCTCGCGCTGTCCGATGACGAAATCGACTACCTTCTGCGCTGCTACCGTGATCTCGATCGCGATCCGACCGACGCGGAGCTCATGATGTTCGCGCAGGCCAATTCGGAGCACTGTCGGCACAAGATTTTCAACGCAAGCTGGGTCATCGACGGCGAAAAGAAAAAACAGCGCCTGTTCGGCATGATCAAGTCCACGACCGAGAAGACGCCCGACGGTGTTATATCGGCCTACAGTGACAACGCGGCCGTGATCGAAGGGTGGAACGGTGCGCGCCTGATGCCGCGACCGGCCGACCGCGAATACGAGTTTGTCGAAGAGCCCATCCATATCCTCATGAAAGTCGAGACCCATAATCACCCGACCGCCATTGCTCCGTTTGCGGGCGCTGCGACCGGCTCGGGCGGTGAAATTCGCGACGAAGGTGCTACCGGCCTCGGCGCGAAACCGAAGGCGGGCCTCACGGGCTTCACGGTGTCGCATTTACGGATTCCCGGCTATGAGCAGCCCTGGGAAGACGACTTTCCGCACCCCGAGCGCATGGCAACACCGCTGGAGATCATGATCGAAGGGCCCATTGGCGGTGCGGCTTTCAATAATGAATTCGGGCGGCCCAACCTGGCGGGCTACTTCCGCACCTACGAGAGCCATGTGCCAGGCTTGCCCGACAACGAAATTCGCGGTTACCACAAGCCCATCATGGTTGCCGGCGGTGTCGGCAACGTGCGTGCCGCGCATGCGAAAAAAATAGACGTTCCTGTGGGCGCCAGGGTTGTCGTGCTCGGCGGACCCGCGATGTTGATCGGACTGGGCGGTGGCGCGGCATCATCACTCGCGAGCGGCAGCTCAAGCGAGGACCTGGACTTCGCATCGGTGCAGCGTGGCAACCCCGAAATGGAGCGGCGCGCGCAGGAGGTTATCGATCGCTGCTGGGAGATGGGCGATGACAACCCGATATTGCTGATTCACGACGTTGGTGCGGGCGGGCTGTCGAACGCCGTTCCCGAGGCCGTTGACCACAGCAAGCACGGTGCGCGGATCGAATTGCGCGACGTGGACAATGCCGAACCGGGCATGTCGCCGATGGGTATCTGGTGCAACGAAGCCCAGGAGCGCTACGTGCTGCTCGTTGGCGATGATCGCCTCGATGCGTTCAAGGCGATGTGCGCGCGTGAGCGCTGCCCGGTTTCGGTGATCGGTACGTTGACAGATGACGGCAACCTGGTCGTGAACGATCGCGATTTTGAGAATCGCGTTGTCGACATGCCGATGGACATGTTGCTGGGCAATCCACCGAAAATGGAGCGAAGCGTTGAACGCGTCGTCTTGCCCGACGATGGCCTGGACCTGTCCGGCATTGAGCTTTTGGACGCGGCCCTGCGCGTCCTGCGATTTCCGGCAGTTGCCGACAAATCGTTTCTTATTCACATCGGTGATCGCACCGTCGGCGGCCTCTCGGCTCGTGACCAGCTTGTTGGGCCATGGCAGGTTCCGGTCAGTGATGTGGCCATCACGGCATCCGGCTTCGGCGGTACGTGCGGAGAGGCTATGGCGATGGGTGAGCGCACGCCGCTTGCCGCAAGCAACGCGCCGGCGTCTGGCCGCATGGCCGTGGCCGAATCGCTGACAAATATTGCCGCGGCGCCGATCGCCGACATCAGCAAGGTGCGCCTGTCGGCCAACTGGATGGCCGCGGCCGGTCATCCCGGCGAAGACGCAAACCTGTTTGACACCGTGAAGGCGGTTGGCGACGAACTGTGTCGCGAGCTGGGCGTTGCCATTCCGGTCGGCAAAGACTCGATGTCGATGCGTACATGCTGGGAGGATGAATCGGGCGAGCACCAGGTGGTTGCACCGGTATCCCTGATCGTTTCGGCATTTGCTCCCGTGACCGACGTGACGCGTCACCTGACGCCGCAGCTGCGTCATTGCGATGAGCCGAGCTACCTGTTGCTGTTCGACCTCGGGTCGGGCAAGAACCGTCTCGGCGCCTCCTGTCTCGCGCAGGCCTACGGGCGCAGCGGCGGTGCCACGCCCGACCTCGATGAGCCGCAGATGTTAAAGCAGTTTTTCTCGGCAATTCAGGAACTTAACTCGCGCGGCATGTTGCTTGCGTACCACGATCGAAGTGATGGCGGGCTGTTCGCGAGCGTTGCAGAAATGATCTTTGCGAGCCGCCTCGGCGTTTCGCTGTCGCTTAGCGGATCGCGCGTCGCATTGCTCAAGACCTTGTTCAGCGAGGAACCCGGCGCCGTGGTGCAGGTCGCCAAGAGCCAGCTGGCGCAGGTGCAAATGGTCATCGATCGCAACGGCATTGCCGCCACGGCGGTCGGGCGCGTCGAGGCCGAGCCCAAACTCACGGTGCGGAGTGATAACGAGGTCGTTCTGGAGCTGAATCGTGCAACGATGCAGAGCGAATGGTCTGAGATGAGCTACCGCATCCAGGCCCTGCGTGATAATCCTGCGACGGCCAAACAAGAATTCGACCGCGTCCTCGACAACAATGATCCCGGGCTGAATGTTGCACTGACGTTTGACCCCAACGACGACATTGCGCGTGTGCATCGCAGCGGCGTCAAACCCCGCGTTGCGATCCTGCGTGAACAGGGCGTCAACAGCCAGGGTGAAATGGCCGCGGCGTTCATGCGCGCGGGCTTTGCAGCGGTTGATGTTCACATGAGTGACCTGTTGAGCGGTCGTGACACACTCGCCGGCTACCAGGGGCTCGTCGCGTGCGGCGGCTTCTCATTTGGCGATGTGCTGGGTGCCGGCGGCGGCTGGGCAAAATCGGTTTTGTATCACTCGCGCACCCGCGATGAATTCGCCGCTTTTTTCGAGCGCGGCGACACATTCGCACTGGGTGTGTGCAACGGTTGCCAGATGATGTCTCATTTGCGCGAACTGATCCCAGGTGCTGAAAACTGGCCGCGTTTTCTGCGCAACAAGTCGGAGCAATTCGAAGCACGTCTCAGCCTGGTCGAGGTGGTGGAAAGTCCGTCGCTGTTTTTGCAGAACATGGCGGGTTCGCGCTTGCCCATCGCGACATCGCATGGCGAAGGCCGGGCGACATTTCTCGATGACACGGCTCGCTACGCATCCTCGTTTACTGTTGCAATCCGCTATGTCGATAATTACGGCGAAGTCGCCGACAGCTACCCGGCAAATCCGAATGGCTCACACGATGGAATCTGCGGCCTGAGCAATGAAGACGGCCGGGTGACGATCATGATGCCGCATCCGGAGCGGGTGGCACTCACGCGCCAGAATTCCTGGCACCCCGACGAATGGGACGAGGACGGACCCTGGATGCGGTTGTTCCGCAACGCCCGAGTTGCGGTGGGCTAGGCCGACGCCAGGTTGTCGTTGTTCTCGGAGACGAAGAAGCGGCGCACCTTGATGGCTCGCGTCAGTTTTCCGTGGCGCACGAAGCACTGGTAGAACATATCTTTCAATACCTCGAGCAGAATGCCGGCCTGTGCGCGATTCAGTAACGGGAGGTCTTCGTGTTGACCGGATCCGAAGAGCACGGCCTTGATCGGCGCAAATGACTCGTCGTCAATGCCGGCGATGTCCTGGGCAACCATTACCTCTTCGAACGCACGCAGTTTGCCGCCTTCACCGAGCGCGTCGAATGCGCTGACGGAGGCCCGTCGGCACATCGAGGCAAACGCGTTGAAGTTATTGCCCGAGTAGCAGGCCAGCGCTTCACGAAAAAGCACTTCGGTGTGTTTCGGCAAATACGAGAACGCGAAGCGCTCTTTGGGTCGCTCGAGCTCGATAAAATTGCGATAAAGCTCGACGCGGTTGTCCTTGTATTCGCGAACCGCGAAACGCAGGAAAACAGGTGCATCACAAGCATCGCATTTGTAAACGAGGCCAACGTGTTTGGGTTTGTCACGAAGCAGGGAAGCCGCATCCGGCACCGACTGCGGGCTCATGTGTGCATACATGCCGCAGTAGGGACATTCGAGTCCGATTCGCTCGTCGAGCTCGCTGTGGATCCCCTGACCCTTTTCAATAACTATCGCCATTTCTTCCTGCTTGTTTTTATCGTTGGATGGCAGAATCAGCTTAGTCAATCAGCCAATCCAGTATGCATGATAGATCATGCAGCGCTGCCCGTGCTTAACATAATAATGAAATCCATACTGTCCCGATTTGCCGACAGAAACCCAGGCAGCATCAGGCTTCCAGCCTTTTGTACTTGATCCGGTGTGGGCTTGCCGCGTCGGCCCCCAGCCTGCGTTTTCGGTCCGCTTCATAGTCGGCGTAATTGCCCGCAAACCAGACCACCTCGCTGTTTCCTTCAAACGCGAGAATGTGTGTCGCGATACGATCCAAAAACCAGCGATCATGCGAAATCACGACGGCCGAGCCCGGAAATTCCAGCAGCGCTTCTTCAAGCGCTCGCAGGGTTTCGACATCAAGATCGTTGGTCGGTTCGTCAAGCAGCAGGAAGTTGCCGCCCGCACGCAGCGTTTTTGCAAGATGCACTCGATTGCGTTCGCCGCCTGACAGCAAGCCGATCTTCTTTTGCTGATCCTGGCCGCGGAAATTAAAACGTCCGACGTAGGCCCGCGAGGAGGTTTCGTAGTTGCCGACGGTAATCAGGTCGAGGCCGTCGGAAATCTCCTCCCAGACGGTCTTGTCGTTGTTCAGACTGTCTCGCGACTGATCAACACTGGCGATCGCCACCGTATCGCCCAGTCGAAGTGTCCCCGAGTCCGGTGGCTCTTCGCCGGTGATCATGCGGAACATCGTCGTTTTACCGGCGCCGTTCGGTCCAATGACACCGACGATGCCGCCAGGAGGCAGCTGGAAGCTCAGGCCATCGACCAGCAGCTTTTCGCCGAAGCCCTTCTTCAGGTCTTTGACTTCCAGGACGACGTCGCCAAGGCGCGGCCCGGGCGGAATGTAGATTTCGTTCGTCTCGTTACGCTTCTGGTAATCAGGCGAGGAAATTTCTTCAAACTGTCGCAATCGGGCTTTTGATTTTGCCTGGCGACCTTTGGGATTACTGCGCACCCATTCCAGCTCGTGCTGCATCGCTTTCCTGCGGGCCTTTTCCGAGGCTTCCTCGTGCTGCAGGCGCGCTTCTTTTTGCTCGAGCCAGGATGAGTAGTTGCCTTCCCAGGGAATGCCGTGACCGCGATCGAGCTCCAGGATCCAGCCGGCGACGTTGTCGAGGAAGTAGCGATCATGGGTTACGGCGATGACCGTGCTCGGGTATTCGTCGAGAAATCGTTCCAGCCACGCAACGGATTCAGCGTCGAGGTGATTGGTCGGCTCATCGAGCAGCAGCATGTCGGGCTGCGATAGCAGCAGGCGACAGAGCGCTACGCGGCGGCGTTCGCCACCCGACAGCCTGGTGATGTCCGCGTCCCACGGCGGCAGGCGCAAGGCATCGGCAGCGATTTCGAGTTTGCGGTCGAGTTCCCAGGCTCCCTCGGCATCGATCGCATCCTGCAGCTTGCCCTGTTCCTCGAGCAACGCGTTCATTTCGTCATCGTCCATCGGCTCGGCAAACTTCATGCTGATGTCGTTGAAACGATCAAGCAGCGCCTTGGTCTCGGCAACGCCTTCCTCGACATTGCCGCGCACATCCTTGTTCGGATCGAGCTCCGGCTCCTGCGGCAGGTAGCCGATTTTGATGCCGGGCTGCGGGCGCGCCTCGCCGTCGATCTCGGTGTCGAGGCCGGCCATGATGCGCAGCAAAGTCGATTTTCCCGAGCCGTTGAGTCCGAGGACGCCGATCTTGGCGCCCGGGAAGAAGCTCAGGGATATGTCGCGCAGGATGTGTCGTTTTGGCGGCACTACCTTGGCGACGCGATTCATCGTGTAAATGTACTGTGCCATTTGCAAGCCGCGCGTTTAGGAGCGCGCATTATCGGGTATGCTGCGTCACAAGCAAACAAAAACAAGATGTCCATGAGCGACAAGGTGCTGGTTTACCGGGGAGAGTCGATCGCCGCGTACGGATTTGGTGATCCGCATCCATTTGGCACCGACCGCCACGACGTTTTCCACGCGGAACTCGACAAAGCCGGCCTCGAAGACCTGATCGAATATGGCCACCCGCGGCCGGCGCTCGTTGACGAGCTGGCGCTTTTCCATACGGCGGACTACATCGACAAGGTGTCGCGCATGTCTGCGGCGGGCAAAGGCTGGCTTGACGATGGCGATACGCCGGCCGTGCCCGGCATCTACGATGCGGCATCGGCCGTCGTCGGTGCCGTGCTCTGTGCGGTCGATGCGGTCATGCACGGGCATCACAAGCGCGCGTTCATCCCGATTGCCGGACTGCATCACGCGGCGCGCGAAGGCGCTGCCGGTTTCTGCGTTTTCAACGACTGCGGGATCGCGGTCGAGTACCTGCGCAAGGCTTTCGGAATCCAGCGCATCGCCTACGTCGATATCGATGCCCATCACGGTGACGGTGTTTTTTACGGTTTCGAGGACGACCCCGATCTGCTGTTTGCCGACCTCCACGAGGACGGACGATTCCTATACCCGGGTACCGGCGCCGCCGACGAGACCGGCACGGGGCGGGCACGCGGCACGAAGCTGAATATCCCGCTGGCGCCTGGGGCGGATGACAGCGACTTCCGTGAAGCCTGGACAAAGGTCGAGGCTTATCTGCACGCCGTGCGACCACAGTTCATCATCATGCAGTGCGGCGCCGACAGCCTCGCGGGCGATCCGATTACGCACCTGCGCTG
>JBATHK010000090.1:0-11494 GCA_049666725.1 Woeseiaceae bacterium
GTTTTGAAATCGATGGCGGCGAGCCGGCCGTCAAGGCATTCGTTGAAACCCTGAAGTACTTCTCACTGGCGGAATCGCTCGGCGGCGTCGAAAGCCTGGTGTGCCATCCCTCTTCGATGACTCATGCGCCGGTCAGCGAGGCAGCACTGGCCGAAGCGGGCATCCGCAGCAACCTCGTACGGCTCTCGGTCGGGCTCGAGTCGGCCGAGGACCTGCTCGCCGACGTTTTGACAGCGCTCGATGCAGCGGCCTCCACGACAGAACTGCAGCCTGTTGCGGCCGCCTGCGGCTGACGAACGTGAGCCTGCCCGACTACCTCATGGCTCAAATTGCCGTGGATACCGAGTTCCTGGCGGTGCCCGGCGAATTTGTTCTTGAGAACGGGGCCAGGCTGGAAGACGTCGAGATTGCCTACCGAACCTGGGGTGATCCCGCGAATGCCGCCAAACACGCTATTCTGATTTGTCATGCCCTGACGGGTTCGGCCGATGTCGAGGCCTGGTGGCCGAATATTATCGGCGCTGGCAAAGCTTTTGATCCGGCAAACGATTACATTATTTGCGCGAATATCCTGGGCAGCTGTTATGGCACGACGGGGCCGGTAAGTCTGAAGCCGGGCTCGGCCGAGCGTTATCGAGCCGATTTCCCCGCTATTTCAGTTCGTGACATGGTGAAACTGCAGCGCGTGCTGCTCGATGAACTGGGGATTGAGCGGCTTGAACTCGTTACCGGGCCATCGCTGGGTGGCATGCAGGCACTCGAGTGGGCAATCTCCTATCCGGACCGCGTTGAAAGCATCGTACCCATCGGCGTCGGCGGTCGCCATTCCGCCTGGTGCATCGGCGTCAGTGAGGCGCAGCGCGCGGCGATTGCCGCTGACCCGAACTGGAACGGCGGCTACTACAGCGACGACTCGCCCCCCACCAAAGGTCTTGCCGCTGCGCGCATGATGGCGATCTGTACCTACCGGAGCTGGCAGAGTTTTGATCGCCGCTTCGGACGCAAGCGGCAATCCGACGAGCTTTACCAGGTACAGTCCTACCTGCGACACCAGGGTGAGAAAATAAACGACCGTTTCGATGCAAACACCTACGTTACGCTGACCCATGCAATGCATACGCACGACGTATCGCGAGACAGGGGAGACTATCCGGATGTGTTGCGGACCATTTTGCAGCCGGCGTTGGTCATCTCGGTGAGTACAGACGCATTATATCCGCCCGAAGAGCAGCAGGTGCTTGCAGAACACTTACCAGCGGCGCGTTACGAAACCCTCGAATCGGCTCATGGGCACGACGGATTCCTGATCGAAACCGAGAAACTGGGCAACAAGATTGCCCGATTCCGTGCCTCGAATCAGGGTTCCGGGAATCTCAAAGCGGTCGGTTCAGGCAGCGAATAATCGCGTCCGTCATTTCCGTGGTGGAGATTCTGGTTTCTCCGGGAGCGGCAATGTCGGCGGTTCTTGCACCGTCGGCGATGGCCCTGCTGATTGCGGTTTCTATCGCCGTAGCTTCCTGCTCGAGCCCGAGGCTATAACGCAAAAGCAGCGCAGCGCTCGCGATCGCGCCGCAGGGATTGGCGATGCCGTGCCCTGCGATGTCGGGCGCCGAGCCATGAATTGGCTCGTAGAGGCCGCGCTTGGAGTCACCCAGGGATGCCGAGGGCAGCATTCCCATGGAACCGGCCAGCATGGAGGCTTCATCCGTCAGGATGTCGCCGAACATGTTCTCGGTGACAATTACATCGAAATCGCTGGGACGGCTCAGAAGATGCATCGCCGCGGCGTCAACGAGCAAAGTCTCTACTTGAACGTCTGCGAACTCCGCCGCCATGAGCCGGTTCGTCGTGTCGCGCCACAGGCGCGAAGTTTCGAGAACGTTCGCTTTGTCGACCGAACAGAGTTTATTTCGACGACCCTGCGCAAGCCTGGCTGCGACACGAACAATGCGTTCGATCTCATGCGTGTGGTACACGCAAAGGTCACTGGCTGAGTTCGCATCACGGGTTTTTTCGCCGAAATAGATTCCACCGGTCAGTTCGCGTACGACGAGCAGGTCGACGCCAACCAGGATTTCAGGTCTTAGCGGCGATGCGCCGGCGAGCTCATGATAGATCTTGACCGGCCGTAGATTCGCATAGACGCCGAGCACGGACCGCAGCTTGAGCAGGCCCTGCTCCGGACGAATGGCCGCATTAGGGTCGGACCACTTCGGTCCACCAACAGCGCCCAGCAGCACGGCGTCGCTGGATTCGCAGCATTCTATTGTCGAGGGGGGTAGCGGGTCGCCGCAGGCGTCGATGCCGGCGCCACCCATCAGTTCCTCCCTGAATTTGAAGCCATGACCATATTTCTTGGCGACAGCCTGCAAAACCTGTTTTGCGCAGGCCGTCACATCGGGACCGATACCATCGCCGGGGAGTAATACGACTACGGCTTCCATGCACGAGTCTCCTCAAAGTTCGCTATGCGGTCGAGGTGTTGCCGCAGGAAACCAAGCTGATCGATTCCCTCGACCAGGCAGTGTTTCGCGAAACTGTCGATCGCAAACTCGGTGGTCTTGCCATCCGGCAGCGTAAGCGTTGCGTTCGCAACGTCTATTTCGAGCTCGGCGCCGGGATTAATCATCAGCCATTGATGGATCTTCTTGTCGACGACGACCGGTACCAAACCATTCTTGAGGGAGTTGTTGCGAAAAATGTCGGCGATCTCGGTCGAGATGATGGCCTTGAAGCCGAAGTCCAGCAGCGCCCACGGCGCATGTTCGCGAGACGAGCCGCAGCCAAAATTATTGCCAGCAACGAGAATCTCGCAGCCTTCTGCCGCCGGCTGGTTCAGCGGAAACCGGGTGTTCGCGCTGCCGTCCTTGTGGTAGCGAAGATCGTAAAATGCACTCTGGCCGAGACCGTCGCGCGATGTCGTCGTCAGGAAGCGCGCGGGAATGATCTGGTCAGTATCAATATCCTTGGTCGGCAGCACGACCGTGCATGACTTGATGTGCGTGACGGCTTTCATGCGAACGCCCTGGGGTCCGCGACACAACCGCGAATGGCCGAGGCGGCCGCCGTGGCCGGGCTCGCCAGCACGGTGCGAGCGCCCATGCCCTGGCGTCCTTCGAAATTGCGATTGCTCGTGCTGACACTGAGCTTGCCCTGCGGGACCGTGTCGCCGTTCATGCCGATGCACATCGAGCAGCCCGCCTCGCGCCATTCGGCGCCGGCCGCGACAATAATCCGGTCGAGACCTCTGGCCTCGGCCTGGTTCTTCACCTGCTGCGATCCGGGTACGACCAGCATGCGCACGCCGGCCGCGATTTTCTGTCCCTGAAGTATGCGAGCGACTTCCTCGATGTCCGACAGGCGACCGTTCGTGCAGCTGCCCACGAACACGACATCCACCGGGATTTCGGTCATCGGTTTGCCGGATTCGATGTGCATGTAGTCCAGCGCCTTTCGGAAGCTTGGGTCGTCGCCACCCTGTGGTACGGGGTCGTTAATGCCGATGACCATACCCGGATTGGTGCCGAACGTGACCATGGGCTGCAGCGCATCGGCCGCGAGGGTGACGGACTGGTCGAAGCGCGCGTCATCGTCGCTACGAAGACGTTTCCAGCGAGCGACCGCGGCATCCCAATCGGCCCCCTGCGGCGACCGTGGACGGCCGGAAAGATATTCGAAGGTGGTATCGTCGGGAGCAATCATTCCTGCGCGCGCGCCGGCTTCGATCGACATATTGCATATCGTCATGCGGCTTTCCATGTCCAGCGCCTCGATCGCATTGCCGCGATATTCGATGACGTGTCCTGTGCCGCCGTCGACACCGATCTTGCCGATGACCGCGAGGATGAGATCTTTGGCGAAAACGCCAGCGGGCATTTTTCCGTCGATGTTGACGGCCAGCGTTTTAGGCTTGCGCTGCAGCAGGCATTGCGTTGCCAGCACGTGACCGACTTCAGTAGTACCGATGCCAAACGCGAGGGCACCGAATGCGCCGTGCGTGCTTGAGTGGCTGTCACCGCAGACAATCGTCTTACCGGGCTGCGTCGCGCCGAGCTCCGGGCCGATGACGTGCACGATGCCGCGAAATTCGTTGCCGAAGCCGATCAAGTCCAGCCCGAAGTCCCTGCAATTGGTTTCCATTTGCCGGATCTGGTTGGCAGCGCTCTCGCCAACCACGGCGAGGTCCCGGAAACTGGAGACAGGCGTCGTTGGCGTAGAGTGGTCCATGGTAGGCAACGTCAGATCCGGCCGTCTCACGGTCAGGCCACTTTCCCGCAGCACTGTGAATGCCTGCGGCGTCGTTACTTCATGGATGATGTGCAGGTCGATGTACAGCACCGCCGGCGTATCCGGGGTTTCCGCAACGACGACGTGTTCCAACCACACTTTTTCGAACAGCGTTGTTTTGTTCACCGCGCGGACAGCCTAGATTGTTGCTCGTTCAGATGTCGGCCTGCCAGGTCCGGACCGTCCGTATTGCTTGCGACGGAGAATGCGGTTCATCACCTCAAGACAGGCGCGGCAACCGGCTTCAACGATATCGACACTGGCGCCGCGACCACGATAGCTCTCGCCGTCATACTCAGCGGTTACGGTGACCTCGCCCTGCGCGTCCTCGCCGATCGATGCGCTGTGCAACTCAAAATTTTTCAGCGTCAGCTGCACTCCGGTAGCTTGCTCGAGTGCCAGAAAAGCGGCGGCAACCGGACCATCGCCGTGTGCGCTCTCGGTCGTGTCCTCGCCATCCTCGCCAATCAGCGAGACGGCAGCCGTTGCCGGCTGGTCAGTGTGTGTCTGAACTTCGAGGGACTTCAGCGTCCACGGCCCCGACGATGCACTGTCGGCATTCATGATGATTGCTTCGATATCCCCGTCGTAGACGTCTTTTTTCTTGTCGGCGGGTTTCTTGAATTCCTGAAAAGCCCGATTGGTCTCGAACTCGTCGAGTTCAAATCCCAGCTCGGCTACACGATCGCGAAATGCGTGCCGACCGCTGTGTTTCCCCATGACGAGATTCGACCGACTCAATCCGACGTCTTCGGGACGCATTATCTCGTATGTCGAGGCGTGCTGGAGCATGCCGTGCTGGTGAATGCCAGCTTCATGTGCGAACGCGTTTTCACCGACGATCGCCTTGTTTCGCGGCGTGTGCATGCCCGTGATGTTCGAAACCAGGCGCGAGGTCGGGTAGAGCCGTGTTGTATCGATGCCGGTTTCGAGGCCGAAAAACTCCGCCCGGGTCTTGATAGCCATCACCGCCTCTTCGAGGCTGCAATTTCCGGCGCGTTCGCCGATACCGTTAATTGTGCACTCGATCTGGCGGGCACCCGCATTGACGGCCGCAAGGCTGTTGGCTACTGCCATGCCGAGATCGTTGTGGCAGTGCACGCTCAGAATAATATCGTCGATCTTGGCGACGTGTTCCTTGAGGTACCGGAACAAGCGATCGAACTCGGCGGGCACCGTGTAGCCGACCGTATCCGGAATGTTGACGGTCGTTGCCCCGGCCTCGATCGCAGCGGACACTACTTCGGCGAGATAGGAAAGCTCGGTGCGCGAAGCATCTTCTGGCGAAAACTCCACGTCATCGACGAGTTCCCGAGCCATCTTGATGGCACCGACGGCACTCTTGATAATTTCTTCCTTGGCCATCTTGAGTTTGTGCTCGCGATGAATTGCGCTGGTTGCGACAAACACGTGAATGCGGTGGCGATCCGCACCTTTGACCGCTTCGTAAACTTTTTGAATATCGCCCGGATTGCAGCGCGCGAGCCCGCAGATGATCGGTCCGAAGTTCCTGTCAGCGATCGCTTTTACAGACTCGAAATCGCCGGGGGAGGCCGCCGGGAAACCTGCTTCGATGACATCGACCTTCAGTTCTGAGAGCGCTTTTGCAACACGGAGTTTTTCGCTGAGCGTCATGCTGCAACCCGGGGCCTGTTCCCCGTCACGCAAGGTCGTGTCGAAAATACGGATCTGCTTGTCGGACATGGGATTGATCCTCCGGTTTTTCCTCGGATTCGTTAAATGACGAGCCGGCCTAGTCTTCGAGCCAGTCCATGCGGCTACGCAGGTCAGCGCCGACTTTCTCGATCGGATGATCGAGATCGGCCTGCATACGGCGTTTGAACTCGGGCATGCCGTTTTCGTTCTCACTGATCCAGTTCCTGGCAAACGTGCCGTCCTGGATATCGGAGAGGATGTCTTTCATCGCGGCGCGCGATGACGCATCAACGACTCTTGGCCCGCTGATCATGTCGCCCCAGGCTGCCGTGTCGCTGATGAATTTGTGCATCTTCCTCAGACCACCTTCATGCAGCAAATCGACGATCAGCTTGAGCTCGTGCATGACCTCGTAGTAAGCGACCTCCGGTTGATACCCGGCCTCAACGAGCGTCTCGAAGCCCGCGACAATCAGCTCGGTGGCGCCGCCGCAGAGAACAGCCTGTTCACCGAACAGGTCCGTTTCGGTTTCCTCGGCAAAAGTCGTTTCTATAACGCCGGCTCGGGCACCACCTATTCCGGCCGAGTAGGCCAGGGCGATTTTGAGCGCGTCGCCGCTCGCGTCCTGGTGAACGGCCACAAGGCAGGGAACCCCGTGGCCCTCCTCGTACTGCCGCCGCACCAGACCGCCAGGCCCCTTGGGCGCGATCAGTGCAACATTCAGGTCGCTGCGGGCTTCTATCTGCTTGTAGTGGACGGCGAAGCCGTGCGCGAACATCAACGTGGCGCCACTGTCGATGTCGTTCACCACGGCTTCATAAAGGGACTTCTGGACCATATCCGGTGTCAGGAACATGACGATCTTTGCATTCCTGACCGAGTCGTTCGGCTCCTTCACCACGAGCCCGTCAGCCTCCGCCTTCGTCCAGCTCGCGCCGCTCTTGCGCAGTCCCACGACGACATTGAAACCGCTGTCCTTGAGATTCAGTGCATGCGCGCGACCCTGGCTGCCGTAGCCCAGTATCGTGATCTGGCTATCCGCCAGGCAGGAAGTGTCAACGTCTGATTCCGAGTACATTTGCATGGTTGTTCCTTAAGCCTGATGCAATTTTCATAAAAAAAACCCCACTATCCGTTTGGATGCGGGGCTTACGTGTCCGTACGCTGGATACGCGCTACCCGCTGTGCCTCCCAAGAAGAAGGAGGGCAACCGGTGAAAGGCGCAGATTGCTGACCTGCGAATGGTGTCGCGATCCAGTCATAGCGCCGAATCATGTTGTAACGCAGGAATGATGTCAACCGTTGCATAACCAGTTACGAGTGTTACTAAACAAATACGATTAACAAATATTCATAAGCTGTTCATTAAAAAGGGCTAACGGGTATTAACTCTGCGGTCTCATGCGCACGCTTATATAAAGCGTAGATACACCTTGCCCGAAACAGGCGGGAATACCGGGGTATTTATCGAATCCCGATCGCGATAGCCAATGTTAAAAAAATATAGCGAAAGGACCGATATGTTGTTAAGAGTTATGTAGTTCATGGGCTGGCGATCTGGCAAGCATGTGTTATTCTTGGCCGCGAAGCACGGGAACCTTACAAAAGTATAGGAACAATTGGCGGGGAAGCTTCGGTCATGCCGCGGCGGCCAATATAAGTTAGTAAAGAGAAATCGAAGTTCCAGGAAAGTTTGTCGCCGCGCGGCGTAATCGGAGAGGAGCGCGTGCACAAATCACGGCACGATCTGCAAAATCAGTTTTCGGTTATGCATGTATTCAATGGGTACTTTGCATGGCTCTCCGTAACTATTGACAACAACATACGACCTTTAAGGAGCGTTCATGAATCGGTGCATTAGCAGCAGTCGGCGCATCACCGCAGCGTTTTTCGCAACAGCGGTAATTTTGCTTTCCGGCAGCGTATTCGCCCAGTCCGTTAATCAGGTATTGCAGGCTGACCAACGCAGATTGAACCTTGCGCAGCAATCGCAGGAGCGTATCAACAAGATTGTTGAAGGCACGCGTTCCCTCGAGGACCAGTACAGGGCCATTAACAAGGAAATCGACGGACTCAAGGTCTACAACCGGCTCATGCGTGCCCAGGTTGAAGGGCAGGCGGCCGTTCTGGAAGACATCGGATTATCGATGGACCAGGTCGACGTCATTAACCGCCAGATCTTTCCGCTGATGGAACGAATGATCGACGGACTCGACCAGTCTGTGAAGCTCGATATTCCGTTCCTGATGGATGAGCGCAACAAGCGCGTCGCAGATCTGAAAGGCATCATGGAGCGCTCCGATGTAAGCGTCGCGGAGAAATTCCGTAAGGTTATGGAGGCGTACCAGATTGAAAATGACTACGGTACGACCATTGAGAATTACACCCAGTCTTTGACGATTGACGACGCCACGCGCTCGTTCAACATGCTGCGCATCGGTCGCATCGGGCTCTACTTCCAGTCTGACGACACCAAGATTACAGGTCGTTGGGACAATGAAGCGCGGAGCTGGGTCGTAGACGACTCGGCGCGCAACGAAGTGCGCAAAGGTTTGCGCGTAGCCAGACAACTAATTGCACCGGAACTCATTATTGTTCCCGTTCCAGCTGCGGAGGCTAACTAAATGAAACGTATTACACTCATTATTGCCGCTGGACTGCTGAGTCTGGGTTTTGTCAGCACGGCGAATGCGCAGGGCGATGACGCTCGCAGTATGGCTGAGCTGTTGCGTCTGATCGAGCAGGGGCAGGCACGCGATTCTCAGGAAGCGCGCAAACGTGAAGCGGCCTTTGCACAGAATAAGAACCAGCAGCAGTCGCTGCTGAATCAGGCACGTGCTGAGCGAACTCGCGAAGAACAAACGAGCGCTGGCCTCGAGCAGGACTTCGAGAAGAACCAGCAGCAGATCATTACTGCCCGTCAGGCTCTCGACGAGCGCCTCGGCGCACTTAAAGAGCTGTTCGGCGTCCTGCAGACCGTTTCGGGTGATGCACAGGGCCGATTCAGCGCCTCGTTGACTAACATCGAATACCCCGACCGGAGCGCCTTCCTCGTCGAGCTCGGCAGCAAGATGGCCGGAGCCAGCAGCCTGGCCTCGATTGAAGACATTGAGACCTTATGGGGCATGCTGCAGAAGGAAATTGTCGAGACCGGCAGGGTAACCCGGTTTACCCATCTTGTAACGAAAGCCGATGGGCAGCAGGAAGAAATGGAAGTCGTCCGGATAGGCGCCTTCAACATCGTTTCTGAAAATGGCTACCTCGAGTATGACGCCAGCGAGAAGTCGATCGCCGAGCTGCTTCGTCAGCCGGAGGGGCGCTATGCCTCGACGGCCGGTAAAATGATGGATGCGACCGAGAGTCCGGTCGATTTCGGTATTGATGTGACCAAGGGTGGCATTCTCGGACTGCTCGTTGAATCACCGACTGTCAGGGATCGTATCGAGCAGGGCGGCATCGTCGGGTATTGCATTATTGCTCTCGGCATCATTGGCCTGATAATTGCCTTGATGCGCTGGGTCGCACTGAGCAACGCAAGCCGCAAGGTCTCGGCGCAGTTGAAGCGTGATACGGCAAGCACCGATAACCCGCTGGGTCGGGTACTGGCTGCCTTCGAAAGCAACAAGGGCGCCGATACCGAGACTATCGAGCTGAAACTCAGCGAGGCGGCACTCAAGGAGATGCCGGCACTCACCAAGGGCCTCCTCTTTATCAAGGTGGTTGCAGCTGTAGCGCCGCTCATGGGACTGCTTGGTACGGTTACCGGTATGATCAAGACTTTCCAGGTAATCACGCTTTACGGTGCTGGTGATCCGAAGATGATGGCCGGCGGTATCTCGCAGGCGTTGATGACAACGGTACTCGGGCTTGTCGTGGCAATTCCCATGGTCTTGCTGCACACGGTCGTCAGTGGTCAAAGCCGCAAGATCGTCAACATCCTTCAGTCTCAGAGCGCTGGCCTCGTAGCACAGCACTCCGAACGGAAAGGCTAAAGCCGAGAGGAGTCGCCATGCTTTGGCTTGCTGACAGTTTCGAAGCCATACGAGATTTCATGAGTCTTGGCGGCCCGGTACTCCGGGTTATCGCCGTGACCATCTTCCTGATGTGGGTCGTCATCGTCGAGCGGATCATGTTTTTTCGCACGACGATGAGCAAGATGTCACGTGAGATTTATGATAACTGGGAGTCGCGTGCTGAACGGGAGTCCTGGAATGCAAAACAGATCCGGGAGCTGATGATTTCGCGATTCAGCGAAGCAACGAATCGGGGAATCAACCTGATTCAGACGCTCGTTGCCCTGTGCCCCTTGCTCGGGTTGCTTGGCACAGTGACGGGCATGATCAGCGTTTTCCAGGTCATGGCCGTCTCCGGGTCGGGCAATGTCCGTGCGATGGCCGCCGGCGTCTCACAGGCTACGGTGCCAACCATGGCAGGCATGGTCGGAGCGCTTTCAGGCGTCCTTCTGGTCACTCTTTTGTCCCGCCGCGCCGCCCGTGAAGTCGAGTTCCTTGAGGATTCGCTCACGATGGATCACTAGAGGAAAGTCGCCATGCGAAAACATCTGGATGATATTCATGTCGAGGAGGATGAGAATGAGATCAACCTGACGCCGATGCTGGACGTCGTGTTCATCATGCTCATTTTCTTCATCGTCACGGCGTCGTTCATCAAGGAAGCAGGAATCGATGTCAACCGGCCTGATGCTCCGGTCACCGAGGCCAAGCCCGAAGAAGCCAATATCCTGGTAATGATCAGTGCCAATGACGAGATATTTATCGACAGGCGCCTGATCGATCCGCGTGCGGTCCGTGCAAATATTGAGCGGCTTCATGCGGAGAACCCGGAAGGGTCGGTGGTGATTCAGGCTGACAATAAGTCATCGAATAAAGTACTTGTGGAAGTAATGGATTCCTCACGAAGCGCCGGGGTTTACAATATTTCGATCGCGGATAAACGATAGCCTGCACTCAACGGGACAATAGCAATGCGAAAAAGACAAGGGTCGATTGGTGTCGACGAGGAAGAAAATGAGATCAACCTGACGCCGATGCTGGACGTCGTATTCATCATGCTGATTTTCTTCATTGTGACAGCGACTTTCATCAAGGAAGCCGGGATCCAGGTCGAGCGCCCCGATACGGTGACCGCGGATTCTCAGGACGACGCTTCCATACTGATCGCGATCAGTGCGAATGATGAAATCTGGGTGGATCGTCAGAAGCGAGATCCGCGCGCGGTTCGCTCGGTCATTGAGCGACTGCACGCTGAAAATCCGAAGGGTTCTATTGTTATCCAGGCTGATGAAAAATCAACCCACGAGACCCTGGTTATCGTTATGGAAGCGGCGAAGGGCGCGGGTGTTTCTAACGTAGCAATTGCCTCCGATGACGGCTAGGAACAATGGCGCGGGAAGTTTGTCGAATTACAATGGAGTTGCCGCTGGCTCATACCGGCAGTTCCCGTTGAGGAGAACCGGACCATGATAGGTCGTTATATATTTTCAATTGTGATCGGAACGATCGTTACGCTGAGCTTGCTGTTCGTCATGCAG
>JBATHK010000091.1:0-23936 GCA_049666725.1 Woeseiaceae bacterium
GTGCCGATCGGCGAACCCGACATGGAAGGCATTTTCTGGATGATGTTACCGACATCGGTAAGACCGGAAGCGAGGATGTCATCTCGCTGGAGTACGGTGACGGGACTAGCACTGTCGATGTCCGCACGCTTGATGCGCGAACCCGTAGTGATAATCTCCTCAATTGCGACATCTTGGTCTGCACCCTGTGCCAAAGCACCGGGGGCGAAACCAGCAGCGAGTGCGCCCGCGCCTATTCCTAGGCCGAGACGAACTGCAGTCTGCAGATTGCTGTTCGAAGACATGAGTGTTCCCCTTGAGACTTAAAGACAAACGTTGCAAATAAAACACAACGCCAAGCGCGCTTTATACCACGTTTCCATATTGCGGTAAATATTCGCGGCTGGATGTCCCTTGTTTAAAGGGCTTATGGCGGAATCCGCTTTTTCGGCCGGAATTCGACAAGTTGTATCAAAAACACAACAAAACTGATTTGGACGCTTGGCTATGTCAAATCGGAGCGACGCCGATGCCGTGGCTGACGATGCCCGCGGCGGCTGCCATGATCCCGCAAGTTGCTGATTTTTGGCAGTTTGCGTACAGCTGTCGCCGACCCGGATTTGCCGCTGGCCACCGTGCCGCCGGATTCCGGCCCCGCCTGGTCGGCAGCCAGGACTTTTGCCGGCACTTGCGCCCGGGCGCCTCTGGACCCGATTTGCCGCATTCACATACCGGCTTTGCGCTTGAGACCGTTCGCCCGACGCTGGTATTTTGCGCGCCAGATGCGCAAGCCGCGTATAAACTGGAACACCGCCCCACGGAGATGCCTCGTGTTGAAACCCCTGTTACTGCTCGCCGCTGCGGTGACTCTCATCGGCTGCGAAATCCATGTTGCGGATTCTCCGGACCAGGAACCTCGCCGGCCGAGCTATGAGCTCACCACGACTGAAGCCTATGACCTCGCGGCAATTGCAAGCTACGAGCATAATCACGCGGCCGTTTACGACTACATTGATGCTCAACTGCCTGAGCATCTCGCGGCGATTCAGCGCTGGCTGCGGCAGCCGTCGATTTCGGCGCAACACGTCGGCATAGGAGAGATGGCCGAACTCGTGCGACAGGACCTCGCGGACCTGGGGTTCGCCGAAGCCAACCTTGTCCCGACCGACGGGCATCCCGGCGTCTGGGGTTACTACGATGCCGGCGCCGACAAAACGCTTGCCGTGTATTTAATGTACGACGTACAGCCCGTAAACCCGGACGACTGGTCGAGCCCGCCGTTCGATGCGAAGCTGATTGACCACGAGCTCGGCAAGGTATTGATGGCTCGCGGCGCTACCAATCAAAAAGGTCCGCAGCGTGCTTTCCTCAACGCGCTCGAGTCCATCATCGCCGTTGACGGCAAGCTGCCCGTCAACATCATGGTTGCGGCCGACGGCGAAGAGGAACTCGGCTCGCCGCATTACCCGCAGGTAATCGATGCCTATGAAGACCGCTTGAAGCAGGCGGACGGCGTGCTGTTTCCGTTCAACTCGCAAACCCCCGACGGCAAGATCAACATGATTCTCGGCGTCAAGGGCATTCTGTATTTCGAAATGATTGCGACCGGCGGCGACTGGGGCGGCCCGTCGAAAGCCGAGATTCACGGCTCTTACAAAGCCATCGTCGACTCGCCGGTATGGCGACTGGTCAAAGCGCTTGATTCACTGACTTCGGCGGACGGCAACACGATACTCGTTCCCGATTACTACGAAGGCGTACGACCACCGACGCAGGAAGAATCCCTGTTGATCAACGCGGGCATCGAGCAGCGCGACGATGCGCAGCTGCAGGAACTGCTCTCGGTCGATCACTGGATCGACGGCAAGACCGGCACCGACGCGGTCATCGAACTTCTGTATCAGCCCACGCTGAACATCGACGGCATCTGGGGCGGCTATACCGGCGAGGGCACGAAGACCATATTGCCGCACCAGGCCAGTGCGAAGGTCGATTCGCGCCTGCCGCCGGACCTCGATCCCGATCAGGCGCTGGCCAAGATCCGCCGCTTCCTGGACGAACAAGGTTATGGCGACATCGAGATTCGCAAGCTCGGCAGCTACCCGGCGTCACAAACGTCTGTCGATACGCCCGCGGTGCAGGCAGCGCTGTCCGTGTTCAAGAAATACGCGAGCGACATTACCGTGCAGCCGCGCATTGCCGGCAGCGCACCGTTCTACCAGTTTACTGACAGGCTGGGGCTGCCGCTGGTGCCGAGCGGCATGGGTTTCGGCACGGGAGCGCACGCGCCCAACGAGATCATGCTGATTGAGCCCGCCGAGGGCGTGGCCGCCGCGGGCCTCGCGGATATTGAAAAGGCCTATGTCGACTTTGTGTACGCACTGGCCAAAGCCGAGTAAGTTAGCGCGATGTCCAAACCGGAAAGAGACTATGCACTCGCACTGCACGGCGGCGCCGGTGCCGTCGCAGGTCGCGACTATGCGGTGACGGAAGAGCACCTGCGTGAACTTGCCGAGGACTGCAAGAGCTGGCTGGCCGACGGCCGCAGTGCTCTCGACGTCGTCGAACACGCCGTTGCTGAACTGGAGGCCAGTGGTCTTTACGTCGCCGGCCGCGGCTCAGCAACAAATAGCGCCGGCCACGTCGAACTCGACGCATCGATCATGGACGGGCGCTCCCGCGAGGCCGGAGCCGTGGCGGCTTTGCGCGACTTCGTCAGCCCGGTGCGCGTCGCTCGCGGCGTCATGGAAAAAACGCCGCACGTCATGCTGGCAGGGGAAGGCGCCGTCGAGTTTGCCCGCGGTCATGATTACGCCGAAGTAAGTGAGCCGAGTGACTATTACGTTCTTCCCGTCGGTGTCACGCGTAACGACGTCTCCGGCATTGTCCACGGCACCGTTGGTGCGGTCGCCCTGGACCAGCACGGCGGCCTGGCCGCGGCCACCTCGACCGGTGGCACCTTCGGCAAACTGCACGGCCGCATCGGCGACACGCCGATGATCGGGCCGGGTACCTGGGCCGATGACAACATCGCCGTCTCGTGCACGGGGACAGGCGAACACATCATCCGTGCCGGCGGCGCAACCGCCATCGCATTTCGCTATCGCTCCGGTATTTCGTTACACGATGCGATCGCTGAAATGCTCGACGAGGTGAAGCGTCTCGGCGGCGACGCAGGCGTCATCGCACTGACGCGCAGCGGAGAAATCGCGATGCCTTATAATTCCCAGGGCATGAAGCGCGCCTGCGTGTCGACGACAACGCCACTGACAGTCGCGACCTTCGCAGGGATTTAGGGACATTGTCGTTAGACCGGCAGCGCCGTCGAGTGCTTGATATCCGAAAGCACGATACTCGAAGTCACTTCCTGGATGCCCGGCAGCTGCGAGAGTTTCTCGAAAAAAAACTGCTCGTACGCCTTGATGTCTTCAGCAACGATACGCAGCAGGAAGTCGACGTTGCCGAGCAGGACGTAACACTCCATGACCTCGGGATAGGCCCTCACCGCATCGGCGAACGCCGAAAGATTGCTGCGACCGTGCGATGTCAATTTGACGTGCGCGAACACCATGGTGGTCAAACCGACCTTCTCCCGGTCTAAAATGACCGGGTGGTCCCTGAATACCCCTTCCTCGCGAAGGCGCTGAATACGCCGCCAGCACGCGGACTGCGACAGGCCAATGCGCTCGCCGATGGCGGAGGCATTGATGCCCGGCTCCGTCTGCATGAGATCGAGGATCTTGCGGTCGGTATGATCGAGTGAAACTGTCTGCATGATTTATAGGCTTTCAGGACGCTAGTAGCATAGATTATGCTCAATATTGGGCTCGAACAACCGCTTTTGCACGAATTATCAGGGTTTTTCGGTATATATTAGTCTAATTCGTCAGGCCTCTTGAGGGGAGCAGTATGGCCGTTTTCAAGCACCCAGAATTCGACAAGCACGAATCCCTGCATTTCTTCCACGACGAGACGACCGGGCTGCAGGCGATTGTCGCCGTCCACTCCTCGGCGCTCGGCCCGGCGGCCGGTGGCTGTCGACGCTGGATCTACGCCAACGAAGCCGACGCATTGACCGATGCACTGCGACTGTCTCGCGGCATGACATACAAGAATGCGGTCGCGGGCCTCAAGTTCGGTGGTGGCAAAGCCGTGATCCTCGGCAACGAAAGCGCACCGAAGTCACCCGAGTTATTCGCCGCATTCGGTCGTGCCGTTGATTCGCTGGGAGGCCGCTATATTACTGCGGAGGATGTCGGCTGCTCCGTCGATGACATGCGCTACGTGCGTGAGCAAACTGAATTCGTGTCCGGACTGCCGCAAACCGGCAGCAGCGCCGGCGGCGATCCGTCACCATGGACCGCGATCGGTTGCCTGCAGGGCATCGAGGCGGCGGTGGAGTCGCGCCTCGGAACGGATTCGCTCAAGGGTATTCGTGTCGCGGTGCAGGGCGTCGGTCATGTTGGCCTGCATCTCTGCCGCCTCCTGCACGAAGCCGGCGCGATACTGTTTGTGTCCGACGTAAACCGCGAAAACATCAAGGCGGCCAGCGCAGAATTACCGGTGACCGTTGTCAAGCCGACCGAGCTTATTTATTCCGACGTGGACGTGCTCGTCCCGTGCGCGCTCGGCAACATCCTGACGTCGACAACCATTCCACGCATTCGCGCCAAGGTCATTGCGGGCGCGGCAAACAACCAGCTCGCAACTGTCGCCGATGGCGCACGGCTCGCAGAACGCGACATCCTGTACGCGCCGGACTACGTCATCAACGCCGGTGGCATAATCAGCGTCGCTCGCGAGTACTATGGCAGCAGCTCCGAAGACGAGGTGCGCGCCGACGTGCTTCGCATTCGCGATCGCTTGCAGGCTATTTTCGATGAAGCCAAATCCAGCGGTCGGCCGACGAACGAGCTTGCCGATGAACTGGCACGCAACCTGGTTGCGGCGGCAAAATAAGGGTTTCCTATGACCACGAAGTCGAGACTGCAGATTCCGCGCCCGACTGCGCGACCCGGCGACAAGCCTGATTTCAGTTACCTGGAACTGTCTCCCGCCGGCAGCGTTGATAAACCATCGATTGGTTCACGCACCCGGGACATCGAATACCTGAGCTCGGGGCTCGTGCGCGTCCTGGACGACGACTTTAGAGCCAAAGGGCCCTGGGATCCTAACCTCGATTCGAAGCAACTGCAGGTTGCGCTGCGCTGGATGATGCTGACCCGCGCGCTCGACGATCGCATGTGGCAAATCCAGCGTCAGGGGCGTATCTCGTTTTACATGCAGTCGCGCGGCGAGGAAGCCGTTTCTATTGCGCAGGGTATGGCCTTGCGCTCCGGCGATATGTGCTTCCCTTCCTACCGTAACCAGGGGCTGTACCTTTATCGCGGCGTCAAGCTGGTAGACATGATGTGTCAGTGCCTCTCCAACACGCGCGATATGTGCAAAGGCCGGCAGTTGCCGGTCATGTATCACAGCAAGGTCGGCAACGTATTTTCTATCTCTGGCAATCTCGCCACGCAGTTCCCGCAGGCCGTCGGCTGGGCCATGGCGTCGGCCATCAAGGGCGAAGACCACATTGCGGCATCCTGGGTGGGCGATGGCAGCACGGCGGAAGCCGATTTTCATCACGCCCTGACATTTGCTGCCGTTTACCAGGCGCCGGTGCTGCTCAACGTGGTCAACAACCAGTGGGCCATATCTACGTTTCAGGGCACGGCCGGCGGTCAGCGCCGCGCCTTTGCCGCCCGCGGTCTCGGTCTCGGCATCCCGGGCATTCGCGTCGACGGCAATGACCTGCTGGCCATCTATTCCGCCACGCTGTGGGCTGCGGATCGAGCCCGTCGCGGCGGCGGCCCGACCCTGATCGAGCTTGTGACCTATCGCGGCGGTGCGCACTCTACCAGCGACGACCCTTCGAAGTATCGGCCCAAGGACGAATGGGAGTCATTCCCGCTTGGTGATCCCCTCGAACGCCTCAAACAACATCTCATCGTCAAGGGCGACTGGTCAGAGGAGAAGCACGAGAAGCTTTGGGAGCAGCTGGTTTCCGATGTGCAGGTCGCATGGAAAGAAGCACAGAAATACGGAACGATGACCGAGGCGCCGTTCCTCGATCCGGCGACCATGTTCGAAGATGTGTACGCCGAGATGCCAGCGAATCTCGAATCGCAGCGCCGGCGCATGCTCGAAGTCCTGAGCGGAGAATAGGTAATGGCGCAGATGAACATGATCGAAGCCATCCGCTCGGCTCACGACGTGATGATGGACAAGGACCCGACGGTCGTCGTGCTGGGTGAAGACGTCGGCTATTTTGGCGGTGTATTTCGCTGCACCGATGGTTTGCAGCGGAAGTATGGCGATCATCGCGTTATTGATGCGCCGATCGCTGAGGGCGGCATCGTTGCCGCCGCCATCGGCATGGGCGTCAACGGCCTGCGCCCGGTTGCGGAAATTCAGTTCGCTGACTATATCTACCCGGGCTTCGACCAGATTGTCAGCGAGCTCGCGCGACTTCGCTATCGATCCTGCGGTGAGTTCTTCTCGCCGGTGACCATACGTACGCCATCCGGCGGCGGCATTCGCGGTGGCCAGACACACTCGCAGTCACCCGAAGCACTATTCGCACACGTCAACGGCATCAAGACGGTGATGCCATCAAATCCCTATGATGCCAAGGGCCTGCTGATCAGTGCGATCGAATCCGACGACCCGGTCGTGTTCTTCGAACCCAAACGCATTTACAACGGCCCGTTCGACGGTGACCCGGACAAGCCCGGCGTGTCTTGGGCCTCACACCCGAAAGGCGAAGTTCCTGAAGGCTATTACACGGTGCCGCTTGGCAGTGCCGAAGTCGTGCTCCCCGGTGAAGAGCTGACGATCGTCACCTACGGCACGCTGGTACACGTCGCCATTGCTGCCGCGAAAGAAACCGGAATCGATTGCGAGGTCATCGACGTACGCACGATGTCGCCGCTCGACATAACAACGCTGGCCGATTCAGTCAAGAAGACCGGGCGCTGCATGATCGCACACGAGGCAACTCGCTTTGGCGGCTATGGCGCCGAACTCGCAGCGACGCTGCAGAAAGAGTGTTTCTATCAACTCGAAGCACCGATCGGCCGCGTGGGCGGATGGGATACTCCTTATCCGCATGCGTTCGAGTGGCAATATTTTCCTGGGCTCAAGCGCCTGTCCGCCGGAATCCGCAGAATGATGGAGGCAGAATGAGCGAGTACGTTTTTAAACTGCCCGATCTCGGTGAAGGCACGGTTGAATCCGAGATCGGTGAGTGGTTCATCAAGGTCGGCGACCGCATTGCCGAGGAAGACTTGGTCGGCACCATGATGACCGACAAAGCCGCTGTCGAACTCTCGTCACCGGTCAGCGGCACGGTCCTGAAACTGGCGGGCGAAGCGGGCGATATCGTCGCCGTTGGCGCCGCGCTGGTCATTATCGACACCGATGCAGCTGCCGTCGTCGAAGCGCCGGCAGCTCCGCCACCTGAGGCCGCAGCAAAACCTGCTGAACAGCCAAAAAAGCAGGCCGAGGCGGTCGTCGCCACAGTTGCCGAGGAACCCGCGGAGGGGCCGCGCGTTGTAACCTCGCCAGCCATACGCCGCCGGGCGAAAGAAGCCGGCGTCGATCTTGCGCTCGTTCCGGGCTCCGGTCCGGGCGGCCGTATTCTGCGCAGGGATTTCGATTTTTACCTGAAAGCGCACGCCACCGGTACGCCGTTCACGGCCGCCGCGACACCGTCGACGCGGGTGACGGAAATCAAGATCATCGGCCTGCGGCGTATCATCGCCGAACGCATGTCGGCGGCGAAACGTGAGATTCCGCATTTCGCCTATGTCGAAGAAATCGACATAACGGAGCTGGAAGCGCTGCGCAAGCACCTGAACGAAGCCAGGGATGCCTCTGCAAGATTGACGCTGCTACCATTTCTGGGCCTGGCGCTAATCAAGGCGCTCAGGGAATTCCCGCAGTGCAACGTCACCCATAACAAGGATCGCAACCTGCTGCTGCAACACGACGCGGTGCACCTGGGCGTGGCAACACAAACACCGGATGGCCTTAAAGTTCCGGTAGTGAAGCATGCCGAAATACGTTCGCTGGATGACCTGGCCGCCGAAATTCAGCGCGTCACAGCTGCCGCTCGGGACAACAGCGCGAAGAAAAACGAACTGACGGGCTCGACTATTACCATTACGAGCCTGGGAAAACTCGGCGGCATTGTATCGACGCCTGTCATCAACAGCCCCGAGGTTGCCATCATTGGCGTCAACAAAGCGGTCGAACGGCCCGTTGTATTCAACGGCCAGGTTGCCGTCCGCCTGATGATGAACCTGTCATCGTCATTCGATCATCGATTCGTCGATGGCTATGACGCAGCCGCGATGATCCAGCGCATCCGCGAAATGCTCGAGCACCCGGCGACAATATTCCTGCCGCATTAATTAAGGGGACAGTTTACTTATATCCGGTCGGATATAAGTAAACTGTCCCCTTAAATGCCGAGAACACGGCCCGGGTTGAGGATGTTGTTCGGGTCCAGGCTTTTCTTCAGCGTGCGCATAAGCTCAATTTCTGCCGCGCTCTTGCTGTGCGGCAGCCAGCTGATCTTCTCCAGGCCGATGCCATGCTCCGCTGATACCGAGCCGCCGTATTGCTGCAGTGGCCCATAAACACACTCATCGCTCGCCGCATGAAAGTCGCCGTCTTCCATCGGCGCCACGAAGAAGTGCAGATTGCCGTCGGCCATGTGACCGAGCGCAACGCACCTTCCATCGGGCCAGCGTTTGCCGACATTTTCCTCCACGCTGGCAACGTAAGCGGCCATGTCGCGAATCGGCAGGCTGACGTCGTACAGGTAAAACGGCGGTTTCACGAGCGCCGGCTCGAAGTTCTCGCGAATTTCCCAGATCGCCCTGGTCTCGGTGGCGGACTTCGGCAATACGGCGTCGGCAATCAGCCCTTCCTCGAGCGCATCGCCCAGAACGCGCTCGAAACGTGCGTCATCAATCTCCGGGTCGCTGCCTTCGGCCTGGAACACGACGTAGAACGGGTAGTCGCGCGATAGCGGCGGGCGGTGGCCGTTTTCGCCCGTCACGGCCCGATAGTAGGCGCCCCACATGATCTCGAAAGCACTCAGGTTTCCGGCCAGCTCATGCTGCAACTTGCCGAGGAAACGAATGACGTCCTCTATGCCCGTCATCGCGACGAGCGCATCCTGGCGACTCGCCGGCTGGGGAAACAGCCGCAGCACGGCGCGGGTGACGACCCCGAGCGTACCTTCACTGCCGATAAACAACTGCTTCATGTCGTAGCCGGCATTATTCTTCAGCATGCGGTTCATCGAAGTCATGACGGTACCGTCCGCCATGACGGCCTCAAGCCCGAGCACGAGGTTACGCATCATGCCGTAGCGCAGCACGTTGATGCCGCCCGCATTCGTCGCGATATTGCCGCCGATGGTGCAGCTGCCGCGCGCGCCAAGATCGAGCGGAAAACACATGCCTTCTTTCGCGACGGTTTCCTGCACGGTCTGCAGCACGGTGCCGGCTTCGACAATCGCGGTGCCGCCGACCTTGTCGATTTCGACGATGCCGGTCATCTTTTCAGTCGAGAGCACGATGTCATCGAGACTCGGCTCGACGGCCGAGACACAGTTCGTCAGGCCACCCTGCGTGATGACTGATTGGCCGGAGCCATTGCAATGTCGGAGGATTCCGGAAACGTCTTCTGTCGTTGCGGGCAGTACCAGCGCTTTCGCCTGCATGGGCGACGGATTCCAGTAACTGGTCGCGCGATTTGCGACGGACCGAGAATCCAGCACACTTCGATCGCCGACAAGCTCATTCAGTTTAGCGTTTGAACCCGACAAATCTGGCTCCCAATGGTCAGGGTATCTGTAGCACCATCATAATCCTGGACCCGGCACTTGGAAACCACGCGCGCCGGCAAACCCTCAGTCAGCCGGGCCGTCCGTCGATGCGAGGCCGTACAAGCATCGGCAGGTAGCGCCACAGGAAGATGGCAAACGCCAGCATCCATAGCACCCCGGAAAAAATGACCAGCTCAGGGTAAAGACTGCTGGCAAACAGTCCTGCTGTCACACGAATAATCGCGGCCAGCTGCAGCACGAGGAAGGCCGACATATCCAGTCCACTGGCGACAAGCGGGCGACCCGTGTGCCCCAACGCACTGCGCATCATCATTGCAAGCATGAGGCCGCTGATCGCGCCCATGGTCAGCGCATGAATCCACGCGCCCTGGCTCACCAGCGAGTTTTCCGCCAGGGCCCTCAGGACAAATGCAATCGGCAGCCACGAATACGCGACCGGCATCATCCATAGCAAAGGGTTGCGTACCGTCAGGTGTGGCTGCCACAAAGCCAGCCGGAATGTATGGGCAACCGCCGCTACAAATAAAATCGTGGTCGTTATCAGGACCGGAGTCGAGACCCAGTCGGCGCTGACTCGCAAGACGATAATAAGAATGAGTGAACCGAATGACAGAATTTCCAGCCAGTTCGCATGCCGCGGATCCGACTCAGGAATCGCATTCTTCGTAAATGCGGGAATTACGCGTCCTGCAACTATCGCGAATACGATGGTAATGAGGTCGAGTGCCGCGATTAGCGATGTGTTCGCCAACCGTGCCGGCACCAGGCCGAGCGTAGCCAGGTGGTAGATGACATTCGTGATTCCGATAAGCAACAGCAGAGCAACGATCTTGTAATTGCGCTGATTACGGCTTTTGACAATGGGCACCGCGACGGCAAGGGCAAGCGCAGGAACGAATACGGCATCCACCAGCGCGGCTGGCAGAGCCGGCCCTGTAGTAATGAGCACGCGCGCGGCGACCCACAGGGCGGCCAAGGCGGCGAGTGCGAGGCCGGTTGGCGTCGGCAACCCCGTCCAGTTGCGCACGGCCGTGAACAGGAACCCCGACATGACGGCGATCGCAAAACCAAACACCATTTCATGGCTGTGCCAGGAGATGCCGTGGAGGTATCCACTAACGTAAAAGGTACCCGTGAACGACAGCAGCCAGAACAGCACGGAAGCCAGTGCAAAGATCGCTGCCAGGGAATAAAAAGGCCGGAAGCCCAGTGCGAAAAGCTGGCTACCGCGCTTCATGGCGAAACCAGCCCTGCGTGGCGAGGCAGAAGCGAACCAGCATCAGCATGAGCGGCACCTCGATCAGAACGCCGACCACGGTTGCAAGCGCCGCGCCCGAAGAAAGCCCGTAGAGCATGGCGGCCGTCGCAATGGCCACCTCGAAATGGTTCGAGGCACCGATCATCGCCGTGGGTGCCGCGTTCTCGTAGCTAAGCCCGAGAAATTTCGACAGTCCGTAGCCCAGCGCGAACACGAGCACCGTTTGCACGAACAATGGAATGGCGATCCACAGGATCGTCAGCGGCTTCTGCACGATGGTCTCGCCCTTGAACGAAAACAGCAGGATCAGGGTCACCAACAAAGCCGCGATCGTCACCGGCGTCAGGTAATGCAGGAACTTGTCGCGAAACCAGTCCTCGCCTTTGGCTGCAATAATCCACTTGCGCGATGCATACCCGGTAACTAGCGGTAGCGCGACGTACACGCCAATAGATAAAAGCAGCGCCTGCCATGGTACCGGCAGCTTGCCAACACCCAGCAGGAAACCGCCCAGGAAACCGAACAGCAGCAGCATCGTCAGCGAGTTGATCG
Source organism: Woeseiaceae bacterium (assembly GCA_049666725.1). Lineage (GTDB taxonomy): Bacteria > Pseudomonadota > Gammaproteobacteria > Steroidobacterales > Woeseiaceae > UBA1847. Next base: position 11,697 of record JBATHK010000091.1, read on the forward strand.
CCACCATTACGAGCGTGTGACCGTCGTTTCCCTTGGACAGATACCCCCATACCAGCACCATGGCTGTGCAGGGTGCAATACCGAGCAGGATGCAGCCCGCCAGGTAGCTACGCCACAGCGGCACCTCGAGCATTTTCACACCGTCGACGAGCACCACTTTGCCTGCGCCGTAAACGTCGCCGACCAGCATTTCCTTACCCAGCGGCATCTTTACGATGTCAATGGCGTCGGGACCGATAAACTTGAGGAACAGGGTTCCAAGAAAAAAGCTCGCGATCGCGTACATCGTGAAAGGCTTGACGGCCCAGTTAATGAACAGCGTCAGGCCGACCGGCTTTGCGGCCTTGCCGGCTTTCACGACTTCGTGAAAGTCGATCTTCACCATGATCGGGTACATCATCATGAACAGGCACACGGCGATCGGAATGGAAACAACCGGCGCACCGTTTACCATGATCGCCATGCCGTCCAGGGCCTGGGCGACTTCCGGTGCGTACTTGCCGAGTGCAATACCCAGGCCGATGCACAACAGCACCCAGACGGTCAGGTAACGTTCAAAAAAACTCATTGCTCACCTTTTGTCTTTCGTCAATACGGCCGATACGGCCGCCTGAAATGGATAAATAGTCCGAGAGCCAGTATCGCGAGAGATGCCCACATCGAGATTCGCCAGTAGTTGACCGCCGGCTGAATAATCTGAAACTGCTCGACGAACAGTGTCTCACACGCACCGTTGCCGGTATCGGTACGTGTCGTGCTGGTGCCCCGTTTGCCGCCTTTTTCGCTGCTGTAGCTGGCCAGGTATCCACGAACCCGGATCTGATCACCGATGGCGATTCCCTTCACCTGTTTGCGAATATTCTCGTCGTCGGAAATCAGGTGGTTATTCGAGAGCTGATCCATGCTGAAAGCATCCCAGGCCGCGCTGTCATGGGTGAACACATTGCACGTGAAAATGCCGTTCCAGAAGTCGATCTTGTGCAACAGTTTGCTGGTTGCACTGTCGCCCCATACGACGCACACATCAAGCATGTTGAGGTGGTCGTTAGCGAGAAAATGCATGCGGCTGTTGCCGTCGTGATGCCGGTAGGACACGACCATGCCGACAAGATCATATTCGTATTCCGGCTCGACAAGGTAGTCGACGTCATTGAAGGTCGCGTCGAACGGCCGGGTTCTCGTAGCCGTTTGCTGCGGCTCGCCCAGCACCTCCGGCAGGAACTCGATATTCCGCGGCAGATCGTTGCGATTCCAAAAGGACACGAGGAGCCCGGTGAAGCTCACGACAATCGTGATGGTGCTGGTTTTCATCGCATTGAAGCCAAAAATGCTCTCTTGTCGAGGGGCTGTCGCTACCAGCTTCGGCGCACGCTGATACCCAGGTTTCGGCCAGCAGCGTCTAGCCCGGAGCCGTGCACACGGTAGCGCTTGTCGAGCAGGTTATCGAGACTGACGGAAATCAACCAGTCCTGTGCGAAGGACTTCTGTACGCTGGCACCCGTCACCACCCAGCCCGGAGTGCCCTCCGGGTCGATCCGCACATCACTGACATCACGCGCACTCAGCCGGTCCTGGTTAGCTGCAAAGCGAAGCCAGCTTTCAAACCGGAAGTCGCCACCGGCGTCCCAGGACACGACGAGCTCGCCGTTGAGCGGAGGAATCCGCCCGGCAGGCTCCGTGTCATTGCCGGAGACCTGTTGTTCGCCCCAGGTGTAGTTGAGAACGCCACGAGCATTGATGTCGTCGCCCATTCGCACCTCAAGGCCAGCTTCGACGCCTCGTATCGATGACTCCGCTGCGTTGACGCTTTGCACGATGTCCCGGCCGTCAGCAGTAACATTGCCAGTGCCAACCGACGTGATGCGATCGTCATAACGCAATGCGTAAATCATCAGGTCGAGCCTGACCCGATCGGAGCGGTGGCGCACACCGATATCGGCTTGCAACACACGCTCCGAGTCCAGCGTCGTATTGGGAATATTGAAACGATTGCCCGGACGATTACCCAGTGTGCCCAGGTCAAACACGTTCGGCGCGCGAAAACCGAGGCCGAGATTGGCGAGAATCTGCCAGCGCCGAGTTGCATCGAATATCCACCCAAGATCGCCGCTGACGTCGGTGCTGCTTATGTCGGCGGCCGTCGACACCAGGGTACCCGGCAGGCTGACATCGTCATTGCTGACCCGAATTCCGCCGTTTAGATTGTTCCGTTCGGTGACGCTGCGCTCGATATTGGCGTAGAGCGCCGCCTGGGTAACCGTAGAGCCATCCGGGAATCTCGATGGAACCTGTTGAATCGCTCCGGTCGGCAGGTTTTCCTCAATGCGAACGCTCTTAACTTCATCGTGGTAGAACTCTGCCCCAATAATCCAGGACCCGGCCTCGGTGACTTTCGAACCGCTGAGTGTCAGGCCTGTGAGATCGCTGCTGTTGGACTCACGACGCCGATCGGTCGCGCCAAAATCTCGCGTAAGCCGATCGTCGTCGATGCGTTGCCAGGCGATATCCGTATTCCAGTCCAGCCCGGCCGCGCCGGCTGTCTTTGTGTACTTTCCATGCACGAAAACACGACGGTTGGGTGCGAACAGGAATTCCGACGAGGACGGTTCGGTCTGGCCAAACCCGGGCACAAGTTCGTCGACGCGCGGCGTTTCCGGCTGCTCCAGGTAGTGCACGTCGAGGAGCCAGGAACGATCGGCGGCCGGCGTTGCCGAAAACACCATTCTCGCCGCCCTGGATTCATAGCCGCTTGGCCCGATGCGCTCGCCGCTACCAGTGCGACGGTTGCCTGTTTTCAGATACTCGGCGCTGAACGACGATGCGAAGGCGCTGTTGCCGACATCGAGCGTTGCGCGCGTCGCCTTGCCCAGCTCTGCCGTATCGAATGCGGCGAACACCTCGCCGCGCGACTCCGATTGAAGTGAATCAAAGCTCGGCACCCGCGTTACGAGCTGCACGACGCCGCCGACGGCGTCGTTGCCATAAAGAGACGTCGGTGTGCCGCGCAGCACCTCCACTCTATCAACCGCGGCAACCGGAACCAGGGAAAAATACTGGGTCGGCGCACTCCTGAAGATTGCATTATTCAGGCGCATGCCATCGACGAGATGCAGAATTGACGAGCCCTTGAGACCGCGAATGATGGCCGCGCCCTGTCCCGGCGTTGTCTGCTGCAGGAACACACCGACGTTCGAGGCCAGGCTGTCCGTCACCAGTTTTTGTGCCTGTATTTGCTCGCGAGTAACGATCGTCAGGCCGGAAGACACCTCTTCACTGCTGATGACACGGCGTGTTGCCGTTACGAGCACCTCTTCAAGTTCATAATCATCGGCCGCAACAATGAGCGGGGCGACCGTGGCCGCCATAAGCAAAAGGAGATAGGACATGCGCGTGAGAGTACATCATCTGGTGCCAAGTCTGGAACGCAAAAAAAGGGGCACTTCGTCAGAAGCGCCCCTCTCTCTCCGTGCCAACCCTGCTGATTAGCCGCGATTCTTGAGTGCGTCGCGAATATCAGTCAGCAATTGAACCTCTTCAGAGGGCTTGGCCGGCTCTGCCGGTTTTTCCTCTTCCTTTTTCTTCAACTTGTTCATGCCACGAATGACCATAAAAATCGCAAATGCGACAATAAGAAAGTCGAGCACCGTGTTCAGGAACACGCCGTAGTTAATCGTCGGCGCACCCGCCTCTTTGGCGAGAGCGAGTGTCTGGTAAGGCACGTCGCCGAGATTAATGAACAGCTGGCTGAAGTCGACGTTGCCCATCAACATACCGATGGGCGGCATAATGACATCGGCTACGAAAGAGCTGACAATTTTTCCAAACGCGGCGCCGATAATGATGCCGACGGCCATATCGACGACATTGCCCCGCATCGCAAAATTCTTGAATTCATTGAGCACAGTGATTCCCCTTGTTGAATCGGAGGCTTCTCGCCTCGGTTATTGATCATTCGGTCGGGGATGGTATCGGCAAAATACGGCAGATTCGGGATCTGCAACAATCGTTCACATTTGCGCTAATGGGTCAGGCGCTTTATCTCTGTCAGCAGCTCCTGCATCGGAGCGGGCTTTCTGAAGAAACGCGTGAACGCACTTTTTTGCTCATCGCTCAATTTCGACGCCGTGAGCGCGACAATTGGCTTCTTGTAACCGTGTTCGCGCAGCACCCTGGCCGCAACGACGCCGCCGACGCCGGGAACATTGCAATCCATCAGCACCAGGTCGGGGTCGAATTTCAGGACCTTCGCGATCGCTTCCGAACTATCGGCGCTGGTGATCAGTCCGTACCCGGATCGATGCAGGTAGTGCTCAATAAGGGTCACCATGTCTTCATCATCGTCACAGATCAGGATGCTTAGCGGCTTGGCTGCGATGGTTTCGTCACTCGGTAACGGCAGTATCGGCACGCTCGCAGTAGGACCGTCTTCGGCTGCCATCACGGGTACATGTACGCTGACCGTGCATCCTTCGCCAGGCGTGGAGTCGAGCGACACTTCACCGTGCATGAGCTCCACGATCCGCAGCGTAATGGTCAAGCCCAGCCCTGCACCGGTTTCGGCGCCGCTTCCGCTGCGTTCAAACGCCTGAAAGACCCTTTCCTGATCTTCGATACTGATTCCGGGCCCCGTGTCACTGACCGTAACCACGAGCCTGCCGTCGTTGTAGGTGGCCGTCAGCTTGACGCCGCCTTCAACGGTGAACTTGACGGCATTGCCGAGCAGGTTGATCAGGATCTGGCGCAAACGAACTTCGTCAGCATAGATGGTTTTCGGCACATCCGGGTCAATGTAGGTCGCGAACGACAGCCCCTTTTCGGCAGCCATAGGCGCCATCATCGCTACCATGTCGTCAAGAAGGTCGATGATGTCGAAGTCATGCTCGAGCAGCTCTACCTGGCCGGCATCGAGGCTGGCGTCATCCAGGACCGCTTCAACGAGCGAAGTCAGGTGCTTTGCCGATCGCGAAATCGTTTCGATGCTTTTTTGAATATCGTTACTGCTGGTGCCCTTGTCCGTCGCAAGTTCCGCATAATTTATGATTGACGCGAGAGGGGTACGAAACTCGTGTGACATCATCGCGATGAATCGACTCTTGTTCGCGCTGATACGCTCCGCCTCCCGCCGATGATGATCCAGCTCTGACTTGGCTTCGACAAGCTCGCTGATCAGGTCTCGCTGACGGGCGATAAGTTTGTGCTGGCGTGCGTGCATCAGCCGTAGTTCGTTTACCGACTGCTGCTTTGATTGAATAGCGGCATGTTCCTGGCCGGCATCGAGCAAAACGACATAGCACTGGCCGTTGTCCGGAACGATGTGCATGGTTACGATCGCCCGGCCCGGTGTCTCGATGAACTCGAGCGTTTGCGTCGTCGTTATCGGGATTCCAACGAGAAATGGTGTCCGCTCACGCATATCGGCGGCTGGTGCAATTCCGGTCAGGCCACACCAGTCGCCGTCACCCCAGCTTTCAAGAAGTTGGTAATTCTCGTCAATCAGGAAACAGAACGGGCGGGTTTCCGCCAGGAACTCATTTTGCAGGTAGCTGACCACTTGCGGCGGCAGTTCCACTAAGCGCCTCGTATATCGTTGTCGATAATAAGCTCCGCAAGTCGAGTGATGGCCTGGTCGACATCGTCCCCGGTTTTTGCGCTGGTCCGGTAGGCATCGTTGTAATTTGTGGCCAGGGTATCGAAACGCTCGTCACTGACCTCCCAGTCTGACTGCAGGTCGCGCTTGTTGACGAGCAGAACGCTGGGGATCGAGCCATACGCCTCGCTGACCTGGCTGTGCAGGCGCTCGACGGCTTTCAGGGTCGCTGACCTCGTGCCGTCAGCCACGTAGATATATCCGCTCGCACCGCGGAGATAAGCCATCTCCCTCCGGCCGAATTCTTCCGAACCGGCAACGTCCCATATCACGAGCTTGTGCGTTAGTCCGAGCGCCGGAAAGTCGACTTCCTTCGTATCGATTTTGACGCCTACCGTACTCAGGTATTTTTCCGAGAACTGGTTTGTCACAAAGCGCTCGACAACGCTGGTCTTCCCGACGGCAAAGTCACCGACGACACACACTTTGCTGGTCAAGGGCGTCATGGAAGGTCCGGTAACGGCTCTGGCTGCAGATCAATCTGCACGTAGCGTTGACTGACATCGACCCGTTGCTCGCCCTTCGCCATCCTGAGTTCCGTCAGGCGCATGATGCGAGCCTCGACACCGGCCGACGCCAGGACCGTTGCGGCAAAGGTCGCACGACGATCCGCCAGGGCCGCATTTGCCCCTGCGTCACCGATGGAGTCTGCCGATCCCCTGGTCGTCACAGACACCGAGTATTCAAGATCACGGGCATCATCCAGGAGCCTCGCCAGTTCTGACGCGAATTCGCGCAGCTTGTCCTGGTCTCCTTCGACAAGGTCGAGGCCGCTGCGGAAGAAAAACTTCCTGTTATTCAGACTCGCAACCCGGTCCGCAAACTGCTGCCAATCGCTGGCTTGAAGACCGCTGATATCGAGCCGGTCGATGCCCGCCAGGTTGCTGAAACGGGACTGTAAAGTTCGTCGCCACGCCGAGGGGGCTTCGCCGGAGACAACGAGCGTCGTGCCCGAAACACTGAGATCCACCGACTCCGGCTTGTCGAACATCTGTGCCGCGCGCTCCGCGAGAATTTCAGGCTGCAAGGACTGGAAGGGCTGCATCGAGACGCTCAATCGTTCAGCAGGAATGTCGACACTCTCCGCAATTTCGGCGACCTCCATGGCCAGCGGATCCCTGAGACCGCGCACTGAAAAATTGCGGCCGCTGCGGTCGATGTTCGTTACGTAGATACCGGGCGTAGTATCGAGCGCTGTATCGAGCTTTTCCTGTTGCTGCGAGTACATCCAGCTTCGTACACCAAGAAATGCAGCAATGGATACAAGCAACAGCAAAAATATGACGATCGGAGCGGGCGGTCCCTTGCGAGCCTTGTCACTTTCCTCGCGCGCCTCAAACTGGAGGCAACGTTCGAGCTCTACCTCTACATCCGGAATTGTGCTCGTGTCACCTTTGTATTCGCGAATGGCATCACCGTAGCGAAAATGGATGCGCTCGAGAATGGCGCTAAGATCAGTCCGCAGACTCTTCGGCGGTACACCCCGTATCACGCATACCAGGAGTGCGTGCGGTCCGTGCACGGCCCACAGCGTAAACTCACCCATGTCAGCCGATTCAAGTCGTCCCGTGCGATCCGGCGAAAACGATTCCTTAACGAAGTCCTGAATCGCCGTAAACATCGCGGAAACCGCGTCACTGTCTTTTATTTTCGACGACTCATGATGTACGTGATCGACGAGCAGGCCGTTTTCCCGACTGATCAGATACGCCTGTTCGACCCGGTAAAGCATGGTCTTTTGCAGGATATATTCGCCAAACGGGATACCGGCACGCGATGCCTGCCAGCGCCATTTCAGCCCTTGTGGACTGACGCTGTTGTCTACGGCTTCGTTGATCTGCTGCGAGAAATTGCGCAGCGCATGCATGATCGACTTGCGAATCGCCGGTCCCATGACCGGGTACAGTGCGTCAGCGTAGGTTTCGGGCTCGTCGCGGAGCGCCCGCTGCACACACTCGCCAACGGGCTGGGTCAGCGACTCAACCAGCTCGCCGTCCTTCCGATGACTTTGATGGATCGCCTCGGGCAGAATATCGGCAACGTCGGCCGTTCGGATCTCGCGACGCTCCACGCGTTCGGAAATCGAGTCCAGGGCCTGTTTCTCGGCGCCGAACAGTAATTCTTTTAGCTGGTCGAGATCGTTCATCGATACTCTGCGTCAGACACCGGCTCAGGCGCCGGACAGCTTGGCGTTTTTCTTCAGATGCTGCGCTACGTCGCTCAAAATCTCGGCCAGGTCTTCTCGGCCAGATTTTCGCGTCTCGGCGGCCAGGCTCTTGCTGAGCTGCTCGTAGCTATCGTGAATCATGCCCGACAAATCTTCGCCTTGCTCTTGCAGTACTCCCCGCAGGTCATGCGTCTCGCTGCCAATCTGCTCTTCGAGTTCAACGCACCACGATTCGACCTGCTCCGCCAGCTCCTTGAACTCTTTCGCGCCCTGCTTGCTCTCGTCCTTTCGCGCCTTGCGCTCATCCCTTAGCTGTTCGACCAGTTTTTCAACTTCGCGCCTGATGCCGCCATCAAGCCGATCCAAACGCTTTTCAAAGTTGCTCGATATCTGCTCAATGTTCTTCGTAAGCCGCTTTTCGAGATCGGCAAAACGCTGCTCGTAGTCGCGCATTTGCCCGCCGAAAAGAATCTCGCGGATCTTGTCGACATTGCCGTCGACGTTTTCGGCCGACAAGCCGGACTGGTTTTGAGGTTGCTTCTTTGCCATGACCTTACTTCTCCCTGCCAATATCGTTCTGCACCCGTCTCTATGCGTCGATTCGTTCTATGCGGTAACCGTGCTGGTAGATCGCAGACAGTATCCAGCCGTTCTCTTCCCGCAGCTTGAGTTTTTTTCGCAGGCGGCTCACGTGTGTATCAACGGTCCGCGTCGATACGGATTTGTTTTCGATTCCCCAGATCGCTTCGAGCAGGTGATTACGCGACATCATCTTTCCGGTATTGCGAAAAAAGAACAGCGCTAACTCAAATTCCCGATTTGTAAGATTCAGCTTCTCGCCGTTCAGACTCACCGTCTTGTTCGTAAAGCTCAGGGAATAAGGCTCGACATCGAGGTCCTTCTCCTCCGGCTTATTGCCGGCCGCTCGTCTCAGTACCGCAGATACCCGCGCCATCATTTCAGCTTGCCGGACCGGCTTTACAAGGTAGTCGTCGGCACCGGCTTCGAGACCGCGAACGATGCTTTGTTCTTCGTCCTTCGCCGTCACGATGATGACGGGCGTATAGTCACCCATTTCGTTGCGCAGCTTTCTCAAAACCTCGATGCCGCTCAAATCGGGCAGGACCCAGTCGAGTACGAACAGATCAAAACTGTCGCGCCTGACGGCGCGCAAAAAGCCCGCTGCGTCGGCATGGCAATCGACCGTGTGTTCCGCGTGCGTCAGCCAGAGCTTTATCAACTCCGCCTGGTCAGGATCGTCCTCGAGAATCGCGACTCGCAATTTTGCTCCAATCCAGCATCGAATGGACACGGCACACTATGCTGGCTCCTGGCGATCTTGTTTTCGGAATGTGCGCCAGCGACTTGTCCATTATAGCGGCAAACGCGCTATGCGCTGGAATTTATTGAAGATTATTTCAAATCGAGGCCTGCTCGAGCCGCATCAGCTGACCCGCAAATTGTCCAGGAAGTCGGCGAGCTCGCCAATCAGGCGCTCGATTTCCGGGGCGTTACCGGCATCGGCTGCTTTTTCAAAATTTTCACCGAGCCAGGAGATCTGATCTAGCCCGTACGCGGCACCCGAGCCGTACAGGTTGTGTCCGGTAACCCGAATTGTTTCGAAGTCCGACTCCGCCAGCGCCAGCGTCAGTTTGCCGATGTCATCCTTGCGATTGCTGAGATACTTTCCAATAAGCCGCCGCGCAAACGGGTCGGCAATCTCGATCGGTTTTCCATTCTCGCGGGTCACACTTCTCATCCTCGCACCTGTTGCCGGTAGTTTACATTCTCGGGGCCGCCTTTATCACGATCTGCCCGTTTGCCTAATACGTGATAATTCCTGGCAATTTCCCGGCTTGTGCCACCCAATCACTGACTACTGCGCTCGACGGCGGGCGGCGTACGAGGTTCTTGGCGTTGTTTACTTCAGCCATCTTCGCTGCGAGGTTTTCGGCGTTGCGATTTTTCAGCTCTTTGACTGTATCGACGCCGGCACACTCGAGCAGTTCTGCGTACTGGCTCGCTACTCCGTTGATCCGAAAAAGGTCCGCCATGTTCACGCATTTCAGAATACGGGCCTCGCTGACTCCTGTTTTCTCAGCCAATGCAGCGCGCGACTTTTTGTCGGCACCAGCCTGCAGCAGACTTTCGACAGTTCGTATTCCGGCCTTGCGCAGTGCTTCGCCCGTCTTGGGCCCGATTCCCTCAATTTTCTCGATGCTCTTTGCCATTGTTTGTCTCTCAGAATAAGTAGTGTTTTTGAAATCGAGCTCGAAGTCTAAGTCAACAGGACGCATGGGCCGGTGTTTGTGACATTTGTTGACAAAAGACTCGAAGTCTCACGCATTCATGGAGTACGGATTTGAGAACCCGGTCACGCCCCGATTCGTGACCTTGCTGCTAGTCTGGCTGCAAGCGGGCAAATAGCGCGTCATAGACCAGCAAATAACAGGGGCAGGCCCTGAGGCGTTCAGGGTCAATATTGATCATGGAGCTTGCTATGAAGTATCTGCCTGCGATAACCCTGCTGCCTCTGGCTATTATTCTCGGCGCTTGTAGCACCAGCGGCTTCAATTCCGCACCTACCGAAGAGGTCGCCGGGGAAGTAGCGATACCTCTATCACCCGAGCTGCCGCGCGAGACCATCCTCCTGGTCAGCCTCGACGACGGCTCGGTGATCAAGCAAACGATCATGTCCAGTGCGGATCTGTGTTTCAAGATGAACACGGAAAGCTCGACCGTCTGCCTGACACAAGGCGCACCGGTTATTGATCCCGCCTCGAACAGTATTGTCGGATACGAGATGATCGAGGACCATATCGACCTGATCGCAAAGTCCGACTAGCACGCACCGGGCTACCTGTTTGACGGTAATCGTGGCCTGTCGGTTCTGACCTGCCGCAAAAATGTTAACGATTGTTACAGTGCCGCGAGCGGCCTGATCGAGTCCCTATACTCCGCCTACATTCAAGAAGAGTGCAATTCAGGAGTTAGGGAAATGAACAAGATTTACGCAAGAACTCTGGCAATCGTGGCGGGTGCCGCTATTGCCGGTGGCTGCTCAAGTATGGCAGCAGATACACCATCCGTTGATACAGGCAGCACTGCGATCACGGCTTCAGAGCTCGCGGCTTCACAACGACGCATTAGTGAGTTGGAATCCTCGCTGGCCGCGAAGGACCGGGATCTCGCGAACGCCGAAGCACGTTTTTCCAGCAGCGCGGCAACGACGGGCATGGCCGGCAACAACACGGGCTTGATGCCCTCGGATCCGAAGCCGGGCGAGTGCTATGCACGCGTAATTATACCGGCCAAGTTCACGACCAGCACTGAGCAGGTCGTAAAGCGTCCGGCGTCAGAGCGCATCGAAATTATTCCGGCTCGCTATGAGACGGCTAATGAAACGGTTGTGGTCAAGGAAGCTTCCAAGAAACTGGAAGTCATTCCTGCCAAGTATGAGACCGTCGAAGAACGCGTTCTGGTAAAGCCTGCAACTACGAAGCTAACGGTTGTGCCCGCAGTGTATGAAACGATCGAAGAGCGAGTGATGGTCAAGCCGGCATCTACGCAGATGATCGAAGTTCCCGCTGTTTATGAAACGGTTACCGAACGCGTACTGGATCAACCTGCTCGCACAGAGTGGAAGCAGGGCACTGGCGTAGGCACCGGTAGCGGTGCTGCCATGTCAAGTGCGTCGCAGGCGGTCAAACGCTTTGGCGACTTCAAGGTTATCGAGACTCGCGTGGAAGACACCGGCGATTTGATGTGCCTGGTCGAGATCCCGGCAACGTACAAGACCATCGAGAAGCAGGTGCTTGTAACGCCGGCCACGACACGTAAGGTCGAGTCTCCGGCCGAATACAAGACAGTCAAGAAGACGGTCCTGAAGACGCCCGCTACAACCCGTGAAGTCACGATTCCCGCCGAGTACCGGACAGTGAAGGTGACCAAGCAGGTTCGTCCCGAGACCACCCGCGAAGTTATCATTCCCGCTGTTTACGGTGATGTCGAAGTCACGAAGCTGGCAAAACCCGCTACGGAACGTCGTATCCCGATTCCCGCCGAGTACACAACCTTGACGCGCAACAACAAGGTGAGTGACGAGCGCACGGAATGGCGCCCGGTCCTGTGCGAAGTCAATATGACGCGCGAGAACGTCGCTGCATTGCAGACATCTTTGAATGATTCTGGTTGCTGCAAGTGTGGACCGAACCGCAATGAGTGCAAGATCGACGGCGTCATGGGCCAGTGCACGCTGCAGGCCGCTCAGTGCTATGCAGAACGCAATGGCCTTTCTTCAGGCAAGAAGTACGTCACGATGGATGTGATCCGTGCCTTGGGCTTGAAGTTTTGACAAGGACCTCGTGAAAGTTGTTAAGAGCCTGAATCTCACCCTCTAAGTACTGATTCAATCAAGGCTCTATTG
>JBATHK010000092.1:0-24688 GCA_049666725.1 Woeseiaceae bacterium
CCAGGACCGCGCTGATGACCGAGGCATAGCCGTTGATGCCCCACGCCCAGGGAATAAAATCAGGTGCGATTTGGGCAACGCGATGCAGTCCCAATGGAAACGGCATGCCCATAGCGAATGCGAGCGGTGCGATGAGCATAATCGACATGCCGATCTTGACGGCATCAGAATTACCCATGAAGCGTTGAAATACGAACGGCAGCAGGAACAGGTACGCGAGCGCGAGCAATGTGATACCGGCTACCGCCAGAACGACGGGCGAGCGGCCGCTCGCTTCGCCTTTGCGCGCGAGATGTTGCGACATGGCGCTGCCGAGTCCGGCAAATATGAGGAATCCACTCAGAACAACCGCAACCGAATACAGTGGATGGCTCAGGAATAGTATGAATTTCTGAATAAATGCCATTTCGATAAACAGGAACGCGAATCCTAGCAGCAGGAAGTAAGCACCCATACGAGAGCCCGTGCGAGCCGGCCATTGTCGCGACGCGCGAGACATTGGCAGCAGGATCAGCACGAGGCCCGCAACGATCGCCTGTAGCAACGTTGCGATTAGAACGAGGTAGCCCCATTCGATAAGGCCGGCGCCACCGAGCTTGCGCAAAGCGAATACTTCGGGAAGCGTTGCCCATTTAAAAAAATGGAAATAGTACGGCCGGTTGTCGGTTGCGGGTTCGATGTAGAACTTGTAACGCTCGATATAGTCAGCGGCGCGCTCACCAAGCAGCGCCGCCGTGCCTTCAAAAAGATGCGGCGTATCAAGACGATTGAAGCGATTCGTGTCGCTCGGCCCGATGCCGGGGAACCATGCCGTATCGAATGAACGCGAGCGTGCAAAATCCTGTATCGAGCTGATGTCTTCGGCCGTGAACACACTTTTTTTGACGAGCACCGTGCTCGTGTTCCAGCTGCGAATCAGCGCAAGCTGCTTTCCGGGATCGCTCACGCCCATCAACCTCAACGCGTCGATAGTGGTTGCCACCAGTTTCAGGCTGTCGCGCGGTGGCTGTTTTAGCCAGCGTGTGATCGCCAGCAAGCCACCGGGTGCCGTAATCCTGAGGTAGTCATTGATGGCCTCCACGGTGTAGATGTAGCTTTCATTAAGCGACTGCACGCCCGCACCCGACGCGCCGAAGGAGTCGAGCAGACCGATGTGGACGAGATCATACTGCGCATTACTTCGCGCAACGAAGCCGCGCGCCTCCCGGGTGTGCACGGTAACGCGAGGGTCGTCGTAAACAAATCCGGCGAATTCTGCGTAGGTGTCCTCGACAAGCTCGGTCATCTGCGGATTGAGCTCCACCGCGTCGACGCTATTCGCATCGTGGTACAGCGCAAGCAACACATCGCTACCCGCACCGGCGCCGAGCACGAGGACATCGGGTTGCCTGAGCAATGCGTACGGCAACGCGGCCGTGATATCGCCAAGGTAAGCAAGCGATTCAAAATTGCCGTCGAATCCCGTGATCGCACTCATGCCGTCGGCGTCGGTAAATACCGCGAGCTGTGGTGGTGGAATATGGCGCGTTGCGAAACTCAATCCCGGTGCATGCCGGACAGGCACAGTCGGGCTCGCGACAACCGTGATCAACCCGAGCGGACTGGTCGCGACGCTTAGCACCTGGCTGTCGACTACCTGCAATGCCTGGCTGAGGCCTTTGTAGTCAGAAACACGTAAACCGAGCTGATTCTGTGGAATGCCGCTGATGAGTAACGCCAGCCACATGACCTGGGCAAGCATCAAGGGCTTCCTTGCTGTCGAGCGAAAGCCCATCAGTAGCGAAGCGATGAGCGGCAGTGTCATGAGCATCAATAAGGCGTTCTGGGGGATCAAAACGAACAGCAAACCGATCACGAGAATGGCGCCGAGGCCGGCCCCCATAAGGTCGAAGAAATAGATGCGACTGATGTCCATGCGCCGGCACGTAAACGCGAGGCCGATGCAGCAGGCGGCGAAAAAGAATGGCACGAAGAACACCAGGTACAGAAGACTCAAATAGGCGAACTGCCGCGAATCCCAGACCATTTCGAGGGCGTTGAAGGGCACGCGCTGACCGAGTGCGAAGCACAGCACCATCGTAATGCTGAATAGCAGCGCGCTGATGGAGAAAGCCGCTTCGAAACGCGCTACCAGCTGCGGCTTCAATAGCGCGATGAACGTGCCGCTCGCGCCGTAACCGAGCAATGCGAGGCTGATAATCATGTACGCGAAGTGATGCCACTGCACGATGGACAGCGCGCGCATCAGGAGCAGTTCGTAGCCGATCGCACCTGCGGAAATGAGTAGCGTTGCAGGAAGAAGCCGGCGCACGGAGCGTGTCTAGTGCTCGCCGGTGAGTGGCACGAAGCGGACAGCGCCGAATTGTCGCGTAATGACTTCGCCCTTTTCGGTTTTTTCGAGCAGCAGCAGTGTCTGCGTCATGAAATGCTCGCCGACCGGGATCACCATTCGGCCGCCCGGTTTCAGCTGTTCAATCAGTGGTGGCGGCACGTGGCTTGCAGCGGCCGTGACGATAATAGCGTCAAACGGCGCGTACTCTTTCCAGCCGTAATAACCGTCGTCGAGCTTTGTAGTGATGTTTTTGTAGCCCAGGCGCTCGAGGTCCTGTTTGGCCCGGATGGCCAATGCCGCGATTATCTCGATGCTGTAGACATGGTCGACGAGTTCAGCAAGGATCGCCGCCTGGTAGCCGGACCCCGTGCCCACTTCGAGCACGACGTCACCTTCATCAACGTCGATGAGTTCCGTCATGAGTGCGACGATGTAGGGTTGCGAGATCGTCTGGCCATAGCCGATCGGCAGCGGTCGGTTTTCGTAGGAGTAACGCTTTTCCGACGGCGGCACGAGTTCATGCCGTTTCACGGTACTCATCGATGCCATTACGGCGTCACTGACCCTGGCTTCGTCCGGATCGTCCACGAATTGCGCGTACAGCCACAGTTCTTCGACCATTGCCGCGCGAGCCGCTGTGTAATTAGCGTCGTCGGCAATAGCGAGCATCGACGCGAACAGTAATAATGCAATCAGTATTTTCATTCAGACAAACATCCAGGCGCCATAGCCGACGACAAGCGCCCCGTCGCCAGCTGTATCGGCCGAGTTGCGGAGGTCCAGCGTTGTCACTTTCATGCCGCGTTGTTGCGCGGCGATGAGCAGGCCGGCGACCGGCGTCGCGCCGCAGGCCATATCGTGGTTGATCTGCCCGGCATCAAAGCTCTCGATCGCCTGGCAGGTCGCTGCGTCGATTGCGCGGGCCTCATCGTATTTCAGGTAATGGCTGAGGTCGGAGCTGATGACGATCAGCGTTTCGGGCCCACCCCATAACGCGTCGAGCACCTGCGACACCAGCTCAGGCGATGCGTCGCCAACCACGATCGGAACGATGGAAAAATCACCCAGCACGGCTTGCAGGAAGGGCAGGTGCACCTCGAGGCTGTGTTCATCCTCATGCGCAGAATCGCAGAACTGCACACCGGGAATGTCGAGATCGGCAATCGCCGCCCGGTCGAGCTGCACATCGCCCATCGGCATGCGATACGCATCCGCGCTGCTTAGCGCGAGGCCGCGCACCGGTGTGCGGTGGCAGGGACCAAGCAGAATTACGCGTTGATAAAGCGAGCGATACGGCCGCAGTCGGGCATAGGCAGTGGCGGCCACCGGCCCCGAGTAGATGTAGCCGGCATGCGGCACAATCAGGGCTTTCGGCGCAGGCGTGTTTTTTTCCTGCGCTTCCCCGAGCAGCGTCGCGACGGTCGTGCTCAATTCTCCCGCATTGCCGGAGTAGAACTGGCCGGCGACGGCGGGTTTCCGGATCAAGGTCATGGCCGTTTTCCTGATCCACCTGTGGTCTATTGTAGGCCCCTGGAATCCCTTGGGTATAGGTAGGTTTACGGGTCGCCGCATTGATACGGCGACCTCGAGCCCCAATATACTGTCGTTAATGACCGCGACAAATAAGCTCGACATCACAGGTGTTTCAGGCCGCTACTGGCACGCGCTGGGCGACGGGCGCCTGCAGTGCGACCTGTGCCCGAGATTCTGCAAACTGCGTGGTGGCCAACGGGGCCTGTGTTTCGTCCGCGGCCGCGCGAATGACGAAATTGTCCTGACGACCTACGGCCGCTCCAGCGGCCTGTGCGTCGACCCGATCGAGAAGAAGCCGCTGAACCACTTCCTGCCCGGCACACCGGTGCTGTCGTTCGGCACGGCAGGGTGCAATCTCGCCTGCAAGTTCTGCCAGAACTGGGATATCTCAAGGTCGCGGCAGTTCGATCGGCTGCAAGCCAGCGCGTCGCCGCGGGCTATCGCTGACGCCGCTGTAACGTCAGGTAGTCGCAGCGTGGCCTATACCTACAATGATCCTGTGATCTTTCTCGAGTATGCCGTCGACACAGCCCGGGCCTGTCGAGAGCAGAACATCAAGAACGTCGCGGTTACCGCGGGCTACATCACCGAGCAGGCGCGCGAGGAGTTCTTCAGCCACATGGACGCTGCAAATATCGACCTGAAAGCGTTCACTGATCGCTTCTACTGGAAAGTCTGTGGCGGACATCTGCGGCCCGTACTCGACACGCTGCAGTACCTGAAAAACGAAACCGGTGTGTGGTTCGAAGTCACAACACTACTCATACCGGGTGAGAATGACGGCGAAGCCGAAATCGAAGCCATGACGCAATGGATAATGGAGCACCTGGGCCCGGATGTACCTCTGCACTTCAGCGCGTTTCATCCCGACTGGAAAATGCTGGAGACGCCGAGCACGCCGCTGACGACGCTAACGCGCTCACGCGACATCGCACGAAAAGCCGGGCTGCGCTACGTCTACACAGGCAACGTGCACGACTTCAATGGCTCCAGCACCTACTGCTATAGCTGCGGCGAGATTCTGGTCGGGCGGGATTGGTACGAGCTATCCGCCTGGAACCTGGCAAACAAGGGCTCCTGCAAGAACTGTGGCAGTAAAATCGCCGGGGTATTCGAAGATGAGCCAGGTACCTGGGGTTCGCGGCGTCAGCCCGTTGTCTGAGCATTCGCGTGTTCCAGTTCCTCGGCGAGCCGTTCGGTTTCGGCCATGCGGGCTTTCGAAGATCCGGCGATCAGCAAATAGAGCGCGGGCGTCAGGTACAGCGTGAACAGGGCGGAAATCCCCAGACCCCCGAAGACGACCCAGCCGATTGCGTGCCGTGCTTCTGCGCCGGCGCCTGATCCGAGGATCAGCGGCAGCCCGCCCAGAACGGTTGAAATGAGTGTCATCATCACCGGGCGCAGGCGCCGCGCAGCGCCTTGTTCGATCGCATCCCGAACGTTGCGACCCTTGTCGCGCAGCTGATCTGCAAATTCGACTACCAGTACGCTGTTCTTGGCCATGAGTCCGATGAGCAGCACGAGGCCGATTTGCGAGTAGATGTTAAGCGACGTGCCGGTCAGCATCAGCGCAAAAATTGCGGCAGCGATGCCGAAAGGTACGATGAGTGTTACGACCAGCGCACTCGTGAATCCTTCGAATTGCGCCGCCAAAACCAGGAAGATGACGGCGATGGCAATAATGTAGGTGATGGCAACCTCGCGCGATGTTTCCTCGAGCGTAGCCGCTTCGCCACGAAATACGAGCGACACATCTGCCGGCAACACTTCGTTCGCGAGATTGCGTACCTGATCAACGGCGGTTTGCAGGGGATACGAGTCCGAACGCTCAACATTGATTTCGATAGCGCGCCGCTGCGCATATCGGTTCAGTTCTGTCGCAACGCCTTCTTCTTTCAGGGAGACAATACTCGACAAAGGAATGAGCTTGCCATTGTTGGCGCTGACGTAAAGATTGACGAGGTCAGAGGGGTCGTTGATTTTGCCGCTGGCTGACTCGAGCAGGATCGGTACGGCTTCGTCATCAATATTGAGATCGATCAGTTCGTCACCGTCGATCATCGCGCGCAGCGTGGCTGCCAGCGACGGCAGGTCTACGCCCAGGTCGGCCGCACGGCGTCGATCGATCTCAACCGAGAGCTGCGGTTGTGTTGGATCAAACGAGATGCGGGGCCGTGTCAGGTTCGGTAGACGCTCTTCAATTGCCGTTGTAAACGTCTTGGCCGCCTCGAAAATATCATCGTAGTTGTTGCCGAGTAGCGCGACGCTGAGGCCACCACCGGAGCCGCGCAGGTTCAGGCTGTTATCGCTCCATGCGCTTGCTCTCACGCCGGGAATATCAGCGAGTGGGGCGCGCAGCTCGTCCAGAATTTCCTGCTGATTGCGATCGCGCTCACTCCAGTCGACCAGCGGCATTGAAACAAGTGTCCGGTTGGGATCCCACATGCCGATCATGCTGTAGAGCGAGGTTGCCTCGCCGCGGTCCACGTAGGGTTGCAGGATCGCTTCGATCGTCTCCGTCTGGCGATCCATGTAATTGATACCGACGCCGTCGGGACCGCTGGCGAAGACGCGTACCAGCCCGCGATCTTCGGGTGGAACCAGTTCGCGATCCAGGGATTGGTAAACAACAGCGGCCGCCGCGGCGAAAATGAGCGCCCCGACCACCGGCACCCACGGACGCTCGAGCAGGAACGAGAGCGACTGCTTGTACATGCGGGCAAAAGCATGCCCGAAAGCGGCGAGGGGTTTAGGGACCCGCGTGGCGTCAGCGCCCTTGACGAGTCGCGCGGCCGCGGCGGGAACCAGCGACAGCGCGACAAAACTCGAAATGATGACGGCAGATGCGAGCACCAGGCCGAACTCCCGAAACAGGCGGCCCGCCGTGCTTGGCAGGAACGCGATGGGAATGAATACCGAGATCAGGACAGCCGTTGTCGCTATGACCGCGAAAAATACCTGGCGCGTGCCAATGACGGCCGCCGCACGGGAACGCATGCCCTCGGCGCGCTGGCGCTGCACATTCTCGAGCACGACAATTGCGTCATCGACCACGAGGCCGGTTGCCAGCACGAGCGCGAGCAGCGTCAGAATGTTGATCGAGAAACCCAGCAGCCAGATCGCAGCGACTGTGCCAATCAGCGCTACCGGGATGGCCATGACTGGGACCAGCGTAGCGCGGAAGCTGCCCATGAACAGCCAGATCGTCGCGATGACGATACTGATCGATAGCGCGAGCGTGATAAGAACCTGGGTCACGGCGCTACTGATGAAAATCGCCTGGTCATCGGTTACGACCAGCTGCAGGTCCGTAAAGCGGGCGTTGATTTGCTCAACGGCTGCATTGACTCCTTTAGAAATTTCTATGGTGTTTGAACGCGCCTGGCGAACGATGCCGAGACCGAGCACGGGCCGGCCGTCAAGGCGAGTCATCGTTTCGGTATCTTCCGGCCCGAAAAATACGTTCGCGACGTCGCTGATACGAACCGAACCGCGAATGACGATATCAGCGATTTCGGATGCGTCGACCACGGTCGCATCGGCTCGGACAATCAGTTCCTGGTCAAGAGAGCGAAAGCTGCCGGCGGGCACATCGAAAGGCGCCTGCATGAGAGCCGCGGCGACCTCGTTGATCGAGAGCCCGTAACTGGTGAGACGGAGCGGGTCGATCGCGACGCGCAGCATGCGCTGCCGCGCGCCGGAAATCTGCACGTCGGCGACGCCGGCAATCGAAATGAACATTGGCACGAGTTCTTGTTCGACGACGTGCGTGAGCGCCTCCATCGGCAGCGTGTCGCTCGCTACCGCGATGCTGACGATGGACTGGGCATCGTCGTCCGCTTTGACCACGACGACCTGTTCCAGGCGTTCGGGCAGGCGTCGCGATACCCGGCTCACGGCTTCCCGCACATCGGCGGCGGCCGTGTCCAAATCAACGCCGGGACGGAATTCAATGTATATGCGACCGCTGTTTTCTTCCGAGGCAGAGCGCAGATTCTGGATACCGGACACGCGCGCGACGGCGCCTTCGAGCAGGCTCACGACTTCCGTGTCCATTGTCTCGGGTGATGCGCCCGGGAACACGGCACGCACCGTTACCACCGGTCGATCGACGTCAGGCAGTTCGCGAATCTCCACAGCCAGTAAAGCGGCAATACCCGCGATAACAATCAGGAGGTTTGCGACCAGTACGAGCACCGGCCGGCGGACGCTCATACTCGGCAGATCATTGCGCGAGGACGTGTCCATCACCATGGGACTAGTCGAGAACGACGAGCGGGCTGCTCGTAACGTTGGCCGTACCGGAAACGGGTTCAATGTCGGGCTTCCCTGCGAGGCGCTGCACTTCGTAGCTGACGGCTATGCCGTCACGCATGCGCTGCGTGCCCTCGACAACGATGACGTTGCCTTCGGTGAGGGGGCCGTCAACCAGCACCCGGCCCTCGCGCCGCTGCACGATCTGTACCGGAACGCGCACTGCTGCGCCGTCAACAACGGTCCAGACGTAGGCACCGTCTGCGCCCCACTGCACGCCGGTCTCACTGACGACACCGTAGAGTTCACCCTGAACGTCAATCCGGACTCGAAAGCTCATGCCGGGGCGTAACGCATCACTGTAATTCCGGACCCGGGCGCGGGCGACGAAGGTACGGCTTTGCGGGTCGATGCGGCTGCCAATATCGACAATCTCGCCGGCGACGACGGGCACCTTGCCACTCCATGTCTCCAGCTGGACTTCGTTGCCGACAGCCAGTTCACCGATGAACGCCTCGGGGATATCGAAGCTGACAAACAGTGAACTGCGGTCGTCGAGCGTGGTGATGAGCGTATTCGTGTTCACGCGATCGCCGGGATCCACGTCGGTGCTGCCGACGTAGCCGTCAAACACGGCTTCTATGGTGCGGTCGGCTAGCGCTATCCGTGCCTGATCGAGTTCAACGCGCGCCGTTTCTGCTGCGGTTCGTGCGGCATCGAGCGCCGTAGGCAGTACGGCGCCGCTGTCGGCGGAGCGCTTGTACCGGTCGTAAAGTCTTTCGGCGTCTTCGAGGTTCAGCTCGGCGACTCGCACTGCGAGCTTCTCCTGCCGGCTGTCGAGTTCGACCAGTACGTCGCCGGCTTTCACGGCCTGGCCCGGCTCGAAGTTGACGGAAACCACTTCGCCCGAGGTCGGTGCGTAAAGTTCAGCGGACAGTCGCGCGCGCGACGTGCCAACGGCTTCGACACGCGTGCGCTCGCGCTCGAACTGGAGTACTTCGGCGATAACTCGAGTTTCGCTGCCAGCGCGTGCCTGCGCCGACGGCGCTGGTTTCGGCGCTTCAGAGCAGGCGGCCGCAAACAGCAGGCATGCGGAAGCAGCGGTCAGAAGGGTGATCTTATACATCTTCTTATTATACTGCGGAAAATGGAGGAGAGCGCCGAAAGAAGCCCTCCCGACGCAATTGAGACAACTTGTTACAGAAGCCTGAGGCTACGTTGCAAGCATCCCCTGGATATCAGGGCCAGATATCGCGCTGCAGGACCACGGTCGCAATCTTCTTGATCGCGTTCACCAATGCAGCATCGCGCAGGGTCGGAGCGGAGTGAGTGCCGTTGAATCCGCTCTTGTACTTTTCGTCGAGAGCGGTCCACCGGTCGACCGTCTCGTCGACGGCGCGATTCATCCTTTTCCTGAGAAGTTTTTCGATTTTTTCGAGATCCCACTGCTGGTTTTCGAGGTTCTGCACCCATTCAAAGTAGCTGACGACGACACCGCCACTGTTTGCAACAATGTCCGGCAGCACGACTATGTTTTTCGCGCGCAGGATTTCGTCCGCGGCCATCGTCAAGGGTCCATTGGCAGCCTCGACGATGAGCCTGGCTTTAACGCTATCCGCATTATCCGCTCGAACCTGGCACTCGAGTGCGGCCGGAATCAGAATGTCGCAATCGTAAGCAAGCAATTCCGCGTTGCTGATTTCTCTGGATCCCGGGAACCCGACAACGCTGCCGTGTTGTTTTTTGTAGGCCAATACTTCCTGCGGCTCCAGCCCGCTGTCGAGGCAGATACCGCCGTGCGAGTCGCTAACGGCAACAATGCGGGCGCCGTCCTCACAGAAAAGGCGAGCCGCGATCGAGCCGGCATTTCCGTAACCCTGCACAGCCACGCGGGCACCTTGAACCGCCGGCAGGTCGGCAACGACATTGCGTTTCAACAATTGTTGGGTCGCATACAGGCTGCCTCTTGCCGTTGCTTCGTTGCGTCCGACTGAGCCGCCAATTTCGAGCGGTTTACCCGTGACAACGGCAAGGTTGTTCTCACCGGGATGCATCATGTCAAACGTGTCATAGATCCATGCCATGGTCTGTTGGTCCGTGTACACATCCGGCGCCGGGATATCGGTGTACGGACCAATTGCATCGCCAAGCTCGGTCACGAAGCGTCGCGTGATGCGCCGCAGTTCTCCTCGGCTGAGCTCTTTCGGATTACACACGATGCCGCCTTTGCCGCCGCCGAAAGGCAGGTCGACCACGGCGGTCTTCCATGTCATGAACGCGGCAAGTGCCGAGACTTCGGCTTCGGTTACGTCAGGGTGATAACGAATTCCACCCTTGCCCGGTCCTCGCACACGATTGTGCAGGACTCGAAAACCATGGAAAGTCTGAATTGACCCATCGTCCATATGAATGGGAAAGCGCACATGTATGGTGCGCTTTGGATTGATGAGGTAGTCGACAATTCCGGCCTTGAGGTCATCGATCCAGGTAAGGGCGCGCTCGAACTGCAGTTGCGCATTGACAAAAAGGTCGAGGTTTTCAGCTTTCGCGGTTTGCATGTCCATCAATCGCCTCACTGAAGGAAACGTTTCTGGGGGCCAAAAGTATGGCACCCCGTGATGGACAGCGCTTTACGTAAATTTGCCTATGGCTGAAGGTATACATCGCAATACCGGATGTTTCGGCTTCCTGTCGACAGGCAAAACGCCAGTCGAATCCGCAAACCACTGAATCTATGTCAAATTGCGCGCTACCTCACCTTATGGACGAGCGGTCTGCCAGATGAATATCGGAAGAAATCTGCACAGAACGACCGTGTGCCAATCTCAATATCGTCTTACGACCCGCTGCGTAGATTACGGGTGCTGGACGATGTCGAGTTTCCAGCGACGACTTTGGCACCGGCTACTCATCGCTGCAGTACCTGAAGAAGAATCCGGCGGACGAATTTGCGGAATTCTGTCGGCAGTCAAGCCTGGCGCTCAAGGCTTCCGAAACAGCATCGTAAACCGGTCCGTGTTGCCGCTGACCGATCGTCGACCGACCTCGTATTCGAGTTCGTCGTCGGCCCGGTAGTGCAGGTCGGAGTAGTCAACGAATTCGAATCCCTGCTCAAGCATTTCCTTGATTACCAGCACCGGATCAATGCGCCGGCGGTTCTCCGGGTTGGCCGGCTCCATGTGTCGCGCCGTGTGGTCAACGACGCCGTACAGTCCGCCACTTTTCAATGCTTTGAAGACCTGGCTATTGAGCCGGGCCCTGGCGGCCGGATCGAAATTATGCACATTGCGAAACGTCACGACCATGTCGAGGCCGGAGACGCCCAGGTCGAAATCGTCGAGCGTATAAAACCGGCTGCCTTCCGGCCGGCGGATGTTATCGGTAGTTTCGAGGAGTTCGACCTTCTCGAATCCCGGCTCTTTGAGGACACTTGCTTTGACGCGGCCAGCACCCAGGGCCACGTAAAGCTTGCCGTTCTCGGCGAGCACCGGTGCGAGTACACGTGTGTACCAGCCGCCGCCAGGGATTAGCTCGAGTACACGCATGTTGTCCTTCAGCCCGAAGAAATTCAGCGTCTCAAGCGGCCTGCGATTCCTGTCACGGTCACGGTCCGCTTGCGGACGAGATTCTGCAGCCAATGCTGCCTCGACTTTGGTATCAATTTCGTTTGCGGCGAGGACGCTGCCAGCCAGCGCGAGTAACGTGAATGCAAGTAGTGCTCTCAAGGCTTTGCTCCGTCGGTAAAGTGCAGCGCGGATAATAACATCTCTGGCTTCCCTGGCCAGCGCGTTGTCTCTTGATCGCAGTGTGACTGGTGTCTCGTCGCTTTTTGGCGACGGCTGCTACGATTCATGGATATTTTCGACATGTTTTGGCCGATTACTATGGTCTTGATGGTATGAGTATTCAGTTACGACAAATTGACGTCGACGGGCTGCGTATCGGCATGTTTGTGTCCAAGCTCGATCGCCCCTGGGTCGAAACTCCGTTCTTGTTCCAGGGGTTTTGCATCCGAAGCAAGAGCGAAATCGATGAGCTGCGGCAGTACTGCGATTTTGTGGAGATTGATTTCGAGCAGTCGGAGGTTTCGCTGAACGATACGCAGATGATCAAACTGCGTGGAACATCGAAATCAAACCGTTCAGGATCGAAGCGCAAACGCAACTTCTGGCGACGATTCCTGCAGCTTCTGTTCGGACGACAACGGAGCGAGCAAGCCTATTCCCCTGACGCCGGTAATTACTACAAGGATTCAGTCAGTATCGCCGACGAGTTGGTAGTTGCGAGAACCCTGCATACCGGTGTCCTGGAGACACTGATTTCTGTCCTCGATGACGTTCGGCGCGGCGGGGCTCTTCGCGTGCCGGACCTTGAGACTGTGGTTAACGGAATGGTCGAAAGTGTTCTACGTAACAGCACCGCAATGGCGCTGCTCGTCAGGATGCAGAAGGCCGATGACTACACGCATGCGCATTCGCTCGCGACGGCCATGTGGGCGCTCGTATTTGGACGACACCTTGGCCTCGACAGGGATTCATTGACGGCACTGGGGCTCGGCGGATTGCTGCTTGACGTAGGCAAGACAAAACTACCGAAACAATTGCTTAAGAAGCGCGGCCCTCTGACTGACGTTGAGCGCATGCACGTGCGGAACCATGTTGGTCTGGGGCTTGAGATCATTCGCCAGGCGAAATCCGTCGACAGCCGGGTGTTGGAGATGGTCGCTACTCACCACGAGCGATTCGATGGTTCCGGTTATCCGAAAGGCCTTACCGGAAGTCAGATCCCGGTGTTCGGGAGAATCGGCGGGATTGTCGACTCTTATGCTGCAATGTCGAGCGACAGGTCGTATGCCAAAGCGGTATCGTCATACGACGCGATGCGCGAATTCAAAGGACTTTCAGACAAAAGTTTTCAAGCCGAACTGGTTGAGCAGTTTATTCAGGCCATCGGAATTTTTCCTGCGGGCACGTTGGTTGAACTTAACACGGGAGAAATTGCCGTTGTATTGAAGGAACATCGGGCCAGTCGGCTGCGACCGGAGGTAGCGATTATTCTCGACGCTGACAAGCGACCGCTGGACGATTTCAGAATCGTTGACCTTGACGACGAACCCGATGATGTCAGCGAAACTCTCAACTTATGGATTCTGCGCGGTGTCAAGCCTGGTGAGTACGACATCAAGATCGACGAATATTTTCTGTGAATTGCGGTGCAAGCTCTCGACCTGAATCAAAGGGACACCCTGGCGCTGGAGCAGGAGCTCGAGCGCCTGATGGAAGGCAGCGACACACCATTTTCGTTGTTCATGGTGGACGTCGGTGATACGGGACAACTATTTCTCAAATCGGGCCCCGCGGCCAGCCGGCAGATTCTTCTCAACATTGCGAAGTCGTTGCAGTCGTTTTGTAGAAGTCAGGATCAGCTGTGTCGAATTGGCGACGATATTTTTTGTATTTTGCTGCCGGGTGTGCACAAGAAAGGCCACATAGCGCTCGCCGCCGAGAAGATTGTTCGCCTGCATGCCGCTGCTAAACGCAAGTCCGATGTTGTGTTTCATTCGGTTGTGCGAATAGGAATCGTGAATTTCCCGCAGGATGGTTGCGATTCGGCGAGCCTGGTGCACAAAGCCGGAATCGCATTGGACTCGGCCAGAAGGTCCGGCAGCCCCTACGTGTCGTATTCACCGGAATTAGCGCAATCCTTGATCGACCAGTGGCACCTTAAGGAAGACCTGGCTGATGCGATCGCGAACAAGGCCCTGGCGATTCACTACCAGCCCAAGTTTGAAGTGGCCAGCCGTCGTCCCTGCGGGGCCGAAGCATTGTTGCGCTGGTCCAGCCATAAGCATGGCCAGGTTTCGCCGGAGATCATCGTGTCACTTGCCTCGGAGATGGGGCTGATGCACGAACTCACCGGATTCGTCTTCACGACGAGCCTGATTCAGGCTGCCGAATGGCCGGGAATAGGGAAGAAGCTGGGGCTATCCGTAAACCTGGACGCCACCTCCGTGGAACAAGAAGAAACGCTCGACATGGTGGCGAAGACATTTTCCATTTGGGGCGATGGCGAGCGTGACCTCACCGTGGAGATAACGGAGGGTGCGCTGGTCGCGGATTCGGAATCCAGCTTTGAGCGCCTCCGACGATTGCGTTCGGCCGGTATCGGTATTGCGATCGATGATTTCGGTACCGGGTACTCGTCGCTCTCCTACTTCAAGACCATTCCCGCAACCGAGCTGAAAATCGATCGGTCGTTTATTACTACGATGCTCGAGTCAGACCGAGACCGTCACCTGGTCGAAGCTATCATTTGGCTGGCGCATCGGTTCGGCCTCACGGTTGTTGCCGAGGGTGTCGAAAATACGGCTGAAATAAAGCTGCTGACCGAACTGGGCTGTGACGTTGTCCAGGGGTACTACTTCTCAAAAGCGCTGCCGCAGGAAGAGTTCTGCGCATGGCTTTCGAGGTACAAGGTACCCGAAGGCTTTTTTTAAGTCCGAAAGCATGCGGTGACCGGATCTTCGCAAACTGACAAACGCGGCAGTGTAGTATTCCTGGTATGGCGCCGAGAAAACCCTACCTCTCCAAGTCCCGTATCATCTCGGCCTGGCAGTGTCCGAAGAAAATGTACCTCGAAAAGCACCATCCGGAACTCGGGGTCGTATCGGCTCATACGGAATCGTTGTTCGCGACCGGGCACCAGGTAGGGGAGATTTCGCAGCAGCTTTATGGCACGGCGGATTCAGTCGAGATCCCGTTCAATCGAAAAATGAGCCTGATGATTAAGCAGACCCGGTCGCTCATCGATAACGGTGCTGATTTTCCGATCTTCGAGGCTACGTTCCAGCATGACGGCGTATTGGTACGCGTTGATGTTCTGATTCCGGACGAGGGTGGCTGGCGTGCAATCGAGGTCAAAGCCTCGACCTCGGTCAAGGACTACCACGTGCTCGACTGTGCGATTCAGGACTGGGTCATGCGTCACGTCGGTTTGCCCGTCACCTCGATATCGCTGGCGCATATCAACAACCAGTTTGTGTACCAGGGCGGGGAAAACTACAACGGCCTGCTCGCGGAAATCGATCTCACAAATGAGGTCCGGGCTGTTGAACCGACTGTTGACGTTCTGATCAGCCGGGCACGTGACGCGGTCACGGGCCCAATGCCGAAAATTCACGTCGGCGCGCAGTGCACCAAGCCCTATGAGTGCCAGTTCATCGACCACTGCTGGCCAACGGATGCCGAGTATCCGATTGCAGGCCTTGGCGGCAGCAAAGCGAAGCTCGGCAACTACGTGGCGTTGGGATACCGGGACATTCGTGATGTCGATGCCGAGAGTATTTCGGCTGACACGCAGTCACGCATTCACCGCGTCACCTGCAGCGGCGAGCCTGAGATTCTCGACGGCGCCCGTAAGACTTTGGAGGTGTTGCCGTACCCGCGTTACTATCTCGATTTCGAGACGATCGGGCCCGCCGTGCCCGTCTGGGAAGGCACGCGCCCGTATGCGCCGATTCCGGTGCAGTGGTCTTGCCATATCGATGATGGGGCAGGGGACGGCTCGTACTTGGACATGCAGCATGAAGAATTCCTCGACCTGTCGGGTGATCCGCCGATGCGCGCGTTAGCAGAGAGGATGATCGAGTGCCTGGGCGATACTGGGCCGGTGCTCATGTACACCAATTATGAAGAGACAGTGATCAATGGCCTGATCGACCTGTTTCCGGACCTGGAGGGGCTGCTGCAGAACATCATCGATCGGCTTTTCGATTTGCACCCGGTCGTCAAGGTCAACTACTACCATCCGAAGATGCTCGGGTCTTGGTCCATCAAAGCCGTGTTGCCGACCATTGCACCTCGGTTGGACTACGCCAATCTGGTGGGCATCAGTGAAGGCACTGCGGCTTCAGACGGGTTTATCGAAGCGATCAGCCCGCGCACCTCACCGGAGAGACAGGCCGAGTTAAAAGACCAGTTGTTGCGCTACTGCCGGTTTGACACCGAGGCAATGGTCGAGATCGTGCGGTTTTTCTGCCGCGATTCCCGCTAGCTTGATTCTTGTGCCTGAACAATAACGGAAGGATCAACATGCGGAAGGTGCAGTTCACATTCCTCCGTCAGGTGCTCGGCAGTTCTGATCCAGTTGCAGGTTTCGCAGGTACAGGTCGTCTCATCGTGGCGCAACTCGCTGTGCAGGGCTTCGACGAGTTTAATGCCTTCCCGCAGCGATTCGCTCAGCGTTTCTGTGGTTTTGTTATCAACGCTTCGGAAGTCCTGCAGGCACTTGGTCCATTGACACACTCCCTCACCGTCGCAGTTATGGCAGCGTTCGCCGGTCGCCGCGTAGAGGCTCTCATGCGGGAAATTTCCCTCTTCTATGAGTTCCTCGACCAGCAACTTCGGAAAAGTAAGCGCTTCGATTAGCTGTTGTCGCATGACTGGCTCCTTCTTACTGTGCGTCCATAGTAAGCGGATCGATAAGCTGACTCAATGCGGATTCTACGGATTTGATACCGGGGTGCGGGTGTTTCATCTAGAATCTGGCCATGGAAACCAGCCCCATACTTGCTCGCCGCGTTATTTCACTCAAAGAAAGGCTTCAGAAAGCCGTCGCTGCGCTGCTGGTGACAGCAATTGCCGTGGTAGGCGCGTGGCTGTACACAGGGGCTTCGCTGGACAGTGGCACCGTATATTTGGCTGTATTTGGCGTGGCTGCATTGCTCGGCTTGTCGATTTCGACATATTTCTTCTTCAAGAGGGAAGAGGACGCGCATACCAAGGAAGTCAGCCGCTTTGTAAGGCGCCGAATCGAAGATGATCGGCAGGGGCGAAGCTGGTTCACCCGGCTAGGGTATAACGTGCGGAGATTCCTGGGCGGGCTCGTTGTACTGGTTGGCCTATTAGTTGCACTAGCCGGACTCGGCGTACTGGGCCTGCAAATCTTTGGCTACCTGAAGATCGGCGAGTGGAAATCGGTATCGCTGCTCAGCGTTGCGTCACCGCAGTGGCAGTGGCTCAATAATCCGCAGTCGTGGTTCGGGCTGAACGATATTCTCAGAGATGCGCTCGATATCATGCCGCTATCGCTGACACTGATACTGGTCGGCTGGCTTATCGCCGGATCCGGCTCTGCCTTGCGCGAACGAATCGCTAAACGCGGTCGTTTTTGACTGCCGGCCGGGGCCGCAGATCAAAGTCCCCGATGGTGACTTTGTCATCAGGATAAAGATCGCAGCGCGATATCTTCCTGGAATTCACAACGGTTCCGTTAAAGCTGTTCAAGTCTTCAATAGAAACAACACTGTTGGTGCAGAATATCAACGCGTGGTGGCGGCTCACGAACTTGCTGTCGAGACGCAGTTCGCAGTCCTCGCCCCGGCCTATCATGATGCGCGATGGAGCATCTGCAAGATTCATGACCTGTTCAATTTCCCCGTCGCGAAGAACGTCTATGGTCGTTATTTTATCGACTGCCGGTACAGCTGAAGTTCTGCGCACGGACTGTTCTGATTGTGGGTTAGCCTGTTCATCGTGCAACGCGGGCTGGCTAATCGTATCGGCTTTGATGTAGATATCGAGCTCTGCTTGCAAGTCAACGATACGTGCGTCCCTGTCGGATACAGACTCTTCCAGCTTTTCAACTTTGGCTTCAGCTTTGGCAGCAGCGGTCGCCGCCTTCTTGGCCGCACGCATTTCCTTCCTGGACTCTGCAGCGCTCGCTCGCAACGATTTGCACTTCTCTCGCAATTCGGACACCTTGCGTTCCAGCTCTTCGATTTCGGCGTCGGCTTTTGCGGTAAGTTCGTTTGAGGCATTTTCGTTTTCTTGCAGCGCCTCCCGCGTCTTGGACAACGCATCATCCAGTCGCCGGATTTCGGCGGTGTCGTCCAGGATCGTGTTTGACAGTGTCTCTGTCCTCTGGGTTTGTACGGCAAGTTGGCCCGAGAGCTGAGAGACCTGGTTCAACAGGTCCCTGATGTCGACGTCAGCGACTGCCGAACCTGGAGCGGAGCTCTCGAACGCTGGTCTGGGTGGAGGGTCTCGCGCGATGATGCGCTCTTGCGGCTGTTGAACCGGGATAAGCAGCGAGACGGAAGAGTCGGTCTTGCGCCGGCCCATCCCTTGCAGCGGAACGACGTGTGGCAGAATCTCGTGGCTTTCCGCGACGCTCCGAATGAGGTCCCCGGTGACAACCCGCGTGTCCAGTGCACAGGCTTCAGTCAGCACCGCATTGCAAAGCCTGTTAATCGCATTCGGGATCCCGCCGGTAAACCGGTAGATGACCGGATGTGCTTCCTGCGCAAACCTGGTCGCATCGGCACCCCCGGATAATCTCAGGCGGTGGCGGACGTAGTCCTCTGTTTCCTGTTCGCTGTAAACACGAATGGTGAAATCGACATGGTGTTTGAAGCGGAACTTTCGCATGGCCGGCGAGGCCATGATGCGCGGCAGATCAGAATTGCCTGCCAGAATGGCACTCAGTACCCGGCGGCCCTTGACATTGGTTTCGGCTATCAATCGTAGCTGCTCCAGCACTGACGCGCATACCAGGTGGGCGTTATCGATGATCACTAAAACGTGATCTCCGGCCATGCCGCGATGGATCAGGTACTCGTGCGCAATATTCTTCAGCTCATTGAGTTTTCCGGAAATATCGTGAAATCCGAGTTGTCTCAATAAGCCGTGGTAAAATTGCGTTCCGTCAGCGCAGGATTCATCGAAGGTCGCATAGGAAACGTCCTCATCAATGTTCAGGATGTGGCGATTGAGGAGCGTGGTTTTTCCCGACCCCGCGACGCCGCACAGGACAAGCAAAAAGTCGGATCGCTCGGTCGCGCTGGCCAGGTGGTCCGCGAGTATCGAATATTGGTCCGAGTGGAACAGCTGGGACGACACCGACAGTCTCGCAAACGGTGGTCGCTCCATCCCGAAAAATTCGAGATACGAAGGTATTGTGTCAGGGTTCTCTTGCGCTCGTGCCACGCACCGACTCCCACTTTCTTATAATTATTTTTGTCGTGGGGCGCCTGGCTCTATAGTGTCCAGTGTCTCGCCGAGACTGCCGGCCCCGCGGCAGTTTCAGCCTTATTTTTATACAAAACCCAGTGTGCATGAAAGCCTATCTGGTATCGATTCGAGAGATTGTATGCAACATACTGAAAAACATAATTATTTTTGGTTTTTGATGAAACCAAGTGCCTCGGCTTGCGCAACTGTGCGCAAAAAACGGGCTTTTCGGGGACGGTGGGAGAAGGTATGAACTATCGCCATCTTGGCAAGGCCGGCATCCAGGTCAGCGAATTATCACTGGGCTCCTGGGTAACGTTTCACACCCAGTCGGGCATCGAGTCGGTAACTGCGATGATGGCCGTGGCGTACGATGCCGGTGTGAATTTTTTCGACAACGCGGAAGGCTATGCGGGAGGGAAATCGGAGGAAATCATGGGTGCCGCGCTCAAGAAACTGGGTTGGCGGCGCGGTAGCTACCTTGTATCAACGAAACTTTTCTGGGGCCTGAACGAAGGCCCCAATGAGCAGAACACACTCAATCGCAAGTACCTGCTCGAGAGCATCGACGGCTCCCTGAGGCGACTGGGCCTGGACTACGTGGATCTGCTCTTTTGTCATCGTGCAGATCCAACAACGCCCATCGAGGAAACCGTCTGGGCGATGCACAACATTATCGAGCGGGGTAAAGCACTGTACTGGGGCACTTCCGAGTGGGAGGCGGAGGATATCCTGAGTGCGATCGACATCGCCGAGCGACACCACCTGCACAAGCCGGTTGTCGAGCAACCTGTCTACAACCTGTTCCAACGGCATCGCTTTGGCCCGAAATACGAGCACGTGTATCGAGACCACGGGTACGGTTCGACGACCTGGAGTCCGCTGGCCTCCGGATTACTGACGGGCAAGTACAACAATGGCATTCCAGGCGACAGCCGCGGTGCCGTTGAAGGCCTCGGGTGGTTACAGAAAGAACTAACCGATGCGGAAAAGCTGGCCAAAGTGTCGGCGCTCGAGCCCATCGCCAACAGTATGGGTGCCAGCCTTGCACAGTTATCATTGGCGTGGTGCCTGCAAAACCCTCATGTCAGTACGGTCTTGACCGGCGCCAGCCGCGTCGAGCAAGTCCGCGAAAACATGAAAGCGCTGGATTTCGTAGACAGCTTTACGCCAGAGCTCACGAGTGAAATCGACCGCATATTCGGCGCGGCGTAGTTTGCACGCATGGACAAGTACCTGGCGGCTGCAATCAAAGAAGCTCGGCAAGGTCGGCGTGCCGGCGGCATTCCAATAGGATCCGTACTGGTTATCGACGGTCATATCGTCGGGCGTGGTCACAATCAGCGCATGCAGAAAGGCAGCTCGGTACTGCATGCTGAAATGGACTGCCTGGAAAATGCCGGCCGATTGAGAGCCTCTGACTATCGGAAATCGGTGTTGTATTCGACCTTGTCACCCTGCGACATGTGCAGCGGCGCTGTTCTGCTCTACGGTATTCCGAAAGTGGTCATCGGCGAAAACCGCACATTTCGAGGGCCGGAAGAACACCTGCGGTCCCGCGGTGTGCAGCTTGAAATCCTCGATGACGAGACGTGCATAAAGATGATGCGCGACTTCATCGCGGCGCAACCTGCACTGTGGAATGAGGATATCGGCGAAACCTGAAACGGGGTCTTGCCCTCGGCTATGCCGATTTCTTGAGAAATCGTGAGGTGAATCCAGCGAGGAAGCTTTTCTTCCCGACCGAGTTAATCAGATAGCCACCCTGGCTGCTCTTGTCGACCAGTTCCGGCAGAATCTGTGCCAGCTTTTCACTCGCCTCGATGCGGTCCATGCCGAGCTGTCTGGCAAAAGCGGCGACCTTGTGACTGCCCAGCGTTTCCTGTATCTCGGAGGCCGACATCGGTTCATTCGGGCCGTCGCCCAACCAGGACTTTGTCTTGCGGGCGACATCGCCGCCCGATCCCTGCAACGTGCTGACAATCTTAGTGAGATCGAAGCCTTTGCCGTGACTGGAGAGCTTATCGAGCGCAGCCGCGGCATTATCGGAATTGTTGGCACGCTCAATTTTGCTCATCAATACCTGCGTAGCAAGGCCCTTGAAAGTCATGTTATTACCCCTGATAACTCATACTTTCCCACGCTTCGACTCTACCGAAATGTGGCGGTCAGGATTGTGAACATTTGTGACATGGAGGGCAGATCTATACATTGGCGCGAATGAGAAAAGTACTGATTATTGTCGTGGCATTGATCGGGTCCTATTACGCTCTCGAACAGTCTACTCACCTTCGGCAAGGTTCTACGGCATCCCGGCCGACTAATGCTGAACTCATAAAAGCGATTGCCGAACGGCGAGCGGGATACCAGGTGCAGGGCAGCGGTACCGTGACTCGGGTCTTGTCGGATGATAACGATGGCAGCCGGCATCAGCGTTTCATACTTCAGCTTGATTCCGGCCAGACGCTACTCGTCGCGCACAACATTGACCTTGCACCACGTGTGAATGGGCTGAGTCGTGGCGACACGGTGTCGTTTTTCGGTGAATACGAATGGAACGACCGAGGCGGTCTCATACACTGGACTCATCATGACCCCGGCGCGCAGCACGTCGACGGGTGGATTGACTACAACGGCAAACGATATAAATAACCAGTGGTGCGTTGAAAATGAAGAAAATGCTCCTGCTACTCATAATTGCGGTCGTCGCCAGGCCGGCTCCTGCGGATGAAGGCATGTGGACGGTGGACAACTTTCCGAGAGCGGCTGTCAAGGACAAGTACGGAGTCGAAATTACGGATAGCTGGCTGCAGACGGTCCAAAGTTCCGTGGCCCGGATGGACAGCGGCTGCAGTGCATCGTTTGTTTCCGCAAGCGGCCTGGTATTGACCAATCACCATTGTGCGCTTTCCTGTATTGCTCAAAATTCGTCTGCTGACAGCGACCTGGAAGCCGACGGCTTTGTCGCGGCGCGCCCGCAGGATGAGGTGTCGTGTCCAACCGATCGGCTATCGGTGCTCGTGTCGACCGAGGAAATCACAGCGGAAGTTACCAAGGCCACGGCGAAAATGGCCGACACAGAAGCCGGCGAAACCCGGCGCCGGACATTGAAGCGTCTGGTGGAGGAATGCGAAGACGACGCCGGTCTCAAGTGTGAGTCGGTGTCTCTCTACCAGGGCGGTCAGTATTGGCTGTACAAATACAAGCGATACGATGACGTTAGGCTGGTTTTCGCGCCGGAGAGTGATATTGCGGCATTCGGCGGCGATCCGGACAATTTCAATTTCCCGCGCTGGTGCCTGGATATGGCAATACTGCGCGTCTACGAGAACGGCAAGCCGGCTGCAACGCCAAACCACCTGGAATGGCGCACCGAGGGTCTGGAACCCGGCGAGGCGATGTTCGTTGCAGGTCGACCGGGACGGACGCAGCGGCTGTTGACGGTAGCGGACCTGAAGTTTCTGCGTGACACGACAATTCCTCACTGGTTGTTGCGCAACGCGGAGTTGCGAGGCCGGTACATTCAATATGCCCAGAGCAGCGACGAGGCGCGACGAACCGTACATGCGCCGCTGCAGGGAGTCGAAAACGGAATCAAGGTACAGCGTAAGCGACTTGATGCCTTGCATAATGATGCACTGCTCGCACGAAAAACAGCAGCCGAAAACCAGCTGCAGGCTGCCGTCGCGGCGGACCCGAGGTTTGCCGACGAGGTCGGTTCCGCGTGGGACGACATTGAGCGTGCAAACGCCGGCTACCTTGAGTTCCGGGATGACTACTATTTTATCGAGAATGGTGCCGCATTTTATGGCCGGCTGTTCAATTACGCCCGATCCCTGGTGCGCGCCGTAGCCGAAAGAGACAAACCGAACCAGGACAGGTTGAAACCTTATACAGACGCAGCATTGCCACGCACGAAACAGCTCACGCTCGCGGATCGTCCGATCTACCCGGAGCTGGAGACGCTGCAACTCTTCTTTTCACTGGACAAAATGCGCGAGTTTCTTGGACCGGACTCGATTTATGTGCGCGAGATACTCGGTATGAAATCGCCGTCGACGCTGGCCGCGGAGCTGGTTAGCGGAACGCGCCTGGCCGATTCCGCGTTGCGGGCAGAGCTGTGGAATTCGGATTGGGCGACGATACGGGCTTCGACTGATCCAATGATTCGCCTCGCGCTTACTATCGATGAGAAGGCGCGGGCCTTGCACAAGCGTTTCGAGGACGAGGTCGAGGCGCCGTCCAGCCGGGCTTACGAGAAAATCGCCAAAGCGCGTTTTGCAATCCAGGGCACCGCTGCGTACCCGGATGCGACGTTCACGCTGCGGATCAGCTACGGCGCTCACGAGGGATGGATCGAAAAGGGCAAAAAAGTGCGTCCGTGGACGACTGTCTCCGAGCTGTTTCCACGCGTCACCGGGGCGGAACCGTTTCGTCTGCCGGCGAGCTGGCGCGATGCCGCAGACAAACTGGATGGCAACAGCAAATTCAACTTTGTCGGGACCACCGACATCATTGGCGGCAACTCGGGTAGTCCGGCAATCGACAAGGACGGAAAACTCGTGGGCCTGGTCTTCGATGGCAATATTCATTCGATCTCGGGGTCTTATTGGTTCGATAGCGCGCTCAACCGTACGGTGGCGGTTCATCCGGAGATTATGATCGAATCGTTACGATCGATATATGCGGCCAGCCATGTTCTTGAAGAGATGGGCCTCTAGTAGCCAAAAAAATGCCGGAACGCCCTGACGTCCCGGCAAGCACTCGAAATCTGTTTAGAAAAAGAAGCCGAGATTGAGGGCATAGAAGAACGGATCGATCTTCACCGTGCCTAATTCAATTGTCTCGGAAATTGACGGATCCACATAGTACGTATCGGCATCGACATCAAACCAGCGGACATCAAAGTTCAGGACCATGCGTTCGGTGATCTTCCAGTCGCCTCCGACCTGAAGTGCAAGACCGTAGGAGTCATCGATCTTCAGGCTGCCGGACGACCCGATCCCAACCTCGGGATCCTCGAACTCAGGGTCGATATCGGAAATCGAAACGAACCTGGTGCTCGAGAACGATGTCCAGTTCACGCCCAGGCCCGCATAGGGTTGAAAATCACGGTCGGGTGAGAAGTGATACTGAATTGAGAACGTCGCCGGTAATTGCTTTGTCTCGGCAATTTTGAATTTCTCAGAACTCGAGCCGTCACTCATTGTCATGTAGATATCGTGCTCGAACGGCAATGCGGCCAGAACGTCGAATGCCCATTTCTGGGTGAACATGTATGTGGCCGTCAGCGTCATGCTGGTGGCGTCGCTGACATCAATCGATTCAGTAATCGTCATGCCGTCCAAATCGTAACTGGACGAGAGCCCGTTGCTCTTCGGTTGCACCGTACCTACACCGCCGCGCAGTATCCAGGTGCCTTGTTCATACGCCAAAGCCGGCGCAGCAACGAGAGCTAGCAGGCTCGCGGCTACCAAAAAATAGTTGCGTGCTTTCATGATGACATCCCCTGGTCCATTTACGGACCTGTAAAGCGCTGCGGCGCCGCAGCGCCGAGCCC
>JBATHK010000093.1:0-2901 GCA_049666725.1 Woeseiaceae bacterium
CCGACTTCGCCGTCGCCACGTGCGCGCGAATGGCCTGGTTCAGATACACCAGCATTATGACGCCGATTTCGACGGCGACCCCCGCCAGCGCAATAAATCCGACACCCACGGCAACCGAGAGATCGTAGCCGAGCAGGTAGAGCAGCCAGAGCCCGCCGATCAGGGCCAGTGGCAGCGTGCCGATGATGATCGCAACCTCCGCGAAACGGCGGAAGCTGAGATACAAGAGCAGGACAATGATTGCGAGCGTCACCGGACCGACGATGGACAATCGCTCCTTGGCACGCACCATGTACTCGTACTGGCCGGACCAGTCCAGCGAATAGCCGGCCGGCAGCTCAACGTCGTCCGTGACCACTTGCTGAGCTTCGGCGACGTATGAGCCAAGATCCCGACCGGTGATATCGACATAGGTCCAGCCGTTTAATCGCGCGTTCTCGCTCTTGATCGCGGGCGGTCCGTCGACCACCCTGACGTCGGCGACGTCCGCCAGCGCGATGCGTGCACCGTGCGGCGTCACGATAGGCAGTAGTCTCAGTTGTTCCACCGAGTCACGTACGCGCTGCGGATAGCGAATATTGACCGGGTAACGCTCAAGACCTTCCACCGTATGCGTTACGTTCATGCCACCAACTGCCGAACGAACAACGTCGTGCACATCGTTGATGTTCAGGCCAAAGCGCGAGGCGCGTTTACGATCAATATCGACATCCACGTAGCGTCCACCGGCGACACGCTCGGAATACACCGAGGCGGTGCCATCCACGTTGGCAAGCACACGCTCGAGATCCTGGCCAATGCGCTCAATCACCTTGAGATCCGGCCCGGCCACCTTGATGCCGACCGGCGTCTTGATGCCGGTCGCGAGCATATCGATGCGCGTCTTGATGGGCATCACCCAGGCGTTGGTAAGACCGGTGTACTGAACGACGCGATCGAGCTCGGCGCGCAAGCCCTCCGGCGTCATGCCCGCGCGCCACTCCTCGCGTGGCTTTAGCTGGATCACAGTCTCGATCATTGTGAGCGGCGCCGGATCGGTGGCGGTCTCGGCGCGTCCAATCTTGCCAAAGACGCGCTTCACTTCCGGCACCGCGCGGATCATTTTATCCGTGCTTTGCAGGATCTCGCGCGCCTTGTCGATGGACACGCCCGGGTAGGTGGTCGGCATGTACATCAGGTCGCCTTCGTCGAGCGGCGGCATGAACTCCGAACCGAGTTGTGTTGCCGGCCACAGGCCGATCAAAAGGACAATACCCGCCAGTGCCAGCGTCCCTTTCGGAAAACGAATCACCGCATGGATGACTGGCTGGTACGCGGCGACGAGTATGCGATTGATGGGATTCTTGTGCTCGGGCGTCACTTTGCCACGAATGAAATAGCCCATCAGCACCGGTACGAGCGTAATGGACAGCCCGGCTGCGGCTGCCATCGCGTAGGTCTTGGTGAAAGCGAGCGGCGCGAACAGTCGACCTTCCTGCGCCTCGAGCGTAAACACCGGCAGAAAGCTCAGCGTGATAATCAGCAGCGAGAAGAACAATGGCGGCCCCACCTCGGTCGCCGCATCGCCGATTATGCGCCAGCGATTTTCGTCCGTTAGCGGCTCTTTTTCGATGTGCTTATGGACGTTTTCGATCATTACAATCGCGGCGTCCACCATCGCACCGATTGCGATCGCGATGCCACCCAACGACATGATGTTGGCATTGATGCCTTGTAAATGCATGACGATGAAAGCGGCCAGGATCCCCACGGGTAAACTGAAAATTATTACGGCCGACGATCGCAGGTGGAATAGAAATACCGCGCACACCAACGCCACGACGATGAATTCCTCCAACAGCTTGCCCTGCAGCGTTTCAACAGCGCGCTCGATCAAATCCGACCGGTCGTAGGTGGTGACAATTTCGACGCCATCGGGAAGACTGCGCTGCAGCTCGGCAAGTCGAATTTTGACGGCGTTGATTGTTTGCAACGCATTCTCGCCCCAGCGCATGACGATCACGCCACCGACGACCTCACCTTCGCCGTCGAGCTCAGCAATACCGCGACGCATCTGTGGGCCCAAACGAATGTCGGCGACATCCGCTAACACCAGCGGCGTACCCTGCTCGTTGACACCCAGCGGAATATCACGCAGATCATCGAGGTTCTCCAGGTAGCCGCTGGCGCGCACCATGTACTCGGCCTCGCCCATCTCAATGACCGAACCGCCGGTTTCCTGGTTGCCTTGCTGTATTGCCATCTTGAGTTTCGAAAGTGGAATGCCAAACGCTCGCAGCGCGTCCGGATCCACTACCACCTGGTACTGACGCACCATGCCGCCAATCGTCGCCACTTCGGCGACGCCCGGTACGGTCTGCAGCTCATACTTCAAGAACCAGTCCTGCAAACTCCGGAGTTCTGCCAGATCGTGCTGGCCAGTACGGTCAACCAACGCGTACTCGAACACCCAGCCCACGCCCGTGGCATCCGGTCCCAGCGCCGGTTTGGCATTGTCCGGCAGTCGCGAGGCTACCTGGCTCAGGTACTCAAGGACGCGTGAGCGCGCCCAGTACAGGTCCGTCCCATCCTCGAAAATGATGTAGACAAACGAGTCGCCGAAGAACGAGTAGCCGCGCACCGTTACCGCTTTTGGCACTGACAGCATGGCCGTGGTCAGCGGGTAGGTGACCTGGTCTTCCACGACCTGCGGTGCCTGCCCGGGAAACGACGTCTTGATAATGACCTGCACGTCGGAGAGGTCGGGTAGCGCATCAACCGGTGTCTGTTTCACCGAGTACACGCCCCCGGCGACGAGGAATCCGGTTGCGATCAAGACCAGGAAGCGATTCTCTATCGACCAGCGAATGAGTCCGGCAATCATTAGTCGGCCCTCATCTGGTGCTGGCTGTGATCCATCGG
>JBATHK010000094.1:0-10170 GCA_049666725.1 Woeseiaceae bacterium
TGAATCGAAAGTATTACCTGACGCGCGATGATGCCACGCAAGATATCTTTGATTACATCGAGTGTTTCTATAACCGAAAACGCCGACACGGCTATCTTGGTAATATAAGTCCGGCTGCTTTCGAGGAACGTGCCAATGAGCAGCTACAAGCGGTCCATTAAACCGTGGTCGAACCACTTCGCATAACGGCCTGT
Source organism: Woeseiaceae bacterium (assembly GCA_049666725.1). GTDB lineage: Bacteria > Pseudomonadota > Gammaproteobacteria > Steroidobacterales > Woeseiaceae > UBA1847. Next base: position 195 of record JBATHK010000094.1, read on the forward strand.
CGAGAAACATACGTTATGATGGCAGCTACTGACCCGAAGCAGACGTTCGCTAGCGGACTGTTCCTGCCTGGACCAACTAACCAAAGGTGAAATGATGCCAATAACTCGCATACTGTCGGTCGCTACAATTCTGCTAGCGTGCGCTCATGGCGCTGGCGCCCAGACACATCCAGGCGGCGATACTTTACCGTCAGAATGGGGGGCGGACGATGAGCGTGGCGCCGCCAACAGAATCACACCTCAAAAGGTCCTCGAGGCAACGCAGCTGATCAAAGAAGGGCGCATCTATGAACTCGGCCGTGTCTATGAGGCCGGGATGCCATTGTTCCCTGGTCGTCACTTCAGTCTCACCATTCCCGGCTCGCCTACTGGCGGGCCTATGGGCAGGAACAATGTCGTCTATCACGATGAGATGGTAAGCGGTCAGATTGGCCAGGTTGGAACGCAATTTGACGGACTTGGACACGTTGGCAGCCGTATTGACGACGAAGATGTCTTCTTTAACGGATTCAAGCGCAGCGAGTTTGGCACCGCAGGGGGGTTGGGCAAACTGGGCGTTGAGAAAGTAGGAGTATTCGTAACTCGTGGTGTCCTTATCGACATGGCGGGATACAAGGGAGTAGATCGACTCCCGATCGGAACCGTCATTACCGCGCAAGACCTGCAAGACGCACTGGAGCAGCAGAAGGTTGAATTGTCTGAAGGCGACGTCGTGTTAATACACACTGGCCATGGGACGCTCTGGATGGTTGACAATGAGGAATACAATCGGGGTGCACCGGGCATTGGCATGGAGGCAGCTATCTGGCTGGCGGGAAAGAAGATCGCGATGACCGGGTCGGATACCTGGCCGGTTGAAGTAATACCGTCAGAAGACCCCGAACTCGCATTCCCTGTGCATCAAGAGCTCATCGCGCGACGAGGAATCTACAATATCGAGAACCTGACCCTCTCTGAACTGGCCGCCGACAAAGTTTACGAATTTGCTTTCATGTTTGCTCCGGTCAAGTTCAAGGGCGCCACAGGATCCCCAGGAAACCCGATCGCTATCAAATGAGCCAGCGACCGCTTCTGGCCGAGAGCGAGCATTCGTCAAGTAGATGAATGAGCGGCTGCTCTACTTCGCACTCCAGCCGGTCAAGTTTTCTGCGGTATGATGACGGCTTCTGACCCTAAGCGGACTTTCCCCATCACAAAAATTTCCGCATTGCTTCTTGCTTGTTGGGTGCCCTTTCTGTGCGACACGATTCGCACGGTCTCTTTCACGCGCTTCGTGTAGTGTTTATGTAAATATCCCCCCGCTGATCAATATAAGTGTGATCTACTCACAACACTGACAAAGGCAAACCCGTCGCAAGGCGGGGACGCAAAGCCACCGGTCCAGCGGATACGTTCGAAGGATAGCGGGGTTGCCGGAAATTCCAGTTGGCCGCTTCCGTGGCCAAAATGCGTGATCGGCAGTCCGCAGCCCGTCTCTGATGTTTTTGTGCCGCCACCAATGCGTTGTCGTTGTCGGGCAGCACGGCCTTTGCCCGTGTACGGTCGATTAAACTTTGGAGACAGATTATGACTACTCAACACACTCTGACCATCAAGCGTTTCAGTGCGGGACTCTGCGCCTTATTGTTTGCGTACGCGAGCATGTCAACCGCATTTGCTGATAAGAAAGGCATGCCGAACCCGAACAGCGTGGCCGACATCACTAATTGGGAGGTGGACTGCGGAGGCCCGGAATTCTCGGTGATATCCGATACAAAGGAATTATCGAATATCCTGCTCGTCTTCAACGACGGAACTTGGGAAAAGTTCGAAATCGAAGACGGAAATCTCACCTTTACGTACACCTACGAGCCCCCCGAGCGCAGGGTAGTTACAGCTTTTGTTAAGGCGGGTTCCGTCAAGACGGAGAAGGACGATAGGTATGGCGGTAAAAAGCTTGGCTTCGAATTCGACTGCACGGACACGACCCCGCCCCCGCCCCTAAACTGATGTATTCCGGATCGGCCCCGTCACGCGCATGTGACGGGGTTTTTTTAGGGGCTTGATGTCTCCTCTTGGCCGGATGCTCTGGCCCGGGAAAAACGGATACCTGAGTTACGCCCCAATGTCCGTATATGGACTCCTCCTCATTGCAAGCACACTGTTGATGTCAGACATGGCACGACTGCATACGTATATCCGGCCTCTGTAGTTGGCATACGTTGATGCCGGGCCATAATGGGTTATTCGCGCGTCAGCTCCCAATCGCTTGTACGTACTTTTAGTACTCGGACATTCCCGGGTTTGGCCGACGCCGGTTCGACCTGTTTGCCATCAAGCAGTTTGCTTAAGCAATCGCTATTGAGGATCTCCTTCGTCTTTCTGACTCAGCACGCGCCGAGGCCAGGATCGTAATCTGTGTTGTTGCGCAGCATGGCCCAGGCCATGCGCGCAGTCTTGTTCGCCAGCGCAACAGCCGCGACGTTGGGATAGCGTCGCCTGGCGATGTCTGTCACCCAGCGACTCAATGGATCGTCGCGGTGTTTTGCCTGTGAGACGACCGCCCTGGCGCCGTGGATCATCTGCGTGCGCAGATACACATCACCGCGTTTGCTGATGCCGAATAAGCGGTGCTTGTCTCCGGAGCTGTTTTGCCTCGGCGTCAGTCCCAGAGCAGCGGCCATCTGCCGACCTTTGCTGTACTGCGCGCCATCACCGACCGTGGCAACCAGTGCAGTTGCCGCGATAGGCCCGACACCGCGTAGCTGCTGCAACCTTTTGGCTACTTCGTTGCTGCGAGCGAGCTGCTCGATCTCATTGTCGAGCTCCTTGAGACGATCCTCCAGGGTAAGAAGGTCGTCCCAGAGACCGTGCAGCAACGAGCGGAAGTAATCGGTCAGGCCGTTCTCTGCGTCTTCCAACCACTCGGGGATAGCACGTCGTAGTGCGAGTAAGGTCTGCGGTGCGACCAGCCCGTACTCGGCCACCAGGCCGCGGATCTGGTTGGCCTTGGCGTTGCGATGGTCCTTGAGCTCCGTGCGGACCCGGTGGGTCGCCTGGATGTCCTGCTGTTCGATGCTCTTCACCGTGACAAAGCGCATGTGCGGCCGGCTCATTGCCTCGCAGACCGCTTCAGCATCGTTGGCGTCGTTCTTGTTGCTCTTCACGTATGGCTTCACAAACTGCGGCGCTATCAACCGCACTTCATAACCTCGAGACTGAAGTACGCGCGCCCAGTGGTGAGCACCGGTGCAGGCTTCCATGCCAATCTCGCAACCAGGCTCCGCTTTCTCCATCAATGCCTGCAGCCACTGAGCTCGTCGTAACCGTCGCTTCCAGACCGCTTTGCCGTGGCGATCAACACCGTGCAACTGATAAACGTTCTTTGCCAAATCAACACCAACGTAGCTAAGCTTCATGAGTGGACTCCTTCTCTCATTACGACTCGAGCCAAATCTCAAGTCTGGGCACATAGATGCCGAAAAAGAGAGGAGGAGTCCATCCCATTGCTTGTGGCCGATAGCGGAATATCATGCCTTCCTCAAAGCAGACGGTGGAACGGCCGGTTTGGAGAAGACCAGCCGCTCGATTATGTGCCAATTTGGCACAAGAAATTGTGACCAAAATCGACACGTGCCCGACAAAATTGGTGTTAATCGGTATCGAGTGTTGATTTCAAGATTTCTGTAAAGTAGAAAGTTACGTGGATTAGTGGCATTGCCAAATGGACGTTGTGACCATCACGTGACCACCTTGTGACCAAATCTGACGGGCCGTGCATTGTGCTTACCAGTTAGACAGCGCTCACCAACTAGTTTTCAGAATACGCTGTATTACGGTATGTGTATCGTTGGTATTGATAGTAGTCCGATTCGTAACTCCGCCTAAATCGCGCCGCCTAGTCGACGCGATCATACCGCTGCATGAACTCATAGAGGGCGAATTCACTCACCCAGGGGCACTCGTATATCTGTGCTTTCGGACTCAGTGTAAATCGGCGTGTACATTTGTCCCGGTTTCGGAGCCGATTCACAATCAAGAAACACCCTGAAACGAAATACGCGACTCCCGAAATGACCCGGAAACAATTCTTCCGGACACTCAGACTCGTGATCTGAAGAGCAACGTGACGAGGAGCGCAGACAAATGAAATACACGATAGCAATCAGCGTTATCGCGGCTGCGATGCTGGCATTCGCGGCTGCAACAAGCATCGCCGACAACGGCAAGGGTGGGGGCGCAAGGCCAAATGCCACACCACAAGTGGATCGCAGCTCAGACCGTGACCGGACGCGCGACAGAAGTCGACTGGAGATTCCCGATTCTACCCAGGATCAGGACATGGATCGGCTCCGGGATCGGGACCGCATACATGCCAAGGATCCGATGCAGCTTGCCGACGCGGATATCTACGGCAGCGAGCTTATGACTGTCGAGGAGCGCAATCAATATCGGAGGAAGCTGAAAGCGGCGAAGACCGAAAAGGCCAGAGAAAAATTCCAGATTCAGCATGAAAAGAAGATGCAAAAACGTGCCGAGAAAAGTGGAGAGGATCTCGTACCTCCCGGACAGGGAAAGATCTACGGCGGCGAACTAATGACTGTGCAGGAACGCAATGAGTACCGAGAACAGCAGCGCCGGTATGACGGAGGCGAAGAGATGCAAAAATTCCAGGCGCAACATCGTGAAAAGATGCAACAGAGGGCCATTGCGCTTGGGCTGGACATTGAGGAAGCTCCATAACCCCCCTGAGATACTTCCTCATTCTTGGGGTCGGCTTTGATCCGGCCCCTTTTTTAAGGGTCAGACATCAAACATCTGATCGGAGGACTCGGTCGTTCGTCGGAGCCTGTCGGCTGACTTGCTGCTACCGTTCTCTGCATTGACAGGATTCACCGACAGCAGCGCCAACAGGTGTGTCGATTTCCGGTTCAGGAGAATCCTCTGTACGCGAAAAACACGATACCGGCAGTCCGAATCGATAGGCCGTAGGCAAGCCCAACTTTGCCACTGTACCGCCGCCTTCGCGGGGCAGCAGCTCGATTGCCCAGCCATGTTTGACCGCGAGTCGCCGCGATATGGCGAGCCCCAGGCCGCTTCCGCCGACGCCGTTGCTGCGCGCAGCCTGGAGGCGGTGGAATGGCCTGAATGCTCTTTCTACCAATTCCGCAGGAATGCCCGGCCCTCGATCGCATATTTCGATAGAAACCGCCTGCTTATTGCAGTACAAATTGACATCGACCGGAGCTCCAACACCGTATTGAACCGCGTTCTTCAGGAGATTCTCAAGAACCCGCTGTAATGCCACGGGGTCCGTAAAGTAAACACAGGGCGGATCGTTTCGGTGCAGCACAACCTCCGTGCCTTGCCGCTTCAGGTCGTCCGCCAGAGACGCGATAACCTGCCAAAGGTCAACCTGCACCGGCACGCTATCTTCGAGGCCCTTGGAGAATTGCAGAAACTGCGAGATCAGGCTATTCATGGCGTCGAGATCGCGGCGAAGGCCTGCCACAAGCTTCGGGTTTGACCTTTCGTCGAGCATTTCAACGGCAATTCCGAGACGCGTCAACGGCGTTCTTAGATCGTGCGAAATGCCCGCAATCATTACGGTCCTGTTCTCCGCCATTTCGCGCAAGTCACTGGTCAAGCGATTGAATGCCTGTGATAGCGCCGCGAGTTCTTTCGGGCCCTCCGTAGTCAGCTCTTGGGGATCCTTGCCCTGACCGAGTTCCTGCACAGCGACCGACAAACGGTTGAGCGGCTGCGCAACCCGCCGCACTTCCAGGAGGCTCGCGAGAAACGTCAACAGGGCGCCGCCGGCGACTGCCAGCAACAGGGCTATAGGCGGATTAATGCCAAGCCGCTCCCGGTCAAATCCCAATCGGAAGATTTTTCCATGGGCGGTCACGTCTACCCAAATTAACGGTCCCGTTTTGGACTCAACGATCGGTAGCTCTTCGCCGGCGCGGCGTGCCAGCGATTCACGAAAGAACATCGAGTACGGGACGTCGAATGAAGTCTCCGTCAACGCATGCGTCTGCGTGGAAACGATCAGCCCATGATCCTGCAACAGCTGCTGCTTGAGCTCTGCATGCATTTCTTCAGGAAGGCTTTCCAGAGAGTGCGCCGCTGATACGATGACTGCGGCGAAGTCGTCGGCGGACCGTTTTGCCATCGGGATCATGATGAAGTAGACGACGGCACTCGTCGAGATGAACATAAATAACAAGAGCGTAATCGCAATCGTCATGGCGGTCCGACCGAACAATGATCGCGGTAATAATTTCATGAGATGTTCTCGCCAGGTGTGAACTGGTAACCCACGCCCCAAACGGTGCGTATAAATTTCGGCTCGGCCGGGTTCTCCTCGATCTTGTGTCGCAGGCGCGTAACCCGAACGTCGATACTTCGGTCGAAAGGCTCCCGATCATGCCCGCTTATCTGGTCCATGATCTGGTCCCGGCTCAGAACCCGGTTCGGGTTTTCAGCGAACACGTCGAGCAAGTCGAATTCGGCTCTCGACAGTTCCACCTCGTCGTTACCGCGAAACAGCAGGCGTCGCTTCGTATCGAGACGATAAGGTCCAAATTGCTGTCCCTCGACGTCCTGGCAGCCGGTCTCCGACACCTGTGCCGAGCGACGCAATACGGCCCTGATACGAGCAAGCAGCTCTCGCGGATTAAACGGCTTGGGCAGGTAATCGTCGGCACCCACCTCCAGGCCGACGATGCGATCCAGATCTTCGCCGCGCGCCGAGATCATGACAATCGGAAGTTCCTGATCGATTCTCAGACGCCGTGCGATCGACAGGCCGTCTTCGCCAGGCAGCATCAGATCGAGAATCACCAGATCGGTTGAGTGATCTGTCAGCCAGGCATCCATGGCTCGGCCGTCTTCTACCGTCGCCACCTCGAAGCCTTGCTCCCCAAGGTACAGCGACAGCAGCTCGCGGGTCTCCCTGTCGTCATCTACGACCAGCAAATGCGATTTACCCGCAGGGATACCTGGCGAGCGAGTGTCCATGGGTAACAGTCTGTAACAAACCGGTACCCCACGGAAATACGTAGGAAACACAACCACGGCAATTTATGAAACTGGGCGAGCCAAGCGCCGGAAAATCGGCAAACGGCGTATCGCAAGGAGGATGGAATCGTGAAGAAGCTATTTTTTGCGCTAGTAGGAGCGTTGATTATCGCCGGCTGCGGCGATAGCAGCACGAATAGTGCGCCCATCGTTCAACCGCTGCAAACGACTGACGTCGTGACAATCGGCACGATAACCGGATTCGGCAGCGTTATCGCGAACGGCATTCAGTTCAATACTGACACGGCGACGGTGACGATGAACGGGGAGCCGGGCAACCTCTCCGACCTGCGCGTCGGCATGGTGGTGTCGATTCGTGGCACCGTGAACGGAGAGACCGGGGCTGCAGTGGCCAGCCAGATCCGGTTTTCTCATGAAGCGGAAGGCCCGGTCAGGAATATCAACAGGCTACAGAACCGGTTTGTCGTACTGGGACAAACTGTCATGTTTGACGAGCTGACCGTATTTGACAACATGACAATGGACGACTTCGCCGACGGCAACATGGTACGCGTCAGCGGTCAGTGGCGCAGCGAGCAGCGTATCCAGGCGACGCACGTGCATCGCATTGCGAATGCATACGCACCTGGCATGACCCTGCAGGTCAAAGGTGAGATCAGCGGGCTCAATGTGGCCACGCAGCACTTCAATATCGGAACGCAGTCCTGCGATTATTCTGCAGCAGCCCTGGAGCCCGGCGATGCCAGCCTTGCGAACGGCCTGTACGTCGAGGTATCGAGCAGCTCGCCAATGTCTGAGGGCGACATGTTGCTCGATCGCATCCAGGCTCGGGATCGCGACCGCGACAAAGACCAGCTTTGTGATGCTGATTGTGATTTCGAAATCGAAGGCTACGTCAGCAGTTTCACGTCAGCCACCGAGTTTGATGTCGATGGACAGCCGGTCACGACGACGGCAGCAACCGTTTTTGTCAACGGCACGGTCGACACGCTGGCGCTCGATGTGAAGCTCGCGGTTGACGGCACGCTTGACGAGGCCGGAGTGCTGGTAGCCGACAGGATAGTCTTCCGGCTGCCGTCACTGGTTGAGATCGAAGCGGATATCGAAGTCATCGATACTGACACGGGCGGACTTACGTTGCTCGGTATCGCCATCACAACGGATGAATCGACGTTGTTCCGTGATCACAGCTCCGCTGGCATAACCGACTTTGGATACGACGATCTTGTCGTCGGTGACCGCACAGAAGTCCGTGCTTATATCGACGAAGCAGCAGTGGTCGCCACGCGACTGGAAAGGGACGATCCGGATGACGGCGTCGTTCTGAAAGCACCGGTCGAGGTGATCGCGCAACCTGATGTCACGCTGCTGGGTGTGCTGGTTACAACCGACCAGGACACCGTATTTCAAAACGAGGCACAGGAAGTTATCGATGCCGATACGTTCTTCGCACTGCTGACGGAAGGTAGCATCGTCAGAGCGGAAGGCACGTATGACGGCGCGTCAATCCTGGCGAGCAAGCTGTTCCTGCGTGACTGTGTACAAAGCTGCATGTAGCAGCTTGCGGGCGACGACCCAGCAAGGAGGTGAACACACAAGAAGAACCGATAACAAGAACCTCACCGGGGGGTAAAGGCAAGGAGGAAAGAGATGAACAATACAATTTTACTAACGACTCGATGGCCAGGATGGCGGCCCGTCTCGATGGCGGTACTCGCTGTCGTTCTGATTGCCTTCAGCTCCCCCGGCTTCGCGGCCAAAGGCGGCACCAAAGGACCGCCAACCGGCGGCGAGACCTCCAACAACCTGTCGATTCCGGGAATTTTGACCGAGTCGTCACCTGAGGTCTCCGTAGAGGCGTATTGGTCTGTTACAGATACGCCGGTTCTCGGCGAGCACTACTCTTACGGGTGTCCGGGAGAGGAGTACTGGGAGGAATTCAAATACACGAACACCTCCTGCGTCGATCACCTGATGGAGCCGACAGTTCACTACACGGCTGAACAGTGTGTAGCGGTCGACATGCCATGCGCAGGCATGGATGTGTCGGAGCTGTCTCGCATCTACTGGCAGAAAGAACCGCTTAACGAGTGGTGGGCGACCGATGACGGTGTATCACCCAATACAGTCGCCGTTGCATACGTCGACTGGGGTGACGCGCTCGAAGCCGTTTCCTGGACCGAGCGCTCGGTCGTTCGCGTAGAGACACAGCCGTGGAGCAGCACGATTCCGGGTTTCAGCCCGGTCACGGCATGTGTGGACGCGGCGGAAGAAATGGACCCGGAAACTACCTGTAAAGTTGGCCTCCAGATGTGGCACGTCTCGGGACAGGGCATCACCGAGCACTGGGGCGTCAGGGCAACTGAGCCAACTGAAGTTGACCCGGCAATTTCGTACAACTTCGACTCGCCGTTCCAGATCATCAAGACGGCAAACGCTGGACTCAACGTCACCAAGATGGTCGAAGGTGACGCAACGTGCTCGCAGCCTGGCGGCAATCCCGGCGATGATCCCCCGGCAGTTGGCGGCTGGACCGGCTCCGAGTGGTCAGGCACCTGCACGGTGTATGACGATCCGTACACGGTCGAGACCAGCGTAGGCGGCAAATACGTCTACGGGTACAACCTGCGGATGAAGGACATCTCGCCGAGTGAGGTATGCGGTGCAGGATGGGAGAAGACCGGTTTCTATCGGCTCACCTTCTATGCGCCGAACGATGTCGACTTCACCGGTCACAGCGAGGCGACCCCGATTCCCAACGTCGCACCTCCGTCGGTTCCGTCGGAAGTCCGGACACTGCCACGCAACGGCGTGTTCAACACCATCACGGTACCACCGGAGCCGGAGCCTGTTATCGAGGCAGAATCCGATGAAGAGGACCCGGATGCCGACGACCGCCTCTACAGGCCGGTTATTGACCCCGTCAACAACCTGACCTATCTCGACATCTGCA
>JBATHK010000095.1:0-17397 GCA_049666725.1 Woeseiaceae bacterium
GGCCTTTGTCACAGCCGAGCGATGTGGCGAGCCAGCCGGCCAGTGCGCCGATGCGCCGGCTTTTGTCATGCAGGCTGCCGAGGCCGCGCTGGTAAATGACGTCGTGCAGGGCGGCGTTGCGGCTGCTCAGGGACTGGCGGCGGTCGCTGTCCCAGAAAAAAGCGGCGTCTGCCAGGCGCGGCCGAATAACCCGCTCGTTGCCATCGCGCACCTGGTCGGGGTCCTTGCTTTCGAGATTGGCAACCGTGATGAAGCGCGGCAGAAGCGCGCCCTCGTCATCGGCAACCGGGAAGTAACGCTGGTGGCCCGTCAGTGTCGAGATAACCACTTCGCGAGGGAGGGAGAGATACTGTTTATCGAAGCGACCGAGTATCGGAACCGGCCACTCGACAAGCGCGGCAACCTCGTCGTAAAGCGACTCGCCGTCGACGACGTGCCCGCCGGCATCGGCTGCCAGGGCGCTGACGCCGTCCCGTATCATTTCGCGCCGGCGTTCGAAGTCGGCGATGACGCGACCCTTTTTTTCCAGCGTACCGAGATAGGCCCTCGGCGCCGAAATGACAATCGGCCCCGATGAGTGAAAGCGATGACCCAGCGTTGCATTGCCGGAGGCCGTGTCCATGACGGGCGCATCAATGACGTCCTTGCCATGCAGCATCACGACCCAGTGAATCGGGCGCACGAACTCGGCGTCGCCGGCTCCCCAGCGCATGCGACGCGGAATGGGCAGCGAGGCAAGGGCTTTCTCGATTAAGGCCGGCATCAGGTCCGCAGCCGCGCTGCCTTCCTGCACGGCATCAAAAGCCAGCCATTCGCCCTTGTCAGTCTTGTTTGTTGCAAGGTCCGCGACGTTCACGCCGCATTTTTTCGCGAATGCCTTGGCGGCCGCTGTCGGCCTGCCGTCTTTGTCGAACGCTATCTTGGTCGGCGGGCCCTTGTGTTCGACCTTGCGGTCTTCCTGTCGTCGGGCGAGGTCGTCAACCAGCACGGCCAGGCGACGCGGGCTGGCATAGACCTGCACGGAGCCATGCTCGAGAGAGGCTTCGTCGATGGCGGCAACCAGCCCGGTGCCGAACGCCTCCATCAGCGAGCGCAGCGCTTTGGGCGGCAGCTCTTCTGTGCCAATCTCGACGAGGAAATCATCGGTCTTGCTCATTTTGCCGATGCCTCTTTCGCGGCTGACTTCGTCATCGGGAAACCAAGTGCTTCGCGGCTCGCGTAGTAAGCGTCACAAATCGCGCGCGACATGGTCCTGACGCGCAGGATAAAGCGCTGTCGCTCCGTCACGGAAATGGCCTGCCTGGCATCGAGCAGGTTGAACGTGTGCGATGCGGTCAGCATTTGTTCATAGGCCGGTAATGCCAGGCCGAGTTGTATCAGCCGCTGGCTTTCGCGCTCGGCGTGCTCGAACACATCGAACAGTGTCTCAACGTCAGCTTCTTCAAAATTGTAGCGGGACTGTTCGACCTCGTTCTGATGATAAACATCGCCGTAAGTAATGCGGCCCAGGGGTCCGTCGGTCCACACAAGGTCGAAAATACTATTCGCGTTTTGCAGGTACATGGCGAGGCGCTCAAGCCCGTAGGTAATCTCGCCCGTAACCGGACGACACTCGAGGCCGCCAACCTGCTGGAAGTAGGTGAACTGGGAAATCTCCATGCCGTTCAGCCAGACCTCCCAACCAAGACCCCAGGCGCCCAGCGTGGGTGACTCCCAGTTGTCTTCGACGAACCGAATGTCATGGACGAGCGGATCGATACCGATCGCGCGCAGGGAGCCAAGGTACATGTCCTGAATATCGAGGGGCGAGGGCTTGATGACGACCTGGTACTGATAGTAATGCTGCAGGCGAAAAGGATTGTCGCCGTAGCGGCCGTCCGTTGGCCGCCGGCTGGGCTGGACGTAGGCTGCCGACCAGGGCTCGGGGCCGATCGCGCGCAGAAACGTCGCCGGGTGAAAGGTGCCGGCACCCATTTCCATGTCATAGGGCTGCAGGATGACGCAGCCGCGCTCCGCCCAGTACTGCTGCAGCAGAAGTATCAGGTCCTGAAAGCTCAGCTTCGTCGTCGATGTTTTGGCGCTCATTGCGGGCGTCACGGTCGCGGAAAGGCGCGAAGTATAACGGCTGCGGGGCTGATGTTGGAGGCCATTCGCCGCTAACGCTGAAAAATGCGAAGCACGTGGTGCGCGATCCGGGTGCACGCAGGCCGATTTCGCACTATAATGGTGCGAGCAAAAAGACGCGCGCCCCAACATGGTGCAAAACGGTCGGCCCGACTCATAAAAAACGGATGAAAAACAGAGTGTTACGCAAATGGCCCACTTGGCACGCTTAATGCAAATAACAGCATCTAATGAGCCGCATTGGGCGGCCACGTTTTTTTGCGCACCAACAACCCGGAGGAAAGATCCATGACGCCCGCAGAGGTACTCACCCTCATCAAAGAGGCAGAGGTCAAGTTTGTCGATTTTCGTTTCACGGACACAATCGGCAAGGAACAGCACGTAACGGTGCCCGCACACACGGTCGACGACGACCTGTTCGAAGATGGCAAGATGTTTGATGGATCGTCTATCGCCGGTTGGAAGGGCATTAATGAATCGGACATGATCCTGATGCCGGATCCTGCGTCGGCGGTACTCGATATATTCCCTGACGAGACGACGATGAACCTGCGTTGCACGGTCGTCGAGCCATCGACGATGCAGGGATACGATCGCTGTCCGCGTTCGCTCGCCGATCGCGCCGAGGCCTACCTGAAGTCGACCGGCATTGCCGACGCGGCCTACTTCGGCCCGGAAAATGAGTTCTTCGTGTTCGACCACGTGTCGTGGGACGACAGCATGCAGGGTGCGTTTTACAAGGTGGACTCGGACGAGGGCGCCTGGAACACGGACCGCAGCTCCGAAGAAGGCAATACGGGACACCGGCCGACGGTTAAAGGCGGTTACTTCCCGGTGCCGCCCGTTGATTCATTGCATGATATCCGTGGCGCAATGTGCCTCGCTATTGAAGAACTAGGCGTTGAAACCGAGGTACACCACCACGAGGTTGCAACCGCGGGCCAGTGTGAAATTGGTGCGAAATTCAACACGCTCGTGCGCAAGGCCGATGAAGTCCAGATCCTGAAATATGCGGTGCACAACGTTGCACACGCGTACGGCAAGACTGCAACGTTCATGCCCAAGCCGCTCGTAAATGACAACGGTAACGGAATGCACGTGCACCAGTCATTGTTCAAGAACGGCAAGAACCTGTTCTCGGGCGACGGTTACGGCGGACTTTCGGAGACGGCGCTTTTCTACATCGGGGGAATCATCAAGCACGCAAAAGCCATCAACGCTTTTGCGAACCCGGCAACCAACAGTTACAAACGCCTGGTGCCAGGTTTTGAAGCACCGACGATTCTTGCTTACTCGGCACGCAATCGATCGGCGTCGATTCGTATTCCCTATATTGCGAATCCGAAGGGTAGGCGCATCGAGGTTCGCTTCCCGGACTCGATGGCGAATCCGTATCTCGCTTTCGCCGCAATGATGATGGCGGGCCTGGACGGCATCCAGAACAAGATCCACCCGGGAGACGCCATGGACAAGGACCTTTACGATCTGCCGCCCGAGGAAGAGAAGAAGCTGAAGCTGGTCGCGTTCTCGCTCGACGAAGCGCTCGGGGCTCTTGATGCAGATCGAGGCTTCCTGAAAGCCGGTGACGTTTTCAGCGATGACCTTATCGACGCCTACATCGACCTGAAGATGGAAAACGTCACGCGCCTCAGAATGACGACGCATCCGGTCGAATTCGACATGTATTACAGCCTGTAAGGGCCAAAAAGCGTGAGCCGGGCGGCATTATGTCGCCCGGCCACTAGCCCGGAGAACCCCGACGCTGCTATGCTGATCCCATGGAAATCCGAACACTTTTCATTCTCTTCGGAGCACTGGTCGCCAGCGCGGCGCATGCGGACGCGTACAAGTGGACCGACGCAGAAGGGGTCGTGCATTACTCCGACCGCCCAGAGCCCGGCTCCGAACGCGTGGACCTCGGATCGTCAACCGGCGGCCAACGGCAAGCTGCCAGCCCGGGGCCAACAAGCGCGTCGCCGAGTGACGCGGCGGCCAATGAAGCGGCCACGCCCTTTCGCTATACGAGTCTCGAGGTCAGCGCGCCTGCCCCGGAAGAAACACTGTGGAATATCGAGGGCATCCTGAACGTATCGCTGGCGCTGAACCCCGCGCTGCAGCCGAACCACGAAGTACGGGTGTATTTCGACGGGGTGGCACAGTCGGTCGACGGGACGAACTTCCAGCTGCAGGAGGTTTACCGCGGCGTCCACAATATCCAGGCGGAGATTCTGGACGAAACGGGCACGCTGATGATCCGCAGTCTCCCGAACCGGTTTTACGTGCAGCAGAACACCGTAAGGTTTCGCTAGGCCAGGCAGCGCCCGGTCGTCCGACCGGGGGGCCCGACAACGACGGAACTCTCCGTCATGACGCCGGCAATATTCTTGATGCCCTGAGTTCGGGCATCGTCCTGCTGGATGAACATCTCCTGATAGTGGGTATGAATCCGGCGGCCGAACACATCCTTGGCATCAGCCAGAAGCGCGCTTACGGAAAGTCCTTGCTGCGACTCGTCGACGACGAGCCGGAAATGCGCGACATCCTGAGTCGAGTGATCACAACCGGCGATTTTTACGGTAACGAGATGCGACTGGCACCGACCGAGGCGCACACCTATGAGCGCATTGTCGATTGCCGCGTATCACCGATTGCAACAGGAAATGCCTGCGTGCTTGTTGAGCTCACGGACGTTACGCGGCGCTCGCAGATTACTCGCGAAAACGCGCTGCTGATTCAGCATGGCGCAGGCCGACAGATGATTCGGCAGCTTGCGCACGAAATAAAAAACCCCCTGGGCGGTATTCGCGGTGCGGCACAGTTGCTGGAGCGGCAGCTTCCCGACGACGAGCTCCGCGAGTACACCGACGTCGTCATCAGCGAAACCGATCGCCTGGCCGCGCTGGTCAATACGCTGCTGGGACCAGGCGGGCCGCCGAACAAACAACCGGTCAACGTTCACGAGTTGCTCGAGTACGTAGTCAGAATCGTCGAGGCGGAGCACCATAAACCGCTGAAGATTCGCCGGGAATATGACCCGGGATTACCGACTATCGACCTCGACGGCGACCAGATGATCCAGGCGTTTCTGAACCTGGTGCGCAACGCCTGCGCCGCGCTGGATGGCCAGGGCACGCTGACACTGCGAAGCCGGGCGGCGACCAATTACACGATTGGCGACACCAGGCACCGCGTCATCGCATCCATCGAAATCGAGGACGACGGTCCGGGCATACCGCGGGACTTACAGGACTCGGTTTTCTATCCGTTGGTCACGAGCCGCCCGGACGGCACGGGGCTGGGTTTGCCCGCGGCACAGGAGCTGATCAGTCGCCACGATGGACTGATCGAATTCGACAGTCGGCCCGGGCGCACGATTTTCTACGTCCGCATACCAATCAATCAATCGGGAGCAAACGCCAATGGCTGATTCTCCCCTGACAACCTGGATTGTGGATGATGATCAATCGGTGCGGTGGGTTCTTGAAAAGGCCCTCAAGCAGGCCGACATCGAAACCCGGAGTTTCGAGCGCGCCGAGCACCTGCTCGAAGCTATCGACGAGGGTGCACCGGATGTCCTGATTACCGACGTGCGCATGCCGGGCATGAGCGGCATAGCGCTGCTGGACCGATTGCGCGGCAGTCTTCCGGATTTGCCGATCATTGTGATCACGGCGCACTCGGATCTTGAAAACGCGGTGGCCGCCTACAAAGGCGGTGCCTTCGAGTACCTGCCGAAGCCCTTCGACATTGACGAAGCTGTCGAGCTCGTGCGCAAGGCCGCACGCGCGAACGGCAAGGCCGTCGTTGAGCCGCCGCCGGCGAGCGGCGGCATCGCGTCTATGATCGGACAGGCGCCCGCCATGCAGGAGGTATTTCGCTCGATCGGGCGGCTGGCGGGCTCGAGCATGACGGTGCTGATCACCGGTGAGTCCGGCACCGGCAAAGAACTGGTTGCGCGCGCCCTGCACGACCACAGCCCGCGCGCGAACAAGACCTTTGTAGCGCTGAACACGTCTGCCATCGCGTCGGAGCTACTCGAGTCGGAGCTGTTCGGGCATGAAAAAGGCGCCTTTACTGGCGCGGATTCGCGGCGCATCGGGCGCTTTGAACAGGCCGATGGCGGCACGCTGTTTCTCGACGAAATAGGTGACATGTCGCCGGCACTGCAGACACGACTCCTGCGCGTTCTCGCCGAACGCGAGTTCTACCGGGTCGGCGGACAGACGCCCATCAAGGTGGATGTTCGCGTTATCGCAGCCACCAACCAGGACCTCGCGCGGGCGGTAAAGGAATCGCGTTTCCGCGAAGACCTGTTTCACCGGCTCAATGTAATCCGCATCAACACTCCGCCATTACGCCAGCGGCGTGATGACATCCCGCTGCTGCTGCAACACTACCTGGCGGCCGCCGCGAACGAGCTTGGCGCTGCGGCAAAGTCCATCGACGAGGAAGCGATGCATGCGCTCAAGGCGTTCGCGTGGCCTGGTAACGTGCGCCAGCTGGTCAATGCGAGCCGCCGCCTCACGGTAACGGCCCCGGGAAACGTGATCACTGCGGAGGACATACCGAGCGACCTGGGCGGCAGCGAGTCGCCGAACCGTGCGGCAAAAGAGTGGACGAGACTTTTGGCGGCATGGGCCGAACGGGAGCTGCATGACAGCGATGCGCCGTTGCTCGATACGGCGCTGCCGGAATTCGAAAAAACCCTGATCGAGACCGCAATGTCCCAGACCAAGGGCCGCCGGCAGGAAGCGGCAAAGCTGCTGGGATGGGGAAGGAACACGCTTGCCAGAAAGATGAAGGCGCTGCAGCTCGACTAGGACGTCATGTCCCCGTTCAGGTCTGCAGCGTACCGACCAGCTCGGAAACGGATGCCATCTCGTGGCGTTCCAGGTAATCGACGATGCCGGCGTTGATTTTTTTGCAGACCAGGGGATCGTAAAACAGCGCCGTGCCGATGCCGATGGCGGTCGCACCGGCGACCATGAACTCGATAGCGTCTTTGGGAGTCGTAATGCCGCCCTGGCCGATGATCGGGATATCGTGGTGCTTCGCGACCTCGAAAACCTGGTGCACTTTGAGCAGCGCGATGGGCTTGATCGCAGGGCCGGAAAGTCCGCCACGCACGTTGCCGATGATCGGCCGGCGTGTTTCGCTGTCGATAGCCATGCCCATAACCGTGTTGATTACGGCGAAGCCATCGGTGCCGGCTTCGATGCACAGGCGCGCGTTTTCTTCGATATCCGTCTGGTTCGGCGAAAGCTTGGTGATGATCGGTTTTGACGTCTGTGCCCGGCAGGCAGCAACGACGCGCGCCGACATCTCCGGGTCGTTGCCGAACTGGACGCCGCCTTCCTTGACGTTCGGGCAGGAAATATTAATTTCAATCGCGTCGATGTCGGAATCGTCGAAGCGCCTGGTGACGCGCTCATATTCTTCGATTGTCGAGCCCGATACGTTCGCGAAGAAGCGCGTCTCGGAAAAGTCGAGCCCCGGGAGAATGTCATCAACAACGCTGTCGACGCCCGGGTTCTGCAGGCCGATTGCATTCAGCATGCCTTCGGCAGTTTCGTAAACGCGGTGTGGCGGGTTTCCGAGGCGCATATCGCCTGTCGTACCTTTGAGGACGACGGCGCCAACGTCTTCATTGGAAAAGCCGACGACGCGCGTATATTCCTCGCCAAAGCCGACGCAACCCGACAGCAGCACGATCGGCGAGGCCATCGATACGCCGCACAATTCAGTGTGTAATAGACTGCTTACCATGGCAGCGGCATTCTACCGAACAATAAGGGGACAGTTTACTTAATTGCTCACCGATAACTGAAAGGCGCGCACAATTAAGTAAACTGTCCCCCCGATGTTTAGCCTTATTCTTTACGAGCCTGAAATCCCGCCCAATACCGGCAACATCATTCGCCTGTGTGCAAACACCGGTGTGCAGCTTCATCTCGTCGAGCCGCTGGGGTTTGAGCTCGATGAGCCGCGGCTCAAGCGGGCCGGGCTCGACTACCGCGAGTTCGCAAGCGTCGCAACACACGAATCGCTCGACGCCTGCCTCGCCGCGCTCGAAAAACCACGCGTCTTTACGGTGAGCACACGCGCAGGAACGCGTTATGATGCGCCCGAATTCAGGCGAGGGGATGCGTTTCTGTTGGGTCCCGAAACGCGGGGCCTGCCGCAACACGTGCTCGAGTCGGTGCCACCGAAGCAAAGACTGCGGCTGCCGATGAAAGAAAACAGCCGCAGCCTTAACCTGTCGAATGCAGCCGCGGTTCTCGTTTACGAGGCCTGGCGACAGCTGGGGTTTGTCGGCGGGCGGTAACGCCGGCGATCACGACCGGGTTAATCGCCTATTCGGACCTGAGCTGGCGGCGCATCAGCGCCCCGACGGCTTCGCGCGGTGAGGCTCCTTCGTAGAGAATCCGATAGATCTGCTCGCAAATCGGCATCTCGATGCCGAGCCTGTCTGCGACCTCTTTCACGGCCTCCGCTGCCATCACGCCTTCGACAACCTGCTGGATCTCTTCCTTGGCTTGCTCAACGGTCATGCCTTTCGCCAGCGCGAGCCCCATACGGCGATTGCGTGACAGGTTGTCGGTGCAGGTCAGCACCAGGTCGCCCATGCAGGCCAGGCCCATAAAGGTCTCTTTGCTGGCGCCAAGCGCAATACCCAGGCGCGTCATTTCGACAAGACCCCGATTTATCAGTGCGATTCTCGTGTTCGCACCGAAGCCCAGGCCATCCGACATGCCGGCACCGATGGCAAGGACGTTCTTGACGGCACCTCCCACCTCGACGCCGATCATGTCGTCGGACGTGTAAGCGCGAAACTTGTCGCCCGACAAACCGACCGCCAGCGCCTGCGCGAATTGATTATCGTTGGCTGCGATGGTCAGAGCCGTTGGCAATCCTGCCGCAACCTCCTTGGCAAAAGTCGGGCCGGATAAAACCGCCATCGGGCGGTCCGCACCCAGCACTTCGGCCGCCACCTCGTGCGGCAGCTTGCCCGTGTGCAGCTCAAACCCCTTCGTGGCCCAGCACACGCGGGACTGCGGGCCGAGGAACGGTTTGATTGCGGTGAGCGTATCGCGCAGGCCGTGGCTGGGTACGGCAACAAGGATATCGCGCGCACCTTCAAGACAATCCTCGAGCTTCGGGAATGCAACGAGGTTTGCCGGGAAGCTGACGCCGGGAAGGTAGCGAGCATTCTCGCCTTTGGCCGCCATGGCGGCCAGCTCATCAAGCTCGAGCAGCCCTCCCAGCCTGACATTGCAACCGCTGCGGGCAAATTGCAGCGCCAGCGCGGTACCCCAGGAGCCGGCGCCGACTACGGCAACTGTTTTTGGCGCGTCGCCCTTAATCAGTGCTTCTCGGCTTTTTCGGCCGCGGCTGCAACCTGCTGCTGTTTTGATTGCATGTACAGGGCGTCAAAGTTGATGGGCTGCAGAACGAATTCCGGGAAACCGCCCTTCTGAATGACTGCCGCAATCGACTCGCGAGCATAAGGGAAGAGGATGTTTGGACAAAAGCTGCCGACGATTGCCTCGAACTCATCGCCCTTGTAGCCGGCAATCTCGAACAGGCCAGCCTGCTGCAGCTCGACCAGGAAGCAGGTCTTGTCATCCTGTTTTGCTTCGATGGTAATTGTTAAGACAATTTCATGGTGCTCGTCTTCAACCGGACTGTGCGCGCTGCGAAGATTCAGGTTCGTCTGAGGTTTCCAGTCATCCTGCCGGAAAATCTTCGGGGACTGTGGTGACTCGAAAGAAAAATCTTTCAAGTAGATTTTCGTAATTGACAAGCGCTTCTCAGCGGCTTTTTCCTCGTCTGCCATTTTATTTCCTGCTGTCTAATCAAGAGCCGCCGCGTCAAGCGGCAAGCATTTTATCCAGCTCTCCACTCTTGTCGAGAGCGCTGAGTTCATCGAAGCCGCCTATTGGGGTATCGCCAACGAATATCTGCGGCACGCTTTGCCTGCCGCTGCGCGCCAGCATCTCCTCGAGCAGCGAGGGATTATCGGTAACGATGATGTCCTCAAACTGAACACCTTTCCTCGTGAGCAGCATGCGTGCCGCGCCGCAATAGGGGCAGGTCGTATTGCCGTAAACCGTTACCGGCTTCTTGCTAGTCTTGTTGGTCACTTTTGGAGCGTTTCTTCTGCTTGACAGATTTGCTGCGGGTTTTCTTGCCCGTCACGACCGGCAGTCCTGCCTGGCCCCATCCGGACATTCCGCCCTTCAGTCCGAAGACGCTTTCGAAGCCGGATTCGCGCAACCGGGCAACCGTCTTGTTGGTGGTAATCCCGGCGTCGCAAACCGCGACAATGGGAGTGCCCTTATACTTGGAAAGTTGTTCAATTTTTGCATCCAGCTCGTCGGCCGGGATGTTCTTTGCGTTGACGATATGGCCACGAGCGAAAGCATCCGGGCTGCGGATATCAATAACCATGCCGTCATTGTTGATCAGCTTGACCGCGTCAATGGCCTCGATGTTGACGAGGCCGCTCGCCTTGCGGCGCAACTCGGTGAAGACCACGACAAAAAAGCTGATCATCAGTGCCGACACGAGCAGCACATGGTTGCTCGTGAATTCTAGAAATTTGTCCATGAATCAATAATTTCGGCGCAGACGAGTGCACCATGGTGAAGCCTAAAGGCGGGATTATACGCGTATTCGCGGGCGGTCATAGCCTTGAGGCCCTACACTCGCGCTCATGACGTGGCGAATCATCATCATCGCGGGCCTGCTGGCCGCCGGGCATGTCGGTCAGGCGCAGGACGCCGGCGGCGAGCTCACCGAGGTCAAGGAGCGCGAACTGGAAGATGTCCGGGAGCGCATCAGCAAGCTCAAAGAGAGTATGGACGCCGGCGCCGCGGAGCGAGACCGCGTGACCGCAGAATTGCAGGACGCCGAAATAGCAATTTCCGAGCAACGCATGCGGCTCAAGGAGGTCGAGCGTCAGCAGCACAGGGCGATGGCAAAGAAGCAGGAGCTGGAAGTCGACCTGGCTGTGCGGGAGGCCCATCTGGATGCGGAGTCGACCGCGCTGGCCGCCCAGACGCGTGCGGCATACATGAGCGGCAGCCAGGAAAAGATAAGGCTGCTGCTGAACCAGCGCGACCCCGCGACGCTGGGCCGGCTGATGGCCTACTACCGTTACCTGAACGACTATCGCGCCGAGAACATTGAGTCGGTCGTCGAGGAAATCCGCAAGCTCGAAGCCGTGAAGAGCCAGATCGCGGCGGAAGGGGCTCGACTGGATGAGCTTGCGAAGACGCGTTACGCGGAGCTGACGCTTCTTAACCGGTCACAGGAAGAAAGGGCATCGCTACTCACGGCGCTGCGCAAGAAGATCGAGAGCGAAGGCCAGGAAGTCGGGCGCCTGGCCGCCCAGGAAAAAGACCTGACGCGACTGATCGCCGAATTGTCGAGCATCCTGTCCGACTATCCGATCAGCTCGGAGGAACCCTTCAGTTCACACAAGGGAAAGCTGACCTGGCCGGTCGCAGGAACGCTGTTGCACGAGTTTGGCCAGCCTCGTGTCGGTGGTTCGATCAAGTGGAACGGCGTGGTACTCGCGGCGCCACGGGGCCGGGAGGTCCGGGCGGTTTACCACGGTCGAATCGCGTTCGCCGACTGGCTCGCCGGCATGGGCCTGCTTGTCATCGTCGATCACGGCGATGGATACATGACGCTCTACGGCTATAACGAAACCATTCTCAAGAACACCGGCGACTGGGTCGCGCCTGGTGATGTGATCGCGACGGTCGGCGACAGCGGCGGACAGTCACAGGCCAGCCTGTATTTCGAGCTGCGCCGGGGCAAGCAGCCGGTCAATCCGCGGCACTGGGTAACGCGGCGCCCCGGCGGCAAATCCTGAAGGAGGGGACGCAGTTCCGCTGCTCCGACCGGTTTGCTGTGCTAAGGTCGACGATCGTTTCGAAACTGCCCGGGTATTAGCTTCACGGAAAAAGCTATGTCGTTGAAAGTTCGCGCAATTCTTGTTGTCGTCATCGGTGTGGTACTGGGCCTCAGCCTGTCCCTTGGTGGCGGCCTGATTGACGACCGGCGGGCGCCCGACAAGGAAGAGCTCGCCTGGCAGCAGGCGCGCTTGTTTGCCGAGGTTTTGGAGCGCGTCAAGCGGGATTATGTTGAGCCCGTCGACGACGCCGTGTTACTCGATAGCGCAATCCGCGGCATGGTTAGCGACCTGGATGCACACTCCCAGTATCTCGACGCACGCGAGTATCGGGACATTCGCGTCAGCACGATGGGCAGCTACTCGGGTATTGGCGTCGAGGTCGATGAAGTCAATGGTGCGCTGCGGGTGGTAACACCGATTGCCGGTTCGCCGGCCGCGCGTTCGGGCATTCAAAGTGGCGATCAGATAGTCGCTGTAGATGGTGTTGCGATAGACATGGCAAGCCTGCAGCAGACGGTTGGCCGCCTGCGGGGACATGCCGGCACCAAGGTTGCAGTCACCGTGCTGCGCGACAATGTCGCAATCGAGCATGAAATGCGACGGCAGATTATCCGCGTTGCGAGCGTACACAAGCAGCTGCTGGGGCCATCTTCCGGCTACATCCGCGTGAGCCAGTTCAGTGACAATACGGCTCGCGAGCTCGGCCGTGCCGTTGATGACCTGCAGGAGGCCAGCGGTGGCATGCTCGATGGCCTCGTGCTCGATCTGCGCAACAACCCGGGGGGCGTTCTCGATGCCGCGGTTGATGTGTCGGATCTCTTTCTCGATGTTGGTGTCATTGTTTCGGCCAACGGTCGATCGTTCGATTCGCGCTTTACGCGCTCCGCGCATCGAGGCGACATTCTTGATGGCGCAAGCCTGGTTGTGCTCGTGAATGGCGGTTCGGCATCGGCCTCCGAGATCGTCGCGGGGGCGCTGCAGGATCATGATCGCGCACTGATCGTGGGCACGCCCACATTCGGCAAGGGGCTCGTTCAGACCGTCATGCCGCTGTCCAAGGGTCGTGCGATAAAGCTCACGACGTCCCGATACTACACGCCCTCCGGAGACTCGATACACGAGGTGGGTATCCAGCCGGATGTGTTCGTCGCTGACACTCCGGGCTTTCCGGACCTCACGCTGTCGGGCATCATCGATCGTCAGGCCGACGCGCAGCTGGCCGGGGCGATCGAATACCTGCAAACCCGGCCGGTGATGCACAGCAACGCCCAATGAGCTGGACACGAGCCTGTCTTGCAGCGTCGATGCTGCTGATGGTGTCGTACAGTGGCGCAGCGTTACAGCCGCCCAGGATCGCCATTATTATCGATGACCTCGGTTACCAGCTCGAGGCCGGGCGGCGCGCGATCGCGCTGCCGGGCCCCCTGGCTTTCGCCGTGCTGCCGGGCACACCGCGTGCGGCCGCTCTTGCTGACTTGGCGCACGCACAGGGCAAAGAGGTGTTGCTGCACCTGCCGCTGCAGGCGAACTCCGAAGACAAGTACAACGAACCGATCGGCATCGATCTCGATATGAATCGGCAGGCCGTTGTTGCGGCGTTCGCCGCTGCGCTGCAGGCGGTTCCACATGTCGTCGGGGTCAATGGCCACAGGGGCAGCCTCTTGACAAGACACCCGGGCCACATGCTGTGGCTGATGGAAGAAATCCGCGCGCGCAATGACCTGTTCTTCGTTGACAGTTATACAACGTCGGGAAGTGTTGCCATGCAGATCGCTACGGAAGCGGGCGTACAGGCCGCACGCCGCGATGTGTTTCTCGACCCTGACCGGTCACCCGAAACTGTCGCGCTGCAGTTCGAACGCATGAAGCGGCTGGCGAAAAAGCGGGGGTTTGTTGTCGCGATTGGCCACCCCTATGATGCAACGCTCGCGCTGCTCGAAGAAGAGCTGCCGAAACTGCGCAAGCAGGGCATCGAGCTGGTCACGATCAGTGAGCTTGTGCGATGACCTGGTACGAGGAAAAAGTACTGCCGAGCTTGATCAACTTCGCTTGCGGCACCAAACCGACGCGCAAACAGCGGCAGAAAATCGTGCCGCGGGCCTGCGGCGACGTGCTCGAAATTGGCTTTGGCAGCGGCCTAAATCTGCCGTATTACGACCGCGACAAGGTTCGTCATATCTGGGGGCTGGAGCCGTCCGCCGGCATGCGTCGTCTCGCCAGCAAGGCCATCGCCAGCTCCTCGCTCGACGTGGAGCTGATCGACCTGCCAGGCGAGGAAATACCGCTCGATGACGATAGTGCTGACACGGTACTGGTCACCTACACTCTGTGCACGATTTCTGCGGTTGCGGAAGCGCTTCACGGGATGCGTCGCGTCCTCAAGCCCGAAGGGCGACTGCTGTTCTGCGAGCATGGCAAGGCCCCCGACAGCGGTGTACAGAAGTGGCAGGAGCGACTGAACCCGGCCTGGAAGAAAGTTGCCGGCGGCTGCAACATGAATCGCGATATTGTCGCCATCCTGCAAGAGTCCGGTTTCCAGGTCGAGGACGACAACCGCATGTACGTTCCGGGACTGAAGGCGCTAACCTACAATTACTGGGGTGCCGCGCGGATTCGTTGAACCGCGCCGGGTTATGACGCTCTAAGCAATAAACGGGACGTCTCCGAAACATGAAAATAAACCACGCACGAACAGCCATATTCCTTTTCCTGGGTTTTGTGCTTAACGCACAGGCCCAGGACGTTGCCTGCACGATGCAGTACGAGCCGGTGTGCGGCGTTGACGGGCAAACCTACAGCAACGAGTGCGTCGCACAGCAGGCGGGCGTCGAGATAGCGAACCAGGGGATGTGCGCGGAACAGGCGATTGGTTGCCCGGAGACCTTCGACCCGGTCTGCGGCGTCGATGGCAACACGTATATCAACGAGTGTTTCGCGCTGAAATCACGCGTCGAGCTGGCGGGCCTCGGCGCCTGCACGGCAAATGGCTGTCCTTCTATTCGGGAGCCGGTCTGTGGAATGAACGGGCGAACGTTCATCAATCGATGCGAAGCCGATGCCGAGCGCATTCCGGTGCAGCGCAAGGATCGGTGCGACCCTGAAAACTGTCCGCGCGTATTCGCGCCGGTTTGCGGCGACGATGGCGTTACGTATGACAACGCCTGCCATGCAGAAAAAGTCGGCGTGCGGACTTTCAAACAAGGCATTTGCAATGTGCGGCCATGTCCGACCCTGTTCGTACCCGTGTGCGGCTTCGATGGCATGACCTACAGCAATGCCTGCCAGGCCGAACGCCGCGGTGTGCGCATCGAATATGCGGGTGTTTGTGAGAATCTCGGCGAGAACTGCCCTCGCGAGTATGCGCCGGTCTGCGGCATTGACGGCGTCACCTACGACAATGTTTGTCAGCTCGACAATGCCGGTGTTACCAAGGCCTTCGCGGGCGCCTGCCTGGGCGACTAGAGAATTAAGGGGACAGTTTACTTATATCCAGGTGCAGACGGATATAAGTAAACTGTCCCCTTAATTCCCTTGATTCTACCAGGCCGGGCGCAGTCGACCCTTCTCGTCGGCCGTGTACGGCAGCCAGACAAGGCCGGTCAGCGCGACGTGAATGTCCGTGCTCTTCGCGCGCACAACAACTTCGTCAAGCTCTTCTGCCTGCGCGTCAAACGCCGTATCGAGGTCCGCGACCTCTTTCTCGAGAGCAGCATTGAGGTCAGTCATCTCGGCTTTGACTTTCTCTGCGGTTTGTATCGCGCGCCCGACGTCGGCAGCTTCCTTGCTCGCGCCGCCGGCGGTTTTGATGGCTGACCCGATTTTTGTTGCCGTCGTGCTCGACAGCTTTTTGCGACCAAGCACAGCACCAAGAATCGCCGTGCCGAAAGAAATCGCCGTGTCGAGCTTCTTCTTTGTTGACTGCTGTTCCTCACGGGCAATGGCCTGCTCGGCGCGCAGCAGACGACTCTCGAGCGTTGTCACTTTGCTTGCATAGCTTTTACGAATTTTCGCAATCGACTTATCACGAAGCTCGCTTGCTGCGTCCTGCAGCCGGACGCGAAAATCGCCCTCGGTCTCTCCCGGCGACGACGTAAGGCGGAAACGCTTGCTCTTGTACAACGTAACGTTCTCGTTCTGCCGCAGCCAGCGCTTGTAGTCTTTGTTCCAGCGGGCGTACGCTTTGACATCATTGGCCACGGCGGGACAGTTCGCGTAGCTGGCGCCTTCGGCGCCGGCGTCGAGAAGCCCATCAACCGAGATGTTCAGTGCTTCACTGTTATCCCAGTCAATCTCCACCGGACCGTCTTCGAATTCAACAGCGTGCAGCACGCTGCGCTCGTCCTCGACCCCGTAACGGGCACTTGTGAAAACGATGTCACCGGCGGCGATCAGGCGCGGGTGATAAACGATCTCTTCGCCCTGTCCCTTGACGAAAAACTGCTCGACCGATGGCGGCAATGCCGGCGCGCTTTCGTGGCTTTTGCGTCTTGGTTTCGAGACGGCCTCCGCGACGGCGGCGAGCTTGCTCTTGGTGTTGGACATCAGGGTGCGGATATGATCGCGCGTCAGAGGACCGGCGAGGT
The DNA here is from genome assembly GCA_049666725.1 of Woeseiaceae bacterium. Taxonomy (GTDB): domain Bacteria; phylum Pseudomonadota; class Gammaproteobacteria; order Steroidobacterales; family Woeseiaceae; genus UBA1847. The sequence continues at coordinate 16,633 of JBATHK010000095.1, forward strand.
ATGACATTACCCAGCGGGTGTTGAACACGACGGCCTCGTCTTCGTGCACGTTGTGCAACAGGAAGCGTCGTTTGCCGAGCCCGGCAATAGTGCGCTCCATTTTCTGCTTGTCGAACTTGCCGCCGCTGGCGCCCTCGAGTCCCTCCATGACGCGCGCTTTGTCGCGTTCGGTTTGCAGTCGGCCGATGAACCAGGTGCCGGTATTCGACAAACCTTTATAGTCGAGATCGACCGGGTTCTGCGTGGCCAGTACCAGGCCGAGTCCGTAGGCGCGCGCTTGCTTTAACAGCGTCAGGAACAAGGTTTTTGATGGCGGGTTTGCCACGGGCGGCATATAGCCGAAGATCTCGTCCATGTAGAGAATGGCGCGCAGGCTCGAGGTGCCCTGCTGGGCTCGCATCCAGGCGATCAGTTCGTTCAGCAGCATCGAGACGAAGAACATGCGCTGCGCATCGTCGAGATGCGCGATCGACATGACGGAAATGCGCGGCTTGCCCTCCTCTGTGTACAGGAGGTTCCTGGCATTCAGCGGCGTGCCCTGCATCCAGGCTTCGAAGCCGGGTGCCGCGAGTAGATTGTTCAGGCTCATCGCAAGCTCGAAGCGATCCTTCGCGGGGAAGAAGGAATCGAGATTCATTACGCCGACCTTGGTGATCGGCGGATTCTGAATTTCACCGATCAGCCCCGCGACGTCGAGACTGCGACCCTCACGCCAGGCGTTATCGAGCAGCTTCGAGATCAGGATATGTTCCCGGCTCGCTACCG
>JBATHK010000096.1:0-2271 GCA_049666725.1 Woeseiaceae bacterium
GGGTTGACGTGAGACCAGTGCAGCCTTCGCAGGGAAACACACCCGTATAGACCCCAGGCAACGAAGCTTGAGTAAGCTCCTCGGGAGGGCCGCTATCCCCACTGTCGCTGCAGCCGCCGACCAGCACTATGACAAGGAGTATGAGGGGGGGATTCAAAGACATCGATGCGTAATTGGAACAAGACCTCAATCGGGCTTCAACCACAGCAGAAACGGATTTCGCGAGCAAAGACCTGACATGTTGTGCATCGGCGGTTTTATCTTACATCCGCCGAGGCTCGAGTCAAAGCCAGCTGCATATGCACTCAAAGTGGTTTCGAACAATTTCGAGTCTCGACCAGGGCGGAGAGGGTGGGAATGTCGCTTCGCGACCGGGCATGCGCCCTTGGCGCGGCGCCCGTCGAACAGGGTTCGAAGTCCTCAACCACACTCGGCAAAAAAAGAAAATGGGGTCAGACACAATTGGGTCTGACCCCTTATTTTCTATTTTGGCGGTGGAGCGAGTCCTGGGCGGACGATGCTGTGGTAGTGGCGCGTTGCCGACGTTGATATGCGTCACTGTATCGGATGATGCTTCTCGTTCCGAGACGATCGCCGTTCCCAAATTCGGATGCTCGCGCTGTCACCTCGAACATTGCCTGACCGATTTGTGTTGCCCTCACCGCCGAACCAACCGGCGCGAAAAACCAATAAAGGAGATTCTGTCCGATATGCGCCTCTTCTTTGGTTGGGCCGATGTAGTCGGGTCGATAGGCGATTACGCGGAGCTTGGAGTACGCTGCAACCTCGAACAGCGTATTCTCGGCACGCACCTTCTCCCGCGCCCACATCCTCCGCGAATCAGCTGATATGTCGCTGGAGCTGATGTAATGGAATGAAATATTGTCGTTTTCGCTGACACCAAGCCATTCCCTGACGAAGCGCACCGGGAAATCCACATGGATCTTGGCGTAGGTTTCCTCGTCAACGCCGAAACTGCTTGTTCCAATCGCCCAATAGACCGCATCGACTGGCGCGATCTTCTCGCGGATCGCCGTATAGTCGAGGTAGTCGAAATGCAGTGTCATGATGACCTTACCGGAAGCGATACCGGCATCGATTCGCGGCGTCGTGCGACGGGTGATCACATGTATCAGCTCGATATCGGGGCTGGCCAGCGCCGTTTTGAGAATGCCATCGCCGGCGGTCCCGCTGGCGCCGAATATCGCAACCGTGTGCGGTCCGGCAGAGCGTCCCTCGAGCGACGCGACGGCGTCGTCATCCAGCAGCACGAAGACGGCAAGGCCCAGGTAAAAGAGCGCAAAGAGAATTAACGGCGCCAGGGCAATTGTGCGGATGCGGGGAAATCTCATGGCTCGCAATGTTAACACCGCGCGGCATTGACCTTATGTGCAGGTCCCGGTATCACTGGCGCATGCCGCAATGCCGAAACTGCCAATCCAGTCTCGAGGGTGCCTACTGCACAACCTGTGGTCAGCGCGACATCGACCTCGAGCGACCGATCGGGAGTCTGGTGAGGGACGTCCTGAAGGAAGCCTTTGAAGTCGACGGGCGATTGGCCGTGACCCTCAAGACCCTGTTCCGAAGTCCGGGGAAACTGACCAGCGAGTTTCTCGCCGGTCGTCGCCGAACCTATACGTCCCCGCTCCGCATCTACCTCGGGATCAGCATCTCGTTTTTCGTTCTTGCTGCCTGGGCCGCAGGAAGCGGTATCTTGCTCGATCCAGGACAGGACCCCCGCTTTGATGCGGCCGTGCAGGCCCGGTTTCTGTCGGACGACCTGCCGCGCCTGATGTTCGTCTTGCTGCCCATGTTTGCGCTGCTCATGAAAGTCGTTTATCGCCAGCGACTGTACTTCGACCACCTGATCTTCTCGCTGCATCTGCACACCGCCGCTTACGTAATTCTCGCAATGATGATGCCACTCGAGGCATTGGCCAGCCGGCATCCTATCCCGGTGCTCATACAGTTTGCGCTTCTCGGATACCTGCTCGCGTATTTCGTCATGGCTTTGCGCCGCGTCTACTCGTCAGGCTGGCTGACTGTAGCGCTCAAGTCCACCGTCGTGCTGTTGGTCTACGGGGTCCTCTTGTCTGTTGCTATCGAGAACACCAGCAACTTCCTGATAATCGCGGACTAGCCGGCGTCGCTTTCTGGTTTTGGCGGAAAGGATTTACCCGTCGAACAGGGTGGACCGGTGCCTTCGGCACCTCGCGCTACGCGCGTCTGTCGCGCGACTGCGTCGCGCTCGGATCTCATCCGCAACCACAC
>JBATHK010000097.1:0-58430 GCA_049666725.1 Woeseiaceae bacterium
ATCGATACCCTGGACGCCGCCTGCATCAATACCGAGTAAGCCGCCCGCATCGATACCCTGGACGCCGCCTGCATCAATACCGAGTAAGCCACCCGCATCGATACCCTGGACGCCGCCTGCATCAATGCCCAGCAAGCTTCCAATATTATCGCTACCGGCAACTGCTGGTGCGACTACTGCAATAAGCGTCGCTCCCAAGGCGAATTTCACCTTGGCGCTTTTTACATCGCGCATTTCCTCGCTCCTAGTTTTTTTAACTCCAACCCTCGACTACCGATCCGGTGTCTGCAGCCAATCAAATTTCAACTGACTACAAGTTCGCTCAACGAATTTCGGCAACCCTATTCCCTAGTCTTCATACTTAAATCTGATCTTCAGTCCTCACGTTACGCTCTAACAACAAATCACTCAGCGTGCCCAGATCATGCTCGTCTTCAATGTAGTGAACCATGTAGAGCCCGGTATCCTTTAGCGGTTCACCCGGCTTATTCAGTTCTTTTCTTGACGAAAACCAAACATCGATTTCCTCCAAAAACTCTTGTCCTCTTGCCCTGATGAACTCGTCAAACAACGCAATAACTTCCTCGGTGCACCCATCGTCTGCAAAGACCATACGGTCGAAATTACTGACCGCCTGTTCCGTCCTGTCGATGTTCTTTGCGGCTGACGAAAAAACTCTATATCCAACGCTTCCAAGCCTCCGGATCAAGTCGGGCGAAAGTTTTGAATGCACGAACGTACGACTGACTGCCTTGTATCGCCCTTCCACTTCCGTCACCGCACCAGACTCAATGAGCTGATTCAGCATCTGCCTTGGAGCCATGTCGCCGCTATAGCGCTTCACCAATTCAACAAATGACGGTTCTTCGTCAGCGCTTCCAATTTCGTACGGCAACTCAAGCGGAATTCCGTATGGCCCTTGAAACATTGGGTCGGAGTACCAACCAGTCAGTACACGTGCCGGCCTCGAGTATGTCTTCTCCTTATGATCTGAATTAAGGGACCGATCAATTACATTCTTGACTTCTTTTCTCGTAAGACCCGTGAGTATTGCGATCCTCGACTTATTAATCCGCCCATCTGTGTCGAAATGCCGCAAGGCGGTTTCTACGTAAACCTCTTTCGCCGTCTCAGATAACTCCGCATGAGTCACACCCTGCGCAATCAAGAGACGAACCAATGGCTTGAACATCAGCGAGAGGGCGGCCCTCAAGTGGTCTTTTACTTCTTGCCCCATCTAACGCTTGATCTCCTGCGCAATATGTAAAGTATCTTGGAGTGCCTGCGTATGCAAGACACCTTCGCCCCCGGAAATGGGCACTTGCTCCCACATACGGACGCTTTCGCGATTTGGTCAACAACTTGGGGCTGCTTCATCCCCAATCACGACACCGGTGTTATGTAACATACTGAATCTGCTATATTTTTTAATAGCCACTTTTGGCGCGTTTAGATCCTTCGCGTCCAATGGGATATGACACAGAGTGGATTTAGTAATCCGTAGTTACCGAAATGCCCTTGGGACGCCAAGATTCAGAGCTTGATTGCGCAAGAATTTAGCGCCAGTACCTTTAATCACGGCCATACTTGGCGTGGTCAAGACCAACCTCAAGAACTACATTTCTGACTGTCTAGCCGAAAAAAAGAACGAGGGAATCGGAGACAGACGAATAAACAAGAGTTTCAATTAGCCTGCGCCTACCACTTATATTTCGCATTCTTGTCGTGCTCTTCAAAATAGTACAAACCTACAGAAACAGCCCTACTGGTTCGCGACTGGTTTGCGACCTCTGGAGACTCATAGGCCATGAAGAGATCATCAAATGACTCAGCTGCGGCCGATAATCTGTCGTAACTAATTCGACGAAGCCGCGTGAGATCCTCATTTCGAATTCCGAGTGAGTATGCAGTGAACTGCGGTACTCCGTCATGCTCTCTATGGGGATCTGAATTCAGCGCAACCGTTGACAAGAGTGGGTACACACCGTGCACCAAAGACGTTACGAGATTATCTGTGTAGTCCGCGGGAACGACGCTCCGCTTAATGACTTTGAGGTTCCCTTCTTCGTCTTCCGCGATCGAACCCACTCTCTTTAACTCTGTCCTCATTGCCCCAGCCGGCACGTCACCGCCGAATCTCTTGACCAGTTCGGAGAATGATTTCGAACTGCCCGAAAACTGTAGTGCGGCCGGCCGGCCCATTTCATCCAAGAAATCGATTTCATTGTGCCACCGGCTGAGAATTTCGGTCATAGGTGTTGACTTATCCGAAACTGGCTCGTGACCGGAATTCACCTTATCACGCAGCCTCCGCACCTCTTTGCGCGTGAGACCCGTCATCACAGCAACTCGTGAAATATTTGTTGGTCGACCCCGGATGCCGTAATCAGAAGTTGCAACGTCAACGAATGCCGTCTTAGTGGTTTCAGCGAACTCGTTAAAACTAATCCCGTACCGCAGCAGAATCTTGGCAATCGGCCGCATCACCAAGAGAAAGGCATCTAGTACACGTTGTCTGGACTTATCCTGCATCGCGACGCAATATATTTATCAATCGGTAGAATTTCCAGCGATAAATAAAACGTGGGAAATTTCGCCCAATGATCCTATGTGGTCGGTTTGCCCTGATATGGGCGTAATTGGGTGAACAGCGCAGAAATGGCATTTTCGACCAGGCACTTCCAAGGTGCGAGTGCCCCTACCCCCCTATAAGTTTCAACAGTCCCTCTTGCCCCAGTACCGAGACTCCAAGTTCTTGTGCTTTCTCAAGCTTCGAGCCCGCCTTGTCACCGGCCACGAGGAAGTCGGTTTTACTCGAAACACTGCCGGTAACTTTGCCGCCCTCCCGCTGAATCAGGTCTTTGGCCTCATCGCGTGTCATGGTCGGCAGCGTTCCTGTGATGACAAACGTCTTCCCGGACAGCGGCCCGTCATCAGCAACCTTCATCGGTTCCGAGTCTGACCAATGCACGCCCAGGCTTTGCAGCCGTTCGATTACATCAAGGTTGTGCTGTTCTTCAAAGAAGTTGTGTACGCGACTGGCGACAACCGGGCCAACGTCAGGCACGTTAGTCAGGTCCGCTACCGACGTGCTTTTAATGGCCGGTAGAGAACCAAAATAGGATGCGAGACTCGACGCTGTTGCCTCACCAACTTCCCGAATTCCCAGGGCATACAAGAACCGCGCAAGCGTCGTCGACTTGCTCGCGTCGATCGCCCGTACGAGATTCTCGGCAGACTTGTCACCCATTCGTTCGCGGCTCCTGAGTTCGTCCCTGCTCAGTTGAAAAAGATCCGATGGGTCGGCGAGTCTGTCCTCGGCGACGAGCTGCTCAATTAGCTTTGCCCCGAGACCCTCGATGTCGAGTGCACGTCGAGACACAAAGTGCTTCAAGGCTTCCGATCGCTGCGCTTTGCAGTACAGACCGCCGGTGCAACGCGCTACTGCCTCGCCTTCCTCGCGCTTGACGTGCGAGCCGCAAACTGGACACAATTTTGGCAATTCGACACGCTTCGTCTTTTTGGGTCGTCTTTCTTTGATAACGCTGACGACTTCGGGAATTACATCACCCGCGCGACGAACGATCACCGTGTCGCCCACGCGAACGTCTTTGCGATGCAGTTCGTCAATGTTGTGCAGTGTCGCGTTACTGACTGTCACGCCACCAACAAACACTGGGGTCAGCCTTGCTACGGGAGTCAGGGCACCTGTCCGTCCAACCTGAAATTCCACACCCTCAACCTGCGTTAACTCTTCCTGCGCCGGAAACTTGTGGGCTATGGCCCAGCGCGGCGCTCGTGACACGAAACCGAGTTCTCTTTGCATCGCCAGGCTGTCCACTTTGTAAACAACCCCGTCGATGTCATAAGCCAGCGCATCACGTTTCTTTTCCATGTCCCGGTAAAATTCCAGGCAGCCTTCAACACCTTTGACAACCCGGCTCTCCGGGCAGGTCTTCAATCCCCATTCCTTCAGCCTTGCGATAATCTCGCTGTGTCGACCAGGTAGTTCCCCGCCTTCGACGATGCCTACCGAATAGACATACATGTCAAGCGGCCGCTCCGCCGTGAGTTTCGGATCAAGCTGCCGCAGACTGCCGGCCGCGGCGTTTCGCGGATTCACGAACGTCTTTTCGCCAGCCTCCCTCGCCTTCTTGTTGTACGCCTCGAAACCGGCCCTCGGCATGAAAACTTCGCCCCGTACTTCAAGCGTGCGCGGAAAATCCGTGCCAATCAGCCGTAACGGAACCGAATTTATCGTACGCACGTTATGCGTGATGTCCTCACCAGTCGTGCCATCGCCACGCGTGGCAGCGCGAGCAAGGATGCCGCCTTCGTACAGCAGACTGACCGCAGCGCCATCCAGTTTCGGCTCGGCCGAATAGGGCAAATTCGGCGCACCATCTTCAAACTCGAGCTTTTCCGCCACGCGTGCGTGAAACTCACGCAGTTCTTCGTCGGCGAACGCATTATCGAGGGACAACATCGGCAGGCGATGCTTGACCGTTTTCAGGACATCGCTGGGCTCGGCACCAACGCGTTGCGTTGGTGAGTCGGGTGTCACGAGCTCCGGATTAGCCTTTTCGAGTTCCTGCAACTCGCGTACAAGCCGATCGTATTCGGCGTCCGGGATTTCTATGTCGTCAAGCGTATGATAACGATGATTGTGATAACGAATCTCGTCGCGCAGCGACTCGATTCTCTTACGTGTGGCGGCAGACGCGGTCATAACATCCAGTTTTGTTCCGGGTCAGGCAACCAAAATGCTGTGTTGAAACTGGATAATCTCTTCGCGCAGGTAGCGTTCTCTCTGAATGCTCAGCGTACTCCCGGACTCATCCAGCAACTCCCCGTTAAGCGACTGCGACAACGCCCGGGCCGCTGCCATCATGAGATCAAAAGATTCCGCGCCATCGACTGGGCCGGGCAGAACGAGAAATAAACTGATGCCCGGAATTTCCTGATCCTTGATATTCGCAAGATCAAAACTGCCGGGCTCCACGAGGCTTGCGGCACTGAAAATGGTCCGGGTCTCGTCATTACCGTCGTAACGATGGAATATTCCGAACTTGCCGTGCCGCAGACCGATACCGCGCATGCTAAGAACCAGGTCTTCGCCATTGAAGGCTTTCTTTTCACGCGCTACGACGCGTAGCGTTACGATTTTTTGCGGCTCAATATCAATGGACGGTTCGGAAAGCAGTGCATCGCTGGAGTCGGGCTCTGACGCCACCTGATCGCGCTGCAATGTAGGCTCGACACGCGCCAAGTCGGATGCGGCGTCTTCAGCTGTTGTTTTCGCCCGACGACTGTAGAGGTAGACGCCGGCAATAACCAGAACGCCAAAGAACAACAGCAACCAACGCAAACCGTCCATTTATCAGACTCGCAATTGCGGGCTAACTCGCCGCCATTTTCACCGCTGCATCGAGGTCGACCGAGACCAACCGTGAAACACCCGGTTCTTGCATAGTGACGCCGGAAAGTTGTCGGGCCAGTTCCATAGTGACCTTGTTGTGTGTGATGAATACAAACTGCACCTTGTCGGACATTTCTTTCACAATTTCGCAGAAACGCGTGACGTTTGCATCATCCAGCGGCGCGTCAACCTCGTCGAGCATGCAGAACGGCGCCGGATTCAATTCGAATATCGCGAATACGAGGGCTACAGCTGTTAGCGCTTTCTCACCACCCGAGAGCAAGTGAATAGTGCTGTTGCGCTTGCCCGGCGGTCGCGCCATGACTGCGATGCCGGCCGATAACAGATCATCACCCGTTAACTCCAGGTACGCATGCCCGCCGCCAAATAACTTCGGGAACAGGCGCTTAAAGCCATCGTTGACGTTGTTGTAGGTTTCGCGGAAGCGCGTACGCGTCTCCCTGTCAATCTTGCGGATCGCGCCTTCCAGCGTCGTCAATGCATCGTTCAAATCGGCGAGCTGTGAATCGAGGTACTCCTTGCGCTCTGACTGCTCTTTGAATTCATCGATAGCAGCCAGGTTGATTGGACCCAGGCGGTCGATGCGCTTGTGGAGTTTCTCAAGCTTCTCTTCCCAGGTCTCGATACTCGCCACTTCGTCCATTTCATCAAGCAATAGCTCGAGGTCGAAGTCTGTTTGTGACAACTGCTCGGTGAAACCCTCTCGCCGAACCCTGAGCTCCTGTACGGCCATCTCCGCTTCGCTGAGCTTCGCTCGTGCCTCATCCACTTTTTGATCAGTCTGCAAACGCGTCTGGTCGAGCTCCCGTAATTCGTTTTCGACTTTCTCGACTTTTCCTCGCGCGGCAGCAAGCTCCTCTTCGACAACAATGCGTGCTGCAAGCTGCTGTTCGAGTAGTTCTTTATTGCCCGCGAGCGGCGACTGGCTCCGCTCCAACTGGTCCCGAATCTCCTGTTCCCGGCTCTGAAACAGCGCCAGCTGCGTTTGCATGCGAGCGAGATTCTGCGCCGCCGATTCCTTGCTCGTTCGGCGACTCTCGAATTGTATCGTGGTGTTTTGCACGGCCTGTCTGTCTTCTTCCGCCTGTGCCCGGACCCGCTGCAGCTCTGCGCTTAGCTCATCACGCTGAGCTTCGAGACTCGCTTTCTCCGCATCCAGCCGTTCCATCGACTCGATGGCCTGACCGTGCACTCGGCGGGATTCGCGCAGCTGCTCTTCCGCGGAAATTTTCTCACCGTCGAGTTCGCCCGCTTCCTCGGCCAGTGCGGCTCTGCGTGCCCTGGCCTGGTCCATACGGTAACGAGCGGACTCAAGTGCTGCCTTGATTTCCGAGTACTCGTTTAGCAGTGCCGATGCATCCCGCTGCAAGGTCTCACGACGCTCTTCCAGCTGCGTCAGGCGGGTACGGCCGTCTTTCTGCAGCTTGCGAGCGCCTTCAGAGCGCGCCAGCATTTCACGAATATCCGATTTCATGCGCCGCATGTCGTGTTCACGCGTCAGCACGCCGGCGTTGCCGCCCTTGGTCCGAGACACACGCAGCCAGTTCTTGCCAAGCCAAATGCCGTCTTCGGTTACGACGGAAGCGTTGCGAGTTAGCGACTCCCGTATTGACAGCGCATTGCCGAGTGACGTCGCAATCTGCACGTTCGACAGTATCTCCGCCACTGCCGCCGGTGCACCGGTTACCTTGCCAGCCAGCGTATTTCCAGGCGCCTCGGAGCTCTCGTCCTTGGCCTGTTGTCGAAACACCGTCACGCTACCGGCCCGAAGTTTCGCAATCGACTCCGTAATTGGCGTTATATCGGCGACGCAGACAGCCTGCAGATAGTCACCTAAGACAGTCTCAACGGCCCTTTCCCAGCCGTCGACCACCTTCAAGCTCTGTGCAACCCGCCGGTTTCTGTCCAGGCCCGCTCCGGCCAGCCAGCTTTTGACGCCTTCGTCACCCACGCCCATGGCTGCATTTTGCAGCGCCTCCAAAGACGCGAACTTTCCTTCCGCATCCTGCAAGGTCGCACGACGCTCGTCGACCAGCCGGCTCAGCTTTTGGTCTTGCTCACGCAGCTTGCGGATCTTCTCTGCCGTGTCGGTGAGATGGCGATCAAACTCGTCGCGCGCCTGTCGCTTGAGGAGCTCTTGCTCCGCGATCTCATCATGTCTGGATTGCAGGTCCTCAAGACTCGCCGAGGACTGTGCTTGATCGAGCTTTTTTCGACGCTCGGAAAAACTTTGCAGGCGCGACTCAATCTGTTCAGCACGCATATTCTCGACGTTCTGTTGCTGCAGCGCTGAATTGTACTTTAGGGAATGTGCCTCCCATTGTTCTTGCCACTGCGCCAGCGCGCTTTCGGCCGCTTGCAGGGACTCTGATGACAGGCGCTCATTTTGACGCGCCTGCTCAAGGCCCGGAACCAATTCGCTCAATGTGAGATTGAGTTGCTCTATCTCGTCACGATCCTGAGTGATGTGATCAGCGATTTCCCGGGCGCCCTGTATTGCCTGCTCGAGATCTGTTTCCTGGCGCTGACGCAATTCGCGTGCATGCTCGATGGATTGCTCCAGCCGGGCGATTTCGGAACCAACCTTGTAATAGCGCCCCTGCACAACGTTGAATTCGTCGCTACGCTCGCTTTGCTTTATGCGCTTTTCTTCGAGCGCGGCTTCAAGGCTGCGCTGCTCCGCAATAGCCGCTTCCAGGCGCGTCTTGCGTTCTGAAAGTCGCGTTCTTGACTCAGCGGCACGATCGTCAAGGTCCCTGGTTCGAAGTGCGAGCAGCTCGGCCGACGTTCTCCGTTCGTCCGCCTTGTAACGACTGTAACGCTCAGCCGTCTTCGCCTGCCTGTCAAGGTGCTTTATCTGTTTTTCGACCTCTTCAAGAACATCCAGCAAACGGTCGAGGTTTTCTTTGGTGTGTTTGATGCGGTTCGACGTCTCACGCCGACGCTCCTTGTACTTCGAGATGCCCGCCGCTTCTTCCAGGAATACCCGCATCTCCTCGGGCTTCGCCTCGATCATGCGCGAAATCATGCCCTGTTCAATTATCGAGTAGCTGCGCGGGCCGAGGCCCGTACCCAGGAACACACCCGTAATGTCCTTGCGGCGGCATCGCGTCCCGTTGAGAAAATAGTTGGAAATGCCGTCGCGACTCACTTCCCGGCGAATCGAAATCTCAGCGTACTTGGCGTATTGGCCCTCGAGCGTCGTGTCGGTGTTATCGAAAAGCAATTCCACGGACGCCGATCCGATTGGCTTCCGTGAGCTCGAACCGTTGAAAATTACGTCCGTAATGGAGTCGCCGCGCAGGCGGCTGGCCGAGCTCTCGCCCATTACCCATCGCACAGCATCAATGACATTCGACTTACCACACCCGTTTGGCCCGACAACGCCGACGAGGCTGCTGGGAAAGGTGATAGTTGTAGGGTCGACAAAGGATTTGAAGCCAGCGAGCTTGATCTTGCTTAATCGCATGGGTGATGTAGGCCAATATCCCGTAAAAGTCGGTAAGTGTAATGTAATTCCGGCAATAAAACGATTGTCGCTAAAAAAAGACAATGTGTGCTAAAGCCCAGCAAATACGCGCCCTGTCGGCCTTAACGGACGACAGGAAAACCCCGGCAAAAATAACACTTCCATGCCGCCACAAGCCATGTATAATCCCGCCCTTTTCGCTACCCGGCAGGAGCCCAAAATGCCCGTAAAGAAAGCCGCGAGCAAGAAGCGCACGCAGACGGGGTCCCGCAAGAAAGCGGTGACCCGGAAAACAACCGTGAAAAAGAAAGTCGCCAAGAAGAAAGCCACGAGCAAGAAGAAGGCTCCTGCTCGCAAGCGCGTGACCAAGAAGAAGGTCAGCAAGAAAAAGGCCCCTGTGAAGAAAAAAGCCGCCAGCAAGAAAAAAGCAACCAGCAAGAAGAAGGCTCCGGCTCGCAAGCGCGTGACCAGCAAGAAGGTCAGCAAGAAGAAGGCTGCCAGTAAGAAAAAAGCGGTTAGAAAAGTAAGCAAAAAGAAGCCCGTTTCAAGAAAGAAACCGGCTGCCAAGAAGAAGACTACCCGCAAGAAGAAGCCGGTCAGCGCGAAGAAGCCTCCGCTCAAGAAGCGCGTCCCTGTCCGTGTGCCCGATGCTCGCAAAACACCTGCGCGTCAGACCAAGCCGCGAAGTTCACTCCTGTCAGGGCCGATTCATGGGATCGCGCCGTACAAGCGCAAGCGCGGCGAAGAATATATGAGCGATGCCCAGATCGAGCATTTCCGCAAAATTCTGAGCGCCTGGAAACGCGAACTGATTTTCGAGGTTGATCGAACCGTACATCACATGCAGGATGAGGCCGCGAATTTCCCGGATCCGAACGATCGTGCGACCCAGGAATCGGAGTTCGGACTTGAACTCCGGACCCGAGATCGCGAACGCAAGCTGCTTCGCAAGATCGACCAGGCATTGGCCCGGCTTGACGAAGGCACCTACGGTTACTGCGACGAAACCGGCGAAGAGATCGGACTCAAGCGTCTGGAGGCACGCCCGGTTGCGACTCTCAGCCTCGAAGCACAGGAGCGTCGCGAACTCGCAGAGCGACAGTTCCGCGATCGAGACGATCGCTACCGCTAAGCCACCCTGCCTGGTTTGATGAGCGAATCAGCCACTTACGTCGGCCGGTTCGCGCCGTCACCCACCGGCCCCCTGCACTTCGGCTCGCTGGTCGCGGCCGTCGCCAGCTACCTTCAAGCCAAGGTCCATGACGGACAATGGCTGCTGCGTATCGAAGATATTGACCCGCCTCGCGAACAGCCGGGCGCCACCGATGCCATCCTAAAAGCGCTTGATCGGTATGGATTCGAGTGGCATGGCGATGTCATTTACCAGAGCGGCAGCCGTCAAGCCCACGAAGAGGCGCTGCAGTCGCTGCTGGATCGCGCCCTCGCTTATCGCTGCGGCTGCTCGCGGCGTGATCTCGCGGATGCCCCAAGAGGCGCCCTCGGCACCATCTACCCTGGAACCTGCCGGAACGGCTGCGATGCCGCTGAAACCGCCATTCGTCTGCGCACTGCCGAGGTCCCGGTTTCGTTCGTGGACGGCCTGCAAGGCCCGCAAACTCAGCACCTCGAGCAGGAGTCCGGCGACTTCGTCATCCGCCGAAGAGACGGCTTGATCGCGTACCACCTGGCGGTAGTCGTCGACGACGCTATCGAGGGCATCACTGAGGTGGTTCGCGGCATCGACCTGATGGATTCAACACCGCGCCAGATATGGCTGCAGCAGCTACTGGGCTACCGTACGCCGGACTACATCCACATACCCGTCGTTACGCATCCGAACGGCGATAAACTCAGCAAACTGACCGCTGCGCCGGGCATACCGACGAACAACAGGGCACGAGTGCTGGTTGCAGCACTCGTCGCGCTGCAGCAAGAGCCGCCGCAAGACCTGCCGCTCCGCGGCTTGTCCGAGGTGTGGCAGTGGGCCATCGAAAACTGGCGCCTCGAGCCCATGCAGGAGCAATTGTCGGTGCGCACAGACTCGGCCGCATTTGCGGGGCTCGAAGACGGACTTTGGTAAGCCATCCATCTTGACAGAACCCCCTGCATGGCCTAGCTTCACTCCAGCAACAGGGATACGCTCCCCCGCCCCCTGTTGCAAATGCCTGAAGGTGAAATCACTCTACGGCGGGCCCCCTGCGACAGCAGGGGGCCATTTTTTTTGCCATTTTTTACTGGCAGTTGACGACCCTGGACTGGTTGCGGCGATGAGCCCCGAAAATACCGATACCCGCATCATTCCAAGCTCCTTCGAGCCGGCGCGCTGGCTACGTAACCGCCATGCGCAGACAATCTACCCGAGCTTTCCGTGGGCATGGCGCAGCTGGCCGACACTGCGCCGCGAGAGCCTCGAACTGCCGGATGGCGATACGACGGCCGTCGACTGGCTCGCGGAAGCCGATTCCATGCCAGACTCGGCGCCCCTGCTCGTCATACTGCACGGCCTTGAGGGCTCCGCCGGGTCATCCTACGCCCGCATGCTCATGGACGTGGCTCGCGACCGGGGCTGGCGGTCCTGCGTCCTTCATTTCCGGGACTGCGGCGACTACCGCAACCGTTTACCGCGGCGATACCACGCCGGGGAGACAAACGACCTGCGCTACTTCCTGAACCGGCTGCAGGCCAAACGGGACGGCTCGCAAAACGCCGGCCCGCTGCTGGCGGTTGGCTATTCCCTGGGTGGAAACGTCCTGCTGAAGTACCTTGGCGAATCCGGCACCGATACGCCGTTGAGCGCGGCGACGGCGGTCTCGGTACCGCTCGACCTGCACGAATGTGCAGACGCATTAAATATCGGTTTTTCAAAACTTTATCGACGTATTCTTCTAAAGAACATGAAGTCTGCGGTGACACGGAAGTTCGACCGCCATACCGCCGCTTTCGACTGGGATCGGGCAATGAATGCGCGCACCTTTGCAGAGTTTGACGATGCCGTCACCGCACCTTTGCACGGGTTTACCGGCCGACAGGATTACTACGATCGCTGCAGCTCGGTGCACTATCTCAAAGGAATTAAGAAGCCGACGCTGATCGTTAACTCGACCGACGATCCGTTTATGACGCAGCACGTAATCCCGACGTCCGACCGGCTATCCGAGCATGTGACGCTCGAAGTCGCCGAGTCTGGCGGCCACGTGGGTTTCATCAATGGCGGCCCGCCCTGGCGCCCCACGTTTTATTTGCCGGGCCGTATCCTGGAATTCCTCGAACCGTACGGAGCAAGACCGGGATTGTAGGAGCGGCCGCCGGCCGCGACAGCCGTTACGTCAAGCCGCGTCAACTTCCTTCATGGAGAGCCGGACACGACCCTGACGATCGACTTCCAGGACCTTGACCTGCACAACATCGCCTTCTGCCAGTTTGTCACTGACTTTCTCGACTCTTTCGTTCGAGATCTGCGAAATATGCACCAGGCCATCCTTGCCCGGAAGGATCGTTACAAACGCGCCAAAGTCCATCAGGCGGGCGACCTTGCCCTCATAAATGCGACCAACTTCGACGTCTGCAGTAATCAACTCGATGCGTCGTTTGGCTTCCTTGCCGGATGAGCCGTCGACCGATGCGATGCGAATCGTGCCGTCGTTGTCGATGTCGACTGACGCACCGGTCTCTTCGGTTATGGCCCGAATTACCGCGCCTCCCTTGCCGATAACATCACGAATCTTGTCCGGGTCGATCTTCATCGTCATGATTGTCGGCGCCCACTCGGACATCTCGGCGCGAGGTTCCTTGATCACCTGGTTCATCTCACCAAGGATGTGCAATCGCGCATCGCGCGCCTGGTCAAGCGCGTTGCTCATGATCTCACGCGTAATGCCCTGGATCTTGATGTCCATCTGCAGCGCCGTGATGCCCTCGCCAGTGCCGGCGACTTTGAAGTCCATGTCGCCGAGGTGATCCTCATCGCCCAGAATATCGGTCAGAACTGCAAAGTCGTCGCCTTCCTTAACGAGACCCATGGCAACGCCCGCGACAGCTGCCTTGATCGGCACGCCCGCGTCCATCAACGCGAGGCTGGTACCGCAAACCGAGGCCATGGAGCTGGAACCGTTTGACTCGGTGATTTCCGAGACGACGCGAATAATGTATCCGAATTCTTCCATGTCGGGCATCACAGCCTGGATTCCGCGTCGAGCCAGCTTGCCATGACCGATTTCACGGCGCTTGGTTGAGCCGATGAATCCTGTCTCGCCAACGCAATATGGCGGGAAATTGTAGTGCAACATGAACGGTTCTTTACGCTCGCCCTGTATGGAATCGATGAGCTGAGCATCACGCCCGGTACCGAGCGTTGCCACGACTATCGCCTGCGTCTCACCGCGTGTGAACACGGCAGAACCATGTGCGCGCGGCAGGAGACCAACCTCAACGTCGATGGGACGAACCGTGCTCTTGTCACGTCCGTCGATTCGCGGCTCGCCCTTGATGACCCGCTGGCGAACAATAGTCTTCTCCAGCTTGGACAGCGCACCTTTGACCTCATCCGCCGTCCAGCGGGCGTCATCACCAGCAGCAATGACTTCCATCGCACTAGCCTTGGCTTCTGCGACGGCCGCCTGGCGATCCTGCTTGTCCGTGATGCGATAGGCATCGGCCAGTCCCGACTCTGCCGCGGCAGCAACTGCGCCGGCGAGGTCCTGATCTGCCTCGGGTGCCTGCCAGTTCCAGGCCGGCTTGCCAACTTCGGCGGCCAGCTCGTTAATGGCGGCGATGGCGATCTGCATTTGCTCGTGGCCAAACATGACCGCACCCAGCATCACCTCTTCAGACAATTCGTGTGCTTCAGACTCGACCATCAGGACCGCGTCCTTGGTACCTGCAACGACCAGCTCCAGATCGGATTCCGCCACCGCTGCAATGCCGGGGTTGAGGAGGTATTCACCGTCCCTGTAACCAACCTTGGCTGCGCCAATCGGGCCGGCAAATGGCATCCCGGAAATCGCCAGCGCGGCGGACGCACCAATCAATGCCGGAATGTCAGGATCGACATCGGGGTTCAACGACATCACCGTAGCAATGATCTGTACTTCGTTGGTGAATCCCTTCGGGAACAGCGGGCGAACCGGACGGTCAATAAGGCGACAGGTCAGTATCTCCTTCTCACCGGGACGGCCTTCGCGCTTGAAGAAGCCACCCGGTATCTTGCCTGCGGCATAGGTCTTTTCCTGGTAATTGACGGTCAATGGGAAAAAATCTCTTCCCGGCTCGGCCGTCTTGCGGCCTACCGCGGTGACCAGCACCTGGGTTTCGGCCATGTCGACGAGTACGGCGCCGTCAGCCTGACGGGCAATCGCCCCTGTCTCGATTGTTACCTTGTGCTCACCATACTGGAACGTCTTTGTCGTTGATTTCACAATATCTACTCGAATAGAAAAAATGTGGCCAATGGGCAGCGTCGGTACGTCCCTGCGTGGAACGACGCGTCAGCTATATATTGACCTTGATAAGCGCCCGCTGAATTAGCGGCGCAGACCGAGCCGGGTAATCAGCTCGCGATAGCGATCCTGGTCTCTGGACTTGAGGTAATCAAGCAGCTTGCGACGCTTGTTTACCATCTTCAGAAGACCCTGACGGCTGTGGTGATCTTTCTTGTGCTCACCGAAGTGCTCGGTCAGCTCAGCAATTCTCTTCGAAAGCAGCGCAACCTGAACCTCGGGGGAACCAGTATCGCCTTCGCCACGTGCGTAGTCGGCAACAATGCCCTGCTTTGCTTCACTTGAAAGTGACATCTTTCAATTACTCCAATTAAATCTATGTATAGCCCTTTTCAGAGCGCGGTATTCTAGCGCCTGTCAGGGCCCATTAACACCCCATAATCAAATATCTACAGGGTTTTTTACGGGTGCCAGAAAAACCCGGCGCGGCGCCAGTTGCCCGTCGCCCGAAAGCTCACCCACACCCAGGAATTGCTGGCCGGCACCGTATACGCGGGCCAGCCCTGTCCTGCTCTCCTCGGCCACCGTGACCGACTGCCCGCCGCTGAACCTCGATCCGGCGCTCTCATCCAGGCTCACCGGCGGAAAGTCGACCAAAGCCACGTCCGGCGGCAATAGCCGCTCTCGGAGCGCAGTTTCACTGTCCGCGGCCAGCGCCTCGACCGTCGTCAGGTCGAGCATGTCCTCAGACCTGAAATGTCCCACAGACTCGCGGTGCAATCGGGCCGTGTGAGCCACGGTTCCCGCGCGCCCGGCGATGTCCTCCACCAGCGTCCTTATATAAGTGCCTTTGGAGCAGGCCACGCGAAAGACAAGCCGTGACCCCGCATACTCCAGCAATCGAATCTCGTGGATAATTATCGGCCGCGGCTCCCTCTCAACGGTCTCGCCCTTCCTGGCAAGCTCGTAAAGCCGCCTGCCATCTTTCTTCAGGGCCGAATACATCGGCGGTATCTGCATGGACTCACCCACGAATGCCTGCAGAATGACGTCCCAATCATCGGCGGAAATTTCCGGAATCGGCGCAGTCGACAACTCCGTACCGTCCGCATCACCCGTATCAGTCGCAACACCGAGCCGCGCTGTCACGCGGTATGTCTTGTCCGCATTCAGCAGGTACGCGCAGACCTTGGTTGCCTCGCCAAAACACAGCGGCAACATGCCGGTGGCCGCTGGATCCAGGCTGCCGGTGTGTCCTGCTTTTTTGGCGTTAAGCAGCCGTTTCACGGCCTGCAAGGCCCGGTTTGAAGTCATTCCGGACGGCTTGTTCAACAGCAGCAGTCCATCCACAGCCTCTTTCGGGCGTCTTCCGGCCTGCTTCCTTGAAGTCACCGCGATTTTTCTGAGCGGAGCGCACCGTCGATCAGATCGGCGATCCGCTGTCCCTCCGCGGCGCTGTCGTCGTGCTCAAAACGCAATTCCGGTACGTGCCGCACCTTGATCGCCCGACCCAGCTTCGAGCGCAGGAATCCTGTCGCTTTCTCAAGACCCTGCTGCACGGGCGCCGGGTCTGCGTTCGGGTCCAGCATACTGAAATACACCTGGGCCACGCTCAGGTCGCGAGACAGGTTTACGGCCGAGAGCGACACGCCCTCAAGGCGTGGATCTTTGGTCTCGAACCGCAACAACTCATTCAGCGTGCGCAACACCTGGTTGCCGAGGCGCTGATTTCGGGAAAACTCACGTGGCATGACGATTCACCGCTGGCTACGAGTCGAGCGTCCGGGCAACTTCAACGCGCTCGAAACACTCGATCTGATCACCGACCTTGACGTCGCTGTAGTTCTTCACGCCAATACCGCATTCCGTACCCGAGCGAACCTCGTTGACGTCATCTTTAAAACGTCGCAACGACTCCAGTTCACCTTCGTAAATTACGACGTTGTCGCGCAATACACGAATCGGATTCGAGCGCTTCACGTAGCCCTCACTGACAATGCAGCCCGCAATGTCTCCGAACTTCGGCGAACTAAACACGTCCTTGACCTCTGCGAGACCAACTATCTGCTCACGAATTTCTGGCGCCAGCAGGCCTGTTAGCGCCGCCCTGACGTCATCAATTGCTTCGTAAATGATGCTGTAGTAGCGGACGTCGATACCGGATTCCTTGATCGCCGTGCGTGCGGCTGCGTCGGCTCGAACATTGAAGCCGATAATTACCGCCTTGGACGCGGCCGCCAGGTTCGCATCGGTTTCTGTGATACCACCTACACTCGATCCCAATACGTTGACCTTCACCTCATCCGTCGACAGCTTGGTCAGAGCATCGCGCAGCGCCTCAGCGCTGCCGTGCACATCGGATTTGATGATCACCGAAACGGTAGAAGACTCGCCTTCCTCCATCTTGCTGAACATGTCTTCCAGTTTTGATGCCTGCTGCTGTGCCAGCTTGGCATCGCGCGTCTTGCCCTGACGGAACTCGGCAACTTCGCGTGCTTTGCGTTCGTTCTTCACAGCGAGGAAGTCGTCGCCTGCGCTCGGCGTTTTTGACAAACCCAGGACGACGGCAGGTGACGAAGGACCCGCCTCCTCAATCGATGCGCCGGTCTCGTCAAACATGTTACGAATACGACCGTACTCTTCGCCCGCGATAATCATGTCGCCTTGCCGCAACGTGCCGGCTTGTACCAGCAAGGTAGCAACAGCACCACGACCCTTCTCCAGGCTCGATTCAATGACCAGTCCGCGCGCCGGTCCATCGGCGACGGCCGTGAGGTCCATGACTTCGGCCTGCAACAAGATGGCATCGAGTAGTGCCTCAACGCCGTCACCTTTGAGAGCCGAGACATTAACGAACATCTGCTCGCCGCCCCAGTCCTCTGGAATGACCTCGTGCTGCGTCAGCTCGTTCTTTACGCGTTCAGGGTCGGCATTCTCGCGATCGATCTTGTTGATGGCAACGACCAGCGGCACACCGGCCGCTTTCGCATGCTGGATGGCCTCAATGGTCTGCGGCATGACGCCGTCATCCGCGGCAACCACGAGAACGACGATATCAGTCGCCTGGGCACCACGTGCGCGCATCGCAGTGAACGCTGCGTGACCCGGTGTATCGAGGAAGGTGATCTTGCCTTTGTCGGTCTTTACCGAATAGGCACCTATGTGCTGGGTAATGCCGCCCGCTTCGTGGGCGGCCACTTTGGTACGGCGAATATAATCCAGCAACGAGGTCTTGCCGTGATCGACATGACCCATGATCGTCACCACGGGTGACCTGGGAACAGCTTCACCTTCCGCTTGTTCTTCATCAGCAAGCAGCTTCTCGTCCATATCGGCGGAATCGATCTGCTTCGCAACATGACCCAGCTCTTCGACAACCAGCGTCGCGGTATCCTGATCGATAACCTGGTTGATTGTCACCATCGCGCCCATGTTGAACAGAACCTTGACTACCTCGTTACCCTTGATGGCCATGCGCTGCGCCAGTTCGGCGACGGAAATACTCTCCGGTATTTCGACTTCGTGAATAACCGGAGCGGTTGGTCGTTCGAAGCCGTGTTTCGAATCACCACCGACGGATATTGGGCGGCGGCGTGTCGGCGTCTTGCGTTTGCGACGGCCACTTTTGTCGCCTGCAACGTGCAGCTCTTTACGTCCGTAACGTGTTTCACCGCGTCCCGGTTTGGGCTTTGCTTTCTCTTTGGCTCGGCGAGCTCGCGCGTCGGCCTCGGCTTTCTCGACCCGCGCTTTCTCTTCGGCAGCGACAGCTGATGCCTGCTCTACGGCTCTGCGTGCTTCTTCTTCGGCAGTTTCTTGCGCCTGCTTTTCCTTTTCGAGCACCGCTTCCGCGCGCTTGGCGGCCTCTTCCTGTTCAGTCTTCAGACGCTCCTGCTCGCGGGCAGCCGCCTGGACGCGCTCCTCTTCCTCACGTCGCACGCGATCGAGCTCTTCCTGCTCTTCCTGCGCCTGCTTCTCCAATACGTCGCGCTTGATGTACGTCCGCTTGCGACGCACTTCGACATTGACAGTGCGCGCGCGCCCCTGGCTACCAGACAGGCGCAGCTCGGACTGCGACTTGCGCTTCAGCGTAATTTTACGTGGCGCCGCCGCCGTTGCCGGCGTGTCGTCCTGGCCATGCGCCCTGCGCAAATGAGACAGCAGCTCGAGTTTCGCGTCGTCGCTTATGGTGTCGTCCGAACCGCTGACCTTGATGCCGGCTTCGTCCAGCTGGGTCAGCAGCTTCTCAACCGGCACTTTCAGCACCTCGGCAAATTGTGTAACCGTCACTTCAGCCATACATTAACTCCGTATGTAATCGAGGCTGTTACGCCTGCTGTTCTTCCTCGAACCAATGAGCACGCGCCTTCATAATCAGCGCAGCCGCGTCCTCCGCGTCCATTTCATTGATTTCGAGCAGGTCATCGGTCGCCAACTCCGCGAGATCCTCGCGCGTCACGACGCCTTTGCTTGCCAGCAAGAACGCAAGCCCCTTATTCATACCTTCGAGACTCAGCAGGTCCTCAGCGGGTTCCACTTCGTCGATCTTTTCTTCCTGCACGATTGCCTGGGTCAGCAATACGTCGCGCGCGCGACTGCGCAGCTCGTCGACAATGTCCTCATCGAACTCCTCAATGGCAACGAGTTCGGACGCCGGTACGTAGGCGACTTCCTCGATAGTCGAAAAACCTTCCTGCACAAGAATCAATGCGACTTCGGCGTCGACATCGAGTTGCTTGGAAAACAGGTCAATGAGATCACGCGTTTCTGACTCGCTTTTCTCTTCAGCATCAGCCGCCGTCATGACATTGAGTTCCCAACCCGTCAACTCACTGGCGAGACGAATGTTCTGACCGCCGCGACCGATGGCCTGCGACAGCTTGTCCTCTTCAACCGCGATATCCATGCTGTGCTTGTCTTCATCGACAACGATCGACACGACCTCAGCCGGCGACATGGCATTGACTACAAACTGCGCCGCGTTATCGTCATACAGGATGATGTCCACGCGCTCACCGGCGAGTTCATTGGAAACGGCCTGAACGCGCGAACCACGCATGCCGACACAGGCGCCGACCGCATCAATACGACTGTCGTTGCTCCTGACTGCGATTTTGGCGCGCAGGCCCGGGTCACGGGCGGCACCCAGTATGTCGATCATGCCCTGGCCCACTTCGGGCACTTCGATTTTGAACAGCTCGACCAGGAACTGCGGCGATGTACGAGTCATGAACAGCTGCGGACCGCGGGGCTCGGACCGAACCTCGGTCAACAGCGCCTTGATTCGATCCTGCGGACGCACGGGCTCGCGTGGGACCATCTGTTCTCGCGGCACGAAGCCCTCGGCATTGCCACCGAGATCGATGTAAACGCCGTTGCGATCCACGCGCTTGACGAGACCCGACAGCATTTCGCCTTCGCGCTCCTGGTATTCCTCGACTACCTGCTCGCGCTCGGCCTCGCGTACTTTTTGCACGATGACCTGTTTCGCGGTTTGCGCGGCAATGCGGCCAAATTCGACCGACTCCATCGGCACTTCGACGTAGCCACCTGGCTCCGCATTCTCATCGACGTCGACGGCATCGATCATGCGCAGC
Source organism: Woeseiaceae bacterium (assembly GCA_049666725.1). Classification (GTDB taxonomy): domain Bacteria; phylum Pseudomonadota; class Gammaproteobacteria; order Steroidobacterales; family Woeseiaceae; genus UBA1847. The sequence goes on from JBATHK010000097.1 coordinate 19,939, forward strand.
TCGCGATCCGGCACTTCCAGCTCGGTCGACTCGTCTTCAAACACCAGCCAGCGGCGGAACGTGTCATATTCGCCCGTCTCGCGATCGATCGCGACGCGAACTTCGATGTCCTCGCCGTGCTTTCTGCGCGTAGCCGACGCCAGCGCGGCCTCGATTGCCTCAAAAATGATGTCTTTTTCGACGCCCTTTTCATTAGAAACGGCGTCAACAACCATCAAGATTTCTTTGCTCATTACCTTAAAACTCCAAAAATCCCGCGGATTACGCTCCGTCGGGCACCAGCCGAGCCGTATCGATCGTCGTCAGCGCCAGGCTGTACGACTCACCATCCACCTCAACCACAATGTTCTCGTCATCGGCCGACAACAATTTGCCGCGGAATCGTCTGCGCCCCTCCAATGGATAGCGCAATTTAACTTTCACGATATGACCCATAAACCGCTGAAAATGTTCAACTTTCTTTAATTTTCGGTCCAGCCCCGGGGACGACACTTCGAGGTTGTAGTTGCCCGGCACGGGATCCTCAACATCCAGCAGCGCACTCACAGCCCGACTCACCTTTTCACAGTCTTCGAGCCCGATGCCCTCCGGCTTGTCGATAAAGAGCCTGATCAGGCCGCTCTTGCCGCCCAGTCGGACCTCAAGGTCTGCCAGCTCGTAGCCCAGTCGCTCGACGGTCGGTCCGAGCAATTCTGCCAACTCATCTCCCGTCATCCCGTAACTGCCTGTAAAATATACCCTAACTCTCTGTTTCTAAAACAAAAAATGGGCCAATGGCCCATTCATTCCCAGCGCGATGTCGTTGTCGTCAGACAACAAAAAACCCCTGAGTGGGGCCTGTAGCTACCAAGACCTTGGTAGCGAGGGGTCCTCGAGTTGCCCTCAGGCTGTCTCGTAACGCGGCCCCTCAATGGTGCGCAGGCGCGCGATTATACGGCAATCACAGTCGGGCGCGCAATGCCGAAACGCGGCTCATTTTGTCCCTGAAAAAAGCCCTGTGCTTACCACGGCGAGATGGCAAAATGCGCTTCCCATCTACGCCGATACTGCCCTGCGAGGCAAGACCATGCTGACGCTAAAAGACCCATCGCTCCTCAGAACCGAGAACTTCATCGACGGCGAGTGGGTAGGCGGGGGTGCCGGCACCATCGACGTGACCAATCCCGCCAATGGCGAGCTCGTGACCACGACAGCAAATGGCGATGCCGCCGATGCGGCCCGCGCCGTCGAGGCGGCCGCCACGGCCTTCAAAACCTGGAGCCGCATGCCCGCAAAGCAGCGCGCGGTCCTGCTTCGCGACTGGTTCAACCTGCTGATGGCGAACGCGGATGACCTCGGCGCCATCATGACCGTGGAACAAGGTAAGCCCCTGTACGAGTCCGTCGGCGAGATCGCCTATGGCGCGTCTTTTATCGAGTACTACGCCGAGGAATGTAAACGCGTTATGGGGGATACCATCCCCACGATTTCCAACGATCGGCGCCTGCAAACCTACAAACAGCCCGTCGGTGTCGTCGGCTGCATTACACCATGGAATTTTCCCAACGCGATGATCGGCCGCAAAGCCGGCCCCGCGCTCGCCGCGGGATGCACGATCGTGATCAAGCCGGCTACGGAGACTCCGCTCTCGGCGCTCGCAATGTGCTATCTCGCTGCAAAGGCTGGCATTCCCCGCGGCGTCATTAACGTCATTGCCGGTTCCAACTCGAGGGAAATTGGAAAGGTACTGACCCAGCACGAAAAGATCGGCAAGTTCACGTTCACCGGTTCGACCGTAGTCGGCAAGAAACTAATGGAACAGTGTTCAACCGGTGTTAAGAAGGTCTCATTGGAACTTGGCGGCAATGCGCCGTTTATCGTATTCGACGACGCAGACATTGATGCGGCCGTCAGCGACTGCATGGGCACCAAGTTTCGTAACTGTGGACAAACCTGTGTTTGCACGAACCGTATCTACGTGCAGGACGGCGTCGCCGCAGAGTTCACGGAGAAACTCAAGAAAGCGATCGAAGCGCTGCGCGTCGGTGACGGCTTCGACACGAATACGACCACTGGCCCGCTGGTCAACCAGACGGCGGTGCACGATATGCAGGCGTTCGTCGAAGACGCCAGATCGAAAGGCGGCACTATCGTTACGGGCGGTGACGTGCACAAGCTTGGCCACTGTTTCTTCGAACCCACCCTGGTTACAGGCGTGACCCGGGACATGCGGCTGGCGAACGAAGAAATTTTCGGCCCGATTGCAGCGATCCAGACGTTTGCAACTGAAGATGAAGTTATCGAGCGCGCCAATGACACGGAGTTTGGCCTGGCCGCTTACTACTTTACCCGGGACATTGGCCGTGTTATCCGCGTTGCTGAGCGTCTCGAATATGGCATTGTCTGCTCAAACTCGGGCGTGTTTTCAACCGAGGTCGCACCGTTTGGCGGATGGAAACAATCGGGCATCGGTTCCGAGGGTGGCAAGGAAGGCATTGCCGAGTACTTTGAAACAAAGTTCCATTCCATGGGCGGCATTGAGTAAATACTCATCAGTCGGCGACTCAAATTCAGTGTATGACTTCGTCATCATCGGTGGCGGTATTGTCGGTGTATCGACGGCCTGGCAGCTAAAGAAAAAGCAGCCGGATTGCTCGATCCTGTTGCTCGAAAAAGAGTCGCAGCTCGCGAGCCATCAGACCGGCCATAATAGCGGTGTCATTCATGCCGGCGTTTACTATGCTCCGGGCAGCCTGAAAGCGAAATTCTGCAAAGCCGGCGCCGATGCGACGATGCGCTTTTGCGAGGAAAACGATATTCCTTACGAGCAGTGCGGCAAACTGCTGGTTGCCACAAACGAACTCGAACACGAGCGCATGCTGGCGCTGTTTGAACGGTCGAAACAAAATGGCCTGGACGTTGAACTCATCGATGCCGACGAGCTGCATCGCCGTGAGCCCAATGTCGATGGCATCGGTGCATTCCTCGTGAAATCGACCGGTATCGTTGACTACCGGAGCATATGCACTCGGATGGCTGAGCGATTCCAGGAGATGGGCGGAGAAGTTCGCCTCGACACGCGTGTGACGGATCTCAATGAGAGCGCCGACTCGATCGCCATCAAAACCGCTGATGGTGAAGCCATCGAAACCAAATACCTGGTGACATGCGCCGGCCTCATGGCCGATCGTGTGACCCGCATGCTGGATCTCGACATCGATTTTCAAATCGTTCCATTCCGCGGCGAGTATTACCGATTGCCCGCAAGCAAGAACGATATCGTCAAACACCTGATTTACCCGATTCCCGATCCGGATCTGCCGTTCCTCGGCGTGCACCTCACGCGCATGATTGACGGATCCGTGACCGTGGGTCCCAACGCGGTACAGGGCTGGAAGCGCGAAGGCTACGGGAAGATCAACATCAGTCTGCGTGATATTGTCGATATGCTGCGGTTTCCAGGATTCTGGAAAGTGGCGCTCGGCAACCTGAAAACGGGTATCGCGGAAAGCTGGGACTCCATCTGGAAGCCCGGCTATCTCAATCGCGTACGGAAATACTGCCCGTCGATTCAGTTGCAGGACCTAGAGCCCTACCCGGCTGGGATACGGGCGCAGGCCGTGCTGCGCGACGGCACGCTCGTGCACGACTTCCTGTTTGCCGAAAGCGAGCGCAGCCTGCACGTCTGTAACGCACCGTCGCCCGCCGCGACCTCAGCCATACCGATCGGCGAGTACATTTGCGAGAAAGTCGCAGCAGCGCAGAGCCGATCGGCACCATAAAATGGGCGTAAGGTGTGCCTTTCCACATGACGTAGGGGCCACCGTTTTCCGGACAAGAGTCAGCATGCCAACGCTAAACTTGTTTTGGATACCTGATCTCATTTCTCAACCCACTTATGGTGGTACCCATTGGGCCTGGTACAAGACTGGGAATCCGCAGGTTGCGCCGACTCTATTCGTGCGGCTTTTCGAGGTGGCCGCCAAATCCGTAACGCATTGCCGATAGCACCCGGTTCTGAAAGTCCGCCTCGCCGCGCGAGCTGAATCGTGCAAACAGTGCTGACGTCAAAACCGGCACAGGAACGGCCGCGTCGATGGCGGCCTTGATTGTCCAGCGCCCTTCCCCTGAATCCGACACGCGACCGGCGAACTTTTCCAGACCGGGATCTGTTGCCAGCGCCGCCGCTGTCAGGTCCAGCAGCCAGGACTCAATCACGCTGCCGCGCCGCCAGACCTCGGCAATATCTGCAACATCGAACTCGTACTGGTAATGCTCGGGATTTCGCATTGGCGTCGTTTCCGCATCGGCATCGTGCGTGTCGTTGCCGGTGTTTGCCGAGCGAAGTATGCCGAGACCTTCGGCGTATGCAGCCATGAGTCCGTATTCGATGCCGTTGTGGACCATTTTGACGAAGTGCCCGGCACCGCTGGCACCGCAGTGAAGGTAGCCAAGCTCGGCGGTACCGGCCATGGCTTCGCGCCCCGGCGTCCGCGTCACATCTCCCAAGCCGGGCGCGAGGCTTGCGAAAATCGGATCAAGGTTCTCGACGATCGCACTCTCACCACCGATCATCATGCAGTAACCACGCTCGAGTCCCCAGACGCCACCGCTGGTGCCAACGTCCACGTAGTGTATGTTCCTGGTGGCCAACTCCTCGGCGCGGCGGATATCGTCAACGTAGTAGGAATTGCCGCCATCGATCACAATATCGCCCGCTTCGAGCAGCGGCAGCAGTTGCTGGATGGTTTTATCGACAACGGCTGCAGGTACCATCAACCAGATCGCGCGAGGTTTGCTCAACTTCTCAACAAAGTCCTCAAGCGAGGTTGCACCGACCGCCTGCTTATTGCTCAAGGCCTTCACGGCATCCGCGGACACGTCGAACACGACGCATTCATGTCCGGCCCTGATAAGGCGCCGAACCATGTTAGCCCCCATGCGACCCAATCCAATCATTCCGAGTTGCATGTTGTCTCCTGTTGATTCTGTCCAGGCAGGTAGCCGGTCCAAAGGCGAATCCCACCTCTGAAGGCATCAGCGTTGTCGCCGCGCCGGCAGCCGGGTGGCAACAGATCGAGTTTCTTGACTTTGCCGCCGCCCAGCAAAATCTCATCGGGCATTAGTGCGTCGCTCAGCTTTTCGATGACGTCAAATACGTCCTCGCGCCATTTATCGACGCCAACCCGTTTCAGAGTCGATGAACCAACGTAGTCTTCGAAAGTTTTTTTCTTGTAAGGAAGATGACCGAGCTCCATAGACACGATAACGTCGTCAACGATCATTGCAGAACCAAGCCCGGTACCCAGACCCAGGAACAACAGGCTGCCGCCGCGGTAGTCGCCCAGCGCCTGCATCGCCGCATCGTTAATCAGTTTGACCGGGCAAGCGAAGGCGGCCGAAAAATCAAAACCGAGCCAGCCGCTACCCAGGTTGTGCGGCTCGGCCACGATGCGCTCATGCTTGACCTTTCCCGGGTAACCTATGGACACAACATCGTAATTCCAGTCAGATGCGAGCGCTTTTACTTCCTCTACCATTTGCGTGGCAGTAAGTGCGTCACCCGACGGGAACTTCCTGCGTTCCTTTTCGTCCGATGTGAAGATCTTCACATTGGATCCACCGACATCAATGACCAGAATGTTCACTGGTTTGGCCTCCCCGAAATCTTCCATCATGGCCTGCGCCCCAGGTTTGAAAATACCATACCATCTTGATCAGGTCGGCGGCTCGACCGCGCAGGTTCACCGAATCCTCAAAATGACGAGTATGATCAGGGTCGTGAAGCCGGTGCTCAAGATTCTCAGGGCCGCAGCATTACTGGCGCTGCCTGGTTGTGCCAGTGTGCTGGATCTCGACAACGCGCTTGCGATCGCGCCCTATAAAATCGAGGACGGCGGCCGCATCATTGTTGAAGCACGCCTAAACGGTCATGGTCCCTATGATTTTGTGCTGGATACCGGCGCAAGCATTTCCGCCGTCTTCAACAACGTTCGTGATCAACTCGCACTTGAACCCGTCCCCGGAAAGTCGGTGATCGTCCACGGCGCTATTGCATCCGGAAAACACCCGCTACTGCGCATTGAGCAACTGCAGCTTGGCAGTGCCGTTTGGTCCGACCCGAGAGTTGTTTCATTGCCCGGCGAGACCGAAGCTGGCGCCAATGTCGATGGTGTCCTCGGCGTCGATTTCTTGCGGCGGTATGCCATCGGATTCTCAGTCAGGGATCGGGTCGTACGACTGTACTCACCGGACGTCATCGCGGATAGGTCCTATCGTGGTTGGGCGTCAGTGCCATTGAAGGCTGAGGCCGTAGGCGACAGCGGCGCCGCCTTTTACTTTTTCGACATCGAAATAGAAGGCTGGAAAATAGCCGCAGTATTCGACCTGGGTGCCGGCTTCAACATGATTAACTGGGCCGGCGTGGAGAGCCTCGGCAGAACCGCGCGAGCATTACGAATGAAAGTGCTGCTGTCAGGTGCGCTCGAGAGTTCGCATGTTTTGGCACGAATTCGAGCAGAGGAAGTGACAACAGCCGGTATCCGTTGGCGCAACGAGGAATTTTCCGTCGGCGACATCAAGATCTTCGAAACGTTCAAGCTCAATGACAAACCGGCTGCAATCCTGGGTGCCGGCTTGTTCACACAACGCGACTTTGTAATCGATTTCGCGCGAAATCGCTTGCTGGTCAGAGTCGCGATGAATGAGGTCAACGTTCCCGGCAACTCAGGCCTCTCTCCCTGACGTCGACAACATAAAACCGAGGTCGAACCGAGGATTCTATTGCGAAACCTCGGTTCGACCCCGGTTTTTTATTGCCCATCACTTCAGGACGAAAATATTGTGCTTCTCGCAGACCTCGTGGAGTTGCTTCGGCCATACCGTCGTGCTCACCTCACCAAGATGCGCCTTCCTGAGGAGCAGCATCTGGGTTCTCGACTGACCAATGCCGCCTCCGATTGACAGCGGGATCTCATTGTTCAGGATCATCTGGTGATATGGCTGCGAAAGCTCATCCTCCCGCTCAGCAATTTTCATTTGTTCCTTCAATGTTTCCGGCGTAACGCGAATGCCCATCGACGTCAGCTCGTGTCGGCGCTTGGTCACGTGGTTGTAAACCAGAATGTCACCGTTGAGGCCGTGCATCAATTTGCCGTCTTTTTCGATGGTAGGCGTTACCCAGTCGTCGTAGTCCGCGGCTCTCATCTCATGCGGGTAGCCGTCGTCCAGCACCCAGCCGATGCCATAGATAAACACGGCGCCGTATTCTTCGATAATTTTGGTTTCCCGGTCCTTCCTCGGAAGATCCGGGTAACGTGCGAGGATCTCCTCGGCGTGGATGAAATGCAGTTTTTCGGGGAGCATCGGAAAGCGCGGGTCCCTGAGCTGCGGATACTTGTCCATGACCATCTTCTCGGCGCCCGTCAGGACCTTCCAGATCTTCTTGACCACTTTGGTCAGATACTCAAGATTTCTGTCGTCCGCGGTGATCACCTGCTCCCAATCCCACTGGTCTACATAGGCGCTGTGGTCGTGGTCGAGGAAGTAGTCCTTTCTGACGGCGCGCATGTCCGTGTTTATGCCCTCACCAACGTCGCACTCGAACTGCTTGAGCGCCCACCGTTTCCATTTTGTCGCCGCCTGCACGATTGACGCATGCACGGGCTCATCAATACCGAGACCGCAATTGAATTCGACCGGTGTTCTGGATCCATCCCGATCCAGCATGTCGTTCATGCCGGAGGAAACCTCCACGATCAAAGGCACCTGCACTAGCATCAGGTTCAGTTCCCTCGCAAGGCCCTTTTCGATGTATTCCTTGACGTCATAAATGGCCTTCTGGGTCTGTTTCTTGCCCAGCAATGATTTGTATTTCCGGGGAAGGATTTCATCGACCTTTTCATAGGTACTGATACCCGGACCTGCCAAGTCTGATCTCTTATCCAACATCGTTCTGCCTCCAAACCACGGTTCGATCGTTTTCTCGAATTCGAAACCCCTATTTAAGGTCACGCAAAGCGAGACAGCCATCGTGGAAAATAGCACTGGGCGTATTTTTTCACGGAATCTACCTATTCGGGTAAGCCTCCGAAATCTGTATATTTTGCATTGTCAAAATACTGCTTCTATTCGCATCAACAGGAGTGGTCGCGGGCAGAAACTCGCCTGCGGGACGATGCAATGATTGAAATCCGAATTCATGGCCGCGGCGGCCAGGGTGGTGTCACCCTCGCGAAGCTGATCGCCACGTCGCGGTTTCTCAAGGGCCTGTCGGTACAAGCGTTCGGGCTGTATGCCGCCGAACGATCCGGCGCGCCGATCCAGGCATTCTGCCGCTACTCCGACCGCCCTATCACCAATCGCAATCTGATCTACGAGCCTGATCATGTCATCGTGCTGGACCCGACACTGGTCGCACCGGCGATTGCAGCAGGGCTGAAAGCCGGCGGCTGGATACTTATCAATTCGCCGCAGGCGCCGGACGAATACACCAACCAGTTCGCCCATAACCGAATCGCTACCGTGGATGCGACAACTATTGCGCGCGACAATACGCTGGGCACGCGTAGCGTTCCGATCGTCAACACGGCCCTTGCCGGCGCGGCATGCCGGATGCTGGACTATCCGCTTGACGAAATGTGCGCGGCCCTCGAGCATCTCGGCTTTGGTGGTACCAACCTCTCGGCTGCCACGCGTGCCTACGATGAAGTCCGGCTCCTGCACGCATTTCGCGAACTTGAAGGCGGCAACGAAACAGTGGCGGCGGCGGACGAGCGACGCGGACCGAGCATCCTCGAGGGTGCCGGCAGCGACCTGCCGGCGATCAAGACGGGTCAATGGGCGACGGAGCAGCCGAAACGTCGGCAGATGGTTCCACCCTGCAATCACATCTGTCCCGCAGGCAACAATGTGCAGGGATTCCTGAATGCCCTCGCCCGTGAAGAAACCGACGAGGCCCTGGAGATTCTGCTCCGCACCACACCATTCCCGTCGATCTGCGGGAGAGCATGCCCCGCGCCGTGCATGGACGCATGCAACCGCATCGAGATAGACGGTTCTGTCAATGTCCGTCAGATGGAACGCTATGCCGGCGATCATGGTCGTGTAACACCGAAGGTACTCGCGAAGCGCGATGAACGGATCGCAGTCGTTGGATCGGGCCCTGCCGGCCTTACTGCGGCCTACCATCTCGCGCGCTTTGGCTATTCGGTTAAATTGTTCGAGTCCGGACCTGAAGCCGGCGGCCTGCTCCGCAGCGGCATTCCCGAGTTCCGATTGCCCGAAGACGTAGTCGCGCGTGAAATCGACCGCATATTCGGACTCGGCGTCGAGCTTACGACCAACCATCGCATCGATCGCCAGGCGCTGCTGGACCTGGCACGCAGTCACGATGCAGTGCTGGTGGCCACCGGACTGCAGGAGCAGCGAGATTTGCGGCTGGGAATGAACGGCACGGAGGCCGTGGTCCAGGGCATTGATTTTCTGGATCACGTGCACCGCAAAGATGTGCGCGTCGATGGCGAGGATGTCCTCGTCATGGGTGGCGGCAACACGGCGATGGACGCGGCGCGCTCTGCGCTGCGCCTCGGTGCAAAAAGTGTGCGAGTGCTTTACCGCCGGTCGCGGGAGGAGATGCCTGCGATCCGCGAAGAAATCGACGAGGCCATCGAGGAAGGCATCGTGCTGGAGCTATTGACCCAACCCGTTGCCCTGCGCGTAGAACCAGGCGATGGCATTCTGCGACAGCATCGAGTGACGTGCCGGCGCATGACACTCGGCGAAGCGGATGAGTCCGGACGCCGGGCGCCGGTAGAAATCCCGAACTCCGATTTTGAGCTTGCCTGCCACCGGATCATTCTCGCACTCGGCCAGTCACGGGACGTCTCGGTGTTTCCGGAGGGCACCGAGGTTAGAGAAGGAAATCAGCTGCTCGGCCTGCTGGAGACGCCTTTGTTCGCGATCGGTGACCTGGCAACCGGCGACGGAACAGTTGCCGGCGCTATTGGCAGCGGCCGGCGCACGGCCATACACGTGCACAATGCGCTTAGCGGAGAGCAGGTACGCATGACGGAGCATGCCGAAGCATTAAGCGACGTTGATGTCTGGAGCGACGATGTCATCCATGCCGACGCGATGAGGCTGCATTTGTTTGAGCGCCACGCTCCGTCCGAAGGTGATTCGCTCGCGATGGCCGAGCGGCGCTCGACTTTTGATGAAGTGCACATGGGACTCGAAGACGCCAGCGAAGCTACGCGTTGCCTGTCCTGCGGTGTCTGTAACGAGTGTGATCTCTGCTGCACTTACTGTCCCGAGGGAGTATTGAAACGAGTCGGTCACCGTCTCGAATTTGACTACGCGTATTGCAAGGGTTGTGGCGTGTGCATGGCGGAATGCCCGCGCAACGTCATTTTCATGAGCCATCTTTAGCCGGTACGGAGAGGAACTATGCCTGTACAGGTCGTTACCGGAAACCACGCCGCCGGCTACGCTTTGAGCGTCGCGGGAGAAGCCAATCGTGCGGCTCGGGGCGTTGCCTGCGGAATCTATCCGATTACGCCGCAGACCGAGATCGTTGAGTATGTTGCCAGCTTCCCGTTTAGCAAGGGGCGGGTTGTGCCGGTTGAAAGCGAGCACAGTGCGATGGCCGTATCCATTGGGGCGGCAATCGGCGGCGCGCGAGCCTTCACGGCAAGCTCCGCTAATGGTCTTGCTTACATGGCGGAGAACATCATGGTGGCGGGTTACTACCGACTTCCGATCGTCATGGTCGCGGTCAACCGGACCTTGGGACCGCCATGGAACATCTGGGCGGACCAGGGTGACACGCTGATGCTCCGAGACTTCGCCTGGCTGCAGTTCTATTGTGAAAACAACCAGGAGGTGCTGGATACGACGCTGCTTGCCTTCCGGCTGGCGGAGGACCGGCGCATTCTGCTGCCGGTGCTGACCTGCATGGATGCATTCATCGTTTCGCATACGCAAACGGAGACCGCGCTTCCCGAACAAACCGAGGTCGATCGCTTCCTGCCCGACCTCGACCTGCCGCATCGTCTGCATTACGACGAGGCGCGCACACTCGGCGGCCTCGCCTGGCCTCACGAAGGTCTGTCGATGCGCATGGAGATCGACGAGGCAATGCAGCGCGTTCCAGAGGTGTACCAGGAGTGCCGGAAGAGTTTCACAGACGTCTTCGGCCGCGATCCCGGCGACATGATTCAGACATTTGCCACCGAAGACGCGGAGCAAGTTCTTGTCGCGAGCGGCACGATGGCTACGACGGCGCGCGAAGTGGTTCGGCAGCGGCGTGAGTCGGGCGAGAAAGTCGGCCTCGTGAAGCTGAAGATGTTTCGCCCATTTCCGGAAGCAGCGCTGCTTGAAGCCTGCCGCTCAGCATCGCGCGTCGCAGTCCTGGACCGCAACTATGCCGCCGGCGTGGGCGGCATCTTCTGGCAGGACACGCGGGCCGCTTTCCAGGGCCATCGTGACGACGTGTTGATCCAGAACTATCTGACCGGACTGTGCGGCGGCGACGTGACACCGGACGTGATCAGCCAGATCCTGGCCGACCTTGCCTCGCGATCGGACGCCGGCAATCCCATATGGATGGGCATCGAGACCGCCGAGGAGACTTTGCAATGACGACGACCTCAGGCCGGCTTCAGGAACGTCCGATGATTCCGTGCTCCGAAGACTGCCTGCTGCGGCCCGGCAATACCAACTGCGGCGGTTGCGGGATGAGCGTTGGCCTGACCATGCTGGGACGGGCGCTGCGCGACGCCGGCGACAGCTGCACGCTCGTAATTCCCGCCTGCTGCGGAATCGTCACCGCCGGCGCGTTTCCGACTACCAGCTACGGTGTGCCAACGATCGCGACCACATTTGCATCATCACCAGCCGTTGCTTCCGGGTTGGCCACTGTCCGTGACCTGAATGCCGAACCGGGCCACGTAATTTGCTGGGCCGGCGATGGCGGCACCTACGATATCGGCCTGGCAACACTCTCGGCAGCCGCCGAGCGCAACGAAAACATCATTTACATTTGTTACGACAACGAGATTTACGGCAACACCGGGGGGCAGCGTTCCTCAGCAACGCCGGCCGGCGCCCGCACGACAACCACGCCATCGGGCAAGACCGAGGGCAAGAAAGACATCATGTCGATTATGGCCGCGCACCGGATTCCTTATGCCGCAACACTCTCGATCGCCCACCCCGCTGATTTCACGAACAAGATGTCGACCGCATTTGCGATGCAGGGAATGCGATTTCTGTTGCTGCACTCGCCCTGCCCCACGGGCTGGAAATCCGAGCCCGAGGATTCCATCGAACTGGTACGACTTGCGGTCGGGAGCGGCCTCTTCCCGCTTTACGAGGTTTACGACGGCGCCAACTATCGCATCAGCGTCGAGCCCGACGGCACCGACCCGGCCGCCTACTTCCAGCGGCAGCGCCGGTTCGAGAATGAGGTCATCGACCTGGAGGCAACGCGTCGTGCGTGTTCGGACCGCATGCTGCGCCTGAAAGCTCTTGCCAGGCAGTACCCCGCGGACAACTAGGTCGACCATTCTCTGTTGCCCTCTGTTCGCTGATCACGTCGGCGACCGATTTTCTTGTCCCGCAGCGTCTATCAGGGAAACCAGGAAACTGGAGACCCACGTAGCGCAGCCCTGCTGCCGGCTAAGGAGACAAGCCATGTCAAAACAAACCACTATTATCTGTACCCTGGTCGTCGCGCTGACGGCCCTGGTCATGTCCGCCGCGAGCGCCGACGGATACTCGAATGACCGCTGGGGCAAGTCGGGACATCGTGGAAAACAAGCGTGCAGCACCCATGCGAAGCTTCTTCGCCACGCCTGTTACGCGGACCGGCAGGACGACTACCTGGTTCACATTGCCGATTGCGTTTACGTGACCAGCCGCGAGGACGAGCGTGACTGTCGCGCCGACGCTCGCGAGGAAAGCGCGGAGAAATCTGAAGAATGCCGGGACGTTTATGAAGCCCGGCTGGACGTTTGCGAACTGGTCGGCGAGCAGCGTTACGACGTGGTATTTGATCCGAACGATTTCGTAGACCCGAACGATATCGGTGACACTGTTGATCCAAACCCTTACTGGCCGCTAACGGCAGGGCATACGCACGTCATCGTTGCTGATGACGGCGAGTCAATGGAAGTCACGGTAGTCGTCGCGACAGACGAGGTCCGGGACGTTGGTGGACTACCGTGCCGCGTCATCAGGGACCTGGTTTTCGAGGAAAGTGAAGACGAAGGCGAGATTGAGTACGAGGCCGTCGAGGTGACCCAGGACTGGTACGCCCAGAACCTGATGGGTGACACGGTCTATTGTGGCGAAAATACCTACGAGATCGAAGACGGTCTGATCGACAACACTGATGGCTCGTTCGCTAACGGTACTGACCGCGCACGCGCAGGCTATCTCGTGCGTGCATTTCCGGTGCCTGGTAACGGTGATCGCCAGGAGATGGCAACTGATGAAGCCGAGGACTATGTCAGGTACGAGAACCTGGCAGCCACCCCTTCTGACGCAGAAGGCGGCGACGTTGAGGCGTTTCCATGCGCAGGCGCCTGCCTGCAGACGTATGAAGTCAATCCTCGCGATCCTGGTCAGGCGGAATACAAGTACTACCTGGCGGGCACTGGCTTCGTACTCGCCAGCAAGCTCGACGAGGATGGCATGCCTACCGGTGAGCGCGAAGAGGTCAGCTGTATTGGTGACCTCGATGATGTTCTGGTTACGGACTGTGGCATCGCCGATCCTGACGCCTTGCGCGACGCAATGTGCGCCTGGGCACCGGAGGCTTTTTGCGAAGACTGAAGCTGGCTCTGAGAGACACAGGGGAACTCGGTTCCTCACACAACAAAGCCGGTCCCTTTGGGGCCGGCTTTCCTGTTTCAGGCCGTACTCAATGCCGACATATCCTGCAGCTTACGAGCTGCCTTTCGATAGTGTGGCAGCACGCCGACGTACATCAGGTTGTAGAGGTTGTCCGAGTCCCCGATGATGCCAACGGCGAGGTTCATCCAGACGAGGATGAATGCGGCCGCAAGCGCCAGGCCAAACGCGGATCGGTACAGCGTCATGGCCGCGCCCTAGTCCTTTGCCTTGAGACGCGCCGCGGGAACATGCGATGGCGTTTTCTCGTTGATTCTACCGAGCCAGGTCCCCGCACTGACTCCCCGGAACTTCCTGTTGAGGAAAAGCGCGTCGGACTGAGTCATGGTGTGTTGTATCCCGCCCGGCAGAAACGTCGCCCACTCATGGCCAATGTACTTGTCGCGGAGCGCATAAAGACTGAAACGATAGTTGAAAATATTGACGCCGGCGCCCCCACAAGCCCGAGATTCCCGGTCGTAAAGCACTACGCCAGCAAGATCCGCGTCCGCGGAGGCGAACGCAAAACGGCCCCGCGGATAAGTCCGACTCAAGTAACCGTAAAGGCCTATCAGCCCGGCCTGGGCCGGGTCCGCACATTCCGGACAGGCTTCCGGGAGCTGTAGCTGGAACGTCTCGATAACCTTGCGTTCAAAACACGATGTCTTTATTGCGGACTCGGGAATGACCGGGGCGGAATCAACCAGCGCGGCTACCGATTTTCCAGCAAACGCCTCAGCGACCTGCGGGTAGTTGACCAGCACACCGAAGCCACCGGCGCTCGCACCCATCAATGCAACATCCTCGGCGCCCCGAAAATAAGGCGCCAGGATTTTGAGATTGTTATGCAGATTCCTGTAACCGACGAACTGTTGCTGACCCTCCACACCCGGGACGCTGGCATTGGGTCGCGAACCACCGTGCAGATCACCAGTGCAGTATGGAATATAGATGTGATTCCACCTGGCCACCGGATTCGTGGGATTCGTCGTGTTGAATACGCCCTGGTTGCCGAGCGTGTCGACCCAGACCTGGAATTTTTCGCGAGAGTAGTTTTCGCCCGCGACTGGCGCGTTCTTGTTTTCGGCACAGGAATGGGCGTCGTAACAGGCGCCACCGCCCTGCAGATAGATCATTACTGCTTTAGCGTCAGGCAACAGTCGCACGCCAATGCCGCTCGTCGATCCATCCCTACAGAAAGTATCGTCCCTTGGAATCCAGACCCATTCTCCCGCGCGTGCCTGAGCTTTCGAAAGCGCCGCGTTATCACCCTTCTTGTCGACTGCCGGTTCCGCAGCAATCGCAAACTGCGATAACACAACAACCAATATGGATAGTCTTGCGATCATGACAGGGAGCATAGTAGCGCGAGACTGAACGTTACGTGAAGCGCCAGGCTCAATAGGGTAGCGACTATTACCTATGTCTCCGCAACAGGCAATCGTCGACAATCTGCCCAGGTCAATTCGGATCCATGCGCGCTATGGAATTGGCCTGTCGTTGCCAACGCCCATGAATCCCCCCGACCACAAATTTGACTGGAAGCTTGCCGATGGCACCGTTATAGCCATTCGCACGATGCAACCGGATGACGCCGTCATTGAACAGGACTTTGTAAGATCTCTTTCTCCGCGATTCAGGGCCATGCGCTTCTTTTCGCCAGTCAGGGAGCTTTCTGTTGCAGCGCGCAGGTCGAGTTCGCTGTTGTTGTTGCCGACGCCTGGCAGAGTAAGGGAGATGCAGGGATTGTGCTGGCATATAAGGGCATGCAAATACAGCCCGGGCAAGACTGATCAGCCGGAACCTTGTTGCCAGGCCTCACGAAGGACAGCAAAATGACCAAACAAAATCGACAGCACACCATGGGAAGCGGCGGAGACTGCGTCTGCCCAAAATGCAAAACGGTCGTGCCCCACAAACGCGGCGTGCCCTGCCAGGAAGAGCACTGCCCCAAGTGCGACGCAAAAATGCTGCGAGTAGGCTCTGAACATCATGAACTCTGGCTAAAGAAGCATTCTTAACTGCCCGGCTTGCGACACTCCAGACGCCGCCTCGCTTATTGGCGGTCGAAATCAGCGTGCCATTATCCAGAAGCTCGACAACCCGGTGCAGTAACGTATCGTGGCGAATTACCCAGAGCCTTCATTGCTTCGTCGCGGGGGCAGGCTTTGCACTATTCCGACAGTCCCGACTCGGGTTCGCCTGATATAGCTTTACGACGTCTTTTCAGGCTATATCAAAACGATCCGCATTCATTACCTTGGTCCATGCGGCAACAAAGTCGTTGACGAACTTTTCCTTGTTGTCATCCTGTGCATAAACCTGCGCATAGGAACGAAGAATCGGCTGAGATTCGGACGGTTTTTTCACCCGGTTTCGACCAAACGCCAAGCAGCATTTCAGTTGCCGGAAGTAGTCGGCACAAAGGCTTGGCATCTCAGCGGAGGCATTTAGAACGAGTCTAAATAACTAGTCTGGCCACCGCCAGCCTGATCACTACAGGTCAGATCCAAGACTTGCGATTGAGCGAAATTCGCGTCGCTGCGGCTCGGGGCGAATCTGCAACGATCAAGTAGACTGTATGCCAGGTTTCCCGCTGGAGGTAACATGCTGCAATTGACTACCGCTGTCGGCGTTGTACTCGTCGTCTCGTTCATATGCTCGGTCTTCGAATCCGTGCTGCTGTCGGTGACGCGACCGCAGATCGAGGTCCTGGTGCACGACGGCAGCCGCGCCGGGCAGCTGCTCGCAAATTTCAAAGAGAACATGGACGTGCCGATCGCAGCGATTCTAATCCTGAATACAGCCGCACATACGATCGGCGCGGCGGTCGCCGGTGCAAGCTACGCCAACGTTTTCAGCACAAATACGCTTTGGATCTTCTCGATCCTCTTCACCATTGCCGTGCTCTTGTTCACGGAGATCATTCCGAAGACCCTTGGCGTTTCGTACGCGCGTGTTCTGGCACCCCCGGTCGCGCACGGCATCCAGTGGCTGACGCTCTTGCTGCGTCCGCTCGTTGTATTGAGCGAGCGGATATCCAAGTCGCTGCGCGCCAGCACCGACGTGCCCGTGACGTCACCAAAGGAGATCCGGCTGCTGGCATTGCTCGGCAGCGGCCAGGGCGTCGTCGGGACGCGCACAGCCGGCATGATCGTCGGTGCGACGCACCTGAGCTACCTGCGTGCGCACGACGTGATGCTGCCGCGTGAAGAAGTCCGATTCCTGGCCGGCACAATGAGACATGATGATGCGCTGGCCATAGTGCGCGAGACCGGCCACAGCCGATTCCCGTATTCGCCAACCGGTGAGATTGATGACGTAACCGGCGTGGTTCTTGCGAAGGAGCTGCTCTACTCGCTGCTATTGCATGACGACGACAATGTCGACTGGGAGTCCCTGCGCCAGGATTCACTCATTGTGCCCGAGAGTCTGCCGCTACCGCGATTGCTGCGAATATTCCAGGACAGTCAGCGGCACCTTGCGATCGTCATTGACGAGTACGGCACCGTCAAAGGCATCGCAACGCTTGAGGACGTACTGGAAGAGATCGTCGGTGAGATTTACGATGAGAGTGATCAGCCCGCCCAAGAATTCGTCGAGCGCGAAGACGGCTCGCTGCAGGTTCACGCCACCGTCGATCTGCGTAAGCTCTCGGCCGCGCTCGGCATCGCGTGGGAACCCGAGGAAGAAGTAACGACAGTCGGCGGACTGGTCACCGAAACGCTCGAACGAATTCCGTCTGTCGGCGATTCAATCAACTGGCACGGCTACCGAATCACGGTGCTGCGCGCTGATCGACAACGGGCCAGACTAATTTCCGTAAGAAAGGCGTAGCGGCCCACGGCGCTTCGTGCCCGGTTTGCTCGTGCCGCTGATCGCCACTACGGGGTACTACCCGACCATCACTCAGAAAAGCTGACAGGTTCCAACGACCTGCGGTCGACAGACAATGACAAAATATCGGCACGGGCATAGTGGCCGCAGACATCGAATGATCGTCTTGATCGGCGTGCGACGTCCTTGTCGATCTCTGCATACAGTATGCCTTTCTCCTTGTTCAGCGGTCCCGCGACGACCTCACCCATTGGTTTGACTACGACCGCATTGCCTACATTGATCCAATCCTCGTCGTCGAAGAGCCTGTCCCGCTCGGGAAATTCATCGGGCACGTCACTGCCCTGAAGGGCGGTCCCAGTCGAAATCACCCAGCAGCCTCCCTCCATTGCTATATGGCGCATGCTCGCCATCCACGTGTCCGAGGTATCCCAGGTGGGAAAGACAAAGATGTCCAGGCCCTGCGCGTACAGCGCATACCGAGCCAACGGCATATACGCTTCCCAACAAATGAGCGTCCCCAGCCGCCCGGCCGGCGTGTCTACCACGCGAAGACCGCTCCCGTCCCCGGGACCCCAAGTCATCCTTTCGGGGTTCGTGGGCATCAGCTTGCGATGTCAATTGAGGATCTCGCCTTCGGGACCAATCACGACGACAGTGTTGAACAGCGTCGTACCGCTAAACTGGCTGTCGAGTTCGGACATACCGATGACTACGCAAACATTGTGCTGCTTGGCCGCGTCCTGCAGTGCTTGCAGATCGCCCCGGGCGAGGTCGACCGCGTCTTGTCTCAGCCGCGCATGGATTTCAGCGGACAGTGCCATATCGCCACCGGGTCGCAGTCTCCAACCCCATGTCGGATAGCCCGGGACATATGCTTCGGGAAACACGAGCAGCCCTGCGCCCTCCCCGACAGCTTCATCGATAGACTCGAGCGCTCGATCAATCGTAGCTTGTTTGTTGAGGAGAACCGGTGGCTTCTGGATAACGGCGACTTTAATGCTCATCAGAGTTGGACTTAAATAAAGTGTATCGACCCACAATACTTTCAAAATGCCGCAGTCGGACTTTTCTTCCCCATTTTTTTGCCTTCCATACGAAAATGGCCTCCACGAGGGAGGCCAATGTTCATTTGGTAACGGGAGCGCGCTTTGCTCTGTTCCCAAAACGCTCACACGGGTTCCATTGAAGTAGTCAATCCTGTGGATACCGGTTTCAAACCACGCATCGTAACGCGATAAACCGGCGCGCCCTTGGCCAACATGATCTCCTCGATTTCTCGGTAGAGCTTCGCGTAGTTGTAGAACGGCACGCGTGGAAATAAGTGATGAATGGAATGGTAGTTCTGGAACAACCATAACCATGTGAGCAACGTTCCCAGCGGTCCGGGAAGCAGAATGGTAGAGGTATCTATATAACGCCCTGCCTCCTCGTGGGGCCGATGCACAATATAGGCAAAGAGATACAGCAGCACGACCACACCGATGAGCCAGGCCAGCCCGAACAGGAGCAGGCCTTCCACCCAGTAGCCGGATATCAATATAGCGAGCCGCGGCAAGATTGCGGTAGCAACCTCCAGGCACATAACCAGGTTCTGTTTCGCCGGCGCCTTCTTCCAGCGATGCTTGAAGTAGTGACTGAACTGTCCAATTGTGATCTGTATGGCCACACGTGCCGCAGCCAAGACAGAATCCTGCATCCGCCCAACAGGAAAATCCGGATCATGCACCGGGTCGTTCACATGCCGGTGGTGCGCCATATGCTCGTGACGGTGAGCGGTCAGTGGAATCATCAGGACCCAGGCTGCCATGTAGCCCAGCGCCTTGTTGATCCACCGCATGGAAGCGCGGTTGCCACTGATTGAACCGTGGATGGAGTCATGTGCGACGGTGTAGCTGGCATACGTCACGATGGCCACGATCGGAACGGCCACCCAAAGAGACAGCATCCCTGCGATCGCCATCGCAACTGTGGTCACGTAAGTCACCGCGGCGACCAAGCCGAGGATCACGGTGGGCCAGGCGATTGTTGCCATGTAGCGCCTGGCGCTGGCAAGTGCCTTCTGATCGAGCACATCGGGTTTAGTCATTATGGCGCATCCTGAAGAGTGGTTGGCATGGTCGAACTATGCTCGCACCCGCCGGCCTTGAAGAGTTCATATCGCGCCAAAAGGGTGTCATAATTCGCCAAAATGAGTCTGAGTGAAAATGGATAGAATCAGCCCCGTTTATGCCCGCCTGGTGCTTCGTGAACTTGAGCGACGCGGAATCGACCCGGCACCGCTGTTTGCTGGCCAAAGCACAGGCCGCGACGAATTACTCCGTGGCGGCGATATATCCCTGCAGGATTTCCTGCATGTCCTGCGAACCGGAGACCGGTTACTGGGAGACGAACAGCTTGGATTCTTGCTCGGACGACAAATGCACGTGTTTGCGATGGGCCCGGTCGGCGTAGCGATCGCATCTGCGCCAAGCTTGCGAGAAGGTCTGCAAGTACTGGAGAGCTTTACCCGGCTGCATGCGACCTACGTTGATATTGCGGCGCGCTCAACCCTGCAGGGAATGACCGTGACGATCCTCTACCAGCGTGACACTGGTTATATGGAGCGTTTCCACACCGAAACGGCCATGACGTTACTGCAGCAATACATCGAGACCCTGATCGGGGAGTCGATCCGTGATGCCCGGTTCCGTTTGGCCATCCCGGAGCCAGAGAACCGAACGGAATACACGAACGCTTTGCATGGACAAGTCATTTTCGGCGCAGCGGCGAACGAGGTGGACGTTCCCCATCGATGGTTGGATACACCGTCCCCTTATTATCACCCGGAGCTCTGGCGCCAGGCACAGATGACGCTGTCTAAAGACCTGAAGCGGCAAAGCGAGACTGAGGACACGCCGTACAAGCAGCACATCACCGGACTATTGCGAACCAGCGAGCCCCCGCTACCGAACCTTGGTGACGTTGCTTTCGATCTGAACGTCTCCCAACGCACGCTCAACCGCCGGCTGCAGATGGAGGACACCAGTTTCCGGCAACTCAAATCGGAGGCCCTGGCCCGCTGGGCAAAGCAATACCTGCGTGAGACGGAACACAGCGTAGAAGTAATCGCAGATGCGCTTGGCTACACAGACACGGCGAACTTCCGACGCGCTTTCCGCAAAACCGAAGGGTGCTCACCCATCGAGTTTCGACAGAATGTGCCTGCCCCCTCTCCCGGGCCAGCTGTCCAATCTCCCAAACAATAGTAAAATAGGCCGGTAGTCGTTCAAATTGCGCGAGGCTCAGCAGTGAAAAGGTTTTCCAATATCTTGCTTGTTGTCGATGAACGTACGGACTACTCGGCTGCACTGAAACGTGGCGCCACATTAGCGAGGAAGAACCAAGCCCGCCTTACCGTGTGCGCAATCGTTGACACAGTTCCCAGCGAAGTGCGAATAGGTGCTACCAGGATCACGCCACGCCAATTTCTCGATGCTGCCACCGCCAAAAAACGAGAATGGCTGGAAAGTACTGTCAACTCAGTCGCGACTGACAGAGTCTCGATAGACACGAAAGTGCTTATCGGAAAACCATTTATCGAGATAATCCGACAGGTATTGCGGAGCGACCACGACCTGCTCGTCAAATGTGCTGACGCTGACACTGGACTGCGGGAGATATTGTTCAGCAGTACGGACAAGCATCTAATGCGCAAGTGCCCGTGCCCCGTCTGGATCATCAAGCCGAAGGAGCGGCAAGAATACCTTCGCATACTGGCGGCCGTTGACCAGGATCCGGAGGAACCGGCAAAGGACACACTCAACCGCCAGATCCTGGAGATGTCCACGTCAATGGCGCTAGCGGAATCCAGCGAAGCGCACATCGTGCATGCATGGGAAGTATTCGGCGAATCGCTCTTAAAGTCACACAAGTGGGACTTCTCGGAGGCTGAGTTCGAGGCAATGTTGGAAGAGGAAGCCACCGAGCGAAGGCGCTGGCTGAAAGATCTCGTTAAGAACTACGGCACTTCGACAGACACGAACAGCGCTGGCACCCTCGACCTCCATCTCCATGTAGTTAAAGGGCCCGCCCAGTTCGTTGTATCGGAGTTAGCTCGCGAACTGGCAGTGGATCTCGTCGTAATGGGGACCGTCGCACGCACCGGAATTGACGGTTTCTTCATGGGCAACACTGCGGAGAGTATTCTCGCGCAACTCGACTGCTCCGTCTTAACAATCAAACCGCCAGGATTCACTAGTCCGGTAACGGTAGAGGGATAGCGTCCCGACCGTCCTCCAGTCGCAAATGCAAGTTAACGGCATCCTCGACATCGATCAATAAAGCGACAATATATTTGAAGTGCACGGTGGTTTTCCTATTCTGAATTTTTGTCTGGCTGTTCTGATTTCGAATTGCGTTGCCGGAGTATGGCGAGCTGACCGTAGGCGAGGACCGTAATGATTGGGAACAGGGCCGTGAAGGCGATCAGGCCGAAGCCGTCCAGCAGTGGGCTGCGTCCTGGCACCGCGTCGGCCAGGCCAAGCCCGAGTGCCGCGACCAAGGGAACCGTAACGGTGGATGTCGTCACCCCGCCCGAGTCGTACGCTAGCGGCACGATCTCTTTCGGGGATGCCATCGTCTGCACGATGACAATGAAGTAACCGGCCGCAATGAAATAAGGCAGCGGCAAACCGGTGATGATGCGGAAGCAGCCTAAGCTCACGCCGATGCCGGCGCCGATGGCCACCGCAACGCGCAGGCCGACGACGCCGATTGCCCCACCAGAGACGGTGTTGGCTTTCATAGCCACCGCGATCAGTGAAGGTTCCGCCATGGCCGTGGAAAAGCCGACCGTCGCCGCAAAAATATAGACCCAGTAGAAATCCTGCCAGGTAAAATCGGCCACGACATGCTCTCCAGTGTCGAGCAGGAATTCGGGATGGGTGAGCTGCTCCGCCATCATGCGCCCGAGCGGAAACAGGCTCTGCTCGAGGCCTTCCAGGAACAGGCCCAGGCCGACGACGACGAACAGAAATCCCACGATGATGCTGCCGCCATGCGGCATCCTTTCGCCGATGACAAACCACTGAAACGCGAACAGGAAGACGACAATCGGCACGACGTTCAGCGCACTGTCGGTGACAAAAACCAGCGTATTCACAACGAGATCCATCAGACCACCATGCCGTAGATCAGCACGAACAGGATCGGCGTCAGCGAGGCAAGTGCAATCAGGCCGAAGCCGTCCAGCATCGGGTTCCTGCCCTTCAGAGAGCTGGCGAGCCCCACGCCCAGCGCGGTCACGAGTGGAACGGTCACGGTCGAGGTCGTCACGCCGCCGGAATCGTAGGCGATGCCGATGATTTCAGGGGGCGCGATCGCCGTGAGCACCAACACCAGCCCATAGCCGCTGATGATCAGTATCGGCAGCGACAAGTTGATTATGATGCGGAACACGCCCAGCACAATCGCAACGCCGACGGCGAGCGCAACCGTCATGCGCAGGCCCAAGGCATAGTCATCGATGGCCTCGGGCGTTCTCGCGATGACTTTCGCATCCGCGGCAACCGCTGCCGCCTCGGCTGCGACGGCGACCAGCGCTGGCTCCGCCACCGTCGTCCCAAAGCCGAGCACGAAGGCAAAGGAAATAAGCCAGAACACGCTGCCTTTGCGCGCGAGCGAGTGCGCAAGCCCCTCGCCGACCGGAAAGAGCGCGAGTCGCAGGCCGAAGATAAAAAAAGTGAGACCCGCAACAACGAGGAGCCCGCCGGCGACGAGCGACAGCAGGCCATCGACCGGCTGGCGGATGACGAACGCCTGGAAGACGCCGATCACGACGATGATCGGTGTCAGGTCACGCAGGCTATTGACTGCGTCTCTAGAGAGTGCTCGAAGTGAGTCTTTCATCTGTTTGTGGCGCGTTCCCAGATCCCAGTTTATCCATAGCCCTATGCCAAGACAAAAAAAGGCTCATCCCCGCGAGCCTCGTCAAGAAGGCCATCGGAACGAGAAATGGATCAGTTGGTCACCAGGGCAGGATGGATTCGGCAGGATTTGCCTTCGCCGTTGACCGGCAACATCCTATTGCCGGCCCGTCGGGCGCACTTCGTGCGTCCCAGATCGCTCCCGGCGATCTGGTCGGGGCTCATTATGGCGGCCGGCGAGCCGGCCTCGGAATGAACCTGCTTCGAAGAATCCAACCGTACCTCATTAGCAAAAATAAAAAAGGGCCCCACGAGGAGCCCTTTATTCATTTTGGTAGCGGGGGCAGGATTTGAACCTGCGACCTTCGGGTTATGAGCCCGACGAGCTGCCAGACTGCTCCACCCCGCATCGGCAGGAACGGCATACTACGCAACAGTCTCGGGGTTTACAACCCTATCCGAGTATCTGGATACAAAGCGCCATCAGCCAGCCCGGAACGATGCCAAGGGCCAGGACTGCGAGGGAATTCAGGCTCAGTAAAACGCGCGTATCGGTGCTCGCCTGCAGTACGGCCTGGTCCTCGGCAGCCTCGAAATACATGTACCAGATAACCTTCAGGTAGTAGAAAGCGCCGACGACAGACACCAGAACCATGAGCACCGCAAGCCCGGGATAACCCGAGGCCAGAACAGCGCTGATGACGTTTAGCTTGGCGAAGAACCCGACAAAGGGCGGCACCCCCGCCATGCTGAACATCAGGATCATCATCATGAGCGCGACCCACGGGCTGCGGGCATTCAGGCCGTTGAAGTCGGTCAGGTTTTCCGCCTCGTAGCCACGCCGGCTCAGCACAATGATGACGCCGAACGCACCCGCGGCTGCAACCACGTAGGTCAGCGTGTAAAACAGCGCCGAAGCGTAGCCCTCCCCTGTCCCACAGAAAATACCAAGCAGTATGAATCCGACGTGCCCGATCGTCGAATAACCGAGCATGCGCTTGATGTTGGTCTGTGCAATCGCAACGATGTTGCCGACCAGGAGCGACAGCACCGCCACCACCATGATCATCGACGACCAGGTCTCGTGCAGGCCACCCAGACCATCGACCAGGATGCGCAAGGTCAATGCCAAGGCAGCGAGTTTCGGCGCCGATGCGAGGTACAAGGTCACCGGCGTCCGAGCGCCCTGGTAAACGTCAGGCAGCCACATGTGAAACGGTACAGCACCAAACTTGAACGCAATACCAACGATCAGGAACGTCAGTCCAAACCACAGCGGCAGGTTATTCAGCGACGGGTCCGCCGAAATAGCCGCCGCGATTTCGTGAAATTGCAACGAGCCAGTGATCCCGTAAACCCAGGAGATGCCGTACAGCAGGCATCCCGAGGCAATAGCACCCAGCACGAAGTACTTCATGGCGGACTCGGCGGCTGTTACGTTGTTTCGGTCAATGGCGACCAGCGCGTACAAGGAAAGCGCGAGCGTCTCGAGTCCCAGATACATCGTCAGGAGGCTGTTCGCCGATGTCATGATCATCATGCCGAGCAATCCGAACAAGCCGAGCAAATAGTACTCGCCTTTGTGCAAATCATTAGCCCGCAAATAATCGCGCGCATAAAAGAACGACACCCCGACAAACAACACAATCGACAGTTTCAGAATTTGCGACAGCGGATCGCTGACGTAGCTGCCGTAGAACAACACGATGCGGCCATCCGGCACGGTTGCGTAGAT
This sequence comes from Woeseiaceae bacterium, assembly GCA_049666725.1. Taxonomy (GTDB): domain Bacteria; phylum Pseudomonadota; class Gammaproteobacteria; order Steroidobacterales; family Woeseiaceae; genus UBA1847. Next base: position 45,289 of record JBATHK010000097.1, read on the forward strand.
AACGCCAGCCGTGATTATGAGCGCGAAAATGCTCAGCCAGAACGTATAAACGCGATGCTCACTATCAACAAACAGATCCGCAACCAGCACGGCGCAGATGAGCACTAGCAGTGTCATCTCCGGAGCGGCTGAAATTAAATCCATGTAATTCATAAATAGACCTGTCAGAGCTTCGGCTGCGCAATCTGTTCAATCAGCAAGTCGACCGACGTATTCATCATGTCTACCAGCGGTGCAGGCCACAGGCCCACCAGCAGTACGCTGACTGCGAGTACGGCCAGCACAAAAAATTCCCGCGAGTTCAGATCCTGCAACTTCGCCACCTTGTCATTGGCCACTTCGCCGTACACGACTCTTTTCACCATCCAGAGGGTATAAGCCGCGCCCAGCACCAGCGTGCTGGCGGCCAGGAATGCGTACCAGAAGTTGGCTTTGAAGCTCGCGATGATCACCATGAACTCCCCGACAAAACCCGAGGTACCGGGCAGACCGGCGTTCGCCATGGAAAACAGCACCATGAAGGCCGCGAATACCGGCATCGTGTTCGCGACACCGCCGTAGTCGGCGATCTGACGGCTGTGAACGCGGTCATACAGGACGCCGACGCAGAGGAACATTGCTCCCGAGATCAACCCGTGCGAAATCATCTGCACCATCGCACCGGTCATGCCAAGCCCCGCGCCTGTCTCCGCCGCGATATGCCACAGCAGGAACATGCCGAGCGTGACAAAACCCATGTGCGCGATCGATGAATAGGCGATCAGCTTCTTCATGTCCTTTTGCATCAACGCGACAAAACCGATGTAGACGACAGCGATCAATGAAAGCGCGATCATCATTCCGGAAAAATAGGCGCTGCCGTCAGGAACGATCGGGAGCGACAGGCGCACGAAACCGTAGCCACCCATCTTCAGCATGATGGCCGCCAGGATCACGGAGCCGCCGGTCGGGGCCTCGACGTGCGCGTCCGGTAACCACGTGTGCACCGGCCACATTGGCACCTTGACCGCGAACGCCAGCAGGAACGCGATAAAAATGACCTGCTGGACGGGCAGGCCCAGCGGTACGTTCATGAAACCAAACAGATCGAAACTGCCGGTCTGCAAATACAGGTAGATAAACGCAACCAGCATCAGGACCGAGCCCAGGAAGGTGTAGAGGAAGAACTTCAGCGTCGCATAGACTCGCCGCTCGCCACCCCATATGCCGATGATCAGGAACATCGGAATCAGCATGGCCTCCCAGAAAACGTAGAACAGCAAGCCGTCGAGCGCACAGAAGACGCCGATCATCAGGCCCTCCAGGATCAGGAAGGCTGCAAAGTACTGTGCAGGACGCGTCTTGATCGAATCCCAGCCTGCAATAACAACAAGCGGCGTGATAAATGTCGTCAGCAGAATCAGGGGTGCCGACAAGCCATCGACGCCCAGGTAGTAGTAGACGCCCAGTGACTCGACCCACAGGACCCGTTCGACGAACTGCATGCCGGTTGCCGCATTGTCGAAAGCGGCATAAAGAGCGACGCTCAACAAGAATGTCAGGGCCGAAAAAACGAGCGCGGCGATTCGCATGAGGCTCGCCTGGGACGAACGGGCATCACCGCTGTCACCGATCACGAGCAGCACAATCCCCCCGGCGATCGGCAGCCATACGAGATTACTCAGAAGGTATGTTGTGAGCACCGCGTCTTACCTCAGCCAGCTGAGCCAGATGAGCCAACCAAGCAACATCGTCAGGCCGATAATCATTGCAAAGGCATAGGTGTAGATGTAACCGGTCTGAATGTGGCGCATCACGCCGGCGAGCCGGGCCACGCTCCTGGCGGTGCCGTTGACCATCATGCCGTCAATAATGAGCTGATCGCCTTTTTGCCAGAGGAAGCGTCCAATCCATCGTCCACCGGCCGCGAAGCCCTTGATATACAGGTCATCAAAGTAGTATTTGCGATCCAGCAGGTTATAGAGGCCCGACAACCTTTTCCTGATCGTCACCGGGATGTCCGGGCGTTTGAGATAAAGGAACCATGCCGTGAAAGCACCGGCTGCGGCCAGCCAGAATACCGGCGTCATCACGGCGTGCGTAACGAGGCTGAGGCTGCCGTGCCAGAGGGTTTCGCCCATGTGCGCCAGCACATCATGCGCCGAATCGACTTTTATGCTCTCGCCGAAGTAGTTACCAAAAAGCACGGGACCGGCCGTGAACCAGCCGATCATGGCGGACGGAATCGCCAGCATTATCAGCGGCACCGTAACCACGGCCGGTGTTTCATGAAGGTGTGACCGGGTTTCCGCGTCCATGCGTTCTTCACCATGAAACACGAGAAAGAACATGCGGAAGGAATAGAGAGCCGTAACGAAAACGCCGAGCAACACGCTCAGATAAGCGATCCAGTAAACCGCGCCCTGCCCGTGCCAGTGCGACTCCTTGACGGCTTCGATGAGGAGGTCCTTGGAAAAGAAGCCGCTGCTGCCCGGGAACCCAATCAGCGCCAGGGAACCGACCAGCGCCGTCCAGTAGGTAATCGGCATGTATTTCCGGACACCACCCATCTTGCGGATGTCCTGCTCATGATGCATCGCGATAATGACCGAGCCTGCGGCAAGAAATAGCAGCGCCTTGAAAAACGCATGCGTCATGAGGTGAAAAATAGCCGCGCTGTAGGCTGACGCGCCCAGTGCAACCGTCATGTAGCCGAGTTGTGAAAGCGTCGAATATGCGACTACACGCTTTATGTCGTTCTGCACGATGCCGAGAAGGCCCATGAAAAACGCCGTGATCGCGCCAATGACAATAACGACAGCGAGCGCTGTTGTTGAAAGCTCGAAAAGCGGCGACATGCGCGCAACCATGAAAATGCCAGCCGTAACCATTGTCGCGGCGTGGATCAGCGCGGAGATCGGCGTCGGGCCTTCCATCGAATCGGGCAGCCAGACATGCAGCGGTGCCTGCGCGGACTTACCCATGGCGCCTATGAACAACAGGATGCAGACCAGTGTCATCGCGTTCCATGGCGTACCCGAGATGACCTCGACATTCTGCGCAGCGATGCCCTCTGCGCCCGCAAACACCGTCGCGTAATCCAGCGAGCCCGTGAACATCACGACACCCGATATACCCAGGATAAAGCCGAAGTCGCCAACACGGTTGACCAGGAATGCCTTGAGATTCGCAAAAATTGCAGATTCCCGTTTGAACCAGAAGCCGATCAGCAGGTACGAGACAAGGCCTACCGCCTCCCAGCCAAAAAACAGCTGCAGGAAATTGTTAGACATCACGAGCATCAGCATCGAGAACGTGAACAGTGAGATGAAGCTGAAGAATCGCTGGTAGCCAGGATCGTCATGCATGTAGCCGATCGTGTATATGTGCACCATCAGCGATACGAACGTAACGACACACATCATCAGCGCCGTCAGCCTGTCGACGAGGAAGCCGACTTCCATGCGCAGGCCATCGGTAACAGCCCAGGTATAAACGCTGATGTTCTCGGCCGGCGCATCACCCCAGAACATGTTGTACAGAACCAGCATCGAAAGCACGCAGGACACACCGACACCAATAATAGTGACCCAATGCGCTCCGGCGCGGCCAATTTTCTGGCCAGCAAGGCCTGCGATTATCGCCGCCGCAAGCGGGAACAATACGATTGCCAGGTAGTAGCTGTACATCTCAGCCTTTCAACGTATTGAGTTCCCGCACGGCGATGGAACGCCGGTTGCGGAACAGTACAACAAGAATCGCCAGACCAATTGCGGCTTCTGCGGCAGCGACCGTAAGGATGAAGAATACAAATACCTGGCCCGTCTCATCGCCCAGGTATCGTGAAAACGCAATGAAGTTGAAATTCACAGCCAGCAGCATGAGCTCAATACACATCAACAGAAGGATGAGGTTGCGGCGATTAACGACGATGCCGGCGAGACTCAGGACAAACAGCATCGCCGACACCACCAGGTAGTGCTGCAGGCCGATCATGACCTTTTCTCCGCGTCCATTTTGACTATGCGAACTCGATCCTTGGCACGCACGGCAACCTGCCCTGCAATATCCTGAACTTTGAGGCCCGGCCGCCGGCGCATCGTCAACGTGATGGCGGCAACAATCGCGAGCAGCAAAATGACCGCGGCAATTTCGAAGGCGTACACATGTTCGGTATAAAGCACGGACCCCAGCGCTTTGGTATTGCTGTAGCCCTCGGGCGTCGCGGCAAATCCTGACGGCATGTGGCTGATCTGGCTGCGCCACCAGATGACCTGGATAAGTTCGATCACCATGAGCAGAGCGATACCGATTCCGAGCGGCGCAAACCGCGTCAGGCCTCGTTGCGCCGCTTCGACATCGACATCAAGCATCATCACAACGAACAGGAACAGCACCATGACGGCGCCGACGTAAACGAGCACCAGCACAATCGCCAGGAACTCCGCTTCTGCCATGAGCCAGAGCACGGCCGCATTGAAGAACGTCAATACCAGGAACATGACGGCATGCACCGGGTTGCGCGAAAATACAACGCCCAGCGCGGCCCCGAACATTATCGCGGCAAAAACGTAGAACAATATGGAATGAAATAACATCGTCTGCCTTACCGGTACTTCGCGTCCGCTGCTTTGTCTGCCGAAATCATTGCGTCGAATTTGTCGCCGACCGCGAGCAACTTGTCTTTGGTCATGATGTTCTCGCCGGGGGTTTCCATGTGGTATTCATGAATGCGCGTCTCCACAATTGCATCGACCGGGCAAGCTTCTTCGCAGAAACCGCAATAAATGCACTTGAAAAGGTCGATGTCATAACGCGTCGTACGACGCGTGCCGTCGTCACTGACATCGGACTCGATCGTGATTGCTAGCGCCGGGCATACCGCCTCGCAAAGCTTGCAGGCGATGCACCGCTCTTCACCATTCGGGTAACGTCGTAACGCGTGCAGTCCTCGAAAACGGTGCGACTGCGGTGTCTTCTCTTCGGGATACTCGAGCGTGACGCTCTTCCTGAAGAAATTCCGCAGCGTGACCGACAGGCCCAGCAACAATTCCCAGAGCGCGAATGTCTTTATGTAACTAATCGTTCGATTCATTAATTTCGTCTGCTCTATCCGTTCAAACCGGCCCAGGGACCTATCTGAAACCAGGCCATCACCCCTTCCACCGCAATCCAGACTATCGTCACCGGAATAAAGACCTTCCAGCCGAGCCGCATGATCTGGTCATAGCGATAGCGCGGAAACGTCGCACGCAGCCAGAAGAACGTGTACATGAAAAAACACATTTTCAGGAACAGCCAGTGCAGCCCACCCGCCGCCAGCCATGCCAGCCAGGGAATATCGTTAAGGAATGTCCAGCCTTCGAAGGGTGAGGCCCAGCCACCGAGAAAAAATATCGCTGTCAGCGTCGAGATAAGCACCATGTTGGCGTATTCGGCGAGGAAGAATACCGCGAAAGCGACGCCCGAATACTCGACGTGAAATCCGGCAACAATTTCCGACTCGCCCTCGGCGACGTCAAACGGCGCGCGATTGGTCTCGGCGACTCCGGATACCCAGTAAACAACGAACAACGGCAGCAGTGGCAGCAGGAACCAGTTACTGACTCCGCCCGACTGGGCTTCCACAATGACACCAAGATTAAGACTGCCACCGGCCATAAGAACACCAACCAGCGCAAAACCCATTGCGATTTCATACGCCACTATCTGCGCAGCCGACCGCATGGCACCCAACAACGCGTATTTGGAATTCGTGGCCCAGCCGGCGAGAATAACACCGTAAACGCCGACGGACGTTAGCGCGAGCACATACAATAGTCCGGCATTGATATCGGCAATGACATACCAGTCGTTCAGCGGAATCACCGCCCAGGTTGCAAGGGCTGGAGTCAGGGATAACAGCGGCGCTATGACAAACAGAAACTTGCTCGACTGGGAAGGAACAATGACTTCCTTAATAAGGAGCTTGATAACGTCGGCGAACGGTTGCAGCAGCCCCATCGGGCCAACGCGATTCGGGCCTATCCGCGCCTGCATGCTGCCGATCACCTTGCGTTCGAAATAGGTCGAAAATGCGACGATAAGAATCACGCCGATCGTGACAATCAGGATCTTCCAGGTCGTAACCGTCAGGTACTGCAGCAACGGCGGCAGTGAATTCCAGGTTTCCGTGAAGAACTGGATCATTACGCCTCGCCCTCGGCGGCCGCACGACGTGCCTCGTCCGTCAGCTGCAGCGCCGTGGCCCTGCGTACGAGGCTGTCGACCGAATACAGCGGAATGTCGATCTCGTCTGACAGGACGTCGTCACCGTTTGGCCTGGCTATCTCGCTCGTGCCTTCGTAAGCATTGCTGGTCGAGACTTCGCCGAGTTGTTCCACAAATTCCTCGCGCACGTCTTCGCTTGTAACGTAATCGAAGCCCGGGGCTTCAATGAGGTTGCCGAGGACACGCAGCACTTTCCACGTGGGCCGCGACTCCCCAACCGGGGTGGCAGCTCCAGAGAAACTCTGCCAGGTACCCTCAATATTGACGTAGGTGCCGGACGTCTCGGCGAAGGTGCCGGTCGGCAACAGCAGATCAGCACACTCGAGCAAGCCATCGGACACAAATGGCGTCAGAGCCACAACGTATTTCTGCCTGGCGAGTTCCCTGACGGCGTCCGTGGTGGCGTGAATGTCGGCATCCGGTTCGACATTGACTAATACGACCGCGTCCATTGTGTCGGACAACATCGACGCGACGTCCAGTCCCTGCACTTCGCGATTCTCACCACCCTGCGTCCGGTTCGGCAACACCCCGGCGAGATGGGCGCCGGCCGAGTTCGGGCCTTCGGACAGGCTGCCAAACGTGGCGCCGGTCAGATCAGCGATACACGAGGCGAGCGCACGCACAGCTGTATACGAGGCATGCCGGCCGGCGATGTTGCCAAGCAGCAGCAGCGCACGGTCCGCGTCTTTGAGTGAAGCAGCGATGCTTTTTTGCACGGCGCTTGCCTTGACGCCATCGCAAATGGCGATCACCAGGTCAGGCAGAGGCTTGCGGCCAGCGGCCGCAACCGCAACGCCGGCCAGCAGCTCGACGAGCCCTGCACCCGACGCATAATTGGCCACGTCAAAAAAATATTCGTACTCGGCGCTGTTCGCGAAACTGACCTCGGCGCCTGCGAGTGCGGCCTTGCGCAGTCGATGCGCAATGATCGGCGCTTCCGAACGAACGTTGGAACCGGCGACGAATATTGCGTCCTGTGCCTCTATGTCCGCGATACGGCAGCCCAGCGATGGATAGATCGGGTCATCGTCCTGATCCGATACATCCCGGCGCGATACCCGATGGTCAATGTTCGCCGTGCCGAGGTGATCGGCGATCTTTGACAGCAGGTGACCTTCCTCGACCGTAATGGCAGGCGTCGCGATTAGCCCTACTTTCTCCGCATCGGCATTTTGCAGAACATCGGCGGCGGCCGCGAAAGCGTCCTCCCAGGGAAGATCACGCCACTCTCCATGCTCTTTGATACGCGGCCGCATGAGTCGGTCATCGCTGTAAATCGCCTGGTAGCTGAAACGATCACGATCCGCGAGCCAGGTCTCATTGATAGCCTCGTTGACGCGCGGTACCACGCGCTTTACGGTGCCGCGCAGCACATGCATATACAGGTTCGAGCCGACGCAGTCGTGTGGAGAAACCGTCGGCCTCTGCACCATTTCCCAGGCGCGCGCGCTGTAGCGGTACGGTTTGTTATTGAGGGCGCCAACCGGGCAGAGATCGATGATGTTGGCTGACAACTCGTGATCGACACTTTGCTCGACGTAGGTGCTGATCTCCATCGTCTCGCCGCGACCGGTCGTGCCAAGCTGCGGCTTGCCCGTGATCTCTTCACCAAAGCGCACGCAGCGCGTGCAGTGGATGCAACGTGTCATGTCAGTCGACACGAGCGGCCCGATGTCCTTGTCTTTGACAACGCGCTTCCGATCGTTGTATCGGGAAACGTCGCGGCCGTAGCCGACCGCGAGATCCTGTAACTCGCACTCGCCGCCCTGGTCACAAATCGGGCAGTCCAGCGGATGGTTGATCAGCAGGAACTCCATCGTCGCCTTTTGCGCCGCAATGGCTTTCGGCGACTTCGTGAAAATTTTCATGCCTTCGCCAACCGGCGTAGCACAGGCCGGAATCGGCTTCGGTGCTTTTTCTACTTCGACAAGGCACATGCGGCAGTTCGCCGCGACGCTCAACTTCTCGTGGTAACAGAAACGCGGGACATAATCCCCCATTGCATCCGTCGCCTCGATAATCATCTGCCCTTTGCGGGCCTCGACAGGCTTGCCGTTAACTTCGATGTTTACAATATCGTCGCTCATGGCGCTTACGCGGCAACCTCGGTTTCGTTGTCGACAATACTTCGTCCGTTGTGGCGAACCATGTATTCGAATTCGTGATAAAAGTGTTTCAGGAAGCTCTGTACGGGCCACGCCGCCGCATCGCCCAACGCACAAATCGTGTGCCCTTCAATCTTGTTCGCGACGTCAACGAGCTTTTGCAGGTCGGCTTCTTCGCCTTTGCCGTCAATAATGCGGCTAAGCATTCGATACAGCCAACCCGTACCCTCGCGGCAGGGCGTGCACTGTCCGCACGACTCAGCCATGTAGAAGCGCGAGATACGCCGTAACACTTTTACCATGCAGGTGGTTTCGTCCATCACCATCACGGCGCCAGTGCCGAAGGACGACCCCGCCTGCTGCAGCGAGTTGTAGTCCATCGTGCAATCCATGATGATCTCTGCCGGCAGAACTTTGCAGGAGGAACCGCCAGGAATAACGGCTTTGAGTTTGCGCCCGCCCAGCACGCCGCCGCAGATGTCATTCAGCAGATCTTTGAACGGGATGCCCATTGGCAGCTCGTAGTTGCCGGGCTTCTCGATATGCCCGGAAACTGAGAACAATGCCGTACCACCGGAACCTTCGGGCCCCAGACCTGCAAACCAGGCCGCCCCGTTGCGAATGATCGCCGGCACGCTGGCCAGGCTTTGCGTGTTGTTGATCGTGGTCGGCTTGCCGTACAAACCGAAGCCTGCCGGAAACGGCGGTTTGAAACGTGGGCGACCCTGCTTGCCCTCCAGCGACTCGAGCAGCGCTGTCTCCTCGCCGCAGATATACGCACCGGCGCCGACAAACGTGTACAGGTCGAAGTCGATTCCCGAGCCCGCGATATTGCGGCCCAGCAGCCCGGCGTCGTAGGCCTCTTTTACGGCCGCTTCGAAACGCGGCACGGGCTCGTCCAGGAACTCGCCACGGATGTAGTTGTAAGCAACTGTCGCTCCCATGGCGTAGGCCGCAATCGCCATGCCTTCGACGAGCGCATGCGGGTTGTTCCGCAAGACTTCGCGATCATGGCAGGTGCCGGGCTCACTCTCATCCGAGTTGCACACGAGGTACTTCTGCACCTTGGCGTCACGCGGCATGAAGCTCCACTTCAGGCCTGTCGGGAAGCCGGCGCCGCCGCGACCGCGCAGGCCAGAGGCCTTAACCTCCTCGATGATCTGCCCGGGCTCGAGATCTCCGGCGAGTATCTTGCGCCACGCTTCGTAACCACCGTGCTTTTCATAGGTCGCAAGCGTCCACGACTCATCGGAGCCGAATGTATTGAAACAAACGAGATTCTGTTCGTACGTCATCAGTCCAAGCCGTCCAGGATCTCGTCCACCTGCTCTTTCGTCAGGTTTTCGTAATACTTGTGATTGACCATCATCGCCGGCGCTCCACAACACGCAGCGATGCACTCTTCCTCTTTCTTAAGAAATACACGGCCATCCTCGGTGCTCTCGCCGAGCCTGGCGCCGAGTTTTTGCTCTACATGATCCACAATGTCATCCGCGCCTCGCAGCATGCAGGAGACGTTGGTGCATATCGCTACTTCGTTGCGCCCGACTTCCTTTGTCTGGAACATGGAGTAGAAGGTCGCCACTTCATAAACCTGAATCGTTGGCAGATCGAGGTACTCGGCAACGGCGTTCATCTGCTCGGCTGTCAGGTAGCCATGATTTTCATGTTGCAAGGCATGCAATGCACTGATGACCGCCGAGCGCTGCCTGCCCTCCGGAAAACGCGCTTTCCAGTGCTCAATCTCATCTTTGATGTGGTCTGAGAGAACATAGCTCATCGGTCCACTTCCCCGAAAACGATGTCCTGCGTACCGATAACGGCAACAACATCCGCTAACATGTGACCTTCCACCATTTCTGACATGGCCGACAGGTGCGCAAATCCCGCGGCGCGAATTTTCACCCGATACGGCTTGTTGGCGCCGTCGGAAATCAGATAGATGCCGAACTCGCCTTTGGGATGCTCAATGGCGGCATAAGCCTCACCTTCGGGTATGCAATAGCCTTCCGTGAACAATTTAAAGTGATGGATGAGCGACTCCATGTCGTCTTTCATCTCAACACGCGTCGGCGGCGTAATTTTGTGATCGTCCGCGATCACGGGACCGGGATTATTTCGCAGCCATTCCACGCACTGCTGAATGATGCGATTAGACTGACGCATTTCCTCAACGCGAACGAGGTATCGATCGTAGCAGTCGCCGTTGACACCGACCGGAATATCGAAATCGACTTTGTCGTAGACCTCGTAAGGCTGTTTCTTGCGCAGGTCCCACTCGACACCGGAGCCACGCAACATAGGCCCGGAAAAACCGAGCTGGATTGCACGATCCGGAGTAACGACAGCAATATTCACCGTGCGTTGCTTCCAGATTCGATTGTCGGTCAGCAGCGTCTCGTATTCATCGACACAGCCGGGGAAACGATCCGTGAATGATTCGATGAAATCGAGCATGGAGCCTTCGCGGTTGGCGTTCATCCGATCGAGCTCTTTCTGGCTGCGAAACTTCGACTCCTGATACTTTGGCATCGCTTCCGGCAGGTCACGGTAAACGCCGCCGGGCCGATAGTAAGTGGCGTGCATGCGCGTGCCGGATACCGCCTCGTAGCAGTCCATGAGATCTTCTCGCTCACGGAAGCAGTACAGGAACATGGTCATCGCGCCAATATCGAGACCATGCGCTCCGAGCCACATGAGGTGATTCAGGATGCGGGTGATCTCATCGAACATTACGCGAATGTATTGCGCGCGTTCCGGCACCTTAACGTCCAGCAGCTTTTCGATGGCCATGACATACGCGTGCTCGTTACACATCATGGAAACGTAGTCGAGGCGGTCCATGTAGCCAATGCTCTGGTTGTACGGTTTGCTTTCCGCGAGCTTTTCGGTGGCACGATGCAGCAGCCCGATGTGTGGGTCGGCCTTCTGTATGACCTCGCCCTCGATTTCCAGGACGAGCCGCAGGACTCCGTGCGCCGCCGGATGCTGCGGCCCGAAATTCATTGTATAACTCTGGATCTCAGCCATCTTTCGCGTCCTTGAGATCGACTGAATAACGATTGTCATCGCGGATGACGCGCGGCACGAGCGTACGCGGCTCGATGCTGACTGGCTTGTAGACAACGCGGCCTTCGGCCGCGTCATAGCTCACTTCAACGTTGCCGATCAATGGAAAGTCCTTGCGGAACGGATGGCCGATAAAGCCGTAGTCCGTGAGGATGCGACGCAGGTCAGGATGGCCCTCGAAAAGCACACCAAACAGGTCGAATACTTCGCGCTCGAACCAGTTGGCGCCGTTCCAGATATCGACCACCGATTGCAATATCGGCGGATTGCTGGTGCCCGTGAAGACGCGCAGGCGCATCCGAAAATTGTGATGTAACGACAACAGATGGTAGACGACCGCAAAGCGCCGAGGATCGAACTCATCGGCCTCGTCGAGGATCACGGGTTCGCGCTCGACGCCGCGACTAAAACCAGAATCGGTTGCGTCCTCGGTCTTCCACTCGTCACTGCCGTAGTTAAGGTAATCAACGCCGCAGACATCGATGAGCATTTCAAAGCCAAAGTCCGCCTCGTTTCTAAGCGCGGTGGCGATCTCGATCAGGTTGTCCTTGTCGACTTCGTAGGTCAGTTCACCACAGGTCGATGGCACGCGACGCATCTGCTCAGCGAAGCGTGCGTCGATTTTGCTCGCCAATGTTTCGTAACGCAGAATCATCCTATTGCCATTATTATCCGCAATTTATCGGGCTATGGTGCTCGTGCGGCGAATCTTGTTCTGCAACTGGATCAGGCCATATATCAGGGCCTCAGCCGTCGGCGGGCAACCAGGTACATAAACGTCAACCGGTACGATGCGATCGCAACCCCTGACGACGGAATACGAATAGTGGTAGTACCCTCCGCCATTCGCGCACGAACCCATCGATACGACCCAGCGCGGTTCCGGCATCTGGTCGTAGACTTTTCTCAACGGGGGCGCCATCTTGTTGGTCAATGTTCCCGCAACAATCATGCAGTCCGACTGACGCGGGCTGGGCCGAAAAATAATGCCGAATCGATCGAGATCGTAGCGCGCGGCGCCCGCCTGCATCATCTCGACGGCGCAACATGCCAGGCCGAAGGTCATTGGCCACAGCGAGCCGGTTCGCGCCCAGTTCATGACGGCGTCGACACTGGTGACGACAAATCCTTTTTCCTGCAGGCTGCCGCCTGCCGCTTCGGCATCCTGCGTGCCCTGGGCTACCGCCGGCGTGTTTGCTAGTCCCACTCCAGCGCCCCTTTCTTCCACTCGTAGATAAAACCGACGACGAGAATTGCCAGGAATAAGGCCATCGAAAGCAGGCCGAATTTGCCAACCACGTCCAGGGAAACAGCCCACGGAAACAGGAAAGCAATTTCCAGATCGAAAATGATGAACAGAATTGCGACAAGGTAATAACGGACGTCGAATTTCATGTGCGAATCGTCGAATGCCTCAAAACCGCACTCGTAGGGCGAGAGCTTCTGTTCATCTTTCTGTCCGCGACCAATCAGGAAGCCGAGAACCAGCAGCAACACGCCAATACCGGTGGAGATGCCGAGGAAAATCAGGATGGGAACGTATTCTTGTAACATTATTGCCTGCTTGTCTGGCGGCTCGATTCGCGCTTCAATCAGCGCGCGATTGTATCAGTGTCACAAGCCCGGAATACAGCCCCTGGTCGGATTGTTACGTTTTCCAGGCCCGCTCGATCACAGGCTTATACAAGAAAACCGGCCTGCTGTTGACTCGACAAC
>JBATHK010000098.1:0-108609 GCA_049666725.1 Woeseiaceae bacterium
GCCCTGGTCGGGGACGTTCCACTCTGTCGCGAATCGCCTGCTGCGTCGCTACGCCCGCAACCTGGGCCTGGACCCGGGATTCTCGGTGCTGGACCGGGGTGACGCGGCGGACATCATGGACGTGGTGCGTCACGAACAAAAACTGACGCGTGCAGCGCGACGATTCCCGAAAAAAGATACCTGCCTGGCTATTTACTCGCGCTGTGTAAACACGCAGAAACCTCTGCGCGAAACGCTCGACGAAGTGTATCCGTGGTGCAGCGATTGGGCCGATGAACTGAAGGAACTCTTCCGGTGTTATGTGCTGCGCAAACAGCAAAGCCAGGCACTCGACTACGACGATCTATTGCTTTACTGGAGTCATCTCGTTGCCGAGAGGGAATTCGCTGAAGAAATAGGGTCATGGTTCGACCATATCCTTGTCGACGAGTATCAGGACACGAATCTTGTGCAGGCGCAGATTCTCAATGCGCTCAAGCCGGATGGCGACGGAGTGACGGTCGTCGGCGATGACGCACAGTCGATCTATTCTTTCAGGGCCGCAGAAGTCGAGAACATACTTGGCTTTCCGGACCAGTACATGCCCACGGCGCAGGTCATCACGCTGGAACAAAATTACCGATCCACGCAGCCCATTCTGGATAGTGCGAACTGCCTGATCGCGGAAAGCGAGCGGCAGTATCGCAAGAACCTGTTTTCCGATCGCGCCGACGGTGGCAAGCCGCGATACGTTACGGTCGAGGACGGTGATGCGGAGGCAGAATACGTCGTCAGGGAAATTCTGAAGAACCGTGAAATGGGCATGGCGCTCAAAGAGCAGGCTGTATTGTTTCGCGGCTCACACCACAGCGATCGGCTGGAGCTCGAGCTTGTTCGTCGCAACATCCCTTACGTGAAATATGGCGGCCTCAAGTTCCTGGAGGCGGCGCACGTCAAGGATCTGCTGTCTGTCCTCAAGTGGGCAGAGAATCCGAAGAACGAGGTTGCGGCGTTTCGAGTACTAAAACTGCTACCTGGCATGGGCCCGTCGAGGGCTACCCGTTGCTTCGAGCACCTGGCTATTGCGGAACATCTGTTTTCCTCGTTACGAGGGTTCCGGCCGCCGGCTGCGGCTGCGAGCGATTGGGACGGTTTTTGCGGCCTGCTCGAAGCGCTGTCCGGCGCAGAATCGGATGAGCGAGGCTGGCAGACGCAGGTCACCCTGGTGCGGCGCTGGTACCAGCCGCATCTTGAGCGTCTTTATGACGGACTCGATACACGAGAAGCCGATCTCGAACAGCTCGAACAAGTATCCGGCCGATACCCGACCCGGGAGCGCTTCCTGACCGAATTGACGCTCAACCCGCCCGGCGCAGCGGGCGATCTTGCGGGCGATCCGCTGCTGGACGAGGACTACCTGATCCTGTCGACCGTGCACTCGGCCAAAGGCCAGGAGTGGGGCTCGGTATTCGTGCTGAACGTAGCGGACGGAAACTTCCCATCCGAATTCGCAGCGGGGAAGCCCGAGATGATCGAAGAAGAGCGGCGGCTGCTGTACGTGGCGATGACGCGCGCGAAACAGACTTTGTCGCTGATCGCGCCACTGCGCTATCACGTAACGCAGCAGCGTCGTGACGGAGACAGGCATGTCTATGGCGCACGCAGCCGGTTCATGTCGGAGCCGCTGCTGGCAACGATGGACAAGGAGTTCGAGGGAAGGCCGGAAGCACAGTCGAGTCGACTCGGTTCGCGATCAGACCGGCGCATTGACGTTCATGCGCGCATGCGCGAAATGTGGTGAAAAAAAGGCGCTGGCGAAGGCCACCGCCGAATATTTCAAAACAAACAGGCTGAGGGATACCTAGTCTGTTACATCAATTTCCTTCTTGATGATTCGAACCTCGTGCCTGCCGTGCATTTCCGTACCGCCATGAGCATCTAATTCACTGCCGTCGATGAACTGTACGTCACCATCCTGGCCGGCGGACCTCAGAACCTCCGAAATGCGCTCGCGTGTTGCCGCATCGATTTCCCGGCCTGAGATCACTGTGACGCCCTCGGCGTCGCCTGACCTGATTATTTTGACTTTCTTGACGTCCCCGGTCTTCATGACAATCGAGTTGCTGTCGTCTACGCGCATCTCGATTTCATGCGTGCCATGTGCGCTGTGCGGGTCATCAACCGCGGGCATATCATCGACGCTGACCTTCTTGCCGTTGACGTCAAACTCGAAGCCGTCGGCGGTGCGCCGGACGTCAGCGGTGTTTCCGGACTTATCCGTCAACGTGCGAACCTCTCCAACCGCCAGGCTGTGCAGATCAAAGCCCGCCTCCTGGCTATCGAAAACAAAACTCTGTTCGCCTGAGGCATCGTCATCGACAGCAATCTCGATACGGGTCTGACGTTCCTCGCCGGCAACGGCCGCCGTGCCGATGAGACACGCCCAAAAGAAAACGACTAATGCTCTGGAATTCATGCTTATTCTTCGATTCTCGTGCGGTATTACTGCGGTTTATAGCTACTTGATGCGCCTGCGGCGGGATTGGTTGCAGGGCGATTAACCAAAAGGCACTGAATTACGACAGGAACATTGTGTAGGCAGGATTGTCGCTTTCTTCCCAGTGCGGGTAGCCCAGCTCGGCCAGGTGAGCCTCCAGGTCCTCTGTCTCCTCCTGCGGCACGTCGATTCCAGCGAGAATACGTCCATAGTCGGAGCCGTGATTGCGGTAGTGAAACAGGCTGATATTCCAGTCGGTGCCGATGGCGTTTAGAAACTCGAGCAACGCGCCGGGTCGTTCCGGAAACTCGAAACGGAACAGGCGCTCGTTGCTGACAGCCGGTGAGCGTCCGCCCACCATGTGCCGAACATGCAGTTTGGCCATTTCGTTGTCACTGAGGTCTTCGACCGGGAAACCGGCGTCACGCAGTCGCTCGATCAGCAGCAGACGCTCCTTCATGCCGTGGCTGAGCTCGACGCCAACGAAAATGTGCGCCTTGTGTTGATCGGCGTACCGATAGTTGAATTCCGTGATACCACGTCGCCCCAGTGCCTCACAAAAATGGCGAAAGCTGCCGGGTTCTTCGGGAATTTCTGCGGCGAGGAGCATCTCGGTTTGCTCGCCAACGGCCGCACGCTCCGCAATATGACGGAGACGGTCGAAGTTCATATTGGCACCGCAATTTATTGTGACCAGCGTCTGCCCGGAGATGCCACGTTCAGCGACATACTTCTTCGCCCCGGCAACGGCCAGCCCGCCGGCGGGTTCCACTATCGAGCGCGTGTCTTCGAAGATATCGCGGATGGCCGCACAAACCTGGTCAGTATCCACCGTGATTATTTCATCGACGAACAAGCGGCAAAGGCGAAAGGTCTCGTCGCCAACGCGGCGCACCGCAACGCCGTCGGCAAAAATGCCGACATGGTCGAGCGTTATGGGCTCGCCTGCCGCGAGGGATGCTTTCATGGCCGCAGAATCGTCCGGCTCGACTCCGATGATGCGAATTTCCGGTCGCAGCTGTTTCACGTAGGTGGCGATGCCCGCGATCAGGCCGCCGCCGCCGATGGGCACGAAAATGGCGTCGATGTTCTCCTCAGCCTGCTCCAGGATCTCGGCGCCGATCGTGCCCTGGCCCGCGATAACCTCGGGGTCATCAAAAGGGTGAATAAAAATCAGTCCTTTGCTGGCCGCCAGTGCGCGCGCATGAGCGTAGGCATCGTCATAGGCGTCACCATGCAGGATGACGTCGCCGTCGAGCGCCCGGACCGCATCGATCTTGATCCTGGGCGTGGTGACCGGCATCACGACGCAGGCCCGTACCCCGCGCCGTTTTGCCGCCAGCGCGACGCCCTGTGCATGATTGCCGGCCGAACTGCAGATGACACCGCGCGCCAGCTCATCGGGCTCGAGGCCGGCTATTTTGTTGTAAGCGCCACGCAGCTTGAACGAGAACACGGGCTGCAGATCCTCGCGTTTCAAGAGGATGCGGTTGTCGAGGCGGGCTGACAGGTTGACAGCCGGCTCCAGCGCCGACCTGATTGCAACGTCGTAGACCTTCGCTTTGCGAATAAGATCGAGGTAGTCAGTCGGGTTCATTTGATCGTTGTATGGTGGTCACGTCTGCGGTTATCGCATACGCGGCGGCCGTCCGCAAAGAGCTCTTCCCGGTGACGAATGTCGAAGAGGCCGCGTTCGGCGAATTGTTGCCATGGTAATCATTGACCGACCCTTTCATAATGCTAGCCATCGGCCGAGCAATCGACCTCTACTCCATTAAAGGATCCCGACTTGTCACATTTGCTTATTTCGAATGCGCGCCTTGTCAACGAGGGCGAGGTTCGCGAAGCGGACGTACTGATCGAAGGCGAGAGGATCGCCAGGATTGATGCCAGCATAGCGGTACCGGACGGGGCCGAGGTCGTCGATGCGGCCGGCAAGCTCCTGTTGCCCGGCATGATCGATGACCAGGTGCACTTTCGCGAACCCGGAATGACGCACAAGGGTGATCTCGCGACGGAATCGGCGGCGGCCGCGGCGGGCGGAATAACCAGTTTCATGGACATGCCTAACGTCAACCCGCAGACGACAACCCGGCAAGCGCTGAAGGATAAGTATGGTATCGCCGAAGATCGGTGCACGGCGAATTACGGATTTTACTTCGGAGCGACCAACGGAAATATTGAAGAGGTCAAAGCGCTGCAGGTGGGCGAGGCTTGCGGAATAAAGGCATTCATGGGTGCATCAACTGGCGACATGCTTGTCGATGACCCGGAGGTGCTCGAAAAAATGTTCGAGCACGCGCCGATCATGATGGTCACTCACTGTGAACACTCGCCGACAATCTGGGATAACGAAGCCAAGGCGCGTGCCAAGTTTGGCGAAGACGTGCCGT
The DNA here is from genome assembly GCA_049666725.1 of Woeseiaceae bacterium. GTDB lineage: Bacteria > Pseudomonadota > Gammaproteobacteria > Steroidobacterales > Woeseiaceae > UBA1847. Next base: position 4,870 of record JBATHK010000098.1, read on the forward strand.
TTTCCGAACATCCGGGCATTCGTTCCGCGGCGGCTTGCCTGGCTTCGTCACGCCTGGCCACCGATCTTGCTAAAAGGCACGATGCCCTGTTGCATGTGCTGCACCTGACAACAGCGATCGAGATGGAGCTGTTTTCCAAGGCACACCGTTCGGAAAAACGAATCACTGCCGAAGTGTGCGTGCATCACCTCTGGTTCGACGAGTCTCGCTACGAGCAACTCGGGTCAAAAATAAAATGCAACCCGGCGATCAAGAGCGCCAAAGACAGGCTGGCGTTGATAATCGCGCTCAACGAAGGGCGCATCGACATTATCGCCACGGACCATGCGCCGCATACAGCCAGCGAAAAAGCCGCCAGCTACTTCAAGGCACCAGCTGGCTTGCCGCTCGTGCAGCATGCATTGCTGACCTTGTTCGATCTGGTCGCCGACGGGCAGATCAGCATTGAATTACTCGTCGATCGCACCAGCCACGCACCTGCGGACCTGTTTGGCGTCACCGACCGCGGTTACGCTCGCGAAGGCTGGTTTGCCGATTTCGTGATTGTCGATCCTGCGGCGCCCTACAGGGTCAGCAAGGCGAACCTGCTCAGCAAATGCCAGTGGTCGCCGTTCGAGGGGCACGAATTTTCCGCGTCGATCGATACGACGATCGTCAACGGACAGGTTGTTTATCGGGATGGGAGCCTCACCGGCAACATCGCCGGACAGCGCATGGAATTTACCCGGGCGCGCTAGGACCGGGCGAATTTGTTTACTTTCCCCCCGATCCCGCTATGCTACCGACCCTTAAAGGACTCCAGTAGAGTACCGGGGAAGAAGGCCTGCGCCGGTTTGTCATTTGCATGAAGCCAACAGATACCAGCAATCCTGAGTATTTCCATAAGGTCGTAGACTGCCAGTGGGGCTGTCCTGCCCACACTGACGTTCCAGCGTATATCCGCATGATTGCCCAGGGGCAGTTCAGCGATGCGTACATGGAAAACCGCAAGTCCAACGTGTTTCCTGGCATCCTGGGACGCGTATGCGACCGTCCCTGCGAGCCCGCCTGCCGCCGTGTCCGCGTCGAAGACAAGCCCGTTGCAATCTGCCGGCTCAAGCGAGTCGCCGCGGATCATCGCGATGACATAAGGGACCGCCTGCCCAAGCCACCGGCGCAGGACAACGGCAAGCGCGTTGCGTTGATCGGTGCCGGCTGTGCTTCACTGACGGTTGCCAACGACCTTCGTCCGCTGGGCTACGACGTGACGATCTTCGAGGCGCACGACACGACGGGTGGATTGATGCGGACGAATATCCCGCAGTTTCGCCTGCCGCCGAAAGTCCTGGACGAGGAAATCGGATACATCCTGGACATGGGTGTCGACCTGAAGCTCAATCACCCCATCGAAAGCCTCAAGGATCTCCTCGCCGAAAATTACGACGCGGTATTCGTCGGCACGGGCGCGCCGCGTGGCAAGAACCTCGAGATTCCGGGTCGCTATGACTCGGATCGTATCTTTATCGGTATCGACTGGCTGGAGTCGGTCGCCTTCGACCATGTCGACTCTATCGGCGAGCGTGTGCTGATCATCGGTGTCGGCAACACGGCGATGGACTGCTGTCGAACCTCCCTGCGCCTTGGCGCCAGGGACGTCAAGGTCATGGCACGAAAGCCACGGGGTTTCTTCAAAGCATCTGCATGGGAACTGGAGGATGCCGAGGAAGAGAATGTCGAGATCCTGGTCAACCATTCGCCTAAAGAATTTGTGATCGAGGACGGCAAGCTGGTCGGCATGAAGTTCGAGTTGATGGAATACAAGGTCGACGAGAAAGGCCGCATCGATCGCGGCACCGTGACAGGCGAGAAGATCATTCCCTGTGACGACGTTGTGCTGGCCATCGGGCAGGACAACGCCTTCCCGTGGATAGAGCGCGACCTTGGGATCGAATTCGACCAGTGGGAGTGCCCGGTCGTCGATGAAACCACGATGATGTGCGGTCGCGAAGGTGTTTTCTTTGGCGGTGATTCGGCGTTTGGTCCCAAGAACATTATCTGGGCTGTAGAACATGGCCACCAGGCCGCTATTTCCATTCACAAGTACTGTCAGGGCGAAGACATAGAAGACCGCCTGCCAATGGGCCTGAACCTCGAAAGCCAGAAGATGGGCATGCACGAATGGAGTTATTCCAACGATTACAACCCGGCTTCACGGCGCCTGATGCCGCACGTTGATCTCAAGCAGCGCTTCAAGAAGCTCGATATCGAGGTTGAGCTGGGCTTTACGGCCGAGCAGGCGATAGAAGAAGTCGAGCGATGTCTGAACTGTGACATGCAAACGGTTTTTACCGCGAGCCTCTGCATCGAATGTGATGCCTGCGTCGATGTCTGCCCGGTGGATTGCCTGACGATTACGGCGAACGGCGATGAGGACGAGCTGCGCACCAGACTTTCCGCGCCGGCTGAGAATACCGAGCAGGCTTTGTACGTCTCGGCCGAACTGCCGCATACGGCCAGGGTCATGGTCAAGGATGAGGACCTTTGCGTGCACTGCAGTCTTTGCGCCGAGCGCTGTCCGACGGGCGCCTGGGACATGCAGAAATCGACAATCCTGGTGCCCTACGCGCTGGACGAGGCGCAACTGGAACAGCCCAAGATCGCAACGGGCGGCTCCGGCTCTTAAAAGGAATCCTGTGGCAACCGTAAATGACGTTGTTATCAAGATCGCTACAGTTAACGGTACGGGTTCCGCCAGCGCCAACGGCTTGCTGCGAAAGTCAATATTTCGAATGGGCGTGCCGGTTGTCGGCAAGAACTATTTTCCATCGAATATCCAGGGCCTGCCGACCTGGTACGAGATTCGTGTAACCGGCGAGGGTTACCATGCGCGCTCGAACCGCGTTGACCTCATGATTGCGATGAACGCGCAGACCTATGCAAGAGACATGGCCGAAGTTGCGCCGGGCGGCTGGCTGGTTTACGACTCGACCTGGCCCCGCAAAAGCCTGCTGAATCGCGAAGACATCACGATCATCGGCATTCCTTTTTCCAGGATGTGCAACCAGCATTTTGACGGGGCCCGGGCTCGTATCCTGATGAAGAACATCGCCTATGTCGGCGCCATCGCCGCACTACTGGACATCGATGTCGAAATCATAACGGCGCTGCTTGAAGAGACTTTCGCCGAGAAGAAACAGCTCATCGCCTCCAACATGGAGGCCATCAAGCTGGGTCATGACTACGCGATGGAGCATTTCCCCTGTCCGTTGCCGATGCGTGTCGAAAAAATGAACGCGACGGCGGGACAAATTATTATCGATGGCAACACGGCTGCGGGGCTTGGCTGTGTCTACGCCGGGGCAACCATCGGCGCCTGGTATCCGATCACGCCCTCGACATCACTGATGGACGCGTTTCGTGATTTTTGCTCGCACTATCGTGTCGATCCTGACACGGGAAAACGGACGTATTGCATTATCCAGGCAGAAGATGAGCTGGCGGCGATTGGCATGGTGCTGGGGGCAAGCTGGATGGGCGCGCGTTCGTTTACGCCAACCAGCGGTCCCGGTATCTCGTTGATGAGCGAGTTCATCGGGTTCGCCTATTACGCAGAGATTCCGTCGGTGATATTTGACGTGCAGCGAGTGGGCCCGTCGACGGGAATGCCGACGCGGACGCAGCAGTGCGACATCATCAGCTGTGCCTATGCGTCGCACGGCGATACAAAGCATGTGTTGCTGTTCCCTGCGGATCCCGCCGAGTGTTTTTACATGGCGGTAACGGCATTCGACCTGGCAGAGCGCCTGCAAACACCGGTGATGGTGTTGTCAGACCTCGATATCGGCATGAACGACTGGATGGTTCCCGAGCTCGAGTGGGATGAAAACTATGTCCCGGATCGCGGCAAGGTCCTGGATGCCGAAGAGCTCGAAAAGATGGAGAAGTTCCACCGCTACCTCGATGTTGACGGCGACGGAATTCCCTATCGCACGCTGCCGGGCGTGCATCCGAAGGGCGCTTATTTCACGCGCGGGTCCGGGCATACAAAGTATGGCGCCTACACCGAGGATTCCGCTGAATACCAGGACGTCATGGATCGGTTGCTTCACAAGTGGGAGACAGCCCGCAGCCTGGTTCCTGAGGCCGAAATTCATTATTCGAAATTCAACAAGTCGGCGATTCTGACTTTTGGCAGTGGCGACAGCGCATGCAAGGAAGCGCTCGACCGTCTCGAGGCAGAAAATATCGGCCTCAATTATTGCCGCGTAAAAGCGTTCCCGTTCACAGATGCCGTACGCGATTTCATAACGAAGCACGAGGTTGTATACGTCGTCGAGCAGAATCGTGATGCTCAGCTTCGCAGCCTTCTGATAAACGACATCGAAGCGGACCAGAACAAACTGGTTTCCCTGCTGCACTATGATGGCATGCCAATAAACGCGGGCTTTGTTGTCGACAGGGTCCTCGAGGAAATCGCCAAAGGGCGCGCGGCCTGACCCGGGAGTAACAACGATGAGCTACATAGCAAAACCCAAGATATCGCATCCCGGTTTACCGAAGAATGCTCTCGGGCTGACTTCACGGGACTATGAGGGCTCCGTATCGACCTTGTGCGCAGGTTGCGGCCATGACTCGGTCACCGCCGCGATCATTCAGGCGGTTTTTGAGCTGGACATTGAACCCCATATGCTGGCGAAGATGAGCGGCATCGGCTGTTCGTCCAAGACCCCGGCCTATTTTGTCAGCCAGGCACACGGCTTCAATTCTGTTCATGGACGCATGCCATCCGTGACCACGGGGGCTAATGCGGCGAATCGGGACCTGATGTACATCGGCGTGTCGGGTGACGGCGATTCACTGTCAATTGGTGTCGGTCAGTTCGTGCATGCAATCCGGCGCAACCTCAACATGTGCTACATCATCGAGAACAATGGCGTCTACGGGTTGACCAAGGGGCAGTTTTCGGCGTCCGCCGATATCGGCACCAAGCCGAAGAAAGGCATGCCCAACCAGCAGGAACCGATCGATCCGGTCAGCACAGCCCTGAGCCTCGGCGCAACCTACATTGCGCGCAGCTTTTCGGGCGACAAGGAGCAGCTGGTTCCCCTGCTGAAGGGCGCACTGTTACACAGTGGTTTTTCGCTAGTCGACATCATCAGCCCTTGCGTCACGTTCAACGATCACGAAGGGTCCACCAAGAGCTACGCGTATACGCGGCAGCATTACAATCACGTCGTCAACGTCGACTACATACATCCGTCCAAAGAAATTACAGCCTCTTACGCAGAGGGAAATGCAATGACGATTTATCTCCACGGCGGCGATACGATTGTCCTTCGCAAGGTGGACGAAACCTACGATCCGACCAGTCGGGCCTCCGCGTTCAAGTACCTGCGCGAACGATTCAACGCGGGCGAGATTACGACAGGCCTGCTGTATGCTAATGAGGCTCGCGCCGAAATGCATGAACTCATGGGCAACGTCGACACGCCGTTATCGAAGCTGCCACTGGACGAACTGAACCCCGGAAAAGAAGAGCTGGCGAAACTGCAGGACAGCTACCGCTAATCCCACAGTCGCTTCCACCAGGGCTCTTTCTTCGGCAAAGGGCGCGCGCCACCGGCGAACTGGATCTTCGCGCGGATGTCTTCGATGTCCCAGCCCGTCAGATTTGCAAGTTGTTGTGCCTCGCGCTCCTGGCGATCGCGCACGCCGGCCTGGTACTGCGTCGCGTCGCAGCTGGTCGCGCCTTTCCACGGGTGACGTATGACGTATCGGCCCTGGTAGTTCTGCCGGTCCCCGGTCTCCTGGAAGACCAGGTCTTCCGGAAAATGCTCACGGTCGTAGCGAACGTGCAGGCGCGTCACGAATACATTCTGCGCCCGTGCCGGCGCGATCTTGGCTGCGCCGCTGTTGTCTCCATCTACCCAGAAAACACCGAGTTGACGCAGCTCCTTGGCACTTAGTGGGTCCGCAGCACAGGGGTCACACCACGCCATGTCCCAGGCGTACTCGAGAAAAACAGCACGTTCGTTTTCTGCACGCGTTTGCTTGTCGAACATTGCCCGGTAGAAATCGGCGAATTCGCCTTGCACAAACTCGGGGACTTCGGTGTTGGTCGGAAGTTTCACCGTTCGGTAGTTTGTCGTCTCGACGCGCCCGGTCCGCGTTAGCGCGTAGATGTAGAGCTCCTGCTTGCCCCTGGCATTCAACGTGCCGAGGCGGATAGGTAACATGAACCTGTTGCTCTCGTAAGCGACCTGCAGCGGGCGCAGGTACTGGTAACCGAGCTTCGACTGCTCCTCGAGGTTGACCTTGGCAACGAAGAAACGCATATCCTGCTTGAGGTAGCTCTCCACCACGCGCTTTGCGCCGCGAGGAATGCGGTAGCCATTATCGTTTAACCAGCGGATGAGACCGTCACTTTGTGATGCGGACAGAATCAGGATGTCGTATTCGCCAACCGTGTAGCTGGCCTCGATCGTGACGCCCTGTGAACGAGCAGCGCGTTTCATTTCCGAGCTGGCTTTGGGAAAAGCCGCGCCGTCCTGTGACATTTCCATGCGATCGTATCGCAGGCAGGGGTCCGGGTCGTGGTACTCGACGAGCCGCGGCGCCGTGTAGGCATCGAGGTGTTGCACAATGGCGCGATCACCGACATTGATTTGTTCGCGTTCAATCATGGTCGGAACCGGCACGACGACCGCGAAATCCGCGACCTCGCCCTCGAAGTCGTTCGCCATCGTGATGACGGTCCGGTTGTCATCGCGAACCAGTACGACCTGGGAGGCGCGATTGAACAGGCTCGTGTCGGCGCGTGCGACATAAAAACCGCAGAATGCCTGGGCCGATGTTGTAACCACGATCGTTAGCACGGCTGCGATCGCTGATATCAGGATTTTCATCAATAAACTCCTTTGATTTGATTTTCTGCACGAGCGGCGGGACGTGCCCATTGGTAGATCCGGCCCTGCATGATCATGTCGATGAGCGGCACGGCAGGCGCCGAGATGATAAGCGCCAGTATCGGACCGTTCGGCTCGTAAAACGTGAACTGGATAATGAAAGCGATGACGGCAACAACGGCTGCAAACAGCACCCGGCCGGCCGCCGAGTTCGGGGTCGTCTTCGGATCGGAAATCATGAAAAAGGCGAAGATCAGCAGCGCGCCGTTTTGTATCTGATGCATCGGAATAGCGAGCGGGTCGCCGAGCCATACGGCCCTGCCAAACAGCAGGCTCGCATAGATCAGCAGGAACGCGATCGTCGTCTCGGCACGCCGGGCGCGCGTCAATACCAGGAACCCGAGGCAGGCGAGCGCGAAAGCGCCGATGGCCGCACTGCCCCATTGTCCCGAGGAGACCCAGGCCTGGTCGCTTGCCAGCATGAGTGTTACCAGCGCCATGTTGGCCGGGTTGAACACGTGCTTGCCGTGAAAGCGAATCAGAAATTTGCTGCCGATCGCAAGGGCCGCGGCAGCGGCCGCGAGTGCGACCTCATCGGTGCGCAGCAGCAGTGTCAATGAAAGCGACGTGATAAGCGGGCTCAGCGGATCAAAACGCGGCAGCTTTGCATACAGGGTGCCCAGGAACTGCATGGCGAGCGCAGTCGCGATGATGGTGACCGCGTTCTGCCAGTGAATACCAAAGTCCAGGGCGACGACGCCGAAGCAGACCAGCGAGGCCAGTACCGCGATCTGGTAATAGCGAGGATCCTTGTTGTGGTTTTTGATCGTCATGCCCGGTACTAACGCCAGATGTGGGCATTCAGGTTCAAATGGACTTTGGCTGCTATAATTATGTTAATAAAAACAGACGTTTATTTTCGTGCATCCAATGTGACGACGGCGTGCATCTACTGGGTGAAAGCAATTCCCATAGTCCAAATCCGGAGTATTCAAAGTGAATGAAGAACTGATTCCCATCGTGATGTTTTTGTCACTGGCCGTGGTTTTCGTAGCGTTGTTCTGGTTTCGCTATCGCGCGCGCCGCGAAATGCAGGAAACATTTCGTATTGCGCTTGATAAGGGGCATGAACTAACGCCAGAAATCATTGACCGGCTGGGTCATCCGAAGGCAAGCAAAGACAAGGATCTGCGTCTCGGCGTACTCTGGATGGCAGTCGCTGTCGGCCTGGTGTTATGTGGCTTCGCCGTTCCGGATGAAAGCGGTGACGCGTTGCGCGGCATCCTGGCAGGCGCAGCATTTCCGTTTGCCATCGGTGTTGCGTACATGATCTTGTATGGATTCACGGAACGTGACCAATAAGCGGACAGCTCCCGTTGAGAAGTGCTGAAGATAACCAGCTCGTCGCAAGAGCGGTGTCCGCGCAGGATACTGCCGCCTTCGGAGAGCTGGTGCGGCGTCACCAGTCGCAGGTGCGCAATTTCCTGCGGAAACTGACTGGTGACAGTGCAACAGCGGATGACCTGTCGCAGGACTGCTTCATGCATGCCTGGAACAAGTTGCAGACTTTTTCGGGCCGCGGATCTTTCATCGGTTGGTTGCTGAAAGTCGCTTACACGACTTTTTTGCAGTCGAAGCGAAAATCGAAACGCTATGCGGAAATACTCGACCAGCTCGGGCATAAGATGGAAACAGAAGGGCAGAACTACAGCGTCCAGCCTGACGAAGTGACGGATCTGGATAAACTGCTTGCGGTACTTGACGACGAAGAGCGCGCGATCATGATCATGTCCTATGCATGTGGGCTGTCGCACCGTGAAATCAGCGACGCGACTTCGATGCCGGTCGGTACGGTGAAATCGGTAATTTTTCGTGGTAAACAGAAGATCAGGACGAGTTTTGACATCAAAGATCATCAACATGGCTGAGAGAATCAAAGACGCAGAGGACCGCTTGCTGGAGTCGATGTTTGACTCGGCACCGATTGCTGACGATGGCTTCAGTACGAGGATTGTCCGGAAGATCCGTCGTAGAGTCTGGCTCCGGCGCCTGGCGCTGCCTGTTGCTGCAGTAATTGGCGGAGCGATCGCCGTCAAGCCGCTGGCCGGACTTGTGACGGCCGCAGTCCGCCTGTCATCGCTGCTCCCGCAGGAGCTTGTTACGGCGACGACGTCACTTGTTCCGCAGGCGCCGATGATCGTTCTTGGCGGAATGCTGCTGGCCGCCTGTCTCCTCGGTTTGCGAGCGCTCGACGACTAGCATTTCGTTTGTCAAAGAAGGGTTGCTCGGTTACATTCTGGCAATGACTCTTCGTGACAAAGTCGAAGCCTTGTTGCCCAACTGGGAGCGCTGGTATCCAAGCCTGTTCGATGCTGCCAGTGACCTGGGAATTATCCGGCCCGACGTATGTGATCCAAATTCTCTTCTGCTGACGCGCCGGCACGCGAAGGTCAGGCAGCGCGCCGAAGACGCACATCGTGAAAAATGGGGCGGAAAGCCACAGGACTAACTCATGCAATTCGATCTCGAATCGGTGAGGTCGCAGTTTCCTGCGCTCTCGATCTTGGACAACGGTGTCCGACGTATTTATTTTGATAACCCCGCCGGCACACAGGTAACCGCAACGGTGGCCGACGCCGTGTCGGACTGTTTGCTGAAAAAGAATGCCAACATTGGTGGCTACTTTGCATCGTCGACTGATGCGGATCAGGTAGTCGAGTCGGCGCGCGTCGCGATGGCTGACTTTCTGAATGCACCATCGCCGGAAGAAATCGTTTTCGGTCAGAACATGACGACGATTACGCTCCACCTGTCACGGTCTATCGGCCACATGTTCGGTCGCGGCGATGAGATCATTGTGTCGCAGATGGACCATGACGCCAACGTATGGCCGTGGGTTCTGATGGCTCGCGACATGGGCCTGAAAATAAAGTGGCTGCCGTTTAACAAAGAGACTTTCGAATTCGATCTTGATGTTGTTGATGCACTATTGACCGACAGGACACGACTCCTGTGTGTTGGTGGTGCCAGCAACCTGACCGGCACCATCAACGACGTCGCTGCGATTTGTGCCAAAGCGCGCGCAGCCGGGGCTATGACGTACATCGATGCCGTGCAGTCTGCGCCTCATGTTGCAACCGATGTGCAGGAAATCGGCTGTGATTTCCTGGTTTGCTCCGCTTACAAGTTCTTCGGACCGCACCAGGGCATCCTCTGGGGTCGAAGAGAACTACTGGAGCAGCTCGAACCATACAAGGTAAGGCCGGCTCCCGAAGCGATACCGGGAAGTTTTGAGACCGGTACACAGAGCCATGAGGGCATCGCCGGCGTCGCAGCGATCGTCGACTATTTCGCGTGGATCGGTAACACGATGGCGCGGGATTATGCGGACCGATGGTCGCAGTTTTCAGGTCGACGCCAGGCGGTTCATGCGGCGATGGACTTTCTGTTCGACTACGAAAGATCGCTGGCGGAGCGTCTGGTCGACGGTCTCATGCACATTAGCGGTGTCACCGTGCAGGGAATCACGGCAGCTGATGCAATGCAGCGCCGTGTCCCCACCGTCTCCTTTACCCATGATTCCGTCGCGTCCGCTGCGATCGCCGAGTCCCTCGCGCGGCAGAATATTTTCGTCTGGAGCGGCCACAACTACGCCGTGGAAGTCGCGAAGACCCTGGGCATTTACGAGACGGGCGGTGCGGTTCGCATAGGACCGGTGCATTACAACAGCCATCAGGAGGTTGATGAGCTGCTGACCGCGCTCGCGGGCATCGTCACAGCCTGATGTCGGTATCCGATTGCTCCGGATTTCTGATCTATACTTTGCAGGAATACGGCCAAGGCCAATATTCAAGGGACAGCTGAAGGAGATAACAACATGAAAATCGCTCTTACCGTAAAAATATCTGCGCTGCTGGCGGCTACGCTCGCCATTGCAACGACATGGGCACAGGAGACCAGCGAGGAGCCTGTCATCTATCCCGTTGAAACCTACACCTGTAAATATAACAAGGGACAGGGTCCCGCGGACCTCGACAAGGTCATCGCGGGCTGGAACGTTTACATGGACCAGCAGGGTGCCGGGACCTACTTTGCCATGACCCTCACACCGCATTACTTTGGCGGGGAAACATTTGATATTGGTTGGCTGGGGGCGGCGCCAACAGGTGAGGAGCTTGGTGCCGGTGCGGATGCCTGGATGACTGACGGGGCTAAACAGGCGGCCGCATTTGCCAAGGTCCTGGACTGTGACAGTCACAGCAATTTCGCGACGATGCAGATCAAGGAATCGCCAAGCCAGGTGGCACCGGACAACATTGTCCTGACGTTTGCGAATTGCTCAGCCGTGGATGGCAAAACGATGGAAGACGTGTTCACGGCGATGGATGCATGGACCGAATATTCGATCGAGAATGGTTACCGCAACGGTGCGTGGATCTTGTTTCCGGCATACGGCGTTGACGATGTCGACTTCGATTTCAAGCTCGTCAATGCTTATGACAATCACACCGATATGGGCAAGGACTACGATCACTATGCGAACGGTGGCGGCTACCAGAAGCACGCTGAATTGCTCGGCGGCGTGCTCGCTTGTGACGTCACGCGTGTCTACGATGCTGTGATCCGCCGGCGCATCGCGTCCGCGGATTGATCCACGGCCAGCGCTTGCCGGAGGCGGATAGTGGAATGGGCTACTAACCGCCCTGCAAAAAAAAGAAAGCCGCATTGCTGCGGCTTTCCGTGAGATTTCGTATCTGGAAAGGAGGGTTAGCGACGTCTGCCGAAGAACTTCTTGATCGTTACCAGACCCACCGCATCTCTAGATACCCTTGTTATCCCACTAGACATGGATCACCTCCTTTCAGTTGTTAGCCCGCTGTCAGTATCTCTTGTAAGCCGATAAATTCCAAGGAAAAATTTTGTTTGATAAACGCCTTCAAATTGTCGCAATTTGTGAGTTATCATAATCGGCCGAGCTCGGCCAAGTGATAAACCTGCCGCGCAATGCCGTGTATACTTTAGAGCTTGCCTGCGTTGCGGGAACCGCAGCCGCATAACAAAACTAATGAGTGAGAACTAAAAATGGCGATCGCAGATCTCAAGAATGTATTGAATATCTTCAGCGGCTCTGAAGTCAGTGCAAACAAGGAGGGCGACTTATTCAAGGAAGTACTGCTCATGACGCTCGCAAGAGCGGCAAATGCCGATGTGAGCATTCAGAAATCCGAAGTCGACCTTATCCGCAAGATTCTCAAGACTCACACGGGAGAAGACTTCAGCACGGCCGACATCCGTGTCGCGGCGCGGGCCGAACTGTATGCGGAAGCAACGTTGGTCAAGTATCTCAATAGCGTATACAAGAAAATGACCGAGGCTCATCGCGCCGAGGTCGTACAGGCACTGGCCGACGTGTTCCGGGCCGACGAGAGTGTCAGCGTACTTGAGCAAGACTTTTTCGATAATGTCGTCAGGGCACTGCACGTCAAATCGTGGCAGGTTGCCGGTCTGCACGCTGGTGACGTCAACTGAGAATCAGCGAATCGACCATGATCATGAGAGGCGGGCAGTTGCCCGCCTTTTTCGTTTCTGCGTTGTGGTGTGAATCAGTCTTGCCTGCTGATCGCGACGTCGCGGTAAACCACAAACAGCCCCGAGGCCACTATGATCAGCGCACCAAGTACGACCCAGACGTCAGGCACTTCGTCCCAGATCAGGTAGCCTGCAATAGCGCCGCCAACCAGCGCAAGATACTCAAACGGTGCAAGCAAAGCCGGCGACGCGGCACGGTAGCCATTGACCAGCCCAACCCACGCCAGCACCGAGCAGACTCCTGCGCCGAGATACAAAATCCAGCCGGCCATATCGGGATCCAGCCAGGTCTCGCCGTCAAGGAGGACCATCGAGACAACCATCGGGCCGGCGATGACGTAGAAGGATAGCGACAGGGTGGATTCGGTCGCAGTCAGCTTACGTGCCGTGATGGCCTGACAGGCATAGCAAAACGCGGCAATCAAAATAGCTATGGCCGCGAACGAAATTTCACCTTTGCCGGGCCGCAGCATGATGAGCACCCCGATAAAACCTACCGTTACGGCCCCCCAGCGCCGCCAGCCAACGCGATCGCCCAGGAAGATGGCCGATAGCGCGGTCATCATCAGCGGCGCGGTGTAGCCAAGCGTCAGGGCGTCGACAAGCGGCATGACCGACAGGCCGTAAAAGAAACCGAACATCGCACCCATCCCGAAAACGATCCGCAGGAGGTGCCACGCCTTCTTGTCTGTGCGCAGCGAACGCAGCCCACCGACCCGGGGGGCGATCGCGAGCAGAATAGCGAGCGCTATCAGGCTGCGGATAAGAACGAACTGCAGCAAGGAATAAGTGCGCAGTATTTCCTTTGCGCAGAGATCCAGAAAAAGCCCGCCAGCAACACCCAGCAATAACCACGCGATTGCGTTGCCGACGTGATCTTTGTGAGAAATCTGAATCATGGATGAACGGCACGCCTGTTATTTGAACGCGAGCTGAACATGGTCGCATGGACGTCCGAGCATGCCTACGGGTTCAGCGTCGATTCAGTATCTCAGGCTTCTAATGATGCTGTAAGCAAACAAAGGACACGGATATGAACTACCTCAAACGAACAGTCAGTATAGTTCTTGCTCTGTCGCTGGCATTGCACTTGACGACGAGCTACGCAGCGGTGGCCGCGGAAGAAGATGCTCGCATCAGCACAACGTCGCAGGGCCTTGTTAGCCAGGGTGGCGCAGCAGCGACATTGGAGCCGTCACGCGACGAATACGGCGCGCTCAAGCTGTCAGGCGATCGCAGCAAGACGGCACGGGTAGCCGGTCAACAGAAGTCGTCGAATATCGATGCGCGCACGCCGAATACGGATTTCTGGTTTTACACAGCCGATGTCGAGCTTTTTACGGACAGGGATCGCGACGGCTACTATGCGGGCATAAATCTGTTGTTTGATGCCGATACCTACTACGACGTTGCCGACGTTTACGCGGTCATTTATCTGAGCTACGAGTACGGCCCGTGGAACGAGTATGCGGAGACCGACGATTTCACGATATTCGGGTCGTCCGGTGACGATGAGTACATCGTCGAGACAGATCTCGTGGCGGGATACCCGACAGGCAACTATGACATCCTGATCGAGCTGTACGACGCGTACGACAGCACATTCCTGGCGGACATCGGCCCGGAAGACACGTCCGAGCTGTCGATACTTCCGCTCGAGGACAGCAACAGGGATGCACCAGTTACTGTCACGACGCAGGTTGTCGTGAGCCCCGGCGGCGGTGGTTCACTGAGTTGGTTCCTGTTACTGGCGCTTGCCGGCACGCTGGTCCGCAGAGACTAGGCGGAGGCAGAGGTTTGACCGGGCTCATGCGCGCGGCGCGCCGTGCGCATGACCTTGCGGCCCCAGGCGGCAAGGCTGTCGAAGTACACATACAGCGCCGGAACGACCAGCAGGGAAACGATGGTCGAGAATGCCAGTCCACCGATAATAGCCCTGGCCATCGGATAATACGGCGGGCCGTCGCCACCCACCTGTGTCGTGCCCATCGCGAGCGGCGTCAGCCCGACGATAGTCGTGGCTACCGTCATGAGGATCGGCCGAAGCCGGTCACGTCCGGCGATAACGATAGCTTTCTCTCGCGGCATTCCTTCCTGTCGCAGGTTGTTCACGTGATCGACCAATACGATGCCGTTATTTACCACCACCCCGATCAGAATCATGATGCCAATCATTGCCATGAATGAAAACGTCGTACCAGTTGCGGCGAAAAACAGGAATACACCAAAAATGGAGAATACGATCGAGCCGAGGATGATCGAGAACGGCAGCAGCATCGACTCAAACAAAGCGGCCATGACCAGGAAAATACAGGCAACGCCCAGCACGATATTCATGACCATCATGTTCGCGGTCTCATCCTGGCGTTCGAAGCCACGACCCTCCTTCCAGCTGTAACCGGGCGGGAGCGCTATCTGGTCCATCAGACTCTTCACGCGCGGCCGCACGTCGCTTGCCGAGACCTCGTCTTCGAGATTTGCCGTAAGAACGACAGCGGTCTGACGGTCCGTGCGGCGAATCGTGTCGGGCGAGGAATTGACCTGGAAGGAGGCTACGCTGCCAAGGGTGATGCGCCGGCCATCCGCTGTATACAGAGGCAGGTCGGCGAGCTGTTCTATGCTTTGTTTGTCGCTATCTCGAAAAGCGAGGCGAACGGCAATTTCTCCGCTTTCGCCGCGGAATTCGCGCAGATTCTCGCCGCGCATCGCGATGCTGACTGACTGAGCGATTATCGCTGCCGTCAGGCCAACCGCTGCGGCCCGGGACCTGTCGATACTGATGCGCACTTCCTTGTCACCGGTCTCGGCATCGCTACGCACATCTTTCAATCCCTCAACCGTTGCCAGGGCCCGCGCAACTTCGGCGCCCAGCCGATTCAGTATTTCGGTCGAATCACCGCTGATCTGAATCGAAAAACCTTCACCGCCGCCCTGCTGGTCAAACTGGAAGTTGGGCTTGCCAATGGCGATCTCAGGCAAGTCTTTCTCGATGCGCTCAATGATTTCCTTGGTCGACAGTGTCGCTTCCGACTTGTCGGTCAGCAGGATCGTCGATTCCGCGCGCCCTTCGTCGAAGTAGCTGTAGATCGAGCGGATGTTGAACTCTTCCTGCCGGGAAAACAGAAAATCCTCGATCGTATTGACGGTCGACTCGACATGTTTCAGCGAGTGTTCGCCTTCGATATGGTAAGGCATAAACAAACGCCGACCGACATCTTGCGGGAACATATCGAACTTGACCGCGCCGACTATTGGCGGCAGCACGCCGACCACGCAGACCAGGACGATTCCGAGTGCCGTCCACCAGCGATGGTCGAGAATCCACTCGAGACTGCGAACGTATCTTTTCGTCAGGCGCGATATCCACGCGCCGGCCTTCGGTCTCGGCGGCACCGCGACCCGCGCCGCCAGCATGGGCACAAGTGTTTGTGCTATCAGCAGTGATGCCAGTAACGCAACGATGATGGTGATCGCCACGTGAGTCAGGAATATCGTAATGTCGATCTGTGCGCCGAAGATAATCGGCGCAAATACGATGATCGTCGTTGCGGTACCGGCGATGACAGCGAGGCCAACTTCATTGACACCGTCAATCGTCGACTGGAACGGCGTGTCGGGCTTCTCGGCCCGGTGCCTGAAAATGCTCTCTGTGATAACAACGGCATTATCAACAAGCATGCCGACAGCCAGCATCAGCCCCATCATCGAGAGAATATTTAGCGTGAGCCCCGCGAAATAAAGGGCGCCCAGTGTAATCATCAAAGAGAAGGGCACGGCAGCCGTGACAATCAGCGTCGTCGTTACCTGCCGCAGAAACAGGTAAAGGACAATTATGGCTAACAGGCCGCCGAGTGCTCCGGCCGTGAGCAGGTCCGAAAGCGACTCACGCACGCTGTCGCCCTGATTGTCCAGCGAAAAAATCTTGATGCCCTGCATCTGCGGCAGCTTGCCGATTTCCTCGACTTCGGCGATAACCCGGTCCGTAACGTCGACAAGATTGGAGCCCGTCGTCTTGTTGATCGCGACGCCGATGGCGTACGTGCGATCCAGGTGACGACCGTAGTTGCGCTCCGGGGTACGCAATTCGATATCCGCGATATCGCCGAGGCGCAGTCCGGACTGATTGATCGTAAGTTCACGAATCTCATCGACCGATGTGAATTCGCCGCTCGGGCGGACACTGAAGCGCTGATTGCCAGCCGTGATCTTCCCGGCGCTGACGGCGAAATTGCTGCTTACGAGTAGTTCGCGTACTGATGCGATATCAACGCCGTGCGCTGCGAGCCGATCTGGTTGCAGCAGGATTCGGACTTCGCGGGGATCCACGCCCTGCAGCTGAACGCGCGACACGCCCTCAATTCGCTCCAGTCGCCGTGTCAGCAAGCGGTCAAGCATGTTGTAGCTGTCAGACAAGTCGCGGTCGCTGGAGATGCGCAGGTTCAGCACGGGCTGATCACCCAGCGAGCCTGTGAAGACGAAGATGCGACGTACATCGTCAGGCAAAAGGTGACGCATGCCGTCAACTTTTGCACGGGCTTCGATACCCTTCGCGCCCATGCTCTGATCCCAGTCGAACAGGAGGAATACCTCCGATTGCCCTTCGCGCGAACTCGAGAACATCTGCTCGACCCCGGAAAGCGTGGCCAGCGCTTCCTCAACCGGGCGCGTGATCAGCTTCTCGACTTCTTCGGGTGTCGATCCGGCGTACGGGATTTGCACGAAAATGCCCGGAAACTCTATGTCCGGAAATTTCTCAAGCGGCAATAGCCGCGCAGCGATAACACCTACCAGTGCCAGCGCAACGAACACTACGACTGTCGTGACCGGGCGGCGCAATGCGATCTCGGTGTGCTTCACCGCGCTGTCTCGAGGCCTGGTTCAGTTGCCGGCCATCGTTTTCTGTCCAGCAACGAGTACACGACGGGAATCACGATCAGCGTCAGACCTGTCGACACGACGAGTCCGCCAATCACCGTGATGGCCATCGGCGTTCTGACCTCGGATCCTTCGCCGAAACCCAGGGCCATCGGCAGAAGTCCGAGAGCCGTTGTCAGCGAGGTCATCAGGATTGGCCGCAAGCGCGCGGCACCCGCTTCCACTATCGCGTCGTAGCGGTCTTTGCCCTGCGCGCGCAGCTGATTAATAAGATCCACGAGCACTATCGCATTGTTCACCACGATGCCGGCAAGCATGATGACGCCAATAAACGCGACTATGTTGACGGTAGTTCCTGTAATGAAAAGCGCTATTACGGCGCCAACCAGCGCAAGCGGGATAGTGAACAGGATGACGAACGGATGTATCAGGGACTCGAACTGCGAGGCCATGACGAGGTAAACCAGGAATATGGCAAGCGCCAGTGCAAATTTCATGGACTCGAATGATTCCTGCATCTCCTCGCTCTGCCCGGATACAAGCGCTGTAGTTCCGGGCGGCAGGGCGAGCCGGCCTACGATATCGCCGGCTTCGAGCGTCGCGGCGCCTAGATCGCCATAAGCGAGATTTGCCGTGATGATCGCAACGCGCTGCTGTGCGACGCGACGGATCTCTGCAGGGCCCTGCGATACTGAAACTGTCGCAACCGCGTCCAGCGTGACGGGCCTGTCGGACGAGGGATTGACGATCAGGCGGCGGATTTCCTCGATACTCGACTGGCGGGTGTCTACGCTGCGAACGAGGACGTCGATCTTCTTGTCGCGCCAGGTATAACGTGTTGCCAGCTCTCCGCGAACATTCGCAACGACCAGGTTTGCGATGTCGCGCACAGCCAGTCCGAGCGTGGCGGCGCGTTCCTGATCGAAGACGATCTGGATTTCCGGATTGCCGCGTTCCACGGTTGTTTTTATATCGGAAAAGCGATCCGAAGCCGACATTGCTTCGACGAGTGCCTGGCTGGCACGAGCAAGCCCGTCGAAGTCATAGCCGGAAATCTCCACCTGCAGCGGGCTGGCGAATGACAGCAATGCAGGCCGGCTGAACTTGTACTGCACGCCGGGCAATCGGGCGAGCTCCGTTCGCATTGCCGCCATTGTCCGATCTTCGGCCTGGCGTCCCGACCCCGGTTTTAGCGTAATGCTAAGCGACCCCGTGTTATCGCCGGCATCAACCGGGTTCGCATCGAGTCGGTTGCCCGTACCGGCCACCGAATAGTCGAGCGCCACGGCGTCGATTCTCGCGGCGGCGCGCTGTGCAGCCTGTATTGCCCGATCAGTTTCGGTCAATGGCGCGCCCGGAGACAAGCGCAGGTCGACGTTGAACTCGCCCTGCGAGAATTGCGGAATCAGCTCGGTCCCGAGCCTCGGGACCAGCGACATCGTAGCCACGAAGATGATGGCGGCCGCGGCAATTACGAGTCCGCGGTGGGCCAGTGACCAACGCAGCAGGGTCGGATAAATGGCCGCCGCCGCGGCATACAGGCGCTGCATGGCCCAGGTTGGTACCCACAGCAAAACCCAGAAAACCTTGCGAATGCCGAAAAAAACGATACCAAACACGCGCACCACAAAAGCGACCGAACGCGTGAACCAACCGGCCGGCTTGCCGTCGCTGCCCTCGTCGTAGCGGCTTCGGGCGCCCAGTGACGCAAGCATCGGAATGAGGGTGAGCGCGACGAGCAGCGAGAATACGAGCGCAAACGTCACGGTCAACGCCTGATCGCGAAAGAGTTGCCCGGCGATACCACTGATAAACACCATCGGAAAAAACACAGCGATGGTCGTCAGGGTCGACGCGGTGACGGCACCCGCGACTTCTGCCGTGCCATTTTGCGCGGCTTCAACGACACCCTGTCCCTGTTCTTTCTTTCTGACGATATTCTCGAGTACGACGATCGAATTATCGACGAGCATACCGACGGCCAGAGCAATGCCACCAAGCGACATGATGTTCAGGGAAATGTCGTTCGTGTACATCAGCAGGAATGTGCCGATCACTGAAACCGGAATAGCGATACCGACAATCGTCGTGGCTCTTGCGTCGCGCAAAAAGCCGTAAAGCACGAGGATAGCGATCAGGCCGCCGAGGATCGCAGCGGTTCTGACGTCGTTTACGGCCGATGAAATAAATGTGGACTGGTCATAGATCTCTACAAGCTCGATATCCGCGGGCAATGATTCCCGGATACGCTCAACGCGCTGGTCGATTCGCCGTGCCACTTGCACGGTGTTTTCGTCGCCCTCCTTGTAAACCGCGAGTTCCACGGACTCGCGGCCCTTGACACGTGTTATGGCCTCTCGTTCCTTGTAGCCGCGTTCTACGGTTGCAACATCTCGAAGATAGACGGGTCGGCCGGCAACGTTCGCCACGATGGCGCCACGGAACTCCTCGATACTTTGAAACTCATTGAGCGTTCGAACCAGGAAGCGTTGATCGCCTTCCTCCAGGCGGCCGCCTGACAGGTTGACGTTTTCCGCGCGAATTCGGGCGGCTACCTGGTCAATGCCGATGCCGAGCTGCGACAGCTTTTGCTGGTCGACCCGAATCTGGACCTCGTCCTCCAGGCCGCCGCTGACTTTTACGGCGGCCGTACCCTGCTGTGCTTCGAGTTCTGTCTTGATGCGGTCCTCAGCGAGCCTGCGCAGAGACTTGAGGCGTACCTCCGGCGAATCGCCGACAATGTCGCTGTCTTCCTTGTACAACAGGCCCAGCCGAATGATCGGTTCGGATGCGGGGTCAAAGCGCAGCAGCAGAGGGCGTTCGGCCTCCAGCGGCAGCGACAGAACATCGACTTTTTCCCGAACGTCGACGCCCGAGATGTCCATGTCGGTGCCCCAGAGGAATTCGACCGTCACATCGGACTGCCCCGAGCGCGAAACGGAGCGCACCAGGCGCACGTTACGAACGACCCCGACCGCTTCCTCAATAGGTTTGGTGATGAGGTTCTCGACCTCGACAGGCGCCGCGCCCGTAAGCTCGGTTCGCACAGTCACGGTGGGGTAGGAAATGTCCGGCAGCAGGTTCAGTTTCAGCCGCGACAGCGACACGATGCCGAACAGGACGATTGCGACCATCAGCATTACGATCGTAACGCGCCGCTCGGTTGCCAACTCAATCAGGCGACGCATCAGTCCTGACCTTCGGTGACACTTTCGTTTTCTTTCGAGCCGTCGGAGCGCGGTTCGGCAGGCGCGTTAATCACCGTGACCTTGGCGTCCGGTTTCAGACCGACCTGTCCCACCGTAATCACGCGGTCTTTATCGTCCAGGCCACTGGTGATTTCGATAAGACCATTGGACGAGAGCCCGGTTTGCACCGGCCGGCGAATGGCAACATTGTCTTCCACGATAAATACGCTGGTCGTGCTCATTTCATCGACGATGGCGCTACGTGGTACCTGCAGCACGTTTTCACGTTTTTCATAAATCACACTAATGCGGGCGAACATGCCGGGCTTGATACGCCGCTCGGGATCGAGTATTTCGATCGTCACCTTGAATGTTCCGGTCTCGGCATCGATGCTCGGACTGACGCGCGTTACGGCTGTTGGCACCTGCGCGCCGCCCAGTGCGTCGATATCAATTCTTACCGGCTGACCCGGAGAAATCTTTCGATACTCGCGTTCTGGAACAAACAAATACGCAACGAGGGGTTCGATACTCGTAACACGAAATACCGGTTCACCCACAGAGATTGTGTTACCGAGCTTGATAAATCGCTCAGATACAACGCCACTGATAGGCGCGCGAATCTGGGTGTAATCGAGTTCCAGGCTGGCCAGGTTGTATGAAGCCTGCAATGCTTCCAGTTCATACTGAATCTTCTCGAAGTCGCCTTCACTGATCAGGCTTTTTTCCTTGAGGTTTTGATTTCGTTCGAAATCGCGCTGCAGCTTGCGCAGCCGTGCCCGAGACTCATTGAGTTCGAGACGCAGGCGGTCGCCGTCAAGCCGGGCGAGTATTTGACCCTCTTTGACGTCATCGCCTTCTTCGGCCAGCACCTCGCGGACTTCCCCGGCGACTTTTGCAATTACGTCGGCTTCGGCGAAAGCCTCTATTGGCGCCGTGCCCGAATAGACTGCGACGACGTCACCCCGAACGGGAAGGCTGGTCTCTACGGGAATGGGGGGTGAGTCTTCTTCCTTCTTGTCACCTGGCCGTTCGCAAGCGCCCAGCACGAAAACGCAAATAAGTGCCACCGCGCTTTTACGGTATAACCTCATTGATCCTTCCCCTATGGAATGGCTTTCCCAGACCAAACATCACCCCGTCAGGTCTTGTCCGCGGCCGGCAATCAATCAGCCGCTGGCGGCGTTCCGATCCGCATTGCTCGCGAGGACCTTGCTGCCTTCACGCAACCCGGTGTGCCCGACGACCACGATGTTGTCATTGTCACCCAGCCCGCCGAGGATTTCGACTATATGGCCCTCCCGGATGCCGGTTTCCACAACACGCTTAGTGACCTGTCCATTGTTGACCACGTATACAGTGGTTTGCTCGTCTTCATCGAGCAACGCGGCAGCTGGAACCACCAGCGCATCCGGGTGCATCTCATATGCGATCGTAAAGCGACCAAACATCCCCGGTGCAATATTGCCGTCTTTATTCTGAATTATAGCCGTAGCCCGGAACGTGCCGTTGCGGGCGTCAACCGTCGGGCTTATGCGAACAATCGATGCCGGAAATCGGGAATTCGGCATCGATGCAACCTGCAGGCTCGCGGTGTGACCCGCACGAAACTTCGCCAGCTGTGACTGAGGAATCTGCAGGTAAGCGATCAGCTCTGCCGTGTCCGTTATTCGGAACGCGATGTCGCCTATGTTGACGTTTTGTCCCGGTTTGATTTCCCGGGCAGACACGACGCCGTCGATGGTCGCACGGATGTTCGAGTAGTCGTAGTTCAAAGCCGAGAGTTCGTAGCTTGCCTGCAGCGCCGCAAGATCGTACTTCAGGCCTTCAAAAATTGACGTGCTGATTAGCCCGCGCTCATGAAGATCGATGTTTCTTTTGAATTCCTTGCTGGCCCGGGCGAGATTGGCTTCAGCGGCAAGCATCTCGAGGCGTAGGCGCTTGCCGTCGAGGCGCGCCAGAACCTGGCCCGCTTTTACCGTGTCGCCTTCTTCGACCAGCAGTTCGACAAGTTCACCGGCGACGCGGGCGGCAATCGGAGCGTCGGCATCCGACGTCAGTGTCGCCGTCGCCTCATAGCTTGCACGAATGTCCTGACGATACGGTTGTGCGATCTCGACGGGTACGGGTGTTGTTGCCTGCAGGATATCCTGATCGGAAACGCCGGCCTCGCCCACGCCACACGCCGCAAGGGTTGCCGTGCCTGCAATTGCGAGTGCCGTGATGATGGGTGTCGTGATGTTCATTTTTCTATCGCCAAGTAAATTGGTGTTATAGTTAAGTATAACACCAGCTCAGTATAAAGCAACCGTAGGCCTGCGTTTGTCGAATGAAAAATACCTCTCCAAATCAGAAACTTACGTTTAAAGTCATCCAAATTACAGCCACTACCTGCTAATTAGATGCCTGGCAAGCGGATTTGGATTGATGAACGGCAGAAAAAATTCCGCCTGGCCCGGTTTAGTGGGTGGCGCCCGCCGCGGTGCCGGCCGGCGATGATCGGCGCTGCTGCCACTGTCGCGAGACAGTTGCCTGCACCATCAGGAGGCTTGGCGTCAGGAACAGCGTCAGTATGGTTGCGAATGCCAGTCCGCCCGCAACGGAAGACGCCAGCTGGGTCCACCACTGCGAACTGGGTGCGCCGATCGAAACTTCCCGGTCAATGAGGTTGATGTTGACGCCAAGAACCATCGGCATCAGGCCGACGATCGTCGTGACCGTTGTCAACAGGACCGGCCGCAAACGAATGGCGCAGGTTCGCAGGATGGCGTCGTACGCCGCCTCACCACGACTGCGCAGCACATTGTATGAATCAATAAACACGATGTTGTTATTGACGACGATACCGGCGAGCGTAATGACGCCAACGCTGCTCATGATGACACCGAACGGTTTACCCATGATCAAATGGCCCAGCAGAACGCCCCCGGTAGAGAACAGTACGGCCGTGAGAATCAGCCCCGCCTGGTAAATACTGTTGAACTGCGTAACGAGAATAATGGCCATGATCGCCAGCGCCATCATCATTGCCCTTTCCAGAAAAGCCATATCCTCTTCCTGGTCGGCGGTACTTCCACCGAAGGTTGCGGATACGCGCGGATCAATTTCGAGTTCGGGCATCAGGTCACGAAGCTCGGCAACGACATCGGCGACCAGGTAGCCGCCCGCAACGTCGGCATCGATGGCCATCGTGCGGCGCATGTCGATACGTTTGATGGTACTGACCTTCTGTGCCGGCACCCGCGCGATGAACGTACTGATGGGTACCTGGCCCTGCTCGGTCGGAATCCTGAGTTCGTCAATTTGCGAAAGGCTGCGTTTGTCCTCGGGGTAGCGAACTCGAATGTCGATCTCGTCATCGCTGTCATCAGGTCGATATTCGCCGATCTTGATTCCGTTGGTAACGAGCTGAACCATCGCACCGACCAGTGAAATGTCAGCGCCGAATCGGGCGGCCTCAGCGCGGTCCACCTTGATCTGCCACTCAATACCGGGCAGCGGGCGGCTGTCCTCAATATTGACGATACCCGGATGCTGCTGCATCAGCTCACGCACGTTTACAACCGATTGGTCCAGGAGATCCGGAAAGCGTGATGCAAATTCGATGCGAATCGGTTTACCCTGTGGAGGACCGGAATCCGGTTTGCGAGTTTCGATCTGGATGCCGACGAGGTCGCTGGTTCGCTCTCGAATCTCCGCAAGGATCTCATCAGCAGGCCGGCGTTCGCGCCAGTCCACGTAGTTCAAGGTCAGGGAACCGATCTGGTCCTCTGCGCCCTGACTGCTGAGGCCTGTTTTGGCGTACAGGAATTCGATCTCGGGCATGCCGAGCACGCGCTCTTCGACCTGTCGCACCAGGTAGTCGCGCTCGTCGGTAGACAGGTCGCCGCGGGCGCGTATGTCGACCATGCCGAACGGCTGCTCGACGTCGGGAAAATATTCAATGCCCTTACCGAACGCGAAGAATGCTACGTAAATAGCCGCCAATAACGCTGAAACAGCGGCCACGTTGCGCCACGGGTGCTTCAGGCTCTGTTTGAGAAACTGAACATAGCGCCCGGTGAAACCCGTTACCGAGTCGAGGTCGCCCGTTTCCGCCGCGGCCAGGTTTCGCCGCGCTTCTTTGGTATTGGCTCCGGTTCTGCCGAAGATCGAGCCCAGCGTCGGTACGAAGAGCAGTGCCATGATCAGCGAAGCTGACAAGACGGCGATCAAAGTTATCGGCAGGTACTTCATGAATTCGCCGGACGTGCCGGGCCACAGTGCGAGCGGAACAAAAGCGGCAAGTGTCGTGCATGTTGACGCAATAATCGGCCACGCCATGCGGATGGCGGCACGGGAATAAGCGTCATGGCGCGAATCGCCTTCAGCCATGCGCCGGTCGGCCATTTCGGTAACAACGATGGCGCCATCGACGAGCATGCCAACGGCCATGATGAGCGCGAATAGCACCATCATGTTGATTGTTATGCCGAACGAACCGATGATCAAAATGCCCATCAGAAAGCTGCCCGGTATTGCGACGCCGACCAGCAGCGCCGAACGTATGCCAAGGATGCCGATAATCACGATGAAGACGAGCAATACGGCTGCCAGCACGTTGTTCTGCAGCTCAGTCAGCATGTCGTTGACGTCGTCGGACTTGTCGCGAGAGGCAACGATGTCTATTTCCGCCGGCCAGTAGGCGCGCTCTTCGTCGATGATTGCCTTCACTTCGGCGATGGTATCGATGATGTTGGCGCCGGCGCGCTGCACTACTTCGATAGCGAGGGCGGGTTTGCCGTTCAGCCGGGCGACGCTTTCTGCGTCCTTGTAGGTGCGGCGTACCTTGGCGATATCCTTGAAGTGTACTACCCGATCTCCCACGGCCTTGATCGGCATATCAAGCACGTCATCGGCAGTTTCGAAGACGCCGGGAACCTTGACCGGGAATCGGCCCTCATCCGACTGCAGAGCGCCCGCAGCGACCAGGCGATTGTTGCGGCTAACGAAGCCGATGATCTGAGCCTGATCGAGGCTGTAGCTTTCCATCGCCAGCGGATCGACCACAACTTCCATCAGTTCTTCGCGAGTACCGACCAGGTTGACTTCGAGAACACCACCGAGGGCCTCAAATTTCTCCTGCAGGTCTTTGGCGATCGATATCAGCGTGCGTTCCGGCACGTTGCCCGCCAGGTTGAGCACGAGCATCGGATCGAATCGCGACATCTTGACTTCGTGAACGGTGGGCTCGTCCGTGTCGCCAGGGAGCTTGGCTTTGGCAAGATCAGCTTTTTCACGCACATCCTGAAGCGCTTGTTTGGTGTCGATACCGGCATCGAACTCGAGCTGCACATTGGCACCGCCCTCGTAAGCGCTGGCCGTCATTTCCTTGACGCCTTCGATCGAACGCAGTTCCTGCTCCATCGGACGTACCAGCAGTCGTTCAGAGTCTTCGGGCGAAATACCGTCGTGCTCGATGCTTACGTAAATCACGGGGATTTCGATATCGGGTTCGGCCTCCTTCGGAATCGTGGCGTAAGCAACCATTCCACCGATCAGAACGACCAGCAGCGAGAGAATTACGGTGCGCGATCGCGACATCGCGCGCGCGATGATATCCATCAGTCAACAACCTCGTCGGGATCTTTGACGGCAACAGCCATCTCGACATCGCTTTCCGGGATTGCGTCAACCAGCGCTCCGTTGGCGACGTAGCCCTGCCCAACCGTGATGATTGTCGTCGTCACGGGCAGCCCGGCCAGCCAGACGCCGTCATTCGTGGAAAGCGC
Organism: Woeseiaceae bacterium; assembly: GCA_049666725.1. Taxonomy (GTDB): domain Bacteria; phylum Pseudomonadota; class Gammaproteobacteria; order Steroidobacterales; family Woeseiaceae; genus UBA1847. The sequence goes on from JBATHK010000098.1 coordinate 31,177, forward strand.
GATATCCGCCAGAACGAATTCGACCCGGCCATCGTCGTTGACGATTTTGATGCCAACATTGCCGGCGTCGTCCAGCGTCAGCAAAGACGGGGAAATTCGATGAGCAGATACCAGCTCCGCCGGAATTCGCAGTTCCGCGGTGCCGCCTGCGCGTAGCTGACTGTCGGTGTTGTCGACTTCGAGTTCAACGGCAAACGTTCGCGTTGCTTCGTCGGCAACGGGCGCGACGTAGCGAATCCTGCCGCGCACCAACTCGCCGGTAGCAAGTTCTGCTTCGGCCAGATCGCCAACGCTCACGAAGCGCGCATCGAATTCAGAAAGGTCTGCGGACACTATGATTGTGCGGTTATCAACATAGGTTGCCACAGGATCACCGCGCGTGACGAAGTCTCCGACTTCGACACTGCGGGCTTGCAGCGCGCCCGCAAACGGAGCACGAATCGTCATATATTCAAGATCGAGTTGCGAACGCTTCAGTTCGGTCTTTGCCGCTTCGAGCATGGCGAGCGCCTCCTGCAGCTGCGCCTCCGAGACATAGCTTTCCGACTTCAGCTTAAGGCGCCCCGCATACTCGACCTCCCGCTGTTTCAGGGTCGCCTCGGCCTGTGCGAGGCGTGCCCGGCGATCGCGTTCGTCGAGGCGAATTATGACGCTGCCACGCTCCAGGCTGGCACCACGTTCTGCGCCGATGTACTCGATGCTGCCGTCTGTTTCAGCCGCAAGATGCGCAACCCGGGCAGGTGCCGTCTTGCCGTTGACAGTGATCGTCCGCATAACTTCTTCAGCGGACTGCGTGCGAACACGGACAGCGCTCCGGGCATCCGCAGCGTTTTGATTCGCTGTGGTCAGCGGCTCGCCCTCATCGTTAGCTCCGATTTGGCCTGACAGGAGCCAGATGCTGACCAGGAATACGATACCCGCGGAGATCAGCCAGGACTTGTAACGATTGATGTTTTCGAATTGCATTTTATTTGTATCCATTGATCCTGCAGCAACTAGCCCGCCACAGTATGTTTTTCTGCTTCTTCAACGAGGAGGTAACGGTTGTCGTTTATGTACTGTTCCATCGTGGCCGCAATCGCCTTGCCAAAGCCGAGTACGAACTTCATTCCCTGCGGCCAGCTGTGCATGCTGTCGGCTTCGATCTCCTGAAATATTCCCTTGAAGCGTTCGATGTCCGCCAGTCGATTATCGAGTACGGCCTCAACGTCTGCCGGGCGCATCAGGTGCGCAAAACACATCATCGCCAGGAACTCCGACCGCACTTTGTGACAGGGGGACGTGTTTTGCAGGGCAGTGAGAAGAAATTCGCGGCCTTCGGGCGTTATGGCATAGACCTTTCGATCCGGTTTGCCGTCCTGAGGAATTTCTTCGCAGCTCACCAGTCCCTGCTCGGCGAGCGCGGACAGGGCCGGGTAAATAGAGCCATAGCCCGCCGCGAAAAAGTGGCCAAAGCTGGATTCGAATTGCTTCTTCAGGTCATAGCCAGAGGCTTCGCCATCGGTCAGCATGCCCAGGCAAACGGTTTTTACGTCCATAGTGCAGAGGTCCGGCGGAGTCCGCCTTCATATATCGGGGCGATGTATACTATCAGTCCGATATATGAAATCCAAGGCCTCTTTGTATGAATCGGGAAATTGCCTAAAACATGTTATTTATCAATTTGTTATGAAACTCATTTTGTTGTTGGCTAGGCGAAACTCTGGGCCAGAAATGGATTAAGCAGCCGATTATCGGGATCGAGCTGGCGCCTGATCTTCCTGAAGAAGTTCAGCCGCGTCGTATAACTCTGCGCTGCGTGCTCGGCGCGGAAGGCCCGGGACTGGCTGAATAGCGGCGTGCCGCCCCAGTTCTCAGCAAACTGCGCCAGGTCGATGACGAAATCGTCCCATCCGTGCTGCTGCGTTGACGTCGTCTGCAAGGCGAATACGGCTTCGTCGAAGGATGGCGACAGCAGGGCCGACGGATCCTTGCTCACGCGAAAACCAACGGCAGGCATATCGCAGCGATAGCGATTGTCTTGCTGCGTTTGCTGGCAGAAATCGACATAGGCTTTGGCAACAACCGAGAAATCGGTCGCCGGGAAACACCAGGTTGAATACAGAAGGTTGCGCGGCTTCGTACGGCGTCGCCGGCTGGTTGTTGCAAAGTTGTTGCCGTTGTTGACGAGCTTGCTGTTAACGAGGCCATACGTTGCAGCGCTAATACCGTCGATGAGTTTGTAGCGTACCGAGGGGATGGGTATGACGCGATTCAGTGATTTGAATACATGAGGCAATACCGTGCTTTCACCCCAGTCCTTGATTCGCCACGGAGTCTCGTAAGCGCTGCCGGGGTCCGCTTCGTATCGACGTACATCAATGTACACACGATTGCGATGCGGCAGCAGGTAGAACTTCAGGCCAACATCCTGGGCGGACAGGCGGTCGACAATATCGGAAAACTTGTCGACAGAAAGGCTGCGATGACTGGCCGCAAAGGTCGAGATCGGCCGGACCCGAAGCGTGGCCTCGTAAATGACGCCCAACAAGCCGTAGCTCAAACGAAAAGCAACCAGCAGGTTTTGCTTTTGCTCCGATATGTTCATGACTTTGCCGGCTGCCGTGACAACTTTCAGGTTGATAAGCTGGCTTGACAGGTAGCTGGCCCTGTCCCCGATTCCAGGGCCCATGCAGGGTGATGCCAGGGCGCCCCCCAGCGTTCTTTCCATTTGTTCGTGATTGCCGATGAGTTCCAGGCCCTGTTTGGCCAGCTCCGACACGAGCGTCCCGAGCCTTACGCCGGCCTCGGCCGTAACCGTATGGTTGTAAGCGTCAATCCGGATAATTCTGTCGAGCCCGGTCATTCGAATCACCGTACCGGTGGGGCTCTGGTTGCAATCTGTGGATGCGCTTCCGGCTCCGCGGGTTCGAATGGGCAGGGCGATGTTGCCCTGGGGATCGAGACAGCGCATCAGTCTCGCCAAGTTGGTCGGTGTGTAGACACCCGGTTGCGCCGGGCGAACCATGAACCTGCCTGTGTCGCGAAACCCGCTTGCTTGCATATTATGTCTCCAGCAGCACTTACCCAGTTGCCAAAGACACTCAATGGGCTCATCGCGATCGCAATGAGCTATCGTGTTGGTAGCCCCGCTATCTTAGGTAAGACCCTTAGACCGGAAGCTTTGCGACGCTGTCTTTCGACAGCTGTGCCTTTGTCAAACGAGGGCTTATCGTTGCACAGTCAGTTAGTCTGTGCAATGAATCGACGCCACAGAAAAATATTCTGTTAAATTCAAATTCGAATGGGAATGCTAACAACACTCGTCGGTACCCGGCTGCCGGCGAAATACCACAAATTCTTCAAGTTGCCCGAGCGACTGGAGTCCTACAAGCACGCTGATGCAGGCGGCACATTGCTGGGACGAGCGGCCTTGGCCTGGCTGCGAGCAAATGACGCCGCCTGCGGCGCATTGCGACTCGAATCAGGGCAGGACGCACTGGGAGTGCGGCTTGGACTAATCGATCGTGCGCAGCGCACGATCGATATTCAAAGCTACCTTATTCGTGATGACATCAGCGGCAACCTGGTTGCACTTCACCTGGCCGCAGCGGCAGATCGCGGTGTTCGTGTCCGCCTGCTGATGGACGACGCACTTACTCATGAAATTGACGCGGGGCTGTTGTCGCTTGACGTTCACGAAAATATCGAGGTTCGAGTTTTCAATCCGTTCCCGCGGCGCCGTTCGCGACTGATCAGTTTCATTGCGAACTTCAATATTTTGAATCGTCGCATGCACAACAAGTCGTTCACGGTCGACAACCACGTCACGATTGTTGGTGGAAGAAACCTCGCGGATGAGTATTTCCAATCGGGTGGCCAGATGGAGTTCATTGATGAGGATCTGCTCGCGATTGGCGCCGTTGTCGATGATGTCTCGGATGGTTTCGACGCGTACTGGAATTCGCAGGAGGCGATACCAATCAACGCATTCAACACCATGGTGCCGCATAGTTCACTGGAGGACTCCACAAAACAGGGGCGCAAATACCTGGAGGAACATCGTGACGGTGAATTCCTTATGAGCGTCGACGACAGCCTCGCAAAGCAACTCACGGATGGAACGCTGGCGCTGGTGCCTGCGAAGGCGGCCGTAATCCAGGACTACCCCGACAAGATTCGCAAGCTGTTGCCGCGGTCGACCAGCGCCACGACCACTTTCCTGCAGCAAACGGTGGCCGTGGCGGCGTCGGAGCTCATCATCATTTCTCCGTATTTCGTTCCACAGAAGGAGGGCGTTGAATTTTTTGGCGCTATGGTCAGGAAAGGCGTGCGCGTTGTTATTATCAGTAACTCATTGGCATCGACAAATCACTCCAGCGTTCATGCGGTGTATGCACGCTACCGGAAGCCGTTGCTCAGGCAAGGCGTCGAACTTTATGAGCTGCGGCCGCACGTTGCATCATCGGATTCAACAACGAAGCTGACCCTGCACTCGAAGGTTGCAACCATCGATCGAACACGGATGTTCGTCGGCTCATTCAACCTCGATCCGAGGTCACTGTACCTGAACACGGAAATGGGGATGGTGGTTGACTCGAATGAACTGGCCGGCTCGATGGCTGCCGGGATTCTCGAGTCGTTGCCGGTAATTGCGTACCAGCTGCAGCTGTCGGAGAAGGGTCGCCTGCAGTGGCTGCTGCGTGCGGAAAGCGGTGACGAGGTCATCACGACCGAACCACGAACGACCTGGTGGCTGCGATTCAAGACCAGGCTCATGAGTTTTCTGCCGATCGAAGGCCAGATGTGAGACAGGCCAATAAGTTGTCAAGTCGCTCACAAATATCTGACAATGTCGGGCTTCAACCAGATGGAGCAGCCGATGCGGTGGCGTAGCGGAAGACGAAGTTCAAATATTGAAGACCGACGTAGCGTCGGTGCAGCGCCAAAATTACTCGGTGGCGGCATCGGTACGATTGTGTTGATACTCGTTGCAATGTACTTCGGTGTTGATCCAACACCGCTCCTGCAGACCGTGCAGACGCGCCAGGCCGCATCGACGAGCGGCACGCGGCCGTCCGCCGAGGACCTGAAAAACGATCCCCTCGCGGACATGGTGGCCGTGGTTATCGCCGATACCGAGGACGTCTGGACGGAGATATTTGCCAGTCAGGGCAGGCGTTACCAGGAACCAACGCTCGTCATGTTCAGCGGTGCGACGCGGTCGGCCTGCGGTCTCGGGCAAGCCGCAATGGGGCCCTTTTATTGCCCTGCGGACCAAAAAGCGTATATCGATCTCAATTTCTACGAGCAGATGCGCACGCGTTACAAAGCGCCCGGTGATTTTGCACAGGCGTATGTCATCGCTCACGAAATCGGACATCATGTGCAGAACCTGCTGGGCATCTCTGGCCAGGTCCATTCCATGAAACAGCGCCTGAGCCAGGCTGAAGGCAACGCACTGTCGGTGCGCCTTGAACTGCAGGCCGACTGTCTCGCCGGTGTCTGGGCGAATCACGCGGATAAAGCGCGCAATATCCTCGAAGCTGGCGACGTCGACGAGGCACTGAATGCCGCGAGCGCTATCGGTGACGACACATTGCAGCGGCAAAGTCGCGGTACGGTCGTGCCGGAGTCATTTACGCATGGCACCGCGGCGCAGCGGCAGCGATGGTTTCGCACCGGGCTTGCGAGTGGCGATCCGGATGCCTGCGACACGTTCAATGTCGACCAGGTCTGAGCAGATTGCGGGCGTAAAAAGAACCGCGCGTGAGGCGCGACAAGCAGCGCAGCGTATTCGCGAGTTCATACGTGTGACACCGCTGCTACGCTCGACTGAATTCAGCACGGCGCTTGGCGCGAACATTCACTTCAAGCTGGAAAACCGGCAGACCACCGGGTCGTTCAAGCTGCGCGGTGCGACCAATCGCCTGCTGACGCTGAGCGACGAGCAGCGCTCGAAGGGATGTGTTGCCGCGTCGAGCGGCAATCATGGAGCTGCCGTTGCCTGCGCCGCGCAGAAACTCGGTGTAAGCAGCGTCATTTTCGTACCGGAACAAACTTCAATCGCGAAAGTGAAAGCGATCAGGAGCTTCGGAGGTGAGGTTCGCTTCTTCGGCACGGACGGCCTCGACACGGAGAAGCATGCCCGTGCGTTCGCAGACAAGAACGGAATTTCGTATCTATCGCCTTACAACGACAGCGCGGTAATCGCCGGCCAGGGCAGCTGCGGCGTTGAAATAGTTGAGCAGCTGCCGGGTGTCGATGTCGTGTTTATTTCGGTCGGGGGCGGTGGTTTGGTCGCAGGTACAGGGAGCATCCTGAAGGAACACAACCCGGACATCCGCGTTGTCGGCTGCCAGCCGGCGGCCTCACCCGTGATGGCTCGTTCGATCGATGCCGGCCACATAATCGAAATGCCAAGTGAAGCAACTTTGTCCGATGGCACTGCGGGCGGCATCGAAACGGGAGCCATTACGTTTCCCCTTAATCAATCGGTCGTTGACGAGTTTGTGCTTGTTGACGAGGATCAGATTGCGTCGGCCATGAGAAGTTATATGGATAGTGGCGGAGACATAATAGAGGGGGCGGCTGGCGTCGCCGTTGCCGCCATGCTGGAACTTAAGCAAACGATTGGCGGTCAGAATGTTGCGGTCATCATCTGTGGTGGCAATATCAGTGACGAGCAACTCGAACATGTGAGATCGGGAGGTAGCGCCAGGGCATCATGAAGACCGCCGTACGCCAATGGGCGCTCGTTATCGTCACGCTGCTCGGTGCCGACGTATCGTTTGCGGAGACGACGGCATTCGTCAATGTCAACGTTGTGCCGATGACATCCGACGCCGTCATCGCCGCTCAGACAGTGCTTGTCGAGGACGGCATTATCAGTGCAATTGGCAGCGTCGACGAGATTCGAATCCCCAAAGGGGCAAGAGCGGTTGACGGCACCGACCGGTACCTTATGCCTGGTCTTGCCGAGATGCATGCACATGTCCCAGCGGCAGATTCGCGCAACCTGGATCGCGATTTCAGCTTATTCGTGGCCAATGGCATAACGACTATTCGCGGAATGCTCGGCAAACCATCGCATCTTGCGTTACGACAGCAGCTTCTCGATGGTGAGGCCTTCGGTCCACGGCTCATCACCTCGGGTCCCTCTCTGAATGGCCGAACTGTGCATGGTGCGCCAGACGCCAGACGCCAGGTTCGTGAGCAGGCTGCCGCCGGCTATGACTTCATCAAGGTGCACCCCGGTCTCAGCGCGGACGAATTCACGGCGCTTGCGGAAACGGCCAACGAGCTCGGAATTCCGTTCGCGGGACACGTGCCGGTTGCGGTCGGAGTGAGGGCGGCCCTCGGATTGAACATGGCGACGATCGACCATCTGGACGGCTACTTCGTTGCACTTTTGCAGCCGGGCAGCCATGGCCTGGGCGGTTACGGCGGGTTCTTTGACATCATGCTGGCGGCGGAGCTGGATCCGCAACAGATAAGCGCGATAGCGGCGGCTACCGCGGCGTCTGGAACCTGGAACGTGCCGACACAGGTTTTGATAGAGCAACGTGTCTCGGCAATGCCTGCTTCCGAGTTGCAAAATCGTGCCGAAATGAAATACATGCCGGCAGAAACCGTGGAGCGCTGGTTTGCAATTAAGCAAGCGCTGCTCAGCGAGCGGGATTTCGATCCCGAAGTCGCGGAATTGGCGATCGATTTGCGTCGCCAGCTGATACTCGCGCTACACGAAGCAGGTGCCCGACTATTGCTGGGATCCGATGCCCCGCAGGTTTTCAATGTGCCCGGGTATTCGACGCACAGTGAATTGCAGGTACTCGTCGCGTCGGGGCTGACGGCGTTTGAGGCATTGCAGACTGGCACAACCGCCGCAGCCGAGTTTCTGGGCACGAACGCAGGCTCCGTGCAGGTGGGAAAGGACGCTGATCTCGTGCTGCTCGACGCGAGCCCCCTTGAAGACATACAGAACAGCCGCAGGATTCACGGCGTGATGCTGCGCGGTTTGTGGATGCCCGCCCAAACCCTGCAAGAACGGCTCGAGAAATACCACCGTGACTAGGGCCGGCCAATGATCTCCTCTAACCTGCTGTTTTAATTAAATAAAGAGCCCGCTGCGACTTGCTTGCCGCCCTGTCTCACCCTGTAATCCCGCCAGGCTGCTAGACTTCCTGCAGGGAAGTGACCAATTCCGCCAGGCGGTCCGAGAGGGAGAAAACATGAAACTCGTCAAACACTTGCTCGAAAGAAAAGGAAGGGAAATCATATCGATCGCCGAAGATGCGTCGGTGTTCGACGCCATCAAGATCATGGCCGACCGATCGATCGGCTCGCTGTTGGTCATGGAGGGCGGCACGCTCAAGGGTATCGTTACGGAAAGAGACTATGCTCGCAAGGTCATCATCAAGGGGCGCTCGTCGAAATCAACGCAGGTCCGGGAGATCATGACGGCCGAGGTATATACAGCGAATACCAATCAAACCGTAAACGACTGCATGACAGCCATGACCGAAAAGCGAATTCGTCACCTGCCCGTCGTCGAAAGCGACGAAGTCCTGGGCCTGATATCGATTGGTGATCTCGTGCAAGCGATCATCGAGGATCAGCAGGCGGAGATTGAGCAGCTCGCGCAGTACATCAGCACCTAGCTTCGGCGCCGGAGTAAGTATGTCAGAAAAGAAGGACATGGATCGCCGCGTGATGCAGCTGTTCGACGGCTATGTACATGGCCAGATTACACGGCGCGAATTCCTGGATCGGGTGGCAGCCGTAACAGCGTCTGGTGTTGCTGCGGCCATGTTGTTGAAAAGCCTGAGTCCCGACTATGCGCTGGCGCAGCAGGTAGACCCAAATGATAAAGCCCTGTCGGTAAGCTACAAGAAATATACCTCGCCAAAAGGTGCCGGCATCATGCGGGGTTATTACGCTCGTCCTGCCGTCATTCAGCACAAGCTGCCCGCTGTTGTCGTCATCCACGAGAACCGCGGTCTCAACCCGTATATCGAGGACGTCGCACGGCGCCTGGGAATGGCGGGATTCATCGCTTTTGCGCCCGACGCATTGACGCCGCTCGGCGGCTATCCGGGCAATGACGACGATGGACGCGCGCTGCAGCGGCAGCGTGATGGTGCTGAAATGATTGAGGATTTTGTTGCCGCTGTGCAATTTCTGCAGCAGCATCCGGATTGCACGGGCAAGGTGGGGGCTGTCGGCTTCTGTTTTGGAGGCGGTATGGCAATGCGTCTTGCCGTTCGGCTGCCCGATGTAGCCGCCGCGGTTGCATTCTATGGCAGACACCCGAGTGCAGACGAGGCGGAAGCGATACGAGCACCACTCATGTTGCATCATGCCGAGCTCGATGAGCGCGTCAATGCCAGCTGGCCGGACTTTGAGAAAAGTCTGCAAGACGCAGGCCGAAACTTCACAAATTACGACTATGCCGGCGTCAACCACGGATTCCACAATGACACGACGCCTCGCTACGACAAGCCTGCGGCAGAACTGGCGTGGCAACGGACGGTCGATTTCTTTAGCAGGCACCTGGAACTGGGGTCCTGAGTCCTGCGGAGCCGAATACTGATTCGTCGAATCTCAATGAAACGCGCGCCGAATATTTACTGCAGTCGAATGTTGCTGTTGCTGTGGCTGTTGCTGGCGGCTCCGCCTGCAGCGACATCGGAAGAGGCCAAGACCGTTCTCGGGCCGAGCAACGTTGACCTCCATGACGGCGCCAACGCGCTGATGGCCGGTGACGGCGAGGAGGGCGTTCGCCGCACTCTGCGTGGCCTCGAACTCGCCAACGGAGCCAGAGAATTGTTTATCGGGCACTCGAATCTCTGTGCCGGATTTCTGCTTACCAACCAGCCTGCGCAAGCCCTCGTGCACTGTAACTGGGTGCTCGAGCGCGACGACAGGCATTGGCGCACTTACAATAATCGGGCGCTTGTATACATGCGACTGGAGCGCTACGAGGATGCCGAGGAAGACATACGAAAGGGCCAGGAGCTAAGGCCCAATTCGAGGAACCTCAAGATCGTCAAAGGCATGTATCTCGATGAAACCAAGCCGGTGACAACGAAAATCGAGGTCGACGATCGGCGCAGTGCGACAGAAGAGCCCGGTGATGAGCCGCCAGGTGATGTGGACAACTAGCGAATCTGCCAGGCTGCTTTTTCTGGTCGTAATCGCCTGCGCCTGTACGACGACGGGTCATGCGGTGGACGATCAGGAGTCGCGGACGGGCGAGACCGAAAGTGCGAGAGCTCCGTCGCATACAGTGATACCCGAATACCCGGAAATTGCTCGCCGTGATCGCATCGAGGGTGAAGTCCAGGTTTGTTTCAATATCAGCCGTGCCGGCGTGACCCATCGTATCGCCGTGCGGAAAAGCACGCACCGGCTGTTCGAGAAGCCGGCAATACGTGCCGTCCGCGCATCCACCTATGCCCCGATACCGCGCGGTACCGAGGTTCCGGCAATCAAGGCCTGCCGGACTTTTCGTTTTACACTCGAACCCGTGGTTGTCGAAAAAGAAACCTAGGCGCCTGTCGGCGATTCGACAAGACCCAGTATTTTCTTTGCCGCTTCTTCGATTGTTGTGCCGAAGCTCAAGATACCTTCCTCATGCCCGGCCATGACGGCCAGACCCTTTTCACGGAATGCCGTATCCCGATAGAGCCTTCGAAATTCATCGGCCATCTGTGGCGTGCCGTAAGCGACGCCGGCGTCGGTTGTCGGCAGCCTGTTCAACAAGCTGCGCCACAGGGCCTGGCTGTGGCCGTGCACGATAGCGCCGATATTGCTGTCAAGCCCGTAAATCGCCGCATGGGTCATTGCTTCTGACGACGCCTGCACCGGGCCGACCGAACAGACAATGTTGGCATGGGTGTTGTACGAGGTGACCAGCGCATAATGCGTTTTGTCGGTTCTTTCGATATGACCTGTCTGTGTGCCACTGATAAGGAACTGGCCGGGTTCTCCGCAGCGAATACTGATATTACCGTATCCGATTCCGAGCTCTTCGTAATGGCCAATAAGACCCGCCGCCAGCAGCGGTTGCCGCCACGTTTCCAGCTCTTCCGTTGCCGCGGCATCAGGTACCGGTGCCTTCGTCCAGAAGCTCTTGTACTTGATGTAGCCTTCGTCGATCGTCACGACTTTTTCATTTCGGGAAACAGGCTGAGCAATCCGGCTTCCGAGGCTTTACAGATGCCGCGTTCGGTAATGAGCCCGGTCACGAGGCGTGCCGGTGTGACGTCGAAAGCGAAGTTACTGATCGGCGTGCTGGCTGCCGTCGTGCTGACATGTGCAGGTTTGTCGCCGCACAGGCCGTAGACATCTCTCACCTCGGCCGGATCGCGTTGTTCAATGGGTATTTCCTTGATGCCATCGCGGCTATTCCAGTCAATCGTCGTTGACGGCAGCGCGACGTAGAAGGGAATGTCGTTGTCATGTGCAGCAAGCGCTTTGAGGTAGGTACCGATCTTGTTGGCGACATCACCGCATCGCGTCGTGCGGTCGGTGCCGGTAATGACAATATCGACTTCACCATGCTGCATGAGGTGGCCGCCGGCATTGTCGACAATAAGCGTGTGCGGGATCTTGTTTGCGGCGAGTTCCCAGGCGGTCAGCTGCGAGCCCTGGTTGCGAGGCCTCGTTTCATCCACCCAAACGTGGACATCGATACCTCGTTGTTGCGCGAAATAGATCGGTGCCGTCGCGGTTCCCCAGTTGATCGTGGCCAGTGATCCGGCGTTGCAGTGCGTCAGGACGTTAACGGTTCCACCCGACTTCTTGCTCGCGATAGCTTCGAGCAAAGTAACGCCATATGTGCCGATACCGCGGCTGATTTCGATGTCCTCATCGCAGATAGCCTGTGCGTCGGCACGAATCACGTCGGCCAATACGCTGTCGGGCCCGGTCTGTTCTGTGAGCTTGAGGATGCGATCGATTGCCCAGCGCAAATTAACGGCCGTCGGCCTGGACTTCAGCAGCGCTTCTGCGGCCTCGCGAACCGCGGCGGCCGGATCGGCGCCAGATAGTGCGGCCAGGTAAAGGCTCCAGGCAGCCGTGGCCCCGATCAGGGGCGCGCCGCGCACGTACATGTCGCTGATGGCAACGAAACCATCCTGCCAGCAGCGGAGGTCGTGCACACAGTATTCATGTGGTAACAATCGCTGGTCGATGATCTGGACGATCGCAGGATCGTCCGGTTTCAGCCAGATGGTGCGAAAGTTTTCACCGCGCTGTTCCATAAAATTCCCGCTTGGATTTCGCGAGTCTGCGCGTGCAGGCCGTGATCGGTTTCGCTATGAGCCTTCGAGGCCTGCCGACAGGCGGGCGGATCGCAGCGTATTGAACATCAGCATTGTGATAGTCATAGGTCCAACGCCACCGGGTACAGGCGTAATCGCACTGGCAACGGTGCTAACGTCATCGTAGTCAACGTCGCCCGTGAGTCGTGTCTTGGTTTCTCCGTCGATTGTCTGCTCGACGCGATTTATACCAACATCAATAATCACGGCGCCAGGCTTTACCCAATCTGCCTTTACCATATTCGGCCGACCGACGGCGGCGACGACAATATCAGCGTTGCGGACGACCTTCGGGAGATCCCTGGTGCGGCTATGGGCCACGGTAATCGTCGCATGGCGCTGCATCAGCAGGCTTGCCATCGGCTTTCCGACTATATTGGAACGCCCGATTATCACGGCATTTTTTCCCGACAGGTCAGGTCCAAGTTCGTCCTCGATCATGAGCATACAGCCGGCGGGTGTACACGGTACGAAGGCGTCCGCGGTATGGCCAGCCGTCAATTTGCCGATATTGATAAAATGGAAGCCGTCCACATCCTTACTCGGCGAAATCGCCTGCGTGATGGTCTGCTCATCGAGATGATCCGGCAGCGGTAGCTGGACGAGAATGCCGTGTATTGCGTCGTCGTGGTTGAGCGTGTCAATGAGCTTCAATACATCGCGTTGCGATGTATCCGCGGGGAGCGTGTGTTGGACAGAGTAGAATCCGCAGGCTTCAGCCCGCCGCTTCTTGTTGCGGACATAGACCTGGCTTGCCGGGTCCTCGCCAATAATCACGACAGCGAGCCCCGGCGTGATGCCATGCTCACTGAGTAAGGATGCTGCTTGCGCGGTGATGGATTCAGCCAGTTGTTCGGCCTTTGCTTTTCCGTCAATTCGTTTTGCAATCGTCATCTTGACGTATTCCGTAGATTCGTGTCAGCGCGGCGCATGGTAACCCTGTCGCATGAGGCCGTAAAGCTCGAGTCATTGGTCAGCGCTGTGGCAAACAAACATACCTGCGGCAGATGCCGGCAATACCGCGCAATGTGGTGTGAAATCGGGCTAAAATGAGATCCTGGTTTTGCCAATAACATCGTTCGTGACAGCAGCACTACGACATCTTCGTGGCACCCTCGTCTTCTCGGGATTCACGATCAATACGATATTCTGGTTCGTGCCGATCCTGTTGCTGGCCATTATCAAACTTCTCGTGCCGATAAAGCCGTTCAGACGTGCAATCACGCGCGTCCTGATGGGATTCGGTGAACACTGGATCAGCGTTAACACCGCGATCTTGCAGACCGCAGGGTCAATCGACTGGCAATCACGCGGGATGGAAAAACTGACGAAAGACAACTGGTACCTCGTAATGGTCAATCACCAGAGCTGGGTAGATATCCTGGTGTTGCAGCAGGTCTTCAATCGACGCATACCGTTTCTGAAGTTTTTCATCAAGCAGCAGCTGATCTGGTTCCCGCTGCTCGGGATCGCATGGTGGGCACTGGACATGCCGTTTATGAAGCGCTTTTCGAAATCGTACCTGGCCAAAAACCCTCACATGAAAGGCAAGGATTTCGAGACTACGCGCCGTGCCTGTGAAAAATTTCAGCGTACGCCGACGTCGGTCATCAACTTTGTCGAGGGTACGCGCTTCAGCGCGGAGAAGAAGCGCAAGCGGAAATCGCCTTATGAGCACCTGCTGCCTCCGCGTGCCGGCGGATTCGCTATCGCAATCTCGTCCATGGGCGAGCTCTTCAGCGCCATTCTTGACGTTACTATGGTGTATCCGGAGGGCGCGGCTCGTTTCTGGGACATGTGCTGCGGCGGCCACGTTCCGGTTATCATCGACGTTCGGGAACGGCCGGTCGACGAGTGGCTGTTGGCTGGCGACTACGAGGAAGACCGCGAATTTCGAGGCCGGGTCCATCGCTGGCTCGGTGAAATTTGGCAGGAGAAGGACGAACTGATACAAGAGATGCTTGATGAATCGAGAAGCCAATGACCGATAGCCGCCATTACGACACGGTTGCATTTGATGTCCGCGACAACGCGACGATGCTGTTTTTTGCCAAGACGTCAGATGAGGGCGATATCAGGGATTACCTGCTGTTGATGCGGACGGTCGACGAGGAGTTCGAGGAGTCCATCTACATCGAGATAAACGAACAGCAGTTTGGCGGACACGACCTGATTCGCGAAGTGACAATGACGGGGAACGTTCTGACGCTGCGTCTGCACGAGCCCGCCGAAACGCTGCACGGCGCCAATGAGATCGTGCTGAGTTTCGCAGAGACCGTCGAGAATCTCGAGAGTATCGAGGCCGGTGCATTTCGCGTATTTGGCGACCTGCTAGTGGGTGGAAATGCCTGAAGGCTCGTGCTTATGAGCCGCAGCGCCGTGTTCAGTCTTTACATCGTGCGCTGCTCCGACGACACCTTGTACACGGGGATTGCGTCCGATGTGCGCAAGCGAATTTCCGAGCACGAGTCAGGCGCGCGCGGCGCGAAGTACCTCAGGGGAAAAGGGCCGCTGCGACTGGAGTTCGCGGAGCCGGTTGGTGACCGCGGGGTTGCGTCCGCGCTGGAGTATCGCGTCAAGCGACTAAGCAGAACGCGCAAAGAAGCGCTTATCAGCGGTCGTGAATCACTGCATGACCTGCTGGGCAACGCGGACCCTGATCAGGCTTCTGGCGCAGGCTGAGCGTAAATTGCGACCGGCTGGCCAAATTCCGGCATGTACAGCTGCACGTCATTGTCCCAGGTGTTCCGGAACGCGTCGAGCCACTCGGCAATTGTCTCGAAATTACCGATGAGCTTCGGGCTTGGAATGATCTTGCCAAACGGCTTGGTGAAATCATCGAAGTGGATCGGGTAGACGCTGTGCGCGCCTGTAATAGTCACGAGAGCTTGCCAATACTGTTCGGCGTAGCCTCTGCCAAGACCGGACAGGCCGCCGACGCTCAGCATGACGACGTCAGCGCGTATGTCGCGAAGTCGATCATTCGGAAACCCGGCACTGCCTTGCACGATGGTCGTACCTTTCGGGTGTGAAATGACGACTGAATAACTGCCCCCCTCACGCCATGCGCTTATCGGTTGTGGCATGGTCAGGGGCGCATCGATTGTGCCGCCCAGGGGGACCGAGCCGCGCCAGCCAATCGGTGCGTGCGGCGATGGCACGAGCGTCACTGTGAAGCGGCCGAATGTATAGGGGCGATTTTCAGCTGCAGTCGTAATCTGATCCTCAGGGACGCCCGCGCCGCGGGCAATCTGTGCTGTTGATTCGGAACCGAGAACAGAAGCGCTGGTGCGATTTGCAATCGCGCCGATATCCATGGCGTGATCAAAATGCGAATGTACCGGAATGATAGCCGCCAGCCGGCGCATGCGATATTCGTCCAGCGCAAAGTTGATCATGGCCGCATCATTGTCAACCGGTCGCCGGAAAACGATATCGGCAAGCGAAGGTCTTGAAAAGAATCCATCGATAAGAATCTGCGTTTCGCCATCATCGAACAGCAGTGTTGTGACCCCGAGCCACGTGAGGGTCACGGAATCTGTGGCGGCAGCGGAGGCTGTTACGGGTGACGGCCACGCGATCTTATCCAGGTCCGGGCGGTTGCTCCAGAGCCAGGCCAGGACGGCGACGCTGACGGCAAGAATCGCGACGGCGATGAGTATTGCCCGCTTCGCTCGCTGCGCCCACATCGTCACTGCCCCGCGGCGATTCGAGCGAGCTGGCCGGTTAACGGAGCGAGGTAGTTACCCAGCGCGTATCCCAGCAGTGCCATGAGAATCGATGCCGGAACCAGGCTGGGACGATGATGTGCAGCCACTATAGGCGCCGACGCGGCAGCGCCGATGTTGGCCGCCGATGCGATGGCGACACTGTGAACGTCGACCCGAAAAATCCAGGCGCCGGCCAGGCAGAACAGGCCATGAATGAATATCCAGATAAACGCGCCCAAAACAAATGCCGGGGCCTCTGCGAGACCTGCGACTGATGCACGGGCTCCCATGCCGGCGACAAAAATGTATACCAATGCTGTGCCCATTGCGGTCGCATTGGGCAGTCTCGATACAGGCGTTATCGAAAGTATCAGTGCGAGCGTCGTGACGAGGAGAATGCGCGTAGTCGTCTCTGAAAAAATGCCTGCGAGCTGCGGCGACGCAGAGGCAATCCAGCTTGAGATGACTGGCGCCAACGCGTGACCAATAGCCGCCAGAGCGAAGACGACTGCTGCGAGATAGAGGTACTGCGACATCGTGGGCGCTGTGTCGTCTTCAACGTGCAACTCCGCGGCCTCGTCCATGGCCGCCAGGCGGTCGGCGGGCACACGTGCCCACTTGTTGAATTTTTCGGCGAAGTCGCGCGACATGAGCAATATCGGCAGCCACACGACATACACGACATTGTCAGCGATAACAGCCAGGCCCAACTGCGCGTCGGATGCGCCCAGCATTTCTTTGGTCGCGAGCATGTTTGCGGTACCACCAATCCAGCTGCCCGCAAGGGCTCCGAAGCCTTTCCACGCGTCGTCGCTGAGCCAGTTATGCACCAGGAAATAGGAGACGACACCACCCACGACGACGCCCGCGGTGCCCATCAGCATCACGAGCACGCCTTTGCCCATGACGCGGACCACGGCGGGCACGTTCACTTTGATTAGCATCAATACGATAAATACCGGCAACGCGTACTGGCTTAGTCCCGTGTAAATGATCGAGTCACTTGGAATGACGTGTGTCACTTCTACGCCGCGCGTCCAGTCAATATTGCTGAGAAAGACGGGCGTCGCGTAGATGAACAGCAGTGGTGGAAGGTAGTTGAAGAGCCTGGCCTGGCTCACCTGCGCGAACAGGAAGAAGAACGCCGCGATACTGCAGAGTACGGCGAGCACACCGATCGGTGAAGAAATCAGATATTCAACTTCCATGCGGCACGCCTCAGGGCATTTGATCGCAACCGAGTATAAATCATCGGTCGGACCATAGCGTGCAATGCCGTATCAGGTGAACGTCAGCTGCGCCTGCAGGTCCTTGCGCGTCTCTTCATCGGTCAGCGCGGCCGCCTTGACCGTCAGCCACACGGCGTCCCAGTCTTTGACTTTACTGGGGCCAAACACAAACTTGGCGACAAAGCTCTCCAGGTCACGCACATGAATGACGTTGCCCGGCGGAGCGGAAGTAAATTCGACCGAACCCGTGAAGATGACCAGGTTGGCAACGGGTACGTCCGGCACTACCTGTCGAAGTGCGCGGCTGCGGCCTTCATTCTGGATCAGGGGATTCAGGAAGCGGCGACGTTTCACGCCATCCACGTTGGTCCACTGCGCCTCATCTTCAGCACCGAAAACGATGCCGTTGTAGTGTTTGGATTGAATGCAGAGGATGCCACCTGCGGTCAGAATAGCGTGATCCACTCTTACCAGGCCGCCGTATGCACCGGGCAGAATAAAGTCATGCAGAACGTCCGGGCTGCGTTTTTCGAGCGCTGTCCGGATCCGCCACCGGCCGATTCGGGCCGTGACAAAGCGCGCCATATGGCGGGCTGCCGAGCGAAACACAAGGGTCAGCAGCAGCGCCCCGGCGAGCATGAAAATTACCATCGCGGGGCCAACGCTGGTAATCCCCGTCTGGATCTGGGCATCCGCAGCGAGCGTGGGAAGAACCAGGAGCGGCGTACTGGTCAGCAAGGTTGTTGCCGGTTTCAACATAAGCGACAGATTAAGCCTGTTCGCGTTTCGACGCATCGTATCAGGTCACGTTTTTGCCAGCTTGACCGGGGTACGCGAGATAGTAACCGTCAATTTCCGCGACCCGGATGGGGGTTTTATAGACTGTACTCAGGAGTTGGCCGCTGAGCACGGCTTTTTTTGGGCCGTCGGCAGCGACCCGGCCGTCCTGCAACAGCACGACGCGATCGACCTCGGGCGGTATTTCATTGAGGTGGTGCGTGACGATCACGATATTTCGGCCCGTTTGTGCAAGGCGCCGAAGACGCCCGAGGTAGTCGAAGCTAGCCGCGAAGTCGAGCCCGGCCGTTGGTTCGTCGAGGATCAGGGTGTCCGGCCGGTGTACCAGCGCACGAGCCAGAAGGCAGCGGCGCTGTTGCCCGGTTGACATGGTTCTCAACGGCGTGTCCTGCAACGACCCAACGCCGAGTTCACCGAGCGTTTCGATCGCCGCGTTGCGCTGGCGCTGACTAACGCGCCTGGCAAGCGTTCCTTGAACCCCGATGCTCGAATAGAAACCGGAGATGACGACCTCGAGCGCGGTTGTGTCAGGTGTGTAACGCTGCTGCAGGTCGTGAGATACGACGCCGATGTGCTCCCGCAGTTTCCAGACGTTCCAGTCATCCCGACCCAGGATGCGCACAAAGCTGTCCGCTTTGGCGACCGGGTACAGCTCCCGGTTGATCGTCTTCATGAGCGTCGTTTTGCCGGAGCCATTGGGTCCGAGAACGGCGACTTGTTCGTGCTGGGCGATGTCGAGATTCAGGTTCTCGAATACGCGCGTCGCGCCACGCCAGATCGTCGCATTGCGAATCTCAACGAGCTTTGCTTCAGGCGACCTGGTGTTTCCAGTTTCCACGCCGGAACATTATCACGCCGAGAACAGTGAGCAGCGACTCAGAAACCACTATCGCGATGAAAGCGCCGTTGGGCCCGAGGACGGTTTTTGTTGCGAGCATGAGCGCCAGTGGAATCTGGACGATCCAGAAACAAACGAAATTCAATAGGGCGGGAGTCGCCGTATCACCGGCGCCATTCAGGGACTGAATAATTACCATGCCGACGGCGTACATCGGAAAACCGATTCCCATTATTCGCAGGCAGCTGGTTCCCCAACGTAATACGTCCGGATCGTCAGTGAAAAGTCCGGTGATTCCCTGGGCGAAAATCAACAGAAATATGCCGGCAACGGACATGAATACTGCGTTGTAGGTTGCCGCCTTCCAGGCCGATTGTTCGGCCCTGTGTGGTTGCCCGGCGCCCAGGTTCTGCCCGACGAGGGTCGCCGCGGCATTACCGAGGCCCCACGCCGGCAGGAACGTAAATTCCATCATCCGGAGCGCGATCGTGTAAGCCGCAATCGCCGAGCTGCCGTAGATTGCAACGATCCGCATAACGCCAATCCAACTCGCCGTCGCAATAAGAAACTGGCCGATTCCGCCGACGGAGATCCTGAGCAGGCGCGCAATCAATGCGGGCACGAGGCGCAGGTGACGAACCTCAAGCGCGATGCGCCCGCGCCCGGCCATC
Organism: Woeseiaceae bacterium; assembly: GCA_049666725.1. Classification (GTDB taxonomy): domain Bacteria; phylum Pseudomonadota; class Gammaproteobacteria; order Steroidobacterales; family Woeseiaceae; genus UBA1847. The sequence goes on from JBATHK010000098.1 coordinate 50,728, forward strand.
AGGTACCAGAGCTGATAGATCACACCCACCCCCCGGCCGATTGTCGTTGCGACGGCTGCCCCGGTTACCCCCATTTCCGGAAATGGTCCGAGGCCGAAAATCAGGCAAGGGTCGAGGACAATGTTGCAGCCATTTGCCAGCCAAAGAGAGCGCAGCGCAACAGTGGCGTCGCCGGCGCCCCGAAAGGCAGCGTTGAGGAGAAAAAGATAAATGATACTGACGGAGCCACCCAGCAGCACGGCCGTGAACCCCTGGCCCTGTTCGATGACGCTGCTCGAAGCGCCCATTATCTCCAGCAGGTCGCGCGCGTAAATAACGCCGACGACACCAATAATGATCGACAGAACTGCCCCCAGCCAGATAGCCTGCCCGGTCACTTGTGACGCCGCGTCCGCGTCTTTCGCGCCTATGCGCCGTGCGACCATCGCGGTCAGTCCCGTGCCGAGCCCTATGGCGATCCCGTAAAGAACTGTAATTAGCGCCTCGGTGATGCCTACCGCCGCGATAGCGTCGGTGCCCAGTCGTGCGACGAACGCGATGTCGACGACCGCAAAAATCGACTCCATGGCCATCTCGAGCATCATTGGAATTGCCAGCAAGGCAAGTGCCCGGCCAATTGGGCCCTTGGTAAAATCCTCGTCGTTGTCGCGCAGGGCCACGCGCATCAGGGCCACAGTGCGCTGCCAGATGGATGCCTGTCTGCGGCTTTCAGTCATTAATCCAGTAGCACCTTGATGTTAAGCTGTCGTTTCGAGCGGCTGCGGGACACGAGGCATGCCTGACGGACTGGGATTCTTGCTGGTGATGATTGCGCTTATCGTTATCTACACGATAGCCAAGGTACTGCAGTATGTTCGGCTCAGCAAAAAGCAGTGGGAAGAGGTCGACAAGAGCAAGCTCAAGGAATGGGACGACGAAGAGTGGTAGTAACGAGTCCGGGTCACCTTTACACTGTTGCCCCCAGGGGCCCGGCGCGTGCCGTTTCCCCGGTAAAATCCAGAATATTGCAGGGCAGTCATATGTTTTTAGCCAGGTTCCGGAAGGCAGGGATCCTCACAGCGCTGTTGCTGAGCGGTGTATTGCTTGGTGCCTGCGGTTCTTCGGACCAGGCACCACCGTCGGAAGGTGAAAAGGCCGCCGGTCGTGCCAATGTCGACGCCATGACCCGGGAACACGCCACGGACACAGCGACTCCCAGCGCCGCCGCGGAAATTGCACCGGCGCAGGCCGTAATTTCGGAGACGCTGCCTTACGCAGAGCTCGGCGACGAGCTGGTTTACGGTTATTTTGTCGCGCCGGAGGATATGTTCGAGCCGCTGCCGGCTGTCATCATGATTCACGAATGGTGGGGATTGAACGACAATATTCGCGCAATGGCCGATCGTCTTGCGGGCGAGGGCTACATCGTTCTTGCGGTCGATCTTTACGGTGGCAAAGTCGCCGGGAACAGCGCGGAGGCCCGTCAGTTCATGCTCTCGGTGATCGAAGACCCTGAGGCAGCCAATGAAAATATTCGAAGCGCTTATAGATTTGTCAGCGAAACAGCAGGCGCGCCGAGCGTTGCATCGCTTGGCTGGTGTTTCGGCGGAGGCTGGTCACTGAATACGGCGCAGTTATTTCCCGACGACCTGGATGCAACCGTCATCTACTACGGCCAGGTAACAAACGATGAGGACAAGCTTCGGCCAATTAACAGCCCGATACTGGGCCTGTTCGCAGCGCAAGATACCGGTATTAAAGTTTCGTCTGTGAAGGCATTTGAAGACGCGCTCAGGAATTTGCGCAAGAATTACGACATTCATATCTACCCTGGCGTAGGTCATGCATTCGCGAATCCGACGGGTAACAATTACAACGAGGCTGCGGCCGCCGATGCCTGGCGGCGAACGCTCGAGTTCCTCGATCTTCACCTGTCTGTCGATGCTTCCTGATTCTCATCAGAGTCACATTCAATCCTGACCGGCAGCACCGCACTCTTAAAATACACGAACGATTCGTTTTCGCTGCGGCAGCGCAGCGAAACCTGCGCCGTTGCAATGCCCGGGACCAGCAGTCCCTTTTCAACGCCCGGTTCGCCGGCGATGCAGAAATCGGCGACTGTAACCGGCGCAATTTGGTTCGCTGGCACGCTGACACGAACGTCAAGCGCTGCCTTGTCGCCAATATCATCGGGGCCAAAGCGTTTGTGGGTGTCCGAGATACTGACCATTACAGACTCAGCTCGAGTTCCTGACGGGCAGGCTATGGTCGCAAGCAAAGAGAATTCCAGCGGGGGCAGGCTGACATGCTGAAGACCCTGTTCACGCCGTAGCAGTTGAGCGCTGGACTCGATCGCGTGTAGTGTCAGCGCAGCATCGGCCGCTGCAGAGTCTGTCGTGCTGCAAAGGCATGCCGCGAATAGGATCGGAACTCGTAGTGGCTTCATCGGACTAAGGCTACGGTAACGTGACCTAAAATCAAGAATATCGGGCCAGGCATTGATAAAGAGAGTCGTACATTTCACCTACAGAACAGCCCGCCGCATTGCGGTTGGCGTTGTTGGAGTGACGGTGTTGTTATTGGGTCTCGTAATGATCGTGACGCCAGGTCCCGCGATCGTCGTAATCCCCGTGGGGCTGGCGATTCTCAGTATCGAATTCACGTGGGCGCGCATATGGTTAAAGCGCCTGCGGGAGACAATCAGTCGACGTAACGCCAGCGGCAGGAACAATCGCGCCGAGGCGCACCGACGCCGTGCTGCAGATTAAAAAAGAGAAGGCGCCGGAGAACTGAATTCATGAAATGAATCAGCGGGCCGTTCCGACACGGAGCGGTCTCCGGCGCCTTACAAAGCAACGGCAGGGGGGTGCCGCCGGACCTTCATGGTCCGTAAAGCCGGATTCCAGTCCAGCTTGGTTCCGGGGCCGTCTGCCAGGTTATCAGGGGGGAGAAACCTGGCTCGCATGCCACCGGGGGGGTTCGTTGCGAGCCTACTTGAGGTTCGCCATCAGCGTTGATGTAAGGTCGTTGAGTTGATTATCAAGGTCGAACTTGTTTTCAGCCTTGAGCGCCTCGGCGGCCTTGGTCGCCGATTCAGTCATGGCTTTGCGGGCACCTGTGATTGTCTCATCCATGGTGTCGCTCTCGACGGCAGCTGCCGTCGCGAAGTCAGTGGGCTCAGCGCCAAATGCCGCGCTGGCGGCCCAGGTTACGCCGATCAGAACGATCAGTGCTCCGACATAAGCGAGTCGGTTTTCAATATTCCTGCTTTTCATCATCTTGTCCCTAAGCGATCGCGGGCAGCGCTCGCTGCGTCGCGGTGTTGGTAAAATCCATTGGCCAAATTGCCGTTGTCTGCTTCCCGTAATGCACAAGCCGTGCCAACTTAAGAAAACCATATAAAACAGACACTTAGAAAATTCTGAGCAGTTACGGAAAATCGTAATTTACGGAAAATCGGAAGACTGCTTACGAAATTTCGTATATCATGCGCCGATGATCACCCCTGACGACTATCAATGGCTGTTTCGCAAAGCCCCGGTCATGGCGACCTCGATCGCCGAAGACGGCGCGTTCCTGGATGTCAACGACGCGATGCTGTCACGCCTCGACTACGAACGGGCCGACATGGTGGGCCGCCGCCCCGAAGAATTCACGACGCCGGAGAGTGCTGAGCGCGTGCGCGGTGAATTGCGGCCTGCCTTGCGCCGAACGGGCAAGCTCGAAAACAAGCCAATCAGTTTCGTGACGCGAACCGGAGAAGAGGTCGATTGCCTGACGAATGCGTTTATTGAATACGACCGCGAGGGAGAGTTCCTGCGCACGGTCGCCATGTACACGGAGATATCCGATCAGGCGCGGGCAAATCTCAAATATCGCAATCTCTATCGGTCTACGCCGGCGATGCTGCACACCGTCGACGACCGGGGCCTGATCGTGACGGTAACGGATCATTGGCTGCAGAAGCTGGGCTTCAAGAGGGAAGAAGTGGTCGGCCGACCCATCACCGATTTTTTCAGCTCAGCCGATCGAAAAAAGTATGCCGACGGCAGCCTGCAGGAGTTGTGCAAGCAAGGCTCTTTCAACAACCTGCAGCGGCAGATGGTCACCAAGGACGGCAAGACCATCGACCTGTTGATGTCGGCAATTCCCAATCGCCACGATCATAACGTCTTTGGACAGATGCTCGTCGCATCGAAAGACGTTACAGAACGCTATCGCGCCGAACGTAAATTGCGGCGCACGCTCTCGGAGAATGCCCGTCTGCGCGAGGAACTCGAGCGCGAACGCGACTACCTGCGGGAAGAGGTCAACGTGGCAATGAACTTCGGCCGAATCGTCGGTACCAGTGCGGCGCTGCGGCGCATGCTGAAGCGTGTCGAAGCGGTTGCCGAGACGCCCGCGAACGTGCTCGTGCAGGGAGAGTCCGGCGTCGGCAAGGAGCTGGTCGCTCATGCGATTCACATTCGTTCCCCGCGAGCAGACGGTCCACTCGTAAAAGTCAACTGCGCCTCGATACCCAAGGAGCTATTTGAAAGCGAGTTTTTCGGACACGTGAAGGGGGCTTTTACAGGGGCCCATCGCGATCGAATCGGGAGATTCCAGCTTGCAGACGGCGGCACGCTGTTTCTTGATGAAATCAGTGAGATTCCGCTCGAACTGCAGGGCAAACTGTTGCGCGTGCTGCAGGAAAGCGAGTTCGAGCGCGTGGGTGACGACGTTACCCGTTCGGTCGACGTTCGCGTCATAGCGGCGACGAATCGCAACCTCGAGCAACTCATTGTGGATGGCAAATTCCGTGAAGACCTTTTCTATCGCCTGAGCGTCTTTCCGGTGGAAGTTCCGCCGCTTCGTGATCGCGGCGATGACGTTGTGCAGCTGGCCCAGCATTTTCTGGAACAGACCTGCAAGGACTTCGGCCGGGAGGGCCTCACGCTGACTCGCGCGCAAACCGCAAATCTCCGCGCCTATGAGTGGCCGGGCAATGTACGGGAACTGAAGAACGTTATCGAGCGTGCCGTAATCTTGTCGCAAGGCAAGGTTCTGCGACTGGATTTGTCGATGCCCGACCTCAAGCCCGAGGCCAGTGAAGCGCAGGAAAGCGAGGCCGCTGGTGCTGATATCCTGACCGATAAAGACATCAAGGAACTTCAGAAATCCAACCTTATCAAAGCGCTGCGGCAGACCAACTGGAGGGTTGCAGGCGCAGGCGGCGCGGCCGAGCTGCTCGGCGTCAGGCCCACTACGCTGGCGGATCGAATGCGTACCTACAAAATCAAACGACCATCATCGTAGCGCCAGGCCGATGCAGACGTGGAAATCTAAATCTTGAACAAACTGGTCATTAATCGAATACTGCTTGCGCTTGTTTTCCTGCTGCTGGTCTATTCCCTCTATGCCTTGCCATTCGCGGAGTGGATTGTGCTTGTCGGCGACTGGTCTCAAGAGCACCCGGTCGCCGGACCCATTACCTACATTACCTGCGTCGCGGCGGCGACGATCCTGTTCCTGCCGGGATCCGTTTCCATGATGATAGCCGGCTTTCTGTTCGGCCTGGTTCCGGGCTTTCTGTATGCCGCCGCTGGTATCGCGGTAGGCGCACAGTTCGCGTTCCTCACCGGCAGGCGGGGTGCTCGCCGATGGGTTGAACAAAAAGTCGCCGGCAACAAGCGACTCGAGGCGATCGAAAAAGGGCTGCAGGAAGAAGCATTCCTGATCGTCGTATTGACGCGCTTGTCATTGATCATTCCATTCAACGTACTCAACTATGCCTATGGAGTTACTTCTGTCAGGCCGCGAACGCATTTTTTTGCGACAACGCTGGGAATGCTGCCCGCCGTTGCACTGTATGTTTACCTTGGCACCCTGGCGCGGGATCTTGGCCAGATCATCTCGGGCGAGGCGACGCCGTCGGATCTCGGCTACTGGGTCGCAGCGGTCGGAATCACCGCGATCATCGTACTGACCTGGGCAATCCATCGGACGGCGAGTCGCGCACTGGCACGGCATCTGCCATCACTGGAAACTGACGATGTCGATTGAAACGCATTTACCGGTCCTGAACCCATGAAACCGTTCACCGCCCTTGTGCTTTGCCTGCTTGCGGCCGTTGCGGCACATTCCGCCGACGGCGAACTGCCGTTGCGAGTACAGAGCGTGATGAAGCTCCGGCAGCTACCTGACGATTCGTTGAGCATCTATGTCGAAGACGTCGATACCGGCGAGACCGTGCTGAAGTGGCTTGAGGAGGAGCCCAGGAACCCGGCATCGACGATCAAGTTGCTCACGACGCTGGTCTCGCTCGATGTACTTGGTCCCGCATACCGCTGGAAGACCGAGGTATATGCGAATGGGGAAATCCGCGGCGATCGGCTGGATGGCGACCTGTTGATAAAAGGTTTCGGCGATCCGTTTCTGGTCACCGAACGTGTCTGGCAGCTGCTGCGCAACATCCGCCTCGCCGGAATACGCCAGATCGACGGCAATCTGCTTATCGACGACAGCTTTTTTGAAATTGGTGATTACGATCCGGCCGCTTTCGATAGACAACCACTGCGGGCCTACAACGTTGCACCGAATGCGCTGTTGATGAACTTCAAGGTTGTGCGCTACTGGTTCGAGCCTGATCCTGAATCAGGAGGTGTCGACGTTCGTCTGGACCCGGCGCTCGAGAACCTGCGCGTTCGCAACCAGCTGGGCCTTGCTCCGGGCCGCTGCCGCGGCTATCAGCGCGGTATAACCATCAGCATGAACGAACCCGTGGATGAAGTGACTTTTTCCGGAAAATTCCCGGACGGCTGCAAGCGCTACGCGATGGACCGCGCTGTCCTGTCCCACAACGAGTTTGTCTACGGTCTGTTCGGGTTGCTATGGCGCGAGTCCGGCGGCGCATTTGAAGGGGGCTGGAAAAATGCGCTGGCGGACCCCGACGCCGAGCCGATCGTGTCTTTCGAGTCGCGACCACTGAGCGAGATGATCGCCCGCGTCAACAAGCACAGCAACAACGTGATGGCACGCCAGCTGCTTTACACGCTGTCGGCCGAAGTTAACGGTGAGCCCGGAACCGAGGAAGGCGGTCGGCAGGTTATCGCGCGGTGGCTGACCGAGAACGAGCTGGACTCCTGCAAACTGGCGATCGAAAACGGCGCGGGTTTGTCGAGAAACTCGCGTATTACTGCGCAGGATATGGGCTCATTACTGACGTTTGCGTGGCGCCAGCCCTACATGCCCGAATACCTGGCGTCGATGTCGATATCCGGGCTCGATGGCACGCTGTCTCGCCGGTTTCGGGGCACCGAACTGATCGGCAGGGCGCACCTCAAGACTGGATCCATGGATGACGTGACGGCCATAGCCGGGTATCTGCAGTCCAGATCTGGCCGCCGCCTGGCCGTTGTCGCGATGCAAAACCACAAGGACATCCATCGCGGACCGGGTGAAGAAGTACAGGAAGCGCTGTTGCGCTGGCTTTACGAGCAGTAGTCGACGTCGAATTTCTACGCCATGTAGTACACTCGCCGCGACTAAAGGAGATTGACGATGCGTCTGTTAATTGGGGTTCTCGCCCTTCTGCCGATGGTTGCGGCCGCCGAGACGGCGTATATCACCGACAACCTGAGGTTAGGCCTGCACCAGGCGCCTGACACGAGTGACCGTGCGTTTCGCATGCTCGATAGTGGGCAAGCGCTGGAAATTATTTCCCGGGACCGCAATTATGCAAACGTCCGGCTTCCCGATGGCACCCAGGGCTACGTCAAGGCAGCCTATCTCGTGGCTGACAAGCCGGCCAAGCTGATTGTGGCGGAGACGGTCGCCGAGCGAGACTCACTGCTGGCAGAGCTCGAGGAAACCAAGCGGTCCTTCGCGGCGCCAGCTGCAACGATCGATGGGCTCAAGGAGCAGGCGGCCGAACTTGAATCGAAATTGGACGGCGCCGAATCCGAGATTGCGGATCTCAAGGACGAGAACGCAAGCATCCAGGGCCTGAAAGAGCGTTACAAGGGCAGCTTGCCTTTGAGCTGGGTGGCAGCAGCCATCGGTGTTTGCCTGCTTGGAGGTTTCCTGTTGGGCTTGTGGTGGGTCGACTACAGCAGCCGCAAACGACACGGCGGGATTCGGATTTATTGAGCTGGTCGAGTTGCGACCGTCATGCCGCCTCGATGATCCCGTCGGCGCAGCCGCCGCGAACTGGTAGTTCAATATCCCTGAACAGCTCATCAATAGCTTTTTGAGAAGCGGCTCGCCGAATTTCTTCGATATGCCTTGATGTTAAATGGGTCGCAAACAGTTGCATGAATTCGACCATGTAACGTCGCAGTACCGCGTCTTTTCGAAAACCGATCCAGGTCGTGCTACGTGGAAACAGTCCTTCAGCGTCGATGGCCACAAGGTCTTTCCTGTCCGCACAGTCTGCGGCCATGCTTGCGACGATTCCGACGCCGAGCCCCATGCGAACGTAGGTCTTGATGACGTCAGCGTCACGAGCCGTGAATACGACATCGGGTTCCAGGCCCTCGTTCTCGAAGGCCTTCTTAAGCGACGATTGACCGCCGAAACTAAATACGTAGGTAACGAGCGGAAACTGCGCGAGGTCATGCAGCGTGAGCTTGCGATCGAGTTTTGCAAGGTCGTGCTCTTTCGGGACAATGATCGAGCGATCCCAGCGATAGCCGGGCACCAGCATCAGTTCCGAAAACAGATCTATTGAGCCGGTGGCAATGGCGAAGTCGATGTTATTGGCTGCAACCATGTCCGCGATCTGCTCCGAGGTACCCTGGTGCAGATTCAAAGCGATTTTTGGAAAGCGGTCGCGAAATTCGCGAATGATTTCGGGCAGCACGTAGCGGGCCTGCGTGTGTGTGGTTGCGATCGACAGCGATCCTTCTTCTTCCTGATAATAGTCCGAGGCAAGCCGGCGAATATTTTCAACTTCCTGCATGATGACGCGGGCGCGTTCGATAACGTGTTCGCCGGCTGTAGTAATGCCATCAAGACTTTTGCCTTTGCGCGTAAACAGTTGTAGCCCGAGTTCCTGCTCAAGCAGCTTGAGCTGCTTGCTGACACCCGGTTGCGAAGTGTAAAGGCGCTCCGCGGCCGCCGTGATGTTCAGGCCGTTATCGGCGATCGCAAGCAGGTATTTCAGTTGTTGGAGTTTCATAGGTCCGATTGTCGCGCAATATCGTCTTGTCACGACGCCAGGATCGTTCGTGAGCTTCGACCGAGTATAAGACAATCCCCGCACCTTTCGGGCACGCAATACCGCCGATTTTGTGCTACACAATGTACCTGGATCAAAAAATCAAGGAACAAGAAAATGATCTATAACAATATCCTGGAGACGATTGGCAACACGCCAGTGGTACGCCTGAACCGCATGGCGCCCGATCATGTGGAGATGTTCGTAAAGGTGGAGTCCTTCAACCCGATGGCCTCGGTCAAGGACCGCCTTGCTTTCGCGATAATCACCGACGCTGAAACTCGCGGCACGTTAAAGCCGGGCCAAACCGTCGTCGAGGCGACTTCGGGCAACACAGGCATCGCGTTGGCGATGGTCTGTGCGGCCAAGGGTCACCAGTTTGTTGCAATTATGGCCGACTCTTTTTCGATCGAACGGCGCAAGATCATGCGCGGACTCGGTGCAAAAGTAATATTGACGCCCGCGGCCGAGCGCGGCACGGGCATGGTGAAGAGAGCCGAGGAGCTTGCTGAAAAGCATGACTGGTTCCTGGCAAGGCAATTCGAAAACCCGGCCAACCCGGAGTTTCATCGGCATACGACGGGCCCCGAAATTCTCAAGGACTTTGCAGGCAGGCGACTCGACTACTGGGTAACGGGATACGGAACCGGCGGCACGATGACCGGCGTGGGTGAGGTGCTCAAGCTGGCCAGGCCCGGCGTTACGATCGTCGCGACCGAGCCGGCCGGCGCGTCTCTGCTGGCCGGCAAGGAATGGAATCCGCACAAGATCCAGGGCTGGACGCCGGATTTTATCCCCGACGTGCTGAACCGCGAAGTGTTCGACGAACTCGTGCCGGTTGGCGATGATGAGTCAATCGCGGTATCACGGGAACTCGCAGCGAAAGAGGGCATTTTCACGGGTATTTCCGGCGGCGCGACGCTGGCGGCGGCGCTCGCGGTCGCCAGGACAGCGCCTAAAGGTTCCGTGATTTTGGCGATGTTGCCGGACACCGGGGAACGTTATCTGAGCACTCCGCTGTTCGAGGGCATCAACGAAGGCTCGGACGACGACTGGCTGGCGGATCAATAGCACGCCTGGCGTAATGCCCGGACCTGTTGAATTTTTGCCCATATTGGCAAAATCGCGTGTAATTTGCTGAATCGCCAAGGGAAACGAGCGACTGCTGAGACCTGAGTCACAGCGCCGTGGCGCTGCGACAGGCATTCTGAGCCACTGAAAACCGTTCACCAGGGAATGGGGCGTTCGTGTCTGCAGAAATGCGTAGCCAGAAAACAAGAACAGACATCGGCAAGGCGGCGGCCCTGCTGCGCTCGCTTGCGCCGAGGGCAGAGTTCTTTTGCTTCTACAATCTCGCGCGTCAATGCGTCTGGAGCAGCGAGGGTTCCGACGATTTCGAGATCGACAACTTTGTCGCAGAACTGCCGGCGGAGGTCATTGCCGGCCTCAAGTACAGCGTCGACATACTGAAGAGAACGTTGCCTTCTGCGAGGACTGTGCTGGTTTTGCCGGTGTTTGCTGACGAACGTGAGGTGGTCGGAATCCTTGTCTCCCTGTTTTCGAAGAATGTCGGCAAGTCCGCGTCCTTTAATCCGACGCTCCTCAAAAACGTTCTCGAACCGGCTGTAGAGCTGATCGGAGAAACACTGCGCGTGGGCCAGGAGCTGGCCGCGTCGAAGGAGCGCGCGCACGACGTCGAAAAGGAGCTCAAGCTTGTCTACGAAGTCGATGAAAAAATTCATGGGGCGTCCAGGCGCCATTCGCAGCTGGCGCAACTGGTCGGGCAAAGCGGGCGCTACCTCGGCATCAACTACAGTGTGCTGCTGATTCCGTCGAAGCGCATCCGCATCAGCGCGACCCATGCAAGCTGGAAGAACGTCAACCGCAAAGTATTGGATCGGTACCTGATTGATCAGTTGCTGCCGAAACTGGAAGGTCAGCGACAGCCGCTAATTTTTGAGATTCCCGCAATCGAAGGATCAACGAACAAGGCAGAACAAGGCTACCAGACTCTGCTAAGTCCGCTGCTCGACCAATATGGCAATGTCGAGGGCGTCTTCGCACAGCTGGGGCGTGTTGACAAAACAGCGTTTTCGAACAGCGATCGGCGCTTCATGTCCCATATTGTTCGCAAGGTCGAGTATGTTATCGAGCACTCTTTCGATGCGATGACTGGCCTGATGAACCGTTCCGGGTTCGAGGCACAGCTGCATGAGTCCTGGAAGGCACTGACCTCCGACACCGACGTACATCAGTTGATTTATTTTGATCTCGACAACCTTCAGCTGGTCAATGACACCTTTAGTCGCCGGGCCGGTGATGAGGTAATCCTGCAATTTTCCCGGCTGCTCGAGGAAGACCTGCCGAGTAGTGCGGTACTTTCGCGGCTGGCGGGCGATGAATTTTGCATATTACTGACGCGCGCAGACACGGACGCAGCGCTGCAGCTTGCGAACGATGTTCGAGGGAAACGTGCAGCATTACGCTACCTGCAGGGTGATAAGTCCCTGCAGATTACGATGAGCGTTGGCATCGCCGAGTTTACCCGCAGCAATGGCGATGACGGCAGCGCGCTGACGACGGCTCGCATGGCCTGCGAGTCGGCAAAAGACCATGGACGTGATCGCATCGAGGTCTTCGACGCCGGCAACCAGAGCATTATTCGGCGCTATGATGACATGCAGCTGGTTGCCGAGATTCAGAAAGCACTGGACGGTGAAGGTTTTGAATTACGGGCACAACCGATAGTCGGATTGCAGGGCGCGTCAAATAATCCGCGTTTCGAGATCCTGTTGCGCATGGTCGATTCAGAGGGCAATTCAGTTTCGACGAAGGCGCTGTTCTCTGCTGCTGAGCGCTACCATATCATGCCGCAGATCGACCGCTGGGTTGTGTCGAGCGCGATAGCAGCGCTGACCGACATCAAGGACATGGTCGACGCAAATGGCGCTGTGGTGTCGATCAATTTGTCGGGACAGTCGCTGGGCGATGACGACATTTTTGAATTCATCAAAGACGAAATCCAACACAGTGGATTGCCGCCATCGGCGCTGTGCTTCGAGATCACCGAGTCGGCTGCGGTTTCAAATCTCGCCAAAGCGCAGGCCTTTATTGATGAGCTCAAGGCATTTGGCTGCACGATATCGCTTGACGACTTCGGTGCCGGCCTGAGCTCGTTTGCTTACCTAAAGAACTTCAATGTCGACATACTCAAGATCGATGGCGGCTTCATTCGCGATATCACTGAAAACCGGATATCGGAATCGATGGTCGCGGCCATCACCCAGGTGGCTCAGGTCATGGATCTCAAAACTGTGGCCGAATACGTCGAGTCGGACCTGACGCGGCAACTGATTACCCGGCTGGGCGTCGACTTTGCCCAGGGCCACGTATACGGCAAACCCATAGCACTGAAGTCCATGCTGTCGCAGCTCGCTGATTCGGCGCAATCATCGGCGCTGTAGGACTCTAGAATACGCCGGCCTCGAGACCGGCGGCGATCGTCAGACCGAGTTCTTCACAGTCGGCCAGCCTGATCTCGTCGAAATCACCCTTGATCAACAACGGCTCCTGCACTTCTTTGACGGCGAGCCCGGAGAGAATGCGGCGAACGCTTGAAATCGCACCGGTCCCATCGTTGCCGGCCCGGACAAAAAGCGCCCAGGGGCGACCGTTCAGCTTGCCCTCACAGGGGTAGTAGACACGATCCAGGAAGTACTTCATCGCGCCACTCATATAACCGAAGTTTTCCGGCGTCCCCAGGATAAAGGCGTCTGCCCACAGCAGGTCCGCGGCATCGGCATCGAGCGCCGTTTTCACACGAACGTCCACCCCGCTGACGTCCGCGTGCGTTGCCCCGCGTATGACAGCCTCCGCCATCCGGGTGGTTGTTCCAGACTGCGAGTGATAAACGATGAGAAGGTGTTTGGCTGGCACAGAATCAATAGTGCCGGAGTCTCGCCGTTTTTTCGATAGACTGGTAGTGTCCTGCAATGGGAAGCAGTGTGGAAAATCGAATTGCCAGCGCCGTGCACTCGCTGGCGCAGGAACTGCAGCTGCCGGTGAAACGGTGGTTCGAGCGCTTGAGCGATCGACACGACCTGTCGGAGTTGCCGGCCGAACGGGTCCCGTCACTGGTCCGGCTCGTTGCCTGCAGTGAATTCGGCGCCCGGGTTGTGCTGCAGGACTGGGCCTGGTTTGTCGCAAATGTCGCGTCATTCGACGAGTTCACAGACCTTGACAGGCCGCTGCTCGCGGCGCTCGCCGACAGCGAGATCGCAGTCGATGAGCTCAAGTCAGAGCTGCGTCGTATCCGAAACCGTACCCTGCTGCGCATTCTCTGGCGAGAGATCTTCAGCCTTGCCGATCTTGACGAGACACTCGGGCAACTTTCTGCGCTGGCGGACCGCATGCTTGACACAGCGACTCGTTTTGCGATGCGCGCGCTCGAGCCACGTTACGGCCAAGTGCTGGATCATTCAGGTCAAAAGGTGCCACTGCTCATCCTGGGGATGGGCAAGCTGGGCGGTCGCGAACTCAATTTTTCATCGGACATCGATCTGATTTTCCTGTTTACCGATGATGGTCAAACGGATGGCGTTCGGGCCATCAGCGCGCAGGAATATTTTGGACGATTGTCCCGGCTCGTGATCGCACTGATCGACGAAGTTACTCCTGACGGTTTCGTGTTTCGTATCGATACGAGGCTGAGACCGTTCGGCGAAAGTGGGCCACCGGTTGTCAGCTTCGCGGCGCTCGAGTCCTACCTGTTGCAGCACGGTCGGGATTGGGAACGTTATGCCTACGTCAAGGCGCGCGTGGTCGGGCCCGATCCCGGGCCGGAAGTGCAGAGCGAACTCAACACCAATCTGATTACGCCATTCGTGTATCGCCGCTACCTCGACTACGGTGTCTTCGAGTCGCTGCGGGAAATGCACGCGATGATTGAGGCGGAAGTCAGGCGGCGCGAGCTCAAGGACAATATCAAACTGGGCCCCGGTGGAATTCGCGAAGCCGAGTTCATCGTGCAATCGTTCCAACTGGTCCGGGGTGGCAGCGAAGTTGCGCTCCAGGGACGGCAGTTTCAGGAGGTACTGCCGAAACTTGTCGGCAGCCGCGGGCTGTCGGCCGACAGCGCGCTGCGTTTGCGGGAAGCGTACCGGTTCCTGCGACGCCTGGAGAATTTTATCCAGGCAATTCGTGATCAACAGACCCACGATCTTCCTCACGATGCGACCGATCAGGCGCGCCTGTGCCTGGCGATGGGTTATTCCGACTGGCAAGCCCTGCGCGCAGATCTCGACATTCACCGGAAGGCGATATCGCAGGAATTCGATAGCGTCGCATTTCGAGAACAAAGTGAAACTACGCCGTGGCGAGAGCAGCTGGCGCGCGCATGGGAGGCCCACGCCAGCGCGGAGCGGTGGTCCGAACTGTTGCTGGCTGCAGGCGTAAAAGAGGCGGCCGACGTCGCCGCTATCCTCGTGTCATTCGCCAACGCTGCTTCGACACAGCAAATCGATGCCATTGCCGTGGATCGGCTGCAACGATTCATGCCGGAACTCCTTATGGACTCGATAGAAACTGGTGCGCCGCTGTCTGCCCTGACGCGTAGCTTGAGCGTTGTCGAACGTATTTTACGGCGCAGCGCCTATCTTGCGTTGCTCAATGAGAACCGAGCCGCAATGGCACGGCTCGTGAATCTTTGCTCGCGCAGCCAGTACATAGCCGATCAAATAGCGCTGTCACCGGTGCTGCTCGATGAGTTGCTGGATCCTCGTCTTTATTCAACCGTTGTTACGAAAGCTGACCTGGCCGCAGAGCTCCGCCAACGACTTGCAGTTCTGGCGGCAAGTGACAGCGAAGCACAGATGAATACGATCGTGCAGTATCAGCGCGCGACGAAGTTTCGAATCGCCGTTGCCGATTTTCACGGCAGCCTGCCGATTATGAAAGTCAGCGATGGCCTGACCTGGCTGGCGGAAACAGTACTCGACGAGGCACTGCGCGTTGCCTGGCAGGACCTTACTGTGCGCCATGGCGTACCGTCTTATGTCGTCGATGGCGTAACGCACAAAGCAGGACTGGGTATCGTCGGTTACGGCAAGCTCGGCGGCCTGGAATTGTCGTATGGCTCAGACCTTGACATTGTCTTCCTGCACGACTCCCACGGTGAGTCGCGGATGACGGATGGCGACAAGCCGCTGGATAACACGATGTTCTTTGCCCGACTCGTAAAGCGCCTGGTGCTTTTTCTGACAACGCAGACGGGCTCGGGACAGCTTTACGAAATCGATACCCGTTTACGTCCAGACGGGCACAAGGGGTTGCTGGTAACAAGTACCGACGCCTTTGAGCGCTATCAGGAAGCCAACGCCTGGACGTGGGAACACCAGGCGCTGCTGCGCGCACGCGCCGTGGCGGGCAGCAAGGCCGTGGCAAAGGAGTTTGAACGAATTCGCAGGGACACGTTGGTCGAACGTGTGAAACGTGAATCGCTGCGCGACGACGTTATTTCGATGCGCCAGCGCATGCGCAAGGAACTCGATCGCAGTGACGCTGAAAAATTTGACCTCAAACACGGCGCCGGCGGCATAGGCGACATCGAATTCCTGGTGCAATACTTGGTGCTGAGCGAGGCGAAAGCGCATCCTGATGTCATCTTCTATTCCGACAATATTCGGCAAATCGATGCGCTGACCGAGGCGGGCTGCCTTGAGCCGGCCGTCGGAAGCAGGCTGCAGGATTGCTACCGAAGCTACCGCCTGCGACAGCATCACCTGGCACTCGATGACCAGTCGACGCTGGCCGGCGGCATGGAATTCCCGGAAGAACGGGAATTCGTGGCCAGCGCCTGGAGCCAGTGGCTGGACTGAGCGTGGCCGTGGCGCGAAGCAGCGCCTATAATTCGCTTTCTATATTCCATCGAGACGAGGATGCCCGTGGCAGCCAAAGCAGGAACCGTCGACCAGAACCTTATTCCGGCGAACGCACAACACAATTACAGGGTTCGCCCACAGGACTTGCCGCTCAGCTGTCCCATGCCGGGCATGTATCTCTGGAACTCACATCCGAAGGTTTTTTTGCCAATCGAGGTGACGGGCCAGGCGAAGTGCCCGTATTGTGGCGCGCAGTACCAATTAACGGATGGTGGTGAATAGTCGCTGACGGCCTGGAACGGGCGGGGAAGTATCAAGATGCATATCGTTACCGGCGGAGCCGGATTTATTGGCAGTAACCTGGTTCGCACCCTCATCGATCGCGGTCACGACGACGTCATCGTTGTCGACGACCTGGAGGATGGCCACAAGTTTGTGAACATCTCGGATCAGCCTATCGCCGATTACCTGGACAAGGACGAATTTTTGCGGCGGCTGGCATCTGATAAAGGGTTCTGCGACGGCATTGCGGCCGTTTTTCACGAAGGGGCTTGTTCCGCAACCACCGAGTGGAACGGACGCTACATGATGGAGAACAACTACGCTTACTCCAAAATCCTTCTGCATCATTGCCTGCAACACCGGACGCCGTACCTCTATGCATCGACAGCGGCCGTGTACGGTGGCTCCACGACATTCGTCGAAGACCCGATTTTCGAAAATCCGCTGAACGTCTACGGCTATTCGAAACTGCAGTTTGACCGTTACGTGCGGCGCGTGGCAGCCAACCCGGATAGCCAGGTCGTCGGATTGCGCTACTTCAATGTTTATGGTCCTCGGGAACAGCACAAAGGTTCCATGGCCAGCGTTGCATTTCATTTCAATAGCCAGGTGCTGGAGGATGGCGAAGTGCGGCTGTTCTCCGGGACGGACGGTTATGGAGACGGCGAGCAGTTGCGGGATTTCGTGTACGTTGACGACATCTGTAACGTTAACCTGTGGTTTCTCGACAATCCCGAGGTCTCTGGCATATTCAATGCCGGAACCGGACGGGCGCAGACATTTAACGATGTCGCAAACGCCGTCATTCAGTGGCACGGGAACGGCAAGATTCGATACATTGCGTTCCCTGATCACCTGAAGGGCGCCTACCAGAGTTTCACGCAGGCCGACCTGACACAGCTGCGGGAATCTGGTTGCGATGTTGAATTTCGACCCGTAGAAAAAGGCGTAAAGGATTACCTGGACCAGCTTGGCCCTCGCTAGCGGTACCGCTCAAAGGAGTGTCGGGGGCATGAAACTATCCATCGTCACGGTCAACTACCGGTCCTGGAGTCATCTCGAATCAGCTCTCGCCGCGCTGCAAGAGGGCTTTCCCGGGGACTGGGAGGTCATCGCGGTCGACAACGAATCGCAGCCGGAGCCTTTCGCTGAATTCTCGGCGCGATTTCCGTGGGTGAAATTCATTGCTAACCCGGTCAACAGCGGGTTTGGCGCCGGCTGCAACATTGGTGTCGCAGCGGCCACTGGTGAACAGCTGCTTTTCATGAATCCTGACGTCATCGCGTCATGCGCGAGCATCCAGGCGCTGATTGATATCAAGAAACAGCAGAATATCGGGATCGTTGCTCCGAAGCAGGTATCGGGCGATGGCAGGCCACAGAAAGTTTTCGACGACTTCCCCAGTTTGCTGAATCAAAGCAAGACACTGAAAGCGCTGCTGCGGGTCCTGTTGCCATCGAAGTTCCCGGACCCACGCGCGGACCACAAAACGATTACGTATTGCGACTGGGTGACGGGCTCGGTGCTGCTGATCGATCGCGCCGACTTCGACGCCGTCGGCGGCTGGACGGAAGACTACTGGATGTACGTCGAAGATGCCGACCTTTGCCGCAAGGCTCACGACAAGGGACTAAGCGTTGCGTACGTGCCCGAAATCGAAGTAGTTCACGCGCATGGCGGATCCAGCCGACTCAACGTCGCCGTGAAGTCGATGACGAAACTCGAGGTGATCATCTCGAAACACGTGTATACCGCGAGACATACCGCCGGTCTCGAACGCTGGCTGACGCACATGCTGATCATTCTGCTGCGGCTGCCGATGCTGATCGTGGCGTCGATACTGGACCTGCTCACGCTACGCCGGGTTGCCGCGCTGCGCGTACGCGGCAGGATGTTCACGGGACTATTAAAATACTATGTTGGCGTGCTGCGAAACGACTCGTGGCTGAGCCCGAGAGCGATCGCCAATCAGGGGTCGTCCGAGTAGTTCGTGCTGATCCAGTCACGGTAGCTGCCGTCCATAACGGCGCGCCACCAGCTTTCGTTTTCCAGCATCCAGTGCAGCGTCAGCTCGATGCCGGTTTCAAAACTTTGCTGCGGAGCGTAGCCGAGCTCGCTCGTCGCCAACGTTGCGTCAATCGCGTAGCGCCAATCGTGACCCAGGCGATCCCTGACGAAAGTAATCAGTGATTCTGTCTTTTGACCGTTGGCCGCGGGTGCGTCCGGAAACCGCGTCGAGAGATCTTTGTTGCCGGCAAAAATTCGGTCAAGACTCGCGCAGACCTGTTTGACGATATCGATGTTGCGCCACTCGTTGTTGCCGCCGATATTGTAGGTGGCGCCCAGCCTGCCTTTGCTGATGACGAGGTCAATGCCACGACAATGATCCTCGACGTACAGCCAGTCCCGGATATTCGTGCCGTCACCATAGATCGGCAACGGCTTGCCTGTCAGGGCATTAACGATCATGAGCGGAATCAGCTTTTCAGGAAACTGGTACGGCCCGTAGTTGTTCGAGCAGTTGCTGGTCGTAACCTTCAGACCGAAGGTGTGGTGATACGAACGAACGAGATGATCGGAAGACGCTTTGCTGGCGGCATAGGGCGAATTCGGTGCATACGGAGTTTCTTCAGTGAACGCCGGGTCGTCCGGCCCCAATGATCCGTACACTTCGTCGGTTGAGACGTGGTGAAAGCGATGAGTCGCAGGCGCGTCGTCACTGTCCAGCCACAGTTCGCGCGCCGCCATGAGCAGGTTGTGGGTGCCAATGACATTCGTCTGTATAAACGCATCCGGTTCGTGAATTGAACGATCGACGTGTGATTCGGCGGCGAAATGGACGATGGTATCGATGCTCTCGGCACGCATCAGAGTATTGATCAGCGCACGATCGAGTATGTTTCCGTGAACGAATCGAAAATTGGGCTGATCCTGCACGGATTCGAGATTCGCCTGGTTGCCGGCGTAAGTAAGGGCGTCCAGGACAATGAGCCGATCCTGCGGGTAACGATCAGTCCAGTAGCGAACAAAGTTCGCGCCAATGAACCCGGCGCCGCCGGTTACCATCAGGCTACGCATAGACATCCGCATCCTTTAGCGACGCACCGGCAGTGTCCTTCGCCGATAAAACCGGCTGCTCGATACCCGCTAACGGCCAGTCGATGGCGACGTCCGTGTCATCCCATCGAAGCGTGCGTTCGTGTTGCCGTGAATAATAGTCGGTGCATCGATAGACCATCTCGGCCGACTCCCCGGTGACGATAAAGCCGTGTGCGAAGCCGGGCGGTATCCAGATGGAGCGCTTGTTAGCGGCTGACAGTGTCTCACCGGCCCATTGGCCAAACGTGGGAGACGATTGCCGCAAATCCACGGCGACATCGAACGCCTCGCCAACGACGACACGGATCAGCTTTCCCTGCGGTTTTTGTACCTGGTAGTGCAGGCCGCGCAGCGTTCCACTGGACGACTTCGTGTAGTTGTCCTGAACAAACCGGGCGTGAATGCCGACCTCATCAAAAAGTCGTTCGTGCCAGGTTTCCATGAAGAACCCGCGATCGTCCTCGTGAACATCGGGGTCGACAATAACCACGTCGGGTATGCGGGTTGGTGTGAATTTCATCGCAGCCGGGGGTCCGTCAGTACTTCAACCAGGTACTCACCGTAGCCATTTTTGCCGAGGCGGCTCGCCAGCAATCGGAGCTGGTCGGCATCGATGAAGCCGTTGTTGTAAGCAATCTCTTCCGGGCAGCAGATCTTCAGTCCCTGGCGCTGCTCGATGATCTGCACGAATTGCGCCGCTTCCAGCAGCGATTCATGCGTACCGGTATCCAGCCAGGCGGCACCGCGACCCATTAATTCAACGTGCAGTGAGCCGTCGGCAAGGTACCAGCGATTGATGTCCGTGATTTCCAGTTCGCCTCGCGCCGAGGGCTTCAGATTCTTCGCGATCTCGACGACACGAGAGTCATAGAAATACAGCCCGGTCACCGCGTAATTCGACTTCGGTTCTGCCGGTTTTTCTTCGACGCCCAGGACCTTTCCGTGCTCGTCAAAGTGCACGACCCCGTAGCGTTCGGGGTCTTTGACATGATAGGCGAACACGGTTGCACCGACGGATTCCTCGGCCACATTCTGCAATTGTCGCCGCAGTCCATGACCGTAGAAAATATTGTCGCCGAGAACCAGCGCGACAGAGTCCTGTCCTATGAAATCCGCTCCGATAACAAAAGCCTGCGCCAGGCCGCCCGGCTCCGGCTGGACGGCATAGGTAATCGAAATACCCCACTGACTGCCGTCGCCGAGCAGATTTGCAAATGCGCCTTGGTCCTCCGGTGTCGTAATCACCAGCATGTCGCGAATACCGGCCATCATCAGCGTCGACAGCGGATAGTAAATCATCGGTTTGTCATAGATTGGCATGAGCTGTTTGCTGACTGACAGGGTCAGCGGATGAAGCCTCGAGCCGGTACCGCCCGCAAGAATTATCCCTTTCGTTACCGCGTTACTCACTGACGTCTCCAGATTCGATAATCTTAAAGGCGGGAATCGGAATGATGTAGTTACCCCCCGCGCCGCTGTAACCCGCAGTGCTGTCGATAATCACGTCGGCGAAGTTCCAGGCCAGGATTACCAGGTAGTCGGGCGGATCATTGGCGAGAACGGATCGGTCGACAATCGGAATGCCGGTCCCGGGCGAGAACCTGCCAATCTTCTCCGGCGTGTCGTCAACGATGTAGTCGATCGTTGATGCATCGAATCGACAGGCGTTTAGCAGCGTATTGCCCTTGGCGGAGGCAGCGAAGCCTGCAACTTTCGCGCCGCCCATTTTCAATTTTGAAATCCGCACTACGAGGTCGTCAATCAATGCGCCGATTTCTTTTTTCCAGTTCTCGTAGACGGCGACGTCGTGATATCCGCCGGCCGCTTCTTTCGCGACGAACTCGGCCACCGAAGGGCGAACTTCGTGAGCATTTTTCTTGCCGATGAACACGCGCACGCTGCCACCGTGTATATCCTGCTTTTGCACATCGAACACTTGCATTTCCAGGTCTTCTGCCAGGCGTATGGTTGGCCGCAGCAGCACATAGCTCAAGTGTTCGAAGTAGACCGTGTCGAACTCGCGGTGCTCGATGAAATCGACGCCATAGGGGAATTCGAGCATCAATGCGCCAGCGTCATCCAGGCAGTCTTTGGCGGCGCCGACGAAATCTCGCACGTTGTCGACATGTGCGAACACGTTTGTTGCCGTAATCAGTTTGGGTTTGCCGTGTTCAGAAGCAATCTGGCGGGCAACGTCGGCACCCCAGAAGCTCGTGATTGTCGGTACGCCCGCAGCCTCGGCAATCTCCGCCAGGTTCTCGGCCGGGTCAACGTTGATAACACGCACACCGAGCTCATCCTTGAACACCGACAACAGCGCGCCGTCATTGCCGGCGATATCGACTACGAGGTCTCCCTGCTGCAAACCCGGCGAATCGCGGATGGAAACCGCCATTTCACGACAGTGCTGGAGATAGGCGCGATTGATCGACGAGCGATAGGCGTACTTCGAAAACAGTTCCCGGGGGTCAATGACGACGGAAAGCTGCGACAGGGAACAGTCACGGCAATAGAGCACCTGCATCGGGTAGCGCTGCATGGCTTTGGCTGCGGCGGCTGAGTCGGCGAGATTATTGGCCAGCGGCATCATGCCGAGGTCCAGGTATTTGACGAGCTTGTCACTACCGCATATGCGACAGTGGCTGATTTCACGGATAATTCCGCCGCTAGTCATCGAGTGATTCCCACTTCTCGAGATTCAAAGACGTATCGACGGGAGAGTCCAGCGAGAAGTCGCTCAGCCTGGCTTTTCTCACATCGGGATTCCGTTCGGCGGCATAGTCGTAAATTGTACGGCGTGGGCCACCAATATTCAGCACGCCCGTGGCTGTCCCGGTCGTTGCATTGAGGATTTTCGGTGCGATCCTGTCCACATAGTCTTTTGACGACCACTTGTCCGCGAACGCTTGCGGATAATCGAACCGCGATGCGCCAAAACTCGTTCTTATGATCAGGTGATCGGGGACGGCCCGGACCGCCGCCTCACCGGCGAGTTTTGTCCATGCATACAGGTTAGACGGCAATAACTCATCTGTTTCCGCGTAGTTGCCATGATCGCCTTTGTAGACGTAGTCCGTCGATACGTAGACCAGCCGAATCTTCGTACCGAGACAGGCGCGAGCGATATTGGCCGTGCCTTTGATATTGACGTCGAGCGCTTCGGTCGGATCGGCTTCGATGTCCCTGTTATTCGTGGCCGCCGCTGCATGCAGAATGATGTCCGGCACGGCATCTGCGACATAGGCCGCAACGGCAGATGCGTCGCGAATATCGAGATCTTTGCGCTTCGGCGCCAACATTTCGGTGCCGAGCTTCAGGATTTCAGTTCCGAGAAGGCCCGAGCCACCCGTCAACAGTATTTTCACCTATAACTCCCTGCTCATGGGCGATCGCTGGCCAGGAAAGAATGGTACAGCCCGAAGATCGCCAATTCGACTGATTTTTCGGCCGGTTTCGGGCATGATTTGCTCCAGACTCACTCCAGTACCGCTAATCCTGTCAACTCTGACACGTCGGGAATTCCATGAGAAAACTACTTAACAAGCTGCTCATCAAGTTCGGGCTTCTGATTACAAAAGCGCCGACATTGCTATCCGACAAGTCGCTGGAGACGTCGGATGCCTTTCCGGCCGAGCTCACGGAGAAGGTTACCGTAGTGGAGGCAAGCGAAACGCCGGTAAATCCGTTGTTCGACATCTTTTCCGCCGATACGAATGTCCACAAATGGCATCATTATTTCGACATCTACAGCAAACACTTCGGCCCGTATCGCGACCGTCCGATCAAGATGCTCGAGATCGGCGTATATCGCGGCGGATCACTGCGGATGTGGAAAGACTATTTTCATCCTGATTCGACCATTGTCGGCATCGACATCGACAAGACCTGTAAAGACCATGAAATTGCGGACCGAAATGTATTTGTAAGGATAGGCAGTCAGGCCGATCCCCGGTTTCTAGCCGAGGTGAATGAGGAATTCGGACCTTTCGATATTATCCTCGACGACGGCAGCCACAAGACTCACCATCAGAATATAAGCTTCGGTGCACTGTTCCGTCCTGCGCTGAAGGACGGTGGCTGTTACATGGTGGAAGACGTACATACAAACTACTGGCTCAAGCACGTAGACAGTGAAGACACCTTTATTGATCTGTCCAAACAGATGGTCGACATGCTGCATGAGCCGTATTTCGATCGGAAAGAGACGCATTTCCGCCATGGACATCCGGAGGCGGTGAAACAGCTGCAGCTCAGCTACCTGGCCGCCAACCTGGCCGGCATTGCTTTCCACGATTCGATCGTTGTGTTCGACAAAAAGAAGCGCTACCTGCCGAAATCCGAGTTGCGCTAGCCCCGGCGAGTTCGACGATGGAGAGACCCGTTCGCGTACTTTGTATCAACGGTGAAAGTGATCCTGCCGAGACCGGGTCATTCATCGAGATGCACCGAATGGGAATCGATATCACGGTGATTACCTGGCCGGGTACCGTCAATCACGATGCGCTCGTGGCCGCCGGCGTTCCGACGATTCCCTACGTTCTCAAGTGGAAGTTGAGCCCGGCCTGCATCCGCTTTATCCGCGCCGAGCTGCAGCGCGGGCAATACGATGTGCTGCATATGCTCGACAAACGCGCCACCATGAACGGGCTAATGGCGTCGATAGGAATAGACGTCAAGCTCGTCGCTTATCGAGGGATCATCGGCAACGTTGCTTACTGGAGTCCGCAGTCCTGGTTGTATCTTCTGAATCCGCGACTGGACCGCATTATCTGTGTCTGCGAAGCCATTCGGCAAAGCCTGCTTGAGCTCGGCATGCCCGGAATTCGAATGCGACGAGACGTGCCGGTTACAATTCACAAAGGCCATCGGCCGGAACTCTACGAAGGTGACGCCGAAGACCTCGGACAGTACGGTATTCCGGATGACACCTTTATTGTCGCCTGCACGGTCAGGGCCGTGCCGCGCAAAGGCGTGCCGGTCTTTATCGAGGCGATTAGCGGCTTGCCACCGGGTCTGAATATTCACTTCCTGATGGCGGGGAGCAAGATGGACAGTGAGCTGCATCGCAAACTGGTCGCGTCGAGTCCTTACGCGGATAACGTTCATCTGTTCGGCTTTCTGAAACGAATGCCCTGGATATTGAAGAACGTCGATGTGTCGGTCCTGCCGTCTCTGAAACGAGAGGGACTGCCACGGGCAATGCTTGAAGCGATGATTGCCGGTGTCGTACCCATTGTTACCAGCGTGGGCGGCAGCCCGGAGCTGGTCGTGGAAGGCGAATCGGGCTTCGTCGTGGAACCCGGGGATTCGGAGGCGATTCGTGACAGGATTCTGCGGCTGTATAACGATCGCGAGTTGCACAAGCGCATGAGTGCGGCGGCCAGGCAGCGCGTATTGGCCGAGTTCACGATCGAGAAGACGGCGCGGCAGACAATTGCTGTTTATCGCGACCTGGTCGGCCCGGCGACTGACGCCAAATAGGCATCAAAAATCAACTTTTTGCGAAAAACTCGTCGATCTTGCCGCTAACATCCTCGATTGAGATAAGGTCCATTGCGTCGGGGTGGCGCACACGCTGTCCCCAGCGGAGTGCATCGACGTCCTTTCCAAGGTATTTGCGAGCGGCGTCGGGGTAACGATTGACGGTCAGATCGCGGGACAGATAGGGCCCGGTTCGATCCGGGTTTGAGGTCGCGTACAGCCCGATCGCGGGCGTGCCCACGGCCGTTGCCATATGCGCGGGTCCGGAATCCGGGCAGATCACAAGATCGGCTGCCTTGATCAAAGCGAGCAGCTCTTTCAACGAGGTCTTGCCCATGAGGTCCAGGGCCTGCCCGGCTCCGCCGCCAGACAGGGCCGACCCGTATTGGCGCTCAAGCGCCGTGTTACCACCCGTTAATACTACGCTGCAGCGATGTTCTTGCTGAAGATGTCGAATGGTCGCGGCGTAGTTATCGATGCTCCAGTTGCGATAATTGCGGCTGCGCTGACTGCTGCAGGGACTGACGACGACCAGTGGTCTATCGGATTTGACGAACGCGCTCGCAAATTCCCGGGCGCTATCCGAAAGCGGAATATCCCAACGCAGGTCGCGCGGTTCGGCACCCGCCGCCGTTGCAAACGACATCATGGCTTCGAGCGCATGCTCGCGCTCGCCAGGCGCAACCCGACGGTTTGTGAACAGCCACTGGAAGTCACGCGCGCGTGCCTTGTCGAACCCGAGGCGTATCTTTGCAGGAATCGAGCGACAGAGCAGGTTGGCGCGCATCGATGCATGCATGCACAGCGCCAGGTCGAAATGCTTGCCGGCAAGCCGTGTCTTGATATCTCTATATGCGCGGAAGCCCCTGCTTTTGTCGAAGATCATAAAGTCGATGCCCGGAATGTCGGACATGAGCGATGCTTCGGTCTTGCCGATAATCCAGGTAATACGCACGTCGGGCCAGTTATCCTGCAGCCGTCGGATCACGCCAAGGGCATGGCAGGTATCGCCGATAGCCGAGAGCCGCAGGACGCAGAGCGTTTTTGGCTTCGATTGAACAGCTAATTCAGGCATCATCAAATCAGACAAGTTGACACGAAAGGGCGGGAAGTTTGACCGAGACCGTCGAGAAAACCGCGACCGGCGCCATCCTATACGATAAGGCGATTATCAACCAGATTTCGGATGAGCGCTTTACTCCGGCTGGGTGGCCGCACGCCGAAGTACTGACCGGCCCCCTGCGATCGGGCGGCCGTGGTAACACGATGTACGTGGGCAACGTGCCGCGTCAGTTTGTCTTGCGCCACTACCTGCGCGGTGGCCTGGTTGGCAAAATAATTCGCGATCGCTACCTGTTCTCCGGGGCCGACAAGACACGACCCTTCAAGGAATGGCGTTTGCTGGACAAGCTGTCTTCGAACAATCTGCGAGTGCCGCGACCGGCCGCGGCACGCTATCGGCAGAGCGGAACTTTCTATACGGCCGACATTATTACAGTTCGCATTCCGGACGTGGTTGCGCTGTCGCAGTATATCGCCGAGATCAATCCTGATGAGGCGTTCTGGCATTCGGTCGGCGAGTCAATCTACGAGTTCCATGAGGCCGGTGTCTATCATGCCGACATGAACGCCTATAACCTGCAGATCGATAAATCCGGCTCGCTGTGGATGCTCGACTTTGACAAGGGCTCGCTGCGGCCACGCGGTCCCTGGCAGCAGGCGACGCTCGATCGCCTGCACCGGTCGCTGTACAAGATCGTTGGACTGGACCCAAGGCTGAACTTTCGCGCCGCCAACTGGGAGCAATTGCTGGAAGGTTATTTCAGCGCGTCAAGATCCGAATAGTAGTCCGGGTAACCAGCGGGCAGGTCTTTGAACTTGCGATGGATCCAGAAGTACTGCTCCGGACACGACCGAATGTGCTGTTCCAGGAGATCTACGTAGCGTTTCGTGTCGGCGACCGGATCTTCGCTAGGAAAATCCGCAAAGGCGGGCAGCAATGTCAGCTCGTAAGTCGAATCTGCCAGCCTGCGCGGAAAAAACGGTATCACAACCGCATTACCGAGGCGCGCCAGCGTGGACGTTGCCGTCGTATGCATGGCGGGTATGCCGAAAAAGGCAATGGCCTCCGAACCCTTGCGGTTGTAACTCTGGTCCGGCGCGTACCAGACGGCACGATTGTTGCGCAGGCTGCGCACCACTTTCTTGATGTCACGTTTCTCGATCGTTGACTCAGCTGACCGTTCGCGGCCCGTACGCTGCAGCTCCGTCATGAATTCGCTGCGGTTCCGACGGAACACGGCATCGAATGGCGGCATGTTCAGCGACAGTACGCGCCCCATGATTTCCAGCGTCGTGAAATGTGCGCTAAGCAGGATTACGCCGCGCCCCGAATCGAGCGCTTCTCGAACGTGCTCGATGCCATGGAGTCTGGTGATTGACAGCAGGTGCCGGTCGCTCGCCCAGCGTCCGAGTCCCATTTCGATGAGCGTCATGCCCAGTGCCTTGAAATGCTCGTAAGCCAAGGCGTCCCGTTCCACGGGTGAAAGCTCGGGAAAGCACAGCTCGATGTTGCGGCGAACGATGGCGCGACGGGATCCGCCAACAGCGTGAGCGATTCGGCCAATAATACGGCCCGTCGCGAGAGCCATCCGATGCGGCAGCAGGCAGATCAGTCGCAGCAAACCCATGCCCAGCCAAACGGGCCAATAGCGAGGGCCCCAGTAACTGGATAGAGGTTTGCGTTCACCTTTCATTGGAAACGCAGTTTACTCGGACATGCCGTCTACGTAACCACCGTTGCTGGGTTTCTGTGCGACGTCGACCGTCTTTGCTTCCGCGATCACATCGTCCGCCTGGATACCGACGTGAAAAGCCGCAAACCCCGGCATGACGACCTGGTTTCGCGCCAGTCCGATGATGCGCCCGGAGTAAGGCGAAAAGAGCTCACTGCGTTGATTGCTCATGGGGTCGGTAATGGTTCCGAGCAGGTCGCCCTTGCGGACCGTGCTGCCAAGACTGACGTCGGCAAGCAGGATGCCGCCATTGTCCGCTCGCACCCAGGATGACTTGTAGTAAACCGGTTCAGGGTCACCCCAGAAACGCTTTTTCCTGACCATGCCGAGTGTACTCAGCAGTGTCTCGATACCATTGACGCCGTGCTTCACTTCGGCGAGCTCGAGTTGCGAAGGACCGCCGGCTTCGACCGTTACTGCAGGAATACCGGCCAGCGTTGCCGCGTGTCGGAGCGTGCCGACGGTCGGTTTGCTGTGCAGTACGACCATGGAGCCGAATCCCTGTGTCAGCGTAACGACGTCGGGGTTTCTCAGGTCGGCCCTGATCTGTGGCAGGTTTGAGCGCTCAAAAGACCCCGTGTGCAGATCAATCAATGCATCGCAATGCGCTATGACCTCATTGAACAGGGCATACGCGATCCTGGCTGCTGCACTGCCATTCGGGTTGCCCGGGAAGTAGCGATTCAGGTCGCGCCTGTCGGGCAGGTAGCGCGAACCGCGGCGAAAGCCCTGCACGTTCACGATCGGTACGCCGATAACCGCACCGGACAGTTTGCCAGGGGCAATTTCGTGCAGCACGCGACGGACGATTTCAATGCCGTTGAGCTCGTCACCATGCACGGCGGCTGTCAGGCACAGCGTCGGGCCCGGCAGTGCGCCATTGACGGCCAGCACGGGCGTCGTTACCGGCACACCCTCGAAAAGCTCGGTAGCCGACCAGGACAGGCGATGTGCCGTGCCGGGCATGATCTCCGTGCCAAGCAGCTGCAGCGGTTCCGCCTGGTCTTGTTCCACGGTCGTCACGGCGTCGGCGAGTGGTACGAGGTGCTCATGAGCGGGGACCGCGTCAACCAGCTGTTCCGCCGCTGCCGAGGTTTCGCTGGAACGCGAATCGGCATCGACGGTCGTATCCTGCAGAACGTCGGCGCCGTTGTCCGTGGGCTCGATTGCCGCCTCGCCGGCGCATGCCAAAGTGGCAGGCAGCACCAGCATCAGGCAGGCCAGGTATTGGCAGGCGGCCGGGCAGGTGTCAGCTTGTGGCTTAAAAGGGCGCATACTTATTGTTGAAAATACGGCAAAATGCCATGAATTTCTGTGAACTAATCAATTATTTACGATTGAAACTTGAATTGACACAAATGACAAGCGCCTGCCGGCATCTGTTAGCGGCCCTGGCGCTCGTGGCGGCTGTCGCCAGCGCCGACGACACGTTCCCGCAACCTGCCGAATTGCAGCCGGATGTCGACTTCTGGATATCGATCTTCACGCGCTACTCCACGGACGAAGGGGTGTTGCACGACAATCGCAATCTCGCCGTCGTCTACGAACGCCTCGACATGCCTGCGACGCTCTCTCGTCGCGAGCGGCAAAGACGTGTCGAAGCGCGCCGCAAGAAGCTCAAGGCCGCATTGCGCGTCCTCGCGTCCGGCAAGCGTGACAAACTGAGTGGCGACGAGGCAAGGGTGCTCTCGGTGTGGCCGGAGGGTGTCGGCAATGACACTTTCGCGGCGGCCGAAAAGCGTATTCGTTATCAGCAAGGGCTCCGCGATCGTTTTCGTGACGGCCTCGTGCGCTCCGGTCGCTGGCGGAGTTTCGTCAACGAGCAGTTCACGGCGTTGGGCGTGCCGCTCGAGATCGCGGCCCTGCCACACGTCGAATCGTCCTATAACCCGGCTGCGCGCTCGCACGTTGGCGCATCCGGCATCTGGCAATTTACCCGCAGTACGGGCCGGCGATTCATGCGAGTCGATCACGTCGTCGATGAGCGCAACGATCCTTTCGCCGCGACGCGTGCCGCTGGCCGCCTGATGGCCTATAACTATTCGATCACGGGCAACTGGCCGATGGCGATTACGGCCTATAACCACGGCCTCGCCGGGGTTCGGCGCGCCATGAAGAAGTACGGTGACACGGCGTATGTCGAGATACTGCGAAATTACAATGGCCGCACTTTCGGTTTCGCGTCACGAAACTTCTACGTCGCATTTCTCGCGGCCAAGGAAATTGATCAGAACGCAGAGCAGTATTTCCCCGGGCTCGTCGTTGAAACACCCGCTGACTATGCGGTGGTCAAACTGCCGGCATTCGTTTCGGTGTCGGGCCTGGCCCGGGCGCTCGGCACGACACCCGCTATTCTCGAGAAACACAATCCGTCACTGCAGGCGACGGTCTGGCAGGGAAGCAAGCACCTGCCGAGGGGCTATGAGTTGCGCTTGCCCGTCGAGGAACTAAGCCAACCGCTTGCGAGTGCCCTGGCGCAGCTACCGCAGGAAAGCGTATTCGAGAAGCAGCTGCCCGACATGTTCCACAGGGTCGCCCGCGGCGACACGCTGTCGCAGATTGCCGAGGCCTATGACACGCGCGTGTCGACGCTGGTTGCGTTGAACGGCCTGAACAGCAGGCATCGTATTCGTATCGGGCAAAACCTGCGTCTGCCCGCGGCCGGCCCGGCGCCTGTCACAACAGCCGCCGCGGAGGCATCGGTCAGCGTGGCAGCTGCCGTGGCGTCCGCTGCCCCCGAGCCTCAGGAAATTACGGTTGCTGAAGCAATGCCGGGAGCGATGGCGGACGAACTTGCAAGCGTGTCGCCGGAGGCGATGCAAACCGACCTGTTATCGGATCCGAGCGACTACAGTGTAGCCAGTGACGGCAGCATCGAGGTTCAGTCGCTGGAAACGCTGGGCCACTACGGCGACTGGCTGGAAATCAAAACGCAAAGGCTACGGGACATCAACTCGCTGGCATTCGGGAAGCCCGTCGAGGTCGGTCAGCGCATCAAGCTGGATCTCGACACCGTTGATGCCAAATCCTTTGAAGAACGACGCATCGCTTATCACCGGGTACAGCAGGACAGCTTTTTCAGGGGTCATGTTATCAGCGGTGTTACCGAATATACGATTAGTGCCGGGGACTCGATCTGGATACTCGCGCTTCGTAAATATGGCGTGCCGGTATGGTTGTTCCGCCAGTACAACCCCGGCCTTGATCTGCACAGGGTCCGCCCCGGGACAAAGGTGCAGTTCCCGATACTGAGCAAGGTCGAACGCGATTCATGAGCCAGCGTGCCAGGTTCCTGTCCCTGAGGCTGTTGCCGGTCCTGCTCGTAATCGTCGCAGCCGCTTGCTGGTTCGCCGCCGTTGAAGAGGGCGGCCCGTACCTGGTTCGCAACCTGATTCCCCTGCTCGTGCTGCTGTCGCTGACCGTATTGACGCTTTATCGGGGTGGCGGTAAATGGTCGGGCGCCGGTATGCGCATGCCGCTCGGCACGCTGGGATTCGCGATCCCCGCGCTGGGCCTGTCTGTCTACCTGCATTTTGCCTATTCCGTAAATCTCAATGACATGTTCACCGAGTCACAGTTTCCGGATCGCGTTTTTCGCTACCTGCCGCTCTACACGCTGGTTGCAGGTGGTATAGGATTCGCGATTGGGTGGATTGTCGGCCGAAACGTGTAGTGTGATGCGAGACGTTTTCCGCGGCAACGAGGTTTGCTAGGCTTAGGTATGAGTGATTCCAATAATCGTAGTAATGACTAAGAACCGACCCATACTATTGTTGTACGGCCAGCTAGGTATGATCCTGCTTGTGCTCTTGGCTCCGGCTGTCATGCAGGCGTCCGAATTTCCTGTTGCCGACAAGGTTGTCATTGAAAAGGCCGTCCGCAAGTTGCACCTCATGCAAAACGGCAAGGCGTTTCGTACCTTTCAGATTGCCCTCGGCATCCGGCCCGTAGGCGACAAAAAGAAGGAGGGCGATATGAAGACGCCCGAAGGCCGTTACTACCTGGATAGCCGCAATCAACACAGCGATTATTTCCTGGCCATTCATATCTCGTATCCCGACGCAAGCGACCTTCGCGAGGCGAGTCAAAGCGGTAACGACCCCGGTGGCGCGATCATGATTCATGGCCAGCCCAATGAGCCGACATTCTCCGAGGCGTACTACCGCACCAGGGACTGGACCAACGGCTGTATTGCGGTCTCCAACTCCGACATGATCGATATCTGGCTCATGACCGGTGAGAACACACCGATTGAAATTCGCCCGTAACGCATACCAGAATCCGTCATGAAAAAAGTTGTTGATCTGATCGACGCCGAGGTATGGCCCGAGGGCAGCCTCGAGGTTCTCTCCCAATTCGAAGTCGACCAGCTGAAAAATGATGGTGCCGGCGGGCTCTATCCCATGCTCCGTCGCTGCATGCTTGCCGTTCTGCACGCCGACAGCAAAATCGATGATACCCGCGAGTTGCTGGAAGCGTACAAGGACTTCGAAGTCGGCTTCATCCAGCAGGATCGGGGTCTCAAGGTGTCCCTGACAAACGCGCCCGCCGAGGCGTTCGTTGACGGCAAGATGATTCGTGGCACACGCGAACTGCTGTTCGCAGTGCTTCGCGACATCGTTTTCATCCGTAACGACATTATCGAAAGCGGTCGATTCGACCTGAATGAGTCGGACGGCATAACGAATGCCGTGTTTCACATTGTCCGCAACGCGCGCATGTTGAAACTGCCCGCGGAAGTGAATCTCGTGGTGTGCTGGGGCGGTCATGCGATCAGCCGTGGCGAGTACGACTACTCGAAGCTGGTTGGCTATGAACTGGGCCTGCGTGCACTGAATGTTTGCACGGGTTGCGGCCCCGGTGCGATGAAGGGCCCGATGAAGGGGGCGACGATTGCGCATGCCAAGCAGAGGGTTCGGGCAGGGCGATACATCGGCATAACCGAGCCTGGAATAATTGCGGCCGAATCGCCAAACCCGATCGTCAATTCACTCGTCATAATGCCGGACATGGAGAAGCGCCTCGAGGCCTTTGTTCGGCTGGGGCACGGCATTATTGTGTTCCCTGGCGGAGTGGGCACGGCAGAAGAAGTGCTCTACCTGCTGGGCGTACTGCTGCACCCGGACAACCAGCGGCAACCCATACCATTTATTATGACAGGACCGGCGTCCTCGGAGCCCTATTTCCGAAAGATCGATGAGTTCGTCCTGGCAACGCTTGGAGAGGAAGCCCGTAGTCGCTACCAGATCATCATCGACGATCCTCGCGAGGTCGCACGTCAAATGAATGCGCGCCTGACAGAGGTACTCGATTTTCGAACGAAGCATGGCGACGCATACTTTTTTAACTGGCGCCTGCGGGTCGGCCGGGAATTCCAAAAACCATTTGTTGCAACCCACGAAACCATGCGAGGCCTCGATATCAACGAGGGTCTTCCGAGCCACGTATTGGCGGCGAATCTGCGACGCGTGTTTTCCGGCATCGTGTCCGGCAACGTGCGCGAAGACACGGCCGAACTCATCGAACGCGATGGACCTTTCGAGATCAACGGATCGCGGCGAATGATGGAATTGCTCGACAAGATGCTGGCGGGTTTCGTTGCCGAGGGACGCATGAAGATTTCGTCGGGAGCCTACCGTCCCTGCTATGTGATTAAGTAAAACCAAGAACTAAGTATATGAATTAAAAGATAAAAAAGGATTTGGCATTGTGATGCAGTTCCTGTGATTTGCGTAGCCTGAGACTTAGTATTTAGTCAAAGGACTGACCGAGCAAACTCAATGCCAGATAGCAAGAACATGAGATGGGTCGACGGCTTTGGCACGGACGCCAAGCCGGAGTCAAAAACAGATGCGACGACGCTGAAGCATGTTGAGCCAGCCGCAAATGACGCCGACGGCTGGAAACAGTATCGCCGCTGGATTTCAAAGGCACCGGCGCCACGCGGCCGACGCGTGGGTATTGATCCGGCGCTGTACTCATGGAAAGGCTATCGCGACTGGTCGGACCAGGTGAAACGCAACTGGATTAAAGAACCCGATAAGGATTAAACGCTCTGATTTGACATATGCAAAACGCCGGCTTGAAGCCGGCGTTTTGCATTGCGACAGAGCAGTCCATGGCGTGAGTCAATGTGTGATTTCGGTCTGGCGAAAAAGGGGAACTGTGTCTTGTTTTGAGACTATTTTTTAGTCGAATCAGAAGTTCTGGAACAAGCTGTGATCTGTCTCACGGCCATTGAGTATTGGTAGCCCTATAGTCAGCACTATTCATGGACGAACGCTACCTTTCGAGTATGGCAAACAACCGCAAAGAATCTGAATCCGCTGTGGCTGCCCTGAAGAGCGAGTCCGCGCGTCAGCGCTGGGAAATGTTCCACCGGGCTATCGCGCATGCCAAGGAATACAACAACGCGTCACTGGCCGAAACGGAAACGCACGGCGGTGACGCGAACGGCGCCGGACCGCTGCTGACGATCATTCGATAGGCGCATCGTTATGGAACGGCTGCTTCAGTACATGGACGATATTGATGACCTCATCGGAGCGGTCGGACTGGTTTATGAACGACTGCGCAGACTGCTCATGACGATCCTGGCGCTGATCGTTTTCACACTATTAACCGGCGCCGGCATCGTGCTTGCCGCCTGGCATCCTCCGATCGCATTGGCAATCTGCCTGCTTCTTGTTGTCGCGCTCCTGTATCGCGCGGTCACCATGCCCGTCGGCGGTCCGCTGCAGTCGATCTGAGATCTTTTGAATCGGCCTGGGTCCAAGGCTTGAATTCACCGGAATAGTCCCCATCGTCACTGCCTTCGGTCAGGAGGTATTCGGCGTGGCGGACAGCAAAAAGCGAGAAACACTGGGATTTCAGGCAGAGGTACGTCAGCTCCTCAAGCTGATGATCCATTCCCTGTACAGCAACAAGGAAATATTTCTTCGCGAATTGATTTCCAACGCGTCTGACGCGGCGGATAAGCTGCGCTTCGAGTCTCTGGCTGCTCCGGACTTGCTGGGGAGCGAGACCGACCTGTCAATTCGTATCGAGGTGGACAAGGACAAGCAGCAGCTTGCGATTATCGACAACGGCATCGGCATGTCTCGCGATGAAGTCGTTGACAATCTCGGCACCATTGCCCGGTCCGGAACCGCCGAATTTCTTGAGCAGATGACCGGCGACAAGAAGCACGATGCGCAGCTGATTGGCCAGTTCGGAGTCGGATTCTATTCGAGCTTTATCGTTGCCGATAAGGTCACGGTCGAGACTCGCCGCGCCGGCCTGTCTGCCAACGATGCCGTGCGGTGGGAATCTGACGGTCAGGGTGAGTTCTCGATCGAGCAGATCGAGCGTGCCGACCGTGGTACCCGGGTGACGCTGCATCTCAAGGACGCGCAGAAAGAGTTCGCCGAGCCGCTGCGTGTAGAGACCCTGATTCGGAAGTATTCGGATCACATCGGCTTCCCGGTGTCGCTGCTTAATGTCGGCAGCGAGGACAAAGAGGCGCGCATCGTTAACTCGGCGACCGCGCTCTGGACCCGCCCGCGCACCGATATCAGTGATGATGACTACAAGGAATTCTACAAATACCTCACGCATGATTTTACCGATCCGCTTGCCTGGAGCCACAACCGTGTGGAAGGCAAGAGAGAGTATACGAGCCTGCTCTACATTCCGTCGGCAGCGCCGTTCGACCTGTGGAATCGAGAAGCGCCAAGGGGGCTGAAGCTTTACGTCCAGCGCGTTTTCATCATGGACGACGCCGAACAATTCCTGCCGCTGTACCTGCGATTCGTCAAGGGCGTCGTGGATTCATCCGATCTGCCACTCAACGTTTCACGCGAGCTGCTTCAGAAAAACCCCGAACTTGCCACGATGCGCGGTGCGCTGACGCGGCGCGTGCTCGGGATGCTGGATAAAATGGCGTCCGGTGATTCGGATGACTATCAGGTTGTCTGGCGCGAATTCGGGCAGGTCCTGAAAGAGGGCGTTGTTGAAGACCATGCAAACAAGGACAAGCTTGCGAGGCTGCTGCGCTTCTCGTCGACGCATAACGACAATGAAGTACAGGATCAGTCGCTCGAGGACTACGTCGGCCGGGCCGCACCGGAGCAGGACAAGATCTACTTTATCCTGGCTGAAAATTATGCGACCGCCGTCGCCAGCCCGCACCTGGAGCAGTTAAGAAAGCGCGGTATCGAGGTGCTGCTGCTGACCGATCGCATCGATCCGTGGCTCGTCGGCGGCCTCGCCGAGTTTGACGGCAAGGCGCTCGTAGACGTTGCGGGATCGACGCTGGACCTGCCGGAAAGTGACGATTCGGAAACCAAGGATGAGATCGAAGAGCAATACAAGTCTCTGCTGGAAAAGATGAAAAAAGTCCTCGGCGATCGGGTTGAATCGGTCAAGGTGAGCCGCCGGCTGGTTGATTCTCCCGCCTGTGTCGTTGCTGCCGAAGATGATCTCAACCCGCAGTTGCGGCGCATGCTCGAAGCCAGCGGGCAGGTGATTCCGGAATCCAGGCCGATTCTCGAGGTTAATGTGGATCACCCGCTGGTCAGTCGCCTGTCTGCAGAGGCCGATGATGCGGTTTTCGACGATCTTTCGAATATGGTCATGGACCATGCCTTGCTCGCGGAAGGCACGCAGCTGGATAATCCGGCAGAATACGTGCAGCGCATGAACAAATTGTTACTCGATTTTAATTTTGGAGCGACCGGTGAGTAGTAACAGCAGCGACGAAAGCCTGCGCGGCAGGCTTAGTGACGAACAGTACCAGGTGACGCAGAAAGCGGCGACCGAACGACCTTTCACGGGCAAGTACGTTGACCACAAAGGCGCTGGCAGCTATCACTGTGTCTGTTGCGATGCCCCGTTATTCCGCTCGGATCACAAGTACGATTCGGGCTCCGGCTGGCCGAGTTTCTGGTTGCCGCTTGCGGGCGACGCGGTGCGCACCAACACCGATGTATCGCACGGCATGACGCGCGTCGAAGTAGTCTGTGCCAATTGCGACGCCCATCTTGGCCACGTCTTCGAGGATGGTCCGCAGCCATCGGGTCTGAGATACTGCGTCAATTCGGCATCTCTGGATTTCAAGGAATCAAACGAATGAAATCAGGCACGCCATTGGTGAGCATTCTTGCCGTCGCAATGCTGGCTGCCTGCGGCCAGGCGAAGCAGGAAGCGGCAACGACCGTCGCTGTTGCCTGTCCGGAGGCCGACGATAGCGGCGTCATGCAGATTGCGCCGGGTCTGAGCGGCAAAATTACGAACAAGGGATATGGCCGCGCCGCGGTCGCGGGCGATTATGCGGACGTACATACCACGCTCTGGTTGCACGACGAGAACGCGCCGGGGGGCAGAGGTACCGAGATTTGGACCTCAGGCGGTGTTGACCCTTTCCAGTTCATGCTCGATTCCGGACAGGTTATCAAAGGATGGGATCTCGGCGTCGCCTGCATGCAGATCGGTGAAACCCGTGAACTCAAGATTGCTCCCGAGCTCGGCTATGGCGCGCGCGGCAAACCGCCTGTGCCACCGAACGCGACGCTGCTGTTTGAGATTGAACTCGTCAAGCTGACCGGCTCGACAGACACGGCCGCAGAATAAGCGCGGCTAGCCTTGTTCGGCGTCGTTGCCGTGGTGCAGAACGATGCTGATACGCCGGTTCAGGCTGCGACCATAACGAGTGGCGTTATCCGCTATTGGTGCTGATGATCCTGCGCCGACGATTATCAGGCGTTCCCGCGCAATGCCCCGCGCCGCAACATAGTCGGCGACCGCTTTTGCCCGGGCAAGGCTCAAGCTTTGATTCCAGCTTGCCGGTCCGGACGAATCCGTGTGGCCCGTAATCGAGATCTTTGCATCGCTACAGGCATTCGCGAGCGAGATCGTTCGGTCGAGCGCCGCGTAGGATCCACTGCGGAGCGCGGTTCCCGATTCGTTGAATCTGACTGCGCCAGGCTGGTGAGCGGCAAATGCACGCGTGCAAAGCACGGCGATCCGGATCGAGCGGTCCGGCACGACAACATCGACGTCAAAATTCACCGGTCCCTGCAGCGACGTACGCAGCAGCTGGAATCTCTCGGGCCAACTGTCAGTACCGATGCCACGAATACTCAGCGCCTGCCTGGTCAGAATTGCGCTCGACGACTTCGTTGCGGAAAGCGCCTCCAGCACCGCAACGGTCGCAACTGTCCATTGCCTCGGCGCCATGCCGAGCGGCCTGAAATCTGTGACTTTCTTCAATTTTGGAAACGATTTTCCAGCCGCCTGGAGAAGCCGGTTTTCGTGAGCCTGCGATGCGGTATGCCCGGCGAGATGCAAGGTTCCGCGGCGAATCGAGATCTCGAAATGCGGCGGTTCCAACGCAGAATGTGCGGCAT
This sequence comes from Woeseiaceae bacterium, assembly GCA_049666725.1. Lineage (GTDB taxonomy): Bacteria > Pseudomonadota > Gammaproteobacteria > Steroidobacterales > Woeseiaceae > UBA1847. The sequence continues at coordinate 88,823 of JBATHK010000098.1, forward strand.
CAGCCTGAACCTGGCTTGTGTAGCCGCTGCCGACAGCAAATGAAGCGAGAATCCCGAACAGCAGGGCTGAGGACATCGTCGCGATTCGAAAGCCCCGCGACATGCGCTAGACGTTGCTCTTGCGATCGCTCAGTTCGCGCGCCTGACCGATCCAGTTTTCGCGATAAATGCGGCTGTGGAAGCCCTTGAGCCGCTGGGCAACGCGATCGATATCGTACTCGCTCATGTCGGCAATTTGCTGAAAGCGGAAGATCCCCATTTCGTTGAGCGTTTTTTCGATCGCAGGCCCGACTCCCTTGATCTGCTTTAAGTTGTCGCGAAGTGTTCTGAGGTGATCATCGTTGGCGCTGTCGGCCGATTCGGCTTCGCCGCTGGCTTCATTATCACTGGGGTCGTTTGACGCCTCGCGGCCATCGGTCAGCGTGTCCGGATGCCGGACCGGCTCTATGCGTGTCTGGCCAACCATAGAGTCGTTTTCCAGCTCCTCGATTCGCAGACGTGCCTGAGCGAGTTCGGCTTCGAGCTGCTCGGCTTCTTCGTTACGAAGCGTGTATCGCTCGATCAAGGGCGGCAGTCGATTCTGCCAGTTCTTCAGCTCACGGCTGAGCTGAAATATTTTCTCGTCTTTTTGTTGCACGATGATGCCACTGTCACTATGCGCTGCAAACTCGGTTTGCAGCTGGTCGCGTTGCGACACGACGACTTCGAGATTGCTGCGAATGTCCTTGATCTCGCGCTGCAGTTCGTCGCGTCGCGCGGAGGCCTTTTGCGCCGCTGCCGACAATTGCCTTGCGCGATTTTTGGCGTCCTGGTTTGAGGCCTGGAACTGGCTGATCTTGTTCATCAAGTCTTTGCTCTGATTCAGCAGGCGTTGATGCTCGCTCCTTTGCGCGTCTATTTGTTCCTGCCAGCCTGCATTGACCGCCGCCTTTTCCTGCAAGGATCGTCTGCCACGCACCGTCCAGCCGACGATTACGCCTATTGCTGCGGTCAGCGCGAGCAGGGCAATGTCGATGATGGTGACTTCAGGCATAAAAGCGATTCCCTGGTTGCGCAAACGACCCAACTGGCAGCCTGTCCATCGCCCCGAGATCGCCGCCGATGAATACGCGTTCACCGCGCGTCAGCACAACGGGCGGCGGATGATAGTTGTGAGCGCAATATTCCGATTCGAGGGCCATACTGGAACTCATGACATCACCTTTATTGTTTTTCTGGCATTTCCAATATCGGCCAGTATTGCATAAGGTCATAATTTTACAGTAATAAGCAGGGATCAGGCCACCAGTCTGCGGCTTGCAACGGAGAAGTCAGTGGCGAAAGTGCCCGAATCGGAGAAATTTTTCATTGACGGTCCGGCCGGACAGCTCGAGGCTGTCTATGAAATTGCAGCAGCCGCTGACGTCGCCGGGGCCGTCGTCATTTGTCATCCGCACCCGCAGCATGGTGGCACGATGCACAATAAGGTGGTGCATACACTGGCCCGCGCATTCCTTCGCATGGAGTTCGCCGTGCTGCGATTCAACTTTCGCGGCACTGAGAAGAGTGAAGGCCATTTCGACGAGGGTGTCGGTGAACTGGATGACGCACTGGCTGCAATTGCATGGATGCGTGCGAAGCAACCTGACAGCGAGTTATGGCTTGCAGGATTCTCGTTTGGCGCGGCCATTGCGGTGCGCGCCGCCGCTCAAACTGACGTTGGTGGACTGATCAGCGTCGCGCCCGCCGTCTCCCGCTTCGCGTCGGGTCTCGCGACACAGCCACTATGCCCATGGCTCATCGTGCAAGGCGATGAGGACGAATTGGTCGGAGTCGATGAAACTATTGACTGGCTGAACAATTTGCAGCCCGGACCGGAATTGCTGATCCTGCCTGGCGCAGAACATTTCTTTCACGGCCGCCTGATTGACCTGCGGCAGGCCGTTATCGATTTCGTGAGCACAGCGGCTGGGACGCAGTTACAGCCATAAAAAAAACCGGGGCAAGCCCCGGTTTTTGTTATTCAGAGAAAATCTGAATATCAGACCATGTCTTTCAGGCCTTTGAGTGCGGAAACCTTGACGACCTTCGTCGCAGGCTTGGCCTTGAACATCATCTCTTCGCCCGTGAACGGGTTCGTACCCTTGCGTGCTGCGCGAGCCGGTTTCTTTACGACGCGCATCTTCAAGAGGCCGGGTAACGTGAACATACCCGGGGCAGCGCGACCGCCAAGGTTCTTCTTGATCTGACCGTTAAGCGATTCGAAAACGGCGGCAACGTCTTTGCGTGCCAGACCGGTGTCGTCAACGATTTTTGCATAGATTTCGGACTTGGTGGGTGGCTTGTTGGATTTTGTGGCCATGAAAAACTGACTCCTAGAAATAGAAAAACGAGCGGAGGCTCGTGGTAAAACGGGCTAAGCCCGCATCAAAGGCAGCGGGACGATAACACATGTTTTACAGCTTCGTAAGCCGCAAAACGGGTTTTCTGCGGGTTTTTTTAGTTGGTATAGAACTGTCGCTTGAATCGGACATTGGATGACTGTTGTTCGCCGTCCGGCATGACGGTGATATCAAAGACCAGGGTCTCTTCATTGGCAACCGCGGTTTCGCCAATGTAGTAGATCGCTTCCTGCTCTTTGATCTGCCGCATTGAGACATTCTTGAGTTGGCCGGCCAGGTTAACGGTCTTGACCTTGACGTCAGCGGCAACCGGGACCTTATCCGCCTTGCGGATGACCGAGACGTTGAGCATTGCCCGGCTCTTGCTGCGAAGAATGTTATAGGCCTTCGCGATTTCAGGGGGTAGTTCGTCCGTCGACTGTGCGCTGAAGTGAACGACGTGAGCGCCAATATCTGCCGACGTGGCGCCGGCCGGCTGCGCGTCGGGAACATCGGCCGAGTCGCCGGGGCCGCCACAAGCCGCGATCAGCGCGAGCAATGACAAAGAAATCAGCGTTCTCGTAATCGTCATGAAACTTGCCCCCTTTTGTCCTCACTATAGACTATTGATGGTCCGTCGCGCACTTAGATTCCCAAGGGCCGGAGCCCATTAACCACGATTGTTGCTGCAAGCAAAAGGATGATCGCAAATATGGGCGAGATATCGAAGCCTCCCATGGGAGGAATCAGTCGCCTGAACGGTCGCAGCACAGGCTCGGTCAGCGTCGTGATGATTGCAGTTGCGGGGTTGTAGCCACCCTGTGATATCCAGCTCAGAATAATGCGAATAAAAATCGCATAAACAAACAGGTTGATCGACAATACGATCAATTTGACGAGCGCTGTCAGGGCGATTGCTGCGATACCCGCGGTCCGTCCCATGATCAGCAACAGAAGCAGGACAGTCAGGTACTGGATAACAAATGCGACCAGCACGGTTGCCGAGTCCAGCCGCCCGAACGAGGGCACGATGCGGCGGACCGGAACAACGAGCGGTGACGTAAAGCGCAGGATTCCCTGTGCAAGCGGGTTACGAAAGTCGGCCCGCAGCCATGGCATCCAGAAGCGCAGCAGCAGAACAAGCAAGTACAAGCTTGTAATAGCGTTAACGATGAATACGATGGCGGATGAAATATTGGATGGCATGTCTCAGTCCTGGCCAGCCGCATGCGCCTGGTCGGCGAGTTCTACGGCTCGGTCACGGGCGGCGACAACCGCCGCGCTGAAGATATCACGAAAGTCCGTGGTCTCGAGGTAGTCGAATGCGGCCGCCGTCGTGCCGCCCGGGGAGCGCACGCGGGCGATCAACGACTCCATGGTCTCTCCGGACTGTTCGGCCATCTCGCCGGCGCCGCGCGCCGTTTCCAGGACTAATGCCAGCGCCGCGTCGTAGTCGAGGCCGAGCTCAACCGCGACCCGCACCAGCATGTCTACCAGCAAGTAGAAATAGGCAGGTCCGGTGCCCGAGACAGCCGTGACCGTGTCGATGTCTTTTTCGCTGGAAACCGGAATTACCGGACCTGTCGTTGCGATGATGTTGGTGGCGGCTCGCAGCTGCAGCTCCGTCGTCTTGTGATTGGCGAACATGCCGGAAATGCCGAGGCGTAGCAGCGCGGCCTGGTTGGGCATGACACGTACGACCGCAAGGTTGCCACCGAGCCAGGCATCAATGTCGCTGCTGCGAACGCCGGCCGCAATCGAAATAACCAGTGGCCGGGTCGTCTGCACGATGTGTGCGAGTGGTTTGCAAACGTCACTCAGAATTTGCGGCTTGACGGCAAAGACCACGCATTCGGCCTCGGCGACAGATGTGACGTTGTCCGCGCGGACGACGGCGCCCGGCAATTCTTCGTCAAGTGTCTTGCGGCGCTCGGCCAGCGGCTCGCAGATCAGGATATGACCCGGCTCGTAGCCCGCGGCGAGCATCCCGCCCGCAAGCGCCCGTGCCATGTTGCCGCCGCCTATAAAGGCTACCTTTCCGTAATCCATTGTTCTCCCTGCGCTTAGTTCCGTTCGCCAAATATCGCGGTGCCGATGCGTACGATGGTAGCCCCTTCGAATATCGCAGCGCGGTAGTCGTCCGACATACCCATCGACAGCGTGTCTGTATCAATCCCCATTTCCCGGAGTGTACAGGCCAGTGCGCGCAGTCTTGCGAACGGCCGCCGCTGCTCTTCAAATGCCTGCCTGATCATGGGGAGACACATCAGTCCGCGAAGCCGAATATTCGCTAATTCCATGCAGGCTGCCGCAAGCTCCGGCAATTCGTCAATGCTGACGCCCGATTTACCGGGCTCGTCGTCGATATTCACCTGCAGACATACGTTTAGCGGCGGCAGCGCTGCGGGGCGCTGCTGACTCAGACGCTGTGCGACCTTGAGTTTGTCGATACTGTGCACCCAGTCAAAGTTTTCAGCCACGGCACGTGTTTTATTACTCTGCAGGTGTCCGATGAAATGCCAGGTAAGGCCGGATTCCGCCGTAGCGAGGATCTTGTCGACCCCTTCCTGAACCGTATTTTCGCCGAAATCCCGCTGGCCCAGCGAGGCCGCCGCGAGAATCTTGTCCAGGGGCTGTTTTTTGCTTACAGCGAGCAATTTGACAGTCTCCGGGTCACGTTCGGCCTCTACAGCCGAAATCGCCAGCAAATCGCGGATTTTTCGCAAGTTTTCCGTGACTCTAATCACGTTTTAGTCCGGGTGCTTCGCTATACTAGGCTTCGAAATGTTCCGGGTTATGGTAAGTCCGAAACCCACAAATGAGGGAGAAATATGGCTGTTGATGTTGCCCAGCTATTGTCGTTCGCAGTAAAGAACAACGCCTCTGACCTGCACCTGTCAGCCGGTGTGCCACCCATGATTCGAGTTGATGGCGATATCAAGCGTGTCAACATGCCTGCGCTCACTCACAAGGATGTCAATAGCATGGTGTACGACATCATGAATGACAAGCAGCGCAAGGACTACGAGGAGTTCCTCGAGACCGACTTTTCTTTCGAAATCCCGAAACTCGCACGTTTCCGCGTCAACGCCTTTAACCAGAACCGCGGCTCGGCTGCCGTGTTTCGTACCATTCCCTCCGAGATCCTGTCGCTCGAGGATCTCGGCGCGCCGCCGATCTTCAAGGATGTATCGATGCACCCGCGCGGTATCGTGCTCGTAACCGGCCCGACGGGATCCGGCAAGTCAACGACGCTCGCGGCAATGGTTGACTACATTAACGACAACAAGCCCGATCACATTCTGACGATTGAGGATCCGATCGAGTTTGTGCACGAATCGAAGAAGTCGCTCATCAACCAGCGTGAGGTTCACCGCGACACGCTGGGCTTCAACGAGGCGCTGCGCTCCGCGTTGCGCGAGGATCCCGATGTTGTGCTGGTCGGCGAGCTTCGTGATCTTGAGACTATCCGCCTGGCCCTGACGGCCGCCGAAACGGGCCACCTCGTCTTCGGGACGCTCCATACAAGCTCGGCCGCGAAGACCATCGACCGAATTGTGGATGTATTTCCGGCAGCCGAGAAGGAAATGGTACGCGCGATGCTGTCCGAGTCGTTACGCGCAGTTATTTCGCAGACCCTGATGAAGAAGGTGGGTGGCGGCCGTATCGCGGCCCATGAAATCATGATTGGTACGCCGGCGATTCGTAACCTGATTCGTGAAGGCAAGATTGCGCAGATGTACTCGGCAATTCAGACCGGCCAGGGTTCCGGCATGCACACACTCGATCAAAACCTCTCTGAACTGCTGAAGAAGGGTCTGATCAACAAGGAAGAGGCGCGTTTCCGCGCGGCTAACAAGGAGAATTTCTAGGGTTGGCAGCAAATCGCCAGCCTGAAGGGAGACGAGGAAAATGGAACGCGAACAAGCCGTAAGACTGACACAAAACCTTTTGCGCAAGATGGTTGAGCGAGATGGCTCGGACCTCTTCCTCACTGCAGCGTTTCCGCCGGCAATCAAAGTCGATGGCACTGTCCACAAGGCAACCGATACGCCGCTATCGCCCGATCAGGCCGCGATGATGGTTCGTTCGATCATGAACGACAAGCAAATCAAGGAGTTCGACTCGACCAAGGAATGTAATTTTGCCATCGCGCCGCAGGGTATCGGTCGATTCCGTGTCAGCGCCTTCATACAGCAAGGCATGGTTGGCGCCGTTCTGCGAACTATCACCACCGAAATACCATCGCTCGAAGACCTCGAACTGCCTCCGATTCTGAAAGATATCGTCATGAACAAACGCGGTCTTTGTATCGTCGTAGGCGGCACAGGTTCGGGTAAGTCCACGACCCTGGCGGCCATGATCGGTCATCGCAACGAGAACTCGCGCGGCCACATTATTTCGATCGAAGACCCGGTTGAGTACGTTCATCCGCATAAAGGCTGTGTCATCACGCAGCGCGAGGTCGGGGTCGATACCGAGACCTGGCATGCTGCACTGAAAAACACTCTGCGCCAGGCGCCCGACGTCATCCTGATCGGAGAAATCCGTGACAAAGAGACAATGGAGTACGGCATTCAGTTCGCCGAGACCGGCCACCTGTGCCTTGCAACGCTGCACGCTAACAGCGCGAACCAGGCGATGGATCGCATTATCAACTTCTTCCCCGAGGAACGTCGCCAGCAGTTGTTGATGGACCTGTCCCTCAACACCAAGGCATTTATCGCGCAGAGGCTGATACCGCGTGAAGGCGGAATCGGTCGTATCGCAGCGATGGAAATCATGCTCAATACGCCGCTGGTCCAGGACCTCATATTCAAAGGCGAAGTCGGACAGATCAAGGAAATCATGGCCAAGTCGACGCGGCTTGGCATGCAGACCTTCGATCAGGCGCTCTTTTACCTCTTCGAAGAAGGCACGATCACTTACGAAGAGGCCATGCGCAACGCTGACTCGAAGAACGAGCTGAGGCTGCGCATCAAGCTGGAAAGCAAACGCGACTCGTCACTGGCAGATCAGCAGGCCGAGAGTTTGCACATCATGGACGAGGATACGGCGCAGACATTCTGAGCCGAACAGGAACACCGCATAAATGAACGTCAAACCGCTATTCAAGTTGATGGTCGAGAAAAAGGCATCGGACCTTTTCTTTGCGCCGTTTACGCCGGCCAAGATCAAGATCGAAGGCAAGATCATGCCGGTCAACAAGCTCGAGATGACACCGAAGATGGTGAAGCAAGCTGCGCTCGAGCTGATGAGCGAAGAGCAAATGGAGCAGTTCAACAAGGAGCTGGAAATCGACTTCGCGCTCTCGGAGCCGGGCCTCGGTCGGTTTCGTGTCAATGTCTTTCATCAGCGCGGCAGCGTCTCGATGGTATTGCGTTACATCACGTCTGAATTGCCTACGCTCGAAGAACTCGGAATGCCCAAGCAGATCAAGGAGCTGGTCATGTTACGGCGTGGCTTGATTCTCATGGTAGGTGCGACGGGCGCCGGCAAGTCGACCACGCTTGCTGCGATGGTCAATCACCGCAATGAAAAAACGTCTTCACACATCCTTACCATTGAAGACCCGATCGAGTTTCTGCATCCGAACAAACAGTCGATCGTCAACCAGCGAGAAATCGGCCTGGATACGAGGTCGTACGCACGCGCACTGAAAAGCGCCGTGCGCGCCGCACCGGATGTCATTCAGATCGGCGAGATACGCGACACTGAATCCATGCGCGCAGCGCTCGATATGGCCGGTACGGGCCACCTCGTGCTCGCCACCGTGCACGCAAATAATTCGGCGGAGACGCTGGACCGAATCATCAATATGTTTCCGCAGGAACAGCATTCGCAGGTCTTTATGGATCTCGCGCATTACCTGCGAGCAATCCTGTCGCAACGCCTGGTGCGCTCCCGCAACGGCAAACGCGTAGCGGCGGTCGAACTCCTGCTGAATACGCCGCACATCAAGGACCTGGTCCTGAAGGGCGATATCTCGGCCGTCAAGGAAGCGCACAAGGACAGCGGCGAGGCGGGCATGAAGACTTTCGACGATGCGTTACTGGAGCTCTACAAGGACGGCACCATCACGATGGAAGAGGCGATGTCACACGCCGATTCTCGCGCCAACCTCGAAGCCAAGGTCAATTTCGGCGGCTAACCCCGCCACTCATCATTCACTTCCAAGGCGGTCAGAAGGGTAGACGGTTGCTGCGTGATGACTGGTGGGTTGCTGAGAATGTCCGTAGAATTGCCCCGCCATGCCCGCCACGAACGACAAACAGGAACTCAAAGGCGTCGACCTCACGGTCGTTCGTGATGCCAGTTCTGGAATTCCGGCGTACGCCACTCGCGACGTTCTCAATCACGCCAGCCGGGCAATAGCGGCCCGATGATCACGGCGGCGCAACGTACAGCGCAGCAAAACCGCGACACGCTGTTCGTCGAGGACGGCGAAGTACTGTCGACGGATTCATTTCCAGGAGAGCAGTTTGTCATGCGGATTCGCGCGCCCCTGAGCGCAGCAGCCGCCAGGCCCGGGCATTTTGTGCATATCACCTGCGACGAATCGCGCCCGATGCGTCGCCCGATGTCTATTATGCGGGCACAGGATGACTGGATAGAGATTCTTTACAAAATTGTCGGCGATGGTTTGCGATTATTGTCGCAGAAGCGTCCCGGAGATTCGATCAGCGTACTGGGACCGATCGGCATTCCTTTCGCGCTTTCGCCAGAACGTCCAAACGCGCTGTTAATCGGCGGCGGTGTCGGCATCCCGCCGATGGTTTTTATTGCCGACTACCTGCGGGGGCAAAAGGGCGACTGGAAGCCGCTGGCGATTCTCGGTTCGGAGATCCCGTTTCCGTTTGATGCGATGGCCTCGAAGCTGGAAGTGCCGTGGCTTGATTCGCAAATCAACCGCTCGATGCCTTTGCTCGAAGACTGGGGCGTGCCGAGCCGGCTGGCAACGCTTGCGGGCTTCGATGCTTGCTTCGACGGCTATGTAACTGATCTGGCGGACCGGTGGCTTGTGACGCTCTCGGCTGAGGAGCTGGCGAAGACCGAGGTCTATGCCTGCGGCCCGACGCCGATGCTCAAGGCTGTTGCATCGCTGGCGGCGCGCTACGAATTGCCTTGCCAGGTGTCGCTGGAGGAGTTCATGGCGTGCGCGGTCGGCGGTTGTGCGGGCTGTGCCGTGAGAATCGAGACGCGGGACGGGCCGGCGATGAAACGAGTTTGTGTTGACGGCCCCGTCTTCGATGCGACTACCGTCGTCTGGGATTCCTGACCCCCCCCCCGCCCACCACCCACTACCCACCATCCGCCACCCACCATCCGTCCGGGGCGTCGATCGCCGGGGAATCTCAGTCGCTCGGACAGCTGCTGCGCAAACTCGCTTTGTGAGACACCCCGGCGCTCACCGCCGCTGCCCTATCGTGCTGCATGAGGCAAGTGGACGAGATGTTTGCCGGCGAGACATCAAGCGAGCGAAGCGAGACAGTCCGCCGGTAAATATGTCGGCCGCTTGCCTCAGGTGGATGGTGGGTGGGGGGTCAGGAACCCGCCAGATAGCGTTCCGCGATGAAGACCGCGGCGGCACTGTCGATTGCGTCTTTGGAGATCCGCCCTCGCGTACCGGCCGCCCGAGCTTTTTTGAGGACGCGCTCAGCCTCTATTGATGTGTAGCGTTCATCCACAGTGTCGATCGGTAGCTCATAACGGCCAAGCTCTTCGATAAATGCGTCCACAGCCGCCTGGATGTCGCTGGGCGAGCCGTCTGCGTGCGAGGGCATTCCGACCACCAGCCGGGTTGGCTGCCACTCCCGGATAAACTCGCTTAGAGAATCGTGGTCGATGCGGCCGTTTCGATTTGCTATGACGCCAAGCGGGCTCGCGGAGCCCGTAATATCCTGGCCGACCGCCACGCCGATGCGCCGCAGGCCAAAATCAAAAGAGAGAATCGTCCGCGGAGGTGACAAGTCAGGCGTGGCCGGCATCCGGCGACATGCGGGCGATGTCGATGCCCAGCGTCCGAGCGGCCGAATCCCAGCGCTCGGCATACGGCGTGTCGAATACGAGCTCAGCCGTGGCGGGGACGCTGAGCCACGAATTGGCGAGCATCTCTTCTTCAAGCTGTCCCGGCTCCCACCCGGCGTAGCCGAGGGCCACGAGTGATTTGTCGGGTCCGCTGCCGCTTGCGATCGAATCGATCACATCGCGAGACAAGGTGAGATGAATGTCATCGGATACGGGCAGCGTGTTTTCGTAGCTCCAGCCCGGCCCGTGCAAGACGAAGCCGCGCTCGGTGCCAACGGGTCCGCCCGAATATACCGGGCTTTCCGCAGCGACCGGGTCCGCGTCGTCGACGTTCAATTGCTCGAACAGGCCAGAGAGTTTCAGCGTGAGCGGGCGATTGATGATGATGCCCAGCGCGCCGTCGGCATTATGTTCACAGATCAGTGTGACCGTCGTACTGAAATTCGGGTCAGCCATGCCCGGCATGGCGATAAGTAGTTGATTTATTAGCGAACTGTCCGGTCCCATGCTGACAGTATCCGTGCAAGCGTCTCCGTGTACAAGGGACCGGCATGCTGCACTAGTCGGTCTTTGCCGCGGTCGGGATTAATTGTTCGGCGAATAACCATTTGTACTCGAAGCGAACGGTGTCGTACTCAGCCGCGATCTCCGCGGGGAAAGGATTGAAGGGTGCCGCACGTTGCAGGATATCCAGCGCCGCGAGATCAAGGACGGTCGATCCGCTGGTTTTGCGAATGACAGCTTCACCGAGATCGCCGGATGCCTCGATACTGACGGCGAGAGTCGGGCTGCCTGAAATGCCTCCGATGTCGCCCAGCTCCGGCAAATACGCGGCGCCGACGGCTTCGATGCGCCGTTTCCAGGCATCCAGGTAGGCAGCGACGATCGACTCGCGCGTGTCGGCACTGACTATGAGCTGCCGCGGCTCGTCATCGCGAATCAGCATTGACGCGCGTTCTTCCCGCGGCAGCGGCAAGGTCACTTCACTGCCTGCCTCCATCGCGATAGCCCTGCTGTCTTGCGGTTGCGGGTCGGTGCGCGGGTCGATCGTAAGCGCGCGATTGCTCTCGTGCTGCGCCGCGAGCACTTCGTCGGCCGACTTTTCATGCGCCGTCGCGTCGACTAGTCCTGTGCCGTCTTCCACTCCCGGGTTGTCGACAGGCATTGCGCTTTGCAGTGGTGCCGCAGGCCGCACCTGTTCGGTCGTATTGCCGCCGCCTTTCTGGCTGGCCTGTGCGAGATAAGAAGCGTCGTCCGGCGCGTCGATCTGCTGATCCGGATCAGCAACAATCGTGACCTCGAGCGAGATTGCATCGGCGAACGGATTGTTGAACGTTGCGTTGAAAGTGACGCCGATAATCAGGATGCCGTGCACCAGGGCGGCAAGGAACAGCATGGCGGGCAGCCGGTCGGGCGCCGCCGGGGCGACGAGCAGCAGTTCGTCGAGAGGGTCGGGGTTCAGGGCGAAATTGGCCATACGCACGAGAATGTTCCGCTTTTTTGTTTACAGTGACAAGCAAACAGTCATTGGCGACCAGTGTAATTGCCGGGCCCGGCCAGGAATGAGACCCAGGTCACCGCTCGGCAGTTCGATGGCCGGCATGCAGCTTATCGGAGCTTGTTCTCGATTGCGTCGAACAGGGTGCCGGCGATATTCAGCTGGAACATCCTGTCGAGTTCACGAATGCCGGTCGGACTCGTAACGTTGACTTCCGTCAGGAAATCGCCAATCACATCGATGCCGGCAAACAGCACGCCGGAATCCCGCAGCGCGGGGCCTACCTGGTCACAAATCAAGCGGTCGCGATCGGACAGGTCCTGGCCCTTCGTAGAAGCGCCCGCAACGATGTTGCCGCGGTTGTCATCGCCGGACGGGATGCGGGCCAGGGCGTGCGGAACCGGCTCTCCGTCGATCAGGAGGATGCGCTTGTCGCCAAGACTGATTTCCGGAATATGCACCTGTGCCATGGCAAAGCGCCGGCCGTAGTCCGTCAGGGTCTCGAATATGACGTTGGCGTTGTTGTCGCCTTTTTGCACGACGAAAATTGAGCGACCACCCATGCCGTCAAGCGGTTTGACGACGATCCGCCCGTGATCCGCCAGGAAAGTCTTCATTTCGCTCATTGAACGCGTTATCAGCGTTAGCGGCGTGCACTCGGGAAACCAGGCTGTATAGGCCTTTTCATTCATGTCCCTGAGCGCCTGCGGATCGTTGACAATAAGCGCGCCGGCAAGTTTGGCCCGGTCCAGTATGTACGTTGTGTAGACGTACTCCATGTCGAATGGCGGGTCCTTGCGCATGAGTATGGCGTCGAGTTCGCCCAGCTCGATTTGCCGGGCTTCACCCAGCTCGAACCAGGCGTCGTGGTCGTCGACCACTTCGAGGCGTCTCGAACGACCAAAAGCCTTGCCCGACAGCAAGCTGAGATCACGTTGCTCGAAATAATGGATTTCGGCAGAGCGGCGCTTTGCCTCGAGCAGCATGGCAAAAGAACTGTCCTTCTTTGGGACGATGGAGCCGATCGGGTCCATTACGATGCCGATTTTGAGTGGGGTTGCAGCCATCTTTTCCTGAACTTCAAAGCTTTGAGCGAGACGCGGCCAACTATACAGCGAAAAGCCCCGTAAGCGCCCGATTTCGGACGATTTTGCGTAACGTGGCGAGCGTCGTAGCGGGACTTATGTCAATATGGTAAAAGTCGTTTTTAATCGTGGGGAAATTCGGTGTCGAGTAACGCATCCCGCTCCTTGAGCGGACTTAAGATTCTTGTCGTGGACGATAGCAAAACCATTCGCCGCACGGCCGAAACGCTGCTAACCAAGGAAGGTTGCCAGGTCTTTACGGCTATCGATGGATTCGATGCATTGTCCAAGATCGCCGATCACCAGCCAGACCTGATATTCGTGGACATCATGATGCCGCGGCTGGACGGCTATGAAACGTGTTCGCTGATCAAGCACAACAAGGTTTTCAAGGAAACGCCCGTGATCATGCTGTCAAGCAAGGACGGACTGTTCGATCGCGCGCGCGGTCGCATTGTCGGCTCGGAACAGTACCTGACCAAGCCGTTCACGAAGGATGAACTGCTTGGTGCAATTTCCAACCAGATTAACTAGGGACCCAGAGTATGGCCGTTGTTCTCATCATTGATGATTCGCCCACTGAACTGCACTTGTTTCAGAACATGCTCGAGAAAGCCGGTTTCGAGACGTTGGTAGCGGACAGTGGCGAAGAAGGCCTGAAGGCGGCCCGTGCGTCGCGTCCGGACTGCATCCTCATGGACGTCGTCATGCCGGGAATGAACGGCTTCCAGGCTACCCGGAAATTGACCCGGGATCCCAAAACAGCCGATATCCCGATCATCATCATCACGGCAAAAGATCAGGAAACAGACAAGATCTGGGGCATGCGACAGGGTGCGGTTGAGTACGTCGTGAAGCCCGTGGTGGACAAGGAGCTTGTAGCGACGATCACTTCGGTGATGGCACGCTAGATGAGTAATTCCGCTGATCTCGCGGCGTTAGTGGAGCAACCATTCGCGTTGCTGCAGGAGATGGAAAACCGCAGCCGGGCAGCACACGCAGGTCACGGAGCGGGTTCCCACGCGACCGAGTGGGTAGGCGTTGGTTTTCGGATCGGCGAGGAACAGTTTGTTGCCAGCCGCGAGCAGGTTCGTGAAGTGCTGATGTTGCCCGATGCCATAACTCGCGTGCCTGGCGCCAAGCGATGGCTGCTCGGAATTGCCAACCTGCGTGGACACCTGTTGCCTCTCATTGACGTGAAGCTCTTGTTAGGCAGCGGCCGAACGACGCTCAGGCGCACAACTCGTGTCATCTCTGTAAACCACCGTGAGGTGCCGGCCGGACTGGTGGTCGATGAGGTACTCGGCTTTCGGCGGTTTATGGATCATGAGCTGTCTCAGGATGCGGCAAAGACCATCGTGCGTTGCGATGGCTTTCTGCGCGGAACGTACCGAAGAGGCGATGACCTCTGGCCCGTATTTAATCTATTTGATTTTGTTGAAAGCAAAATGTTTCTGCAGGCAGCTGCGGAATAAAGGTCCGAGAAACTATGGCCATTAAAACTGAAAATTCCTCAGCATTCAGAACGATCGCGTCAGTAGCCGCTTTCTTTCTGGTACTGGCAGCAGCCTTGATCTATCTGCAGTCTGGCCGCGACGGCTCATCTGCGACAGAACTGGCGGCGCTATCACAGGCAATACCGACGCAGGCGGCGGACGCGCTTGCTGGTGACGACGGGGCATTCGACCGGCTCGATAACAGCATTGCGAGGGTTGCGGCTCTGCGCCGCGGCGGCGCACCGGGTCGTGCCTCGGACTGGCAGCAACTCGAAACGCGCGCCGCGGCGATCCTTGCCAGGCGCAGCGAAATAGAGGCCATGCGAAACGCGGCCAATCAGGTCGCCGTAGACGCGACAGCAATCCTTGCCGGTTCCAACGAGCTTCTCGATCGCTCTGGTTCAACGGCGATAATTCAGGAATTTCAGCAACGCGCGGATCGTATTCGCAATACAGCGGCACGGTTGCCCAATGACGCCGCAAGCACGATTACCGATGACGTCGCATTTCTGCGCGACGTTGCCAACGCCCTGGTTGGCGAACAGTCTTCTCTTGATATCCGTCCCCTTAACAATGAGGGGCGGGAAGCCGCGCTGGTGCCGATTAGCAGTAATCTGACCAGCCTCGAACAACAATCGGCCGCGTTAGCGGCGAGCCTGAACCAGGTCGGCGACCTTGCAACGATGCAAACGAAGCTGGCAGAGAGTGCCGCTACGCTGCTCGGCTATGCGTTTGATTCATCGACTGGCGAGAGCCTCGCGCCTGGTTTTCTTTATCTGTACTGGATCCCCATAGCCGCTGTCGCACTGACGTTGCTACTGCTTGGAGGTCTTCTCTGGTTGCACTCAAAAGCATCGGTGTTCGAGAGGGCGGCCAAAGAGCAGGCCGAGCAGAATGATCGCAACCAGCAGGCCATTCTTCGCCTGCTAGACGAAATGGGCAGCCTCGCCGATGGTGACCTGACCGTCGAAGCAACCGTTACCGAGGACATCACCGGGACCATTGCGGATTCATTCAACTTTGCTATTGAAGAATTGCGCAAGCTGGTTGCCACTGTGAATGACACGGCACTCATGGTTGATACCGCCACCAAGCAAACGGAAAACACTGCGGGTCACCTTGCCAGGGCGGCAGACAACCAGGCGAAGGAAATCAACGCAGCCACGGAATCTATTGTCTCGATGGCGGCCTCGATCGAGGAAGTATCGGGCAATGCGGAGCGCTCATCCGACGTGGCGCGCCACTCGGTAGAAGTTGCTCATAAGGGTGGCGAGGCTGTGCGCCGCACGATCGACGGCATGAATGCGATTCGCGAGACGATTCAGGAAACATCAAAGCGCATCAAGCGACTCGGTGAGAGCTCACAGGAGATTGGCAATATCGTTGAACTTATTAACGACATCGCGGAGCAGACGAATATTCTTGCCCTCAACGCCTCAATCCAGGCCTCGATGGCGGGCGAGGCGGGGCGTGGTTTTGCGGTCGTTGCCGACGAAGTGCAGCGACTTGCCGAGCGGTCGACGAACGCGACCAAACAGATCGAAGTCCTGGTGCGCACAATTCAGTCGGATACCAACGAGGCGGTCGTCTCGATGGAGCGCAGCACGACAGACGTGGTTGGCGGGGCGCTGCTGGCCGAGAACGCCGGGGCGGCACTCGATGAGATCGAGCAGGTATCCAATCAGATCGCGAGCCTGGTGCAGAATATTTCCAGTTCTGCACGGCAACAGGCGGGATCGGCGGCCGACGTTACGCGACGGACAACACGACTGCGCGAGATTGGCCAGCAAACGGGGCAGGCAACGACGGCAACAGCAAATTCCATTTCGAAACTCTCGGAACTTGCAACGCAGCTCAGAAAAACCGTCGAAGGATTCACACTTCCGGCCGAAATGATGCAGGCGAGTGCGCTGGCGCGGACAACCTCCAACGCTGCACCGCCGCCTGTAGCACCGCCGAAACCCCAGGCGAACACGGGATAGAGCGAATCGATAGCGGGCTTTCGCGAGTGACACGGACGACTAGATGACGGGCGACACGGGCATTCATGAGCAAATAATCGGCGACGACAGCGGCCAGGGCGCCGTTCGTGCGCTTGTGGTTATTAGCACTGAGCTCATGGAGACAATTCGCAACGCGCATCTTGCGCTCGAGGACTGTGTCGACGGGCGTGGCGGTACGGCTGCACTGAATCGCGCCGGCGAGCTGTTGCACCAGGCGCGCGGTGCGCTGCAGATATCAGAGACCTACGGAGCGGCGCTTCTCGTCGAGGAAATGGTGCTGGCCTGCAAGTACCTGTCCGGCCTGCGCGCCGGCAAGGGCCGCGAAGATGGCCTCGAAGCATTGACGCGATCGATGGTGCAGTTGCCCATTTACATCGAAAGGTTGCTGAGCGGCGGCCGGGACATTGCTCTCGTGCTGCTGCCGATGCTCAACGACCTGCGTGCCGCACGGGGCGAGCCGCTGCTGTCCGAAGGGACATTGTTGTTGCTCAATTTGTCGCCGAGTCGCGCCGGAAAGAAAATCGTGGACCACGACGGCAGCGGCGAGGATCCGGTTGTTGTTGCAAAACGGTTGCGGCCGAAGTTTCAGCTTGCGCTGCTTGGCTGGATCAAAGGCGGCGACAACCAGCGTCATCTCCAGACGCTCGGCAAGGTCGCCGCCGCCATCCAGCATTCGGCTACGCGCGACGATATGTATCAGCTTTGGTGGGTCGTCGGCGGGGTGCTCGAATCCCTGCAAAACGGTGGCCTCGAGACGTCTATTTCGATCAAGCGTCTGCTGGGGCAGGCCGACAGGCAGCTCAAGTATGTTATCGACGAAGGGCTGCCGGCCTTCGATAAGCACCCGGTCGACGAGTTGCTGAATAACCTGCTGTATTACGTGGCGCGTTCCAGTAATGCCGGCGAGCGTATTGGCGAGATTCGCGCCGCTTTCAACCTGTCTGAATTGCTGCCTGGTGACGAGCAGGTCGCAAACGCGCGTGAGGCGCTCTCGGCGCCAAGCGCCAAGCTCATGCAAACGGTTGGTTCGGCGATCAAGGAAGATCTGGGGCGCGTCAAAGACGTGCTCGATATTTTCGTACGAACCGGCATGAACAAGTCGTCCGAACTGGTGCCACAGCTCGAGCTCTTGAAGAAAATAAGCGACACACTTGGCGTGCTTGGGCTTGGTGAACTGCGCGGCGACATCGACGGAGAGATTGAACGCCTCAAAGGTGTTGTCGAACGCGGTGGCATCGCAAACGATCAGATTATCCTGGATATCGCTTCGACGTTACTGCGAGTCGAGGACCGGCTGGATCAGCAACTGCTGCGACTGACGATACCGCAGGACGCTGACGGCAAGGGTACCGCTGCCGAGCCAGGTGAGGATGACGAGGAGTTCCGCAAGGTCGCGGAGTCCGTCATGCGAGAGTGCATCATCAATCTTGCACGCATCAAGGAAACGATCAGTCAGAGTTTCGGCGCGGAAGCACCTTCACAGGGGCTGGACAGCGTGCCAACGCTGATCCGGGGTATAAAGGCCGGCTTGCTGATGTTAGGCAAGCCGCGTGCCACGGAGGTTGTCGAACGTATCGGCAGCCTGGTCACGGCCATGTTGAACAGCGGCGGGCCGGGGCAACTGACGCAGAGAGAAACGGACCGCCTGGCTGACGCAATAGTCAGCATTGAATATTACATGGAGACGGTTAAGGCGGGTCGGAGCGAGCCCTGGTACATGCTCGACAACGCCGAAGCCTGCCTCGCCGTGTTGCGCGACGTCGAGCAACGCATGTTGCAGTCCATTCCCGCGGAAGACGTGCAAGCGGGCCAGACGATGAAAATGTCTGCAGCCGCAATTCAGGCCGAAGCCGAGCGGGCCATTGAGGCAGATAGACAGGGAATGCAGGCAACCGAGGTCATACCGCTGCCCGTCGTTGCTCCCGATGCCGAGCACCTGGATCCGGAGCTGCTCGAACTCTTTATCGAGGAAGCGAAGGAAGAAATTGCATCGATCAAACGCAACCTACCGCTGTGGGCCAGTTCTCCGGACGACATGGAAACGCTGATAACGGCGCGGCGCTCGTTCCATACGCTCAAAGGCAGCGGCCGCATGGTTGGTGCGGAGCGCATCGGCG
The DNA here is from genome assembly GCA_049666725.1 of Woeseiaceae bacterium. Taxonomy (GTDB): domain Bacteria; phylum Pseudomonadota; class Gammaproteobacteria; order Steroidobacterales; family Woeseiaceae; genus UBA1847. Next base: position 107,410 of record JBATHK010000098.1, read on the forward strand.
AATATTCCTGGTCGGTAGAGAACCTGCTGAATCGACTGATAAATCGCACGCTCGTGCGAACACCGCCGATGGTGGACTTCATATTGCAGGCAGCGGCAGCCGTCCCCGAGCTTGTCGAACAGCTGGAAGTCGGAACCGAACCCGCGGCCGACATCAGCTTGCTGATAGCACGTGCCCATGCGTTCGCCGAGGGTGATCCCAATGCGGCCGTACTGACAATACAGCAGCCCGACCGGCAGGTGCCGCCCCGGGTAGCAGCCGCGCTCGAAATGGATCCGGTTCTCTACGACATCTTCTCAAAAGAGACGGCCGGCCACCTCAAGGTCATTACGGATTATCTGTCGGCCTGCGAGGGCTACGATCCGCCGTTTGACGTAACCGACAAGCTGCATCGCGCCTGCCATACGCTGCACGGCAGCGCCAACATGGCAAACGTCGATCGCGGCGTCGCCGTAGCGTCGGCTCTGAATCGTTTCGTTCGACGTGTCTACGAGCACAAGGTCGGCTTTGATCGAGCAGGTCTTGCTGCCCTGCAGGAAGCTGCACATGCTATCGAGACAATTGTCAGGGACATCAATAACCCTGATCGCGAGCGGGTCGACTACACGGCACTGATCGATCGCCTCGCTGCGCTCGCGGATGCGGTGCTTCCGGCCAAGACGCCGGCGCGCGAACCCGAGGCCGCTCCGACTCTCGTCGCGCAGCCAAGCCCGGTGACCGACGTTGTAACTGCAGAGCCCGAGTACGACGCCGAGATCGCGTCGATATTCACGGAAGAGTCGGCTGAGTTGCTTGAATCGGCGGACAAGGCGCTGATCCGCTGGGTTCGGGAACGATCAGCGCAGCCGATGGACGAGCTCAAGCGTCACCTGCATACCCTTAAGGGTGGCGCACGCATGGCCGGCATCGCGGCCATGGGCGATTTGAGCCATGAATTGGAGACCCTGCTGACGTCGATTGCCGACAGCCGTGTCAAAGCGACGCCTGCGATCGAGGATTTGCTGCAACGCAGCATCGATGAGCTACATCGCATGCGCGACATGGTCATCGCGGGCAAGCCTGTGAAGACAGCGATTGAACTTGTGCAGCGTATTCAGCAGGCAAATGCGGGCTTCGAGGTTGCCGACGAATCTGAACTAGAGGTATCGCTCGACGATACCAACGTGCAGGAAGCACCGTCGGCGGCGTTTACGATTGAGC
>JBATHK010000099.1:0-12788 GCA_049666725.1 Woeseiaceae bacterium
ACCGCAAAGGGCACGAAATCGACTTTGTACTCGTTGCCGAGTTTGTCCTCGTATTCGGTGGGAAAATCCCGATAAATACCGCGCTTGATACGGTTCCCTTCCGCGCGGACTCTAATGGTCTCAGTGACTTCGATCATGCCATCGGTCATGACCCGGATGTCGCTGTGAAAGCTCAGGATTCGCTCGTCAGCGATAGTCGATAGCGGCAGCAGAAACAGCAGCAGTGCGACTAACCTGTTCATTCGACAGTGCCCAGCTTGACCAGCGGTACGTTCGCCGCATCGTCGGACTTCTTCTGGAAGAAATCCCGCATCGAAAAATTGAACCAGCCGGCAATCAGGTTGCTCGGCACGGTCTCGGTCATTGTGTTGTAGTCGCGCACCGATCCATTGTAATAGCGGCGTGCAAACTGCAGGTAGTTCTCGGTTTCGACGAGCTCATTTTGCAGACTCAGGAAATTCTCGTTGGCTTTGAGATCCGGATAATTCTCGGCAAGCGCGATGATTCGGTCAATGCCAGCACTGAGTTTCTCTTCCGCTTTACCCTTGGCGCGTACGTCGGCCATCTGCATGGCCTCCGCTCGCAGCTCGGTGACCGCCTCGAGTGTCGCACGCTCATACTTGGCGTACTGATCGACGGCAGTTACGAGCCTCGGAATCAGGTCATGACGTCGCTGTAGCTGGACGTCAATGTCGCTCCAGGCCGTGTCGACTCGGTTGCGACTACGAATGAGCCGGTTATAAAGGACAACACCGACGACGCCAATAATGACGAGAACAGCAACGATAATAGATGTCATGAACGCGGTCCTCCGGTTTGCCCGGAGCACATCCTATCATCTGTGGGAGCGGTCGACGGCCGCGATCGCCGCGCGCCGGCGCGTGAAACGAATCAGTACCAGAAGGAAAAGAAAATCTGGATAACGTCGGCGTCGAGCTTGTAGAGTGGCTCGTCGCCGATCGGCGCAAGCGCCGTCAAGTCCGAAAAGTCGTGAAAATCGACATGCAGCATGTCGATCGATGCCGTAACCGAGCCTTTCTTGAGAAAGCCCCAGCTCTGGTTCTCATTGAGGAAGGTGTAAGCCGCCTTCAGTTTGAACGTGTAGCTGGTCAGCGGGCTCAACTCTTTGTCGCGACCACGAAAGTTCGTCGCTTCGGCCCTCGAAAACAGGTCGCTGTAAAAATGCGCGCCCGTCTGGTCGTGATAGCGAAACTTGCCTGTAAACGTGAAGTCGCGCCAGGGATGTATGTAGGTTATCGCCGCCGTATGCCCTTCCACGTCCCAGGTATCGATGAAGTAGCGGTATTCGCCTTCGACGGCGGCGCGATACGGCAGGAAGTAGCGAGCGCGGATGCCCAGAGCATTGCTGGTTCGAGTATTGGGGTAAAGCTCGCTTTCATAGCTGTAGCCAAGCGCACTGCCGGAGTCGAAATAGCGTACTGAGCGGTACGGGTTGTTCAGGTAGCCCTCGTCGGTCATGGTCTCGAAATTGACCGTCGAGATCAGATTCTTCGTCAGAATTTGCGTAAGGCCAACACCGTAGATTTGTTTGTCCAGCTGCCGCTCAAAAGTCGGGTCGTCCGACTTGCCCACGACGTCGTCGCCAAGCGCGTAACTCAACGTCAGGGTCGTCAGGGCGCCGAACATGTCCTGGCTCACCGAGAAATTGTAGGTCGCGGCGTCATAATCGGATTCTTCACTGCTCGTATACCCGACGCGCATGGTCGTGTTGCCGCGCAGGTAGTCCATGCCCATCGACCACTGCTTGCGTTCTTCGGTATAGGGACTCGCCGTCGTTATGACGTCAATTGACGCTGAGCTCACCATGTCGACATAGTAGTTGCCAACGAAAGAAAGACTTTTGCCAACCTGCTTGCGAACCAGGACGGACGGGCCGTCGATTTCGACACCACCGCCGTCGTAGAGATGATAAAGAACGTCCGTACGGTCTTCCGGCAACACGCCTGAGTGAGCGCTGCCGAAAGCCATCAGCAGCGTTGCCAGCAGGAGTCTCCGTCGGAACATCATCGTCGTCCGATGCCGCTAGTTACAGCCGCAGCCGCCGCCAGCAGCGCCTTCGCCACCACGAGCGCCTTCACGGGATTCGTAAACATGCTGCAGATACGCGGTGGAAACGGGGTCACCATCGAGCGCCATGATCGGATCCGCGAGCTTGTCGCGCTCGTAGGGCTTGACCCAGGGCTCGAAATTACTGCAACCCGACAGCCCGCCGATGACGAGCAGTGGCAGCAAAATTCGACCAATTGCTAAAAAATTCTTTTCCATAACCTTACTTTATCCCGGGAAACCGGTCTGAAACCGTGATCCCTGCCTCAGAAGAACACCGTGAAGCCCAAATGACCCTCTAGATTGTGGGCCGTCTTTTCCTCACCCAACAGATCGATATCAAACAGGTGGTCGCGGAAGTCGAGGTGCAATGCAATCGAGTCCGAAAGCAGGAATCGATAGCCCGCACCAACGTTAACCGTAAACCGGTCATCACCGGCAAATCGCGTAGAACCCAGCCCCGCGATCAAATACAGGTTGGTGTTGTAGGCGCGTCCTTCGCCGATGAACACTTCGCCGGGTAAAATGTTGTAGCCAAGATTCAGGTTGTAATAGGTAAAAGTCCGCTGGCTGTCCGTGATGAGCCGCGCGCCGCCTGACAGTTCCTCGAAGCTCGTCAGCCCTCCCTCGGTCTGCCCGACCGTGCCTTCAACAAAGAAGCCGGCGGTGATGTGGTAGGCCAGTCGTACGCCATAGACGACATCGGTTCCGAAATCCTCGACGCTCATGATGCCGACATAGCCACCGATTTCGAAATCTTCCCGATCGATCGCCGGTTCCTTGATCTCACGGCGCTCGACTTCCGGATCAATGACCTGCCCCGGCGCTTCCGACGTCGGAGGCGGCGCCTCTTCATTGCCGAAGCCGAACAGGTTCTTCGTCGCCGCGCAGCCCGACAGGCTGATCATGGCAACGATCAGAAAAAGAACGCGAAACCGACTTTCCATTCCTCTACTTCCTCATTTTCGTCTCGGCTCGTGAACACCACGTAGCTCTTGTACTCGGCTCGCAACAAAAAGCGTCGCGTCGCATAAATACGGAAACCGGCACCAACGTGCCCGATCTGGTCCGTACGATCCTCACCCTGGATAATCGTCGACTTCGGCTCGGTGCGGATGACTCCGGCACCCAGAGTGAAAAACGGCGACACGCGCCAATCCGGCCAGGCTTCGTGAACGACATTAACACTGCCCATCCAGCCGTTCGAGAAATTACCCAAAATCTGTGAACCCCATACCTCCAGGGACACATATGGGTTGAGCGAGTACCCACCATAGAGGGAAATGATGTTGGCGCCGCCGAAGTCACCGGCCAAAATCCCCGTCTCCCATTTTGCGTCGGTGAAGTCATCGATTTTCGCCTGCTCGAAACTGACCCGGTCACCGTCCGGTTGCAGCGTGAGCTCCATTTGAGCACGATCGACCCAGCCCTCTTTGCCGTTCGCTGCGCGAACCAGGTACCAGTCCGTGCGCTGCATCAGGATATCAACGGACTCACCGCGGTCGACAACATGAAAAATCGGGTAACCACTACCGGGCCCCGTGCGCAACTCCAGGTAAGGGTCGGCAACGGCGACGCTGCGATAGTCATCGGCTGCCTGCACCGGCGCTGTCAGAAAAATCTGCAGTACGACGGCGGCCAGGCATCCGAACCAGGCGGACTTAGTTGGCGGGGGCGTCGAAGGGATTGTTGTAATACTGGGCTCCGACATCCAACCATTCCGCAACAAGGCGTCGCTCCGCTTGGGATAAAATATTGAAGTGAAGATCCGTAGGATCGTTGAATCGGTCAAAGAAATCGCTCGATAGTCTTGCGCCCAGGAACACTCTCAGCGGTGGCGGACCGTTGGAGATCGTGACAACGATGTCGTTTCCGTCCGCATCCTGTCCGATAACCTGGGTCGCATCGACCAACGCACCGTTGTCCAGAACCTGAAGGTTATCAGTAACTAACAGCTCGCGATAGGCATGGAAGTGATCGGGCTCATCAGCTGACAGGCCATCCTGGAGTTCCAGCTGGCCCGCCGGCACGCGGGTGGCGCCATCGGCAGGATCCACGGGCGTATGACAGTTAAGACAATTGTTGTTCACCTGCAGGCCGGTGACCGGGTCGATTAGCGGCACCTCCGGCGTCGCGGGATCGTTGTCATCGTCGAACGTGACGAGGCGCGGCTGGCTCCACAGCGGGTGAATGATCGATTCGTAGTTGATGACGCTACGGCAGTTTGACTGCCAGTCCTGCTGACACGATAGGGTGGTCGGTGGTGACGTCGTCATGTCGGTGTAAAGGAAATCGATGTCCACGTTGATTGCGGCGATAGCCGGGTCCGCAGTCCAGACATCACGGTAAATAACGTTCATCGAAGGCTCGATTGAGGAACACCCGTCGTTGGCGCAGGTAACACGTGCGCGCACTTCGGCCATCGTCTCGCCAACATCACCCACGGACCATTGTGGGTCCGTACCCACGAACGCAACACCCGCGATCGGTGCGCCGGCGTAGGCGCTCTCGAACGCGTCATAGCGCCCATGAGAAACCCCGCTGTTGGCATCGTGGCAACCATTGCATTTCAATTCCTGACCGGCGCCCAGCGAAATCCAGTTCTGGTGGCGCTGCGTAATGCGGTGGCCGTTTTCATCCAGCACGCTGACCATCAGCGCCGTGTTGGCAGGCACCTTCACCATGACAGAGCCATCAGGCTCGACCATCGCATAGCCGACTATTTCCTTCATGCCAAACTGTGTCGTAACGCCGAACGCGGTGTTGTCGATGTCACGCAGATCATCGTCAGGCTGCGACACGGCTTTCTCGATGCGCAGGAATCGTGCAATTCGATCGGCCGCCAGGGTCTGCGTGGGATCAGCTACCGTCGGGATGTCGACAATTGCCGTGCCATCGAAGTCATAAACGCTGCGGATGTTCAGCAGTGCTTCGCCACTGTCCGCAAGCGTAACGTCCAGCGGATAGTCGTTTGTGCCGTCAAGAACGACGGGCGGAATTGGCCGCGGGTCGGCCGAGACGACCTCGGTGAACATGAAGCCTTCTTCGCCGGCGACGATCGGCAGCTGTGTGTCATCGCGGGGGTCGTAGATCCAGATTCCGTACAGGGGCGGCGCGACGAACAGATCGCCCTCAACCGGTGTTGGCGGATTGTCCGGATCGACAACAATGACGTTCGCAAGTCGGTCCTCGGTACACGGCACGATTTGTATATCTTCCGTGGCCGGGTCTCCATCGTCAGCGAGAACTTCGAGCAGGCGACACTGGCTCCAGCTGACCATCAGCCGATCCGTACCATCCTGAATCGGGTAGACCGAGAAGTAACGGCCGCCAACTGACGGTACGCCCGGTACGGTCGACACTTCGTTAATGGTCGCATCGTCCTGCGCCGGGCCACTCAGGATGCCGATATTGTCTTTCGTCGGCTGCGTGTTCTCGAGGTACTGAGGCGTATCGATCAGAATCAGCTCGCCGCCGCCCTCCGTATTCGTGAAGGGACGCGCCAGTACCATGACACGACCGTCCTGAACCTGGCGCGGCTGCATGAACTGGATAATGTCGCCATTCGTGCCGGTCGCATGACTCTGCTGGCCATAGAGCAACTCCAGGGCCGAACCATCCGGGTTCATCCGATAAAGGTTTACGGCGTCATTCGACTGATTGTGGTCCCAGCGACTGAACACGATTTTTCCATCGGCCATTACGGACGGGTCGAGGTCGTGGCTCTGGTTGAAAGACACCTGCTTTACGCCGGTGCCGTCATCGTTCATGACGTGCAGGTTGAACGCGTGCTCGTTGTCGTCCTCGTCCTGGGCCGGGAATCCGCCTTTGCCTTCGTCCAGCAACACCGCCTGTGACTGGGTCTGGCGCGTTGAAGAGAAGATAATGCGTCCGTCCGGCAAATACTTCGGCATGATGTCGTGGCCAATCTCGGCCGTGAGGTCAGACGAGATGACCCTGATCAACTCGCCAGTTTCAAACGTGTACTGCCAGATATTCCATGTTGGCAGGTCCTCTTCGTCCACGTCCGGATCGAACGGAACTCGCATGGCAAACAAAAGGCGGCTGCCGTCATAGTCGATTTCGACGTCGCGAATTGCCGCGAGGCCTTGCGATACGTTTTCAGTAATGTTGATCGCTTCAGCGCCGGGAGCGGCACGATCACGATAGTAAAGATCGGCACCAAACTCGAATGTGATCTGCTCTCGCAAATCCTGCTGCTGAAATTCGCCGTCGTCGTCAACCGGAAGCGGAGACTTTATGTAGGCGATAGGGAAATCGATAACGACAGGATCAGGATCCTGCCCGGTGCCGAGTTGGACCCCCTCCCCTTTGCTGCAGGCGACGAGCAGTACGCACGCCATCGACAACGCAACCATCCTGGTCACTTTGCTCGTAATTCCGTTTCTGGATTGTCGCGGTAGCCTAAACATTGCTTTCACCTCGGGTCATTATGGCAGGGTACGCCGCTAAGCGCCGGTCGTACCGTTAACGCAGTCACAAACTGCAATTAACTATTGATCGAGTTTCACTCCGCAATATCGGGAGTAGATTGCCCCTGATTATAGGAGAGGGATCAAGCTCGATGTAATGTCTCAAAAGCACGACACCGAACAAAGTCAAACAGCTTTCTTCCAGTATCGTCCTGTCTGTACACGACAGGACGCGGCATTCGGTTCCCTTGCGACAATTGCATGCGCAATAAAAACTGTGAGTTTTGCACCACCTTCAGAAGTTGCATGAACTTTATGTCGCTTCCGATTGTTGCGTGGTTGTGTCAGTACACGACCGTCCTGTCTCCCTTCAGCGACAGTTGCACAGTCTTTCACAATCAGTAGCTTAGGCTCCGCGTTACCAAACCTTGTACCAAACCGCCGACAATGACTTGACATATCTTCGCTTTGAAGAGCACCGGGGATGTGCCGTTAAGTGTCTGATATATCGATATTTTTTAAAGATTGTTCGCGGCAGAGTCAAGACTGGCACAGCACTTGCTTTATAGATTGCAGATCGATTGATTACGTGACCGAAGATTTCTGAAATCGTGAATACCTTCACGGCAAAGATAAAGAAGGTCTGGCAGAATTTTCCTTGCCAAGTTGAGCAACCGGTCTGGTGGACAGGAGTCCGCCGCGTAAAGCGGAGCTACAAGGAGCAACAGATTTGGCGCGCGTCCGATGACGCAGCAAAAAAAGTTTCCGATAAGTCCGTTACCGAGGGTGCGTGATTCCCGAAGACGTTCGGGTACACAGTTAAGCACATTGTTTGAATCGTACGAGTGATGAGCAGAAACGATATGAAAAACAGCATGTGGAAAGTACACGTACGCATAGCGCTGGCAGCATTGCTTGCAGTAGTGCTGGTAGCGCCGGCAAACGCCCAGACCAGGGAGCAGGCCAAGCGTATCTATGATCGCCTCGCTGGCGTGCCACCGGCCGAATCGGTATTGACTGCGCTCGAAAGCAACACCGGAACGGACCCGGTATGCGTCAGCTACGGCGTTTCAGGACCGGCCTGTGCAGCGTACGTCGCGATGGAAAACAGCAGCTTTTTCAATGTGACGCTGAAAAACTTCGCAGCGCCATGGACGAATCGCGACCGCTCCGTGTTTGTACCACTCAACGATTACATCGCGACTGTGATCGGAATGATCCGTGACGACGTGGACTTCCGCACGGTGTTATCAGCCGACCTGCAGTATGTCGGGAGCCCGGGCACGGTTGCCTCAGCGCCGGCCGGGAACAACAACAATCACTACCAACAGCTGGAAGCAGGTAATCACGACCTCAAGGCCGTGCTGCAGCCAGCGACGCAGTCAGGCGTCAACGGTATTCCCTCCACGGCAACGGCCGGCGTGATGACGTCGCGCGCAGCTTCCGAAGCATTTTTTATCGCCGGCACCAACCGCGCGATGTTCCGCTTTACGATGGTCAACCACTTCTGCGCGGACATGGAGCAGCTGCATGACCCGCGTATGTCGCCCGATCGAATTCGCCAGGACGTCAGTCGCAGCCCGGGTGGTGACAGCCGCCTGTTCCTGAATAACTGCGTTGGCTGCCACACGGGCATGGACCCGATGGCCCAGGCATTTGCTTACTACAACTACAATGACGCGACGGGCAGCATCGAGTACACCGCCGGCAACGTCCAGCCCAAGTACTTCAATAACGACCTGAACTTCCCGCAGGGTTTCCGCACGCCGGACGATCACTGGACGAACTACTGGCGAACCGGCCAGAACCGCTACCTCGGCTTCAACGGCCCGGGCACCGGGGACGACTTCGGCGCCAAGTCGCTCGGCGTGGAACTCTCCAATAGTGACGCGTTCGCCGCCTGCCAGGTCAAGAAAGTCTTTAAGGCTGTATGCCTGCGCGATCCTGAGTCGGCTGCTGACCACAGCAAGGTCGACGAGATCGTCACAAATTTCGAGGCCAGCGTATTCAAAATGAAACAGGTGTTCGCTGATACCGCCGTTTACTGCATGGGCCAGTAGGGAGACATGACAATGACTAAAGCAATCAGAATTGCTACCCAGGCCCTTGCTCAGCGCTCGATGCGCGCGGCTACCGTGGCATTAATTTCCAGCATCGTCCTCGCGGCTTGCGGCGGCGGTGCACAAACAACCGACAACCCCTTGTCACAGGGACCCGGCGGCAATAACGACGCGGTTTATACCGGTCCTGTCGCTCGCGATGCAGACGTCCTCAAGTTTCAACAGGAATTCTGGACAAACGCAAAGACCACAGACCGCTGCGGCTCCTGCCACAATGAATCGGTTGGCCAGGTGCCCATGTTCGTTCGCAATGACGACGTCAACATGGCCTACGACGAGGCTGTTACGGTAACAAACACGCAGCAGCCGTCGCTGTCACGCATTGTCGAAAAAGTCAGCGAAGCGCCTATTGGTCATAACTGCTGGGTTGCAGACCCGGGCGTTTGCGGCACGATCATGACCACCTGGATCGAAAACTGGGTTGGCTCTGCCGCCGGTGGCGGCCGCCAGATTGTCCTGACTGCTCCGGCGGATCGCGATCCAAGCGACAGCAAGAATTTCCCGACGGACCCGGCGCTGTTCGAGCAGTTTGTCTACACGCCGATCCTTGCCGAGTACTGCGCCGGCTGCCACAGCTCGGAATCACCGACCGCACAACAGCCGTTTTTTGCAGAACCTGCTGTGGCGAGCGCGTACGAAGCCGCCAAGTCGAAAATCAACCTTGACTCACCGGCCGACTCTCGCTTTGTCATCAAGGTATCACCCGGCGCACAGGGCGGTGAAGCACACAACTGCTGGAACAATGACTGCGCGACAGCTTCTGTAGAAATGCTGGACGCGATCACAGCGTTTGCGAATGCGATCGATCCGACAACAGTCAACCCGGACCTTATTTACAGCAAGGCCGTACGACTGGTTGACGGTACGGTCGCCTCCGGTGGCAACCGCTACGAGAATGACCAGATTGCGCTTTGGGAATTCAAGACAGGCTCAGGCTTGACGGCGTTCGATTCGAGCGGCGTCGATCCAGCCATCGACCTGAACTTCTCGGGTGACGTCACCTGGTACGGCGGCTGGGGCATCACGATAGGCTATAACCAGGCGCAGGGCGCGGGCAAGGCGCAGGGCTCGACGACGGCAAGCAGGAAGCTGGCCGATGTACTGCAGGAATCCGGCGAATTTTCGATCGAAGCCTGGGTCGTACCGGCAAACGTGACCCAGGAGATGGCCAAGATCGTCAGCTACTCGGCCGGCCAGAATTCCCGTAACTTCACGCTGCAACAGACGCTCTACAACTATGACTTCCTGCTGCGCACGAATGCAGAGGACGCCAACGGTGAGCCGTTGACCGACCTGAACGGTAATCCGCAGCTGTCCACACCGGATGCCGATGAGGTTCTGCAGGCAACCCTGCAGCACGTCGTCGCAACGTATAACCCGATTGACGGACGCAGGATCTACGTCAACGGTGAGCTCGTCAGCAATGCCGACCCGATTCCCGGCGGTACCTTCGTAGACTGGCAGGATACGTTCGCCGTGGTGCTCGGCAACGAAGCATCAAGCGACGGACTGTGGGAAGGTACATTCCGCCTGGCGGCCATTCACCGCCGCGCGTTATCGGAGGAACAAATCGCGCAGAACTTCGACGCGGGTGTCGGTGAACGTTTCTACCTGTTGTTCGATATCTCGGAGCGTATCGGCGCGCTGCCGCAGACGTCTTACGTACTGTTCGAGGCGCAGCAGTTCGACTCGTACGCCTACCTGTTCGACAAGCCCCATTTCACGACGCTTGACGGCTCGACACCGACCGGCATCAATATGCAGGGCATGCGCGTCGCCATGAACGGACAAGAGGCACCGGTCGGACAGAGTTACGCCAACCTGGATGAAACGCTCGACCTGGTCGGCGCGACGCTGGACGAGCTAGGCCAGCCGCTGTCGGTGCTTGGCGCGGTGCTGCCGCTCGAGAAAGGGCCTGAGGACGACGAGTTCTTCCTGACGTTCGATAACCTTGACGGCGTCGTTTTCAATCGCAGCGAAGACCCGATGCTGGTTGTGACCGACTACATCGCTACCGATGAACAGCGCAAGTCAGACATTGGTGTCAGGACTTTCGACGAGATTGACGCGACCTACGCCGCGATCACGGGCATCGATCGTGTGACCTACCAGCGTGGCGGAAACTTCCTGGTCGATGAGACCTACCAGGAGCTGCGTCAGTCGCTGCCGGCGGTCGAGAACATCGAAGCCGTACTGTCGTCGCACCAGGTGGCCATCGCGCAGCTTGCAATTCAGTACTGCGATGCGGCCGTCGAGGACGCCACGATCTGGCCCGGCTTCAACTTCGGTGCGACGCCCGGGCAGGCATTCAGCGTTGCCAATCGTGACAACTTCGTTGAGCCATTGATTGCCCGCGCAGTCGGGCACTCGTCAACGGGTCCGCAGCTGGACTCTCAGCCGAGTTACGCAATTGTTCACGATGAGCTCGCCGCGTTTGCATCGGGCGGCGGCAGTCGCCCTGACAACCTGATCGATCGCTTGCTGGGAGGTACCAGTGACACGCGTGCAATCGCAAAGGGTGTTTGCGCTTCGGTACTTGGCAGTGCAGCCACACTGGTTCAGTAAAGACAGGACATAAGAGGAAGTAATTGAGATGAGCATGAAACGAGACAAAGGCAACTGGGATTTGCCGCTGCTTCACACCGATCATCCGCGTCCTGTCACGCGACGCCAGTTTCTGTCGCAGGGCTTTATGACGGGTGCGGCCTACACGGTCGGCGGAATCGCTCCGCTGCTGAATCCCCGCAATGCTTTCGCAGACCTTTCGCAGGATCTCGACTTGCTGCGAGCGCCTGCTGAATGCAACATTACGGATGGTGCGGGGAAGATCCCGTTTATCTGCTTCGACCTGGCGGGCGGCGTCAACATCGCCGGCTCAAACGTCCTCGTGGGCGGACAAGGCGGCCAGAGCGATTTCCTGAGCACGCAGGGCTACGAAAAGATGGGTCTGCCGGGCGACATGGTTCCCGGACTCACTGACGCGAACGGCAACGCGTTTGCGAACTTCGACCTGGGGCTGGGCTTCCACTTTGACAGCGCGTTTCGTCGCGGCATCCTTTCGAGGGTCAGCCCGGAAACCGCCGCCAATATCAACGGCGCCATAATTCCCGCACGTTCAGATAACGATACGGGCAACAACCCGCATAACCCGATGTATGGCATTGCTCTCGCCGGCGCAAAAGGTTCGATCCTGACGCTCTCGGGCTCCGAGAATACCGATTCCGGCGGCAACTCGATGCTGCCGCAGGCGCTGTACGATCCCGAACTGCGCCCGACCAAGGTTGATCGTCCGAGTGACGTCGTCAACCTCGTTGACACAGGTGACCTCGTCGGCATCCTGTCGAAAGACGATGCGACCATGGTCATGGAATCGATCTATCGCCTCTCGGACAGCAAGATTGCCGAAGTTGAAAACCTGGTGAACCGGGACGTCGACATCGACAAGGCCGTGCGCTGCGGCTATCTCAAGGCGGCGCATATTGCGGACCGCTTCGGTGGTACACCAATCGATCCGGGCGCCGATGCAATGATCGTGGACGATGCCACCGGTATCTTCACCTCGAACGAGTTCTTTGCCGGCGACCGCGACGGGCGTGAATTCCAGAAGACATCTTCGATCATGAAGCTGGTCATGAACGGCTTCGCCGGTGCCGGCTGTGTCGAGATGGGCGGCTACGACTATCACGGCGGCGCACGCGCCGAGGGTGAGGTCAAAGATTTCCGTGCCGGCCAATGCATGGGCGCCTGCCTCGAATACGCGGCACGCCTCGACAAGCCCCTCATGCTGTACGTCTTCAGCGATGGCTCGCTCTCCTCGAACGGCGCTATCGACAACTCAGCGGACGGCCGCGGCAAAGGCGAATGGACAAGTGATAATTCGTCGACTGCCGGCTCGTTTTTCCTGGTATACAACCCGCCCCGGCTCGGTGGACGACCGGTGCTGCGCGGTGCAACGCCGGACGAACAGATGCTGCACCAGCAGATCGGCTATATGGACGCAGGCGGCTCGGTACAGCGCGCAGCAACGCCGATGGCCAATAACGTAAACCTGCTGGTCAACTCCGTGGTTCTCAACTACATGGCGCTGCACGGCGAAGAAGGAAACTTCAACGGCCTTTATCAGAGCCTCGGTATCAGTCACGGCCTGGGCAGCTCTATCGACCAGTAC
>JBATHK010000100.1:0-8226 GCA_049666725.1 Woeseiaceae bacterium
ACACTTGACCGACAACAAGACAGGGGAACTCCATATGACCAGACGCATCACTATTCTTTTGGCGTTATTTCTTGCATTGCCTGCACTCGCAAGCGATCTCAACGGCGCCGTGCAAAAGGACTACGACGACCACCTCGCAAAGCTGTTTGACTACTTCCATAGAAACCCTGAGCTTTCGACCGTCGAATTCAAGACTGCGAAGCGTATGGCAGAGGAACTGCGGGCGGCTGGATTTGAGGTCACCGAAAAGGTCGGCGGCACGGGCGTCGTTGCAATGATGAAGAACGGACCTGGCCCGCTGGTGATGATGCGGGCCGATATGGACGGCTTGCCCGTGGAGGAAAAGTCAGGGCTCGAGAATGCATCACGCGCGACACAAACGGACCCTATCACCGGCAACACCGTTTTCACGATGCACGCCTGCGGCCATGACGTGCACATCACGAGCCTCGTCGGCACGGCGCGCCAGATGGCGGCCAGGAAAGACGAATGGAATGGCACGCTGATGCTGATCGTGCAGCCGGCCGAGGAACGCGTGCTAGGCGCACGCGCGATGAAAGACGACGACCTCTGGCGGAGATTCGGGCAACCGGATTACGCGCTGGCCTTCCACGTGTCGTCTAGCGATGTGGCGGGCACGATCAACGTCTCGGAGGGCAGTCCTTACGCCGGCGCGGATACAGTCGATATCGTTATTCGCGGCGTGGGTGCGCATGGTGCCAGTCCGCACCGCGGCAAGGACCCGATTGTGCTCGGCAGCCAGATCGTTCTCGCGTTACAGACCCTGGTTTCGCGCGAGCTCTCGCCGCGCGATCCCGGCGTTGTGACGGTCGGCTCGTTTCATTCGGGCACCAAGCACAACATTATCTCTGATGAAGCTCATCTGCAGCTGACGGTCCGAAGTATGAGTGATGAGACGCGCGCAATCCTGCTCAACGGCATCAAGCGCATCGCCGAAAACATGGGTCGTGTTGCCGGTCTGCCCGAGGATCTGTTGCCAGAAGTGATTATATCCGAGGAAAGCGTCCCGCCGACGAACAACAACGCTGAGCTAACGAGGCGCCTGAAGGTCGCGTGGACGGACGCGATGGGTGACGATGGCGTGGTCGATATTCCGACAAAGGGCATGGGGGCCGAGGATTTTCCGTTCTTTACCGACGACCCGGAGATACCCAGTGTCTATTGGGCGATCGGCGGTACGCCGCAGAAAGATTTTGATACTGAGATCGCGGGGGGGGCGCCGGTACCGAGCCACCACTCACCGTTGTTCAAGATTGCGCCGGAGCCGTCCGTAAAGGCCGGCGTCGAATCGACCGTGGTGGCTTTGATGGCACTGCTGCAGGAGTGAATCAGGGGGACAGTTTACTTATATCGAAGGAAGATATAAGTAAACTGTCCCCTTAAATCAGTCTTCGTCGTCGACGAGGAAGTCGTCGAGGTCTTCGCTGCCCGCGTTCTGCAACAGGATCTCGACCTTCTGTTCGGCTTCCTTGAGCGCGGTCTGGCAGCCCCGCGTGAGTTTGATGCCTTCTTCGAACTTCTTCATCGCTTTTTCGAGCGGCAGGTCACCGGATTCGAGTTCCTCGACCAGTTCTTCGAGGTCCGCCAGGGACTTCTCGAGATTGAATTTCTTTGCAGAACTCATGGCGTCATTCCGATTCCAGTTGCGCCGCTACGCTACAGGCCGGCATCGAAATCGTCAATCCTCATCGTTGCCGGATCACCGTCTAGCCCGGGTTTTCCACGGTTGACAGGAATGGGGTCGGGGCATAAGGTGAAGCGTTATTAGACTCGTTCTAATTAATGGTCATTTCACTCGAGAGGTTACTAAAGTGTCACTAAAAGGCAGCAAGACAGAAAACAATCTCAAAGAGGCATTCGCCGGCGAATCCCAGGCGAACCGTCGCTATCTTTATTTCGCAGCGAAAGCAGATGTCGAAGGCTACAACGATGTCGCCGCCGTATTCCGTTCAACCGCTGAAGGCGAAACCGGACATGCGCACGGTCACCTCGAGTACCTTGAAGAAGTAGGTGATCCGGCAACCGGTCTGCCAATCGGCGCGACCTCTGCAAACCTGGCAGCCGCTATTGCCGGCGAAACCCATGAGTACACCGATATGTACCCGGGCATGGCGAAGACAGCGCGCGACGAGAACTTCGACGAGATCGCAGACTGGTTCGAGACGCTTGCCAAAGCGGAACGTTCGCATGCGAATCGCTTCCAGAAGGCGCTCGACACGCTCGAAGATTAGTAGTTTCTCAGAATTCCGGGCCATGCGGCCCGGAATTTCTAAGCATGAAGGGAATCGATGAGCAAACCTGAAGGCAGACGCGAGGGCAGCCTCGAGGCGCCGACTCGGCATCCCCTCGACTGGAAGTCCGGCGAATTTTACGACGAAGAGCCGCTGATTGCAGAGCTCGAACGTGTTTTCGATATCTGTCACGGATGCCGCCGCTGCTTCAACCTCTGCAATTCCTTTCCGACCCTGTTCGACGCAGTCGATGAGTCCGATACGATGGAAGTCGATGGCGTGCCCAAGAAGGTCTACTGGGACGTTGTCGATCACTGCTATCTCTGCGACATGTGCTACATGACGAAGTGTCCGTACGTTCCACCGCACGAATGGAACGTCGACTTCCCGCACCTGATGCTGCGCGCCAAGGCAGTACGATTTAAAAAAGAGGGGGCCTCACTGCGCGACAAGGTGCTCAGTGCTACCGACACGGTCGGAAAACTCGCGGGCATCCCGGTGATTGTAAATGCCGTCAATGCAACCAACCGCAGCAAGGCGGGCCGCAAGCTGATTGAAAAAGCGCTGGGCGTGCATCGCGACGCACCGGTGCCTGACTATCATTCGAACACGGCGAGGAAGCGGCTCAAGCGACTGAGAAATGCTGGCGACGTTTCTGCCGAGGCGACTGAAAGCACGCGCGGCAAAGTGGTGCTCTATACAACCTGCTACGGCAACCGCAATCACCCGGCGATCGACGTGGACCTCGTGGCCGTGTTCGAGCACAACGGAATCGCAATGGCGCTGGCCGAGAAAGAGGCCTGCTGTGGCATGCCCAAGCTGGAGCTCGGCGACCTCGAAGCCGTTGCCAGGGCCAAGGAAATCAACATCCCTGTACTCGCGGCCATGGTCGACGCAGGCTGGGACATTGTGACGCCGATTCCGTCGTGCACGCTGATGTACAAGCAGGAGCTGCCGCTCATGTTTCCGGATGACGCTGACGTTGCGAAGGTCCGCGATGCCATGTTTGATCCGTTCGAGTACCTGATGCTGCGCCACAAGGACGGCAAGCTCAAAACGGAATTCAAAAAGTCCCTGGGGAAAGTGACCTACCAGGTACCGTGCCACCTGCGCGTGCAAAACATCGGCCTGAAAACGCGTGACATGCTGCAGCTGGTCCCCGATACCACGATTGAGGTTATCGAACGATGTTCGGGCCACGACGGAACCTATGCCGTGAAGAAGGAATTCCACGAGATCTCGAAAAAAATCGCGAAGCCGGTCGTGAGCAAACTCAAACGTGCGGAGGCCGACCACTTCGTTAGCGACTGCCCGATGGCGGCAGAGCAAATCGTTCAGGACCTCGATGATCACGAGGCAAACAACCCAATGAGCCTGTTACGAACAGCCTACGGAATATGAACAGAATGCAAAAACTGACACGTGACAATCTAATCAGCCTGGAAAAATATGCCGAGCAACGACCGGCCTTTCGGCAGAAGGTCATTGAGCACAAGCGCAATCGCCGTCTCGACCTCGGCACCAATGCGGCGCTGTATTTTGAGGATTTCCTGACCATGCAATACCAGGTACAGGAGATGCTGCGCATCGAGCGTATTTTCGAATCCGATGGTATCAATGAGGAGCTAAACGCTTACAACCCGCTGATTCCCGATGGTTCGAACTGGAAAGCGACATTCATGATCGAATTCCCCGAAGTCGAAGAGCGTCGTGCGATGCTGTCGCAACTGCGCGGCATCGAAAACCGGGTTTATGTCCAGGTCGCCGATTTTGATCGTGTTCTGGCGGTCGCGGACGAAGACCTGGAACGCAGCGATGATGAAAAGACGTCGGCCGTGCATTTTCTGCGCTTCGAGATGCCTGCGGAACAGGTTGCAGCGCTGAAAGACGGCGCGTCGCTGGTTGCCGGCATCGATCATGAGAACTATCGCGTGGAAGTCAGTCCGGTTGCTGACAACATTCGTCAATCGCTGATTGCCGATCTTGACTGAGAGTTCGACTGATATTCTTTGCCGTTGCCCGACTAATACGGGTGCACCCGCTATGCATTCAGGCTAGAATTCCGCCGGGCACCTTTCTGGCAATCCGATTACCGGCCATCTGATTGATGAGTAAACGATACGACGCTGCGGACATCGAAGTCCTTAGCGGACTCGAACCTGTTCGGCGTCGGCCGGGCATGTACACGGACACCACGCGGCCAAACCACCTGGCCCACGAGGTCATCGACAACAGTATCGATGAAGCTCTTGCAGGCTATTGCAAGAAACTCGAAGTCACAATTTTCAATGATGGCTCGCTCGAAGTCAGCGACGATGGCCGTGGCATGCCGGTCGACAAGCACCCCAAGGAAAAAATTCCGGGCGTCGAACTGATCCTCACGCGATTGCACGCAGGCGGAAAATTCTCCAACGAGACGTACCAGTACTCGGGCGGCCTGCACGGCGTCGGCGTGTCCGTTGTCAACGCACTGTCGAAGAATCTCGAAGTGTGGATTCGTCGTGGTGGCAAGGAATACAACATGAGCTTCGCCGGCGGTAAGAAGCGCGGCAAGCTCGAGGTGGTCGGCACAGTCGGCAAGGCGAATACGGGTACCACGCTGCGGTTCTGGCCCGATCCACAGTATTTCGACTCCGCCAGGTTCTCCGTTGCACGTCTGAAGCATGCGCTGCGCGCGAAAGCGGTCCTGTGTCCAGGCATCACGGTGCGCCTGAAGATCGAGAAACCCAAGGAAAAATTCGAATGGTGTTATTCGGGCGGTCTTGAGGAGTATTTGCTCGAGGAAATCGGCGGTGGGGAGACGCTGCCGGCAGAACCGTTTTCGGGCAGCCTGACCGGCAACAACGAAGCCGTCGACTGGGCGCTTGTGTGGACGACCGACGGCGGACCGAGTGTTACCGAAAGCTACGTCAACCTGATTCCGACACCGCAGGGCGGTACGCATGTCAACGGACTGCGGACAGGCCTGACGAACGCCATCCGGGAATTTTGTGACTTCAGAAACCTGCTGCCACGGGGCGTCACGATCGCCCCGGAAGACGTCTGGGACGGGCTCAGTTTTATTCTGAGCACCAAGCTCGAAGACCCGCAGTTTTCGGGGCAGACCAAGGAACGCCTGTCGTCAAGGGAATCAGCCGCGTTCGTTGCGGGTGTCCTCAAGGATAATTTCTCGCTGTGGCTGAACCAGCATCCGGAAACCGGCGATCTGATTGCACAGCTCGCGATCGCCAAGGCGCAGAAGCGCCTCAAGTCGGCGAAGAAAGTCGTTCGAAAGAAAATCGTTTCCGGTCCGGCGCTGCCCGGCAAGCTCGCAGACTGCACCTCGCAGGAGCCTGAACTCTGCGAGATCTTCCTGGTTGAGGGCGACTCCGCGGGCGGCTCGGCCAAGCAGGCACGCGACCGCAATACCCAGGCCATCATGCCGCTGCGCGGCAAGATCCTGAACACCTGGGAGGTTGACTCGGCCGAGATCCTGGCGTCGCAGGAAGTGCACGATATTTCTGTCGCACTGGGCGTGGATCCCGGTGACAACAGCCTCGACGGACTTCGTTACCACAAGGTCTGCATACTTGCGGACGCGGACTCCGACGGACTGCATATTGCGACGCTGCTCTGTGCCCTGTTTTTGCGGCACTTCCGGGAGCTGGTGATGGCCGGTCACGTCTATGTCGCTATGCCGCCGCTGTATCGTGTCGATGTCGGTAAAGAAGTCTACTATGCGCTCGATGAAGGCGAGCGCAAAGGTATTCTCGACCGCATCGAGGCCGAGAAAAGACGTGGCAAGATCTCCGTCACACGTTTCAAGGGTCTGGGTGAGATGAATCCGGCGCAGCTCAGGGAAACCACGATGAATCGCGATACGCGCAGGCTGGTGCAACTGACCGTCAGCGCCAAAGACAACGCCGAGCAGCTGATGGACATGCTGCTCGCCAAGAAACGTGCGAAAGACCGCCGCAAATGGCTTGAGACCAAGGGCGATCTGGCCGAGGTATAGAATTCATGTCCGGACAAAACAGTCTTAACCTCGAGGGCGTGGAACGACAGGCGCTCAAGGACTACACCGAGAAGGCCTACCTCGATTACTCGATGTACGTGATTCTCGATCGCGCGCTGCCGCAAATCGGCGACGGCCTGAAACCCGTGCAGCGCCGCATCATTTACGCGATGAGTGAGCTGGGCCTTTCGGCCAGCTCGAAGCCGAAGAAGTCGGCGCGCACGGTCGGCGACGTGATCGGCAAGTTTCACCCGCACGGGGACTCGGCCTGTTACGAAGCCATGGTGCTGATGGCGCAGGACTTTTCGTATCGCTATACCGTTATTGACGGGCAGGGCAACTGGGGGTCGACCGACGATCCGAAGTCGTTTGCAGCTATGCGCTACACGGAATCCCGGTTGACGGCATACGCGAAGAGCCTGCTGCAGGAGCTTGGCCAGGGCACGGTCGACTGGGTGCCGAACTTCGACGGCACCATGAGCGAGCCCGTCGTCCTTCCGGCGCGCCTGCCCAACCTGCTGCTCAACGGTACAACCGGCATCGCGGTCGGCATGTCGACGGACGTACCACCGCATAACCTCAACGAGGTTGCCAGCGCCCTCGTGCACATGCTCGACAATCCGAAAGCCACCGTCAAGCAGCTCATGAAACACATCAAGGCACCGGACTACCCGACCGGCGGAGAACTGGTTTCGTCGCGCGATGAAATCCTGGACATGTACATGACCGGCAGCGGCACGCTGCGCCTGCGCGCGTCCTACAAAATCGAAAATGGCGACATCATCATTAACTCGCTGCCGCACCAGATTTCGGGCAGCAAGATCCTCGAGCAGATTGCGGCACAAATGCGCAACAAAAAGTTGCCGCAGGTTGACGACCTCAGGGATGAGTCGGATCACGAAGACCCAACGCGTCTTGTCATCAGCAAGAAGCGTGGCGTCGATGTCGAGCAGCTGATGTCGCACCTGTTCTCGACGACATCGCTCGAGCGCACGGTACGCGTCAACATGAACGTTATCGGGCTGAACGGCAAGCCGCGGCTGTTCAATTTGCTTGAGCTGCTGAAAGAGTGGCTTGCGTTCCGTAAGGACACGGTCAAAAAGCGCCTGGGCTACCGCCTGCAGATCGTCAATGATCGACTGCATGTACTTGACGGCCTGCTGGTCGCGTACCTGAACATTGACGAAGTGATCGCAATTATTCGCGAAGAAGACAAACCGAAGCCGGTTCTAGTGAAGCGCTTCAAACTCAGTGACATCCAGGCAGAAGCAATCCTCAACCTGCGCTTGCGAAACCTGGCGAAACTCGAGGAAATGAAGATTCGCGGCGAGCAGGACGAACTCAAGAAAGAGCGAGATGGCCTGGAGAAAACGCTGAAGAGCGCTGCGCGCCTCAAGACCCTGATGAAGAAAGAGATTCTCGAAGACGCGAAAGCCTACGGCGACGATCGTCGCACCCAGGTCGTCGTGCGCGAAGCGGCCCAGGCGCTGGACGAAACGGAACTGGTCGCCAGCGAGCCCGTGACGGTTGTGTTATCGCAGGCAGGCTATGCGCGCGCGGCCAAAGGGCACGAGATCGATCCGGCGACGCTCAGTTACCGTTCCGGCGACAACTATCTCGCGGCCGCGCAAGGGCGCAGCAACCAGCTCGCGATGTTCATCGACAGCACCGGACGCGTTTACAGTGTTATCGCGGGTACTTTGCCTTCGGCACGCGGGCAGGGCGAACCGCTGTCGAGTCGTTTCAAGCCACCCGACGGGGCCGGCTTTTGCGGCACGATGATTGGCGATGCCGAGAAAAAGTACCTGCTGGCCAGTGACGCAGGGTATGGCTTTGTCGCCACGCTGGGCGACCTGGTGTCTCGCAACAAGGCCGGCAAGGCGATCCTCCGGGTTCCGGCCGGAGGCAAGGCGGTTGTGCCGTCGCCTGTCCCTGGTGGCAAGGAGTGCCTGATCGCGGCGGTCAGCTCGATTGGCCGGT
>JBATHK010000101.1:0-47515 GCA_049666725.1 Woeseiaceae bacterium
TCACTTCGTTCAGAAGCTGCGGTTCGTTGCCGCACATGTCGGTAACGAAGCGCGCGCGCGTCTCTGCGTCGAGCGTCACGGCTTCGAGGAAGATCTCGGCGGCGCGCTCTGAAATCATAACGCACGACCCTTTTCTTGCCCGGCCTTCTTGGCGTTCATCTCACTGAATAGCCACGCGCTCAATACCGTCCAGTCGCGTTTGACAGTCGCGGGAGAAACGTCGAGCGCACTTGCTGCCTCGTCGATCGTCATGCCACCGAAAACCCGGTACTCGAACAGGCGACAGTGACGCGGGTTCGTGTCTTCCAGTCTGCTGAGCAGTGCGTCGATATGCAGCAGGTCTTCAAGCGTACTGTCGTCATGCAGGGACAATCCTGTGAGGGTTACCCGCAGCGCATTGCCACCACGCTTTTCGGTCGACGCCCGTTCGGCGTAGTTGATCAGAATCTGGCGCATTGCCCGCGATGCGGTCGCAAAGAAATGTACGCGATCTTGGAAACTGGCAATTGTCTGGTTGGCAAGGCGCAAGTAGACTTCGTTGATGAGCGCGGTCGTATTGAGCGTATCGTTGCCGTTCCACCGGCGTCGATGCGACCTCGCTAACGCCCGCAATTCCTGGAAGACGGACGTGAACAGTTCGTCGCTCGCCCCTCGGTCGCCCGCCGATGCGGCCCGCAGTAGTTTCGTTATTTCTCCGACACTGCCCGACATGACGCTCCCGAATGCTTTCCGGCTCGTTCGCAAGAATATAAACCATACCGCCTACGCTGCTGCAAATTGTCCACTGCCGACTGTTGGCACGGGCGTTGATCTCATTTGACAAGCCTTACCTGTATTTAACAGGAACCAGCCGGAAACAAGCTCACCGCAAACGCGCTCGAACATAACTTGTTGAAAAATATCGGGTTGCCGAATTTCTTCGTCGCGAGTGAGCGCATCTGCCCGGGAATCCTGTTTAGGGAATCAGGGCTATTGCTGAAAGAGGCGCGAACCATGAACAGAGCTGCCGCGATTCCGAGCTACATTGCCTGGGCAGTCACGCCATTCCTGCTCGCTGATGTCGCGTCAGCCACGGAAGGCCACAACAGCGAACTCCCGCTAAGTGGGTCCGTAACGATCGCCTCCGACTACGTTTTTCGCGGCATCTCGCAAACCCTGGGCAACCCTGCCCTCCAGGCATCTTTGGATCTGCAGTTCGACAACGGCTTTTACGCCTACGCCTGGGGCAGTAACGTGGACTTCTACCCTGCCGGCGAACCGGACGACGGAGCGCGTTTGGAAATCAATATCGCGGCTGGCTACGCGGCGCAACTGGGTGATCGCTGGTCCGTCGACGTGACGCTCGTTCACTACCTTTTTCCGAGCACGCACGGCGACATCGACTACGACTACAACGAGCTGATCTCAACACTTTGCCTCGACGATCGGCTCAGTGCGACCATTGGGTATTCAAATTCCGTGGATGGGACCGATACCGAAAGCTGGTTCTCCGAGCTTGGTTACGAATTCGCCTTGCCGCGTGACGTCGCCCTCGAGGTCGCCTACGGATACTACGATCTGTCGAACGCCTACGGATCAGGCTATCGCTACGCAAGGGCGGATATGACTCGGGACTTCGCAGCGGCTCAAGTAACCCTGTCGTACTACGACGCTTTCGGCGGGGCGGACAAGATCTTCTTCGAGCAGGCTAGAGACTCGAGGTTCGTCGTTTCAATTCTCCTGAATTTCTGAACCATGGCGGTCGTTCTTGAAAGCTGGTTGTTGCTGGCACTGCTGGCGGCCGCTTTCTGGGCGCTGTCCTGCGTTGTCGATGTCTGCCTTGTCGGCACGCGCGTGCTGCGAAGTCCGCTCGAAGCCGCCGTTACCATGGCGCTTTTCAGCGTCGTGCCACTCGCGTTCCTGCTCCCGAACGCGACCGAATGGGACGGCGTCCGTTTCGCGCCAATAGGAACGGCCGCGCTGGCGGGCTTCTTTTACTTTCTGCATATCTATTTTAACTTTCGCGCACTATTCACGCTGAACGACAGCCTAAATACGGAAATCTTCAATAACCTGACGGTGCTGTTTGTGCCGGTACTGGCTTTCCTGATGCTCGGGGAGCGCCTTGAACCGACCTACTACGTCGCGCTTGGTCTTGCGCTGTGCGGCGTCCTGACCTTGTTGCGCAAGCAACTCGCTGTGATAAAGGCCAACCTGCTAATGTGTTTGCTGCAGTCGGTACTGTGCATGTCGCTCGCGATGGTTTTGCAGGCATCGGCGCTTGCCGACCTTGACTACACTCACGCTGCTATTGTCTTTTCCGCCGCCTGCCTGCTGCCTGCCGTTTTGCTCATGTCTCTACGGCAACACCACACCATCCGGATCGGGTCGCTTTGTCGACGCTTTGGCGTCCTGTTCGCTGGCATACAGCTCCTCGACATCGCGGCGGTGTTGATATCGCAGCGCGCGACCAGCATTGCGCCGTCGGTCACATTGGTCGCGGTTGCTGAGTGCACGCTACCTGCGTTCATCATGATTATCAGCGGCCTGTATCTGGCCTACACCGGCGCCTGGGAAGCCTCACCGGGCCGGTTGCGCGATTCGTTGGCGATTCAGACCGACCGCTGGGGCACCAAGATCCTATCGATGACACTCATTGCAGGGGCTATAGCCGTAATGCAATTGGGCCCTCCAGGCGGCTAAACGCTTTATGCCCTACGCGTTGCTAATCGCGACGTCTGTTCTAATCTTTTGAAGACGGACATAGCCAGTGAGCTCCGCGCGCTGTGTCAGGAGATGCGCGTTCGACAGTCTAGGACAATCGGTGGGAATGCGGCGCGGAGTATTTATGTGGATTATGTGGGTCTTAGTTCTCTTCGACTATTTCAGTTCGCCGTGGGCGACAAGTTCTGACCCCTTTTCTCCGCCCAGGTTGAGTGGCAGCTTTTCCCGAAACCTGCCGTTCGAACGCCTGCTTTAGGGACGTGCTGACCGGCTGGAATCGGCCAGGAGCAGCCATACAGACAGCAGCCCGATCTCACGTCTCCTTGAGAAAATCGACCTCCGCCTGATCCAAAGCGAGGCGCGCCAACACAATTCGTCCATAGAGCGACCGTATCTTGTCTGCGTCGCGCGCCTTGGTCGCCTTTAAAAGGTCACCTTCCAGCTCAGCAACTGCAATTCGCTTGTAGTAGAGAAGTGATTCCTTTAGATGTGCGAGAACGATCTGTCCCGTGAGGATAGGGTGATTGCTAGTGATGTTGGCGTCCGGAAATCGCGTACCGTGCTCGAGTTCAACCTGAAGTCCTTGGCGAAAACCTTCTAAACCAACCTCAAAAGCTTCTCCTCGAACCTCATCGAGGATCGCACTTGCTTCATCGTCAGTTATTTCAATTTCTTTGAGAGTGCTCCAGTCCCTGATGCCAATGCTCTTACATGCTTGGCTAACTACTTCCTTGGTCACCAAATTTGTAGCTGTCATGAGGCAAATTCCTCCAGGCTGTCGAATTCTTAGATTTGCGCCGCACGTGCCAGGTAATACGAAAAAAGCGACCGCCGCACGTGCACTTTGTCGAGCGACTCCTTTAGTTCATCAGCGGAAATTATAGCGCGAACTTGGCGAACGGCTCAGGGCGTGAAGCAGTCGTCCATTTGAAGCCTATCTGTTGACTCGATCCTGACTGGACGCGACCTCCAGCGGATTGGCGGGGTCGGCAGCCCATTCCTGAAGTGAGGCGGTGTAGACGGCAACATCGGTAAACCCGAGTCGGGTCATGACAAAGGCGTTGGCTGAAGCAGAAATCCCGCCACCGCAGTAGGTGATGGCGCGCGCGTTGCGATCACCCCCGATCATCGAAGCCAGTTCGTCGTGCGGTCGAAAGCGGCCCGATTCATCGAGGAGTGTGAATACAGGAATGTTCAAGGCGCCGGGAATATGGCCGGCTCGATCGTACATGACCATCTCGCCCCGATAGTGGGCTGCGGGCATTGCGTCGATAAGACTGACCTCGTCATTTTTGATGGCGGCGAACACCTCGTCCCTGTCGGCGATCAGCTCCGGTCGTAGGGCAACCGTGAGCTGTGCTGCGGGGCGACTGGCACGCTCAGTAGAAAGCGGTCGATCCTCCGCTGTCCATGCCGCCAATCCGCCGTCGAGCAACGCCGCTCGGTCGAATCCTACCCAGCGCAGCATCCACCAGACCCGGGCGGCCCACACCGAATTACCCCCGTCGTACAGCACTATCCGGGAGTCATCACCAACACCAAGCGCGCCCATTGCAGCACCGAATTGCTCCGGTGTCGGCATGGCGAACTGGAGTGGACTATCGCCGGCGGATAGATCGCCCATCAGATCTGCAAACCCCGCAGTCGGAATGTGGCCACTGTCGTAGTTGGCCCGGCCGCTTACAACCCGAACACTGCCATCGTCGTTCGGCTCCACGAGGACAGTGCAGTCGAGTACCACCAAATTTGGGTCATTCAGGTGCTGGCTCAGCCACTCCGCAGTCACCAGCGTGCCCATCTTCGCGTCGGGCCGTCCGTCCGAACTCGTACAGGCAGCCATGAGCCCCAATGCCGCGGTCGACAGTATCAATGTTCTCAGTAAGCCCGCTCTTGTTCCGCTACGCATTATTGTCTCCTGATTGCCTGGTTTGCAGCAGCCCGGCCGCCTTAAGGGTCGATCGACTGAGCATCGAAAACGAAGCGAGGACCGGTGGTTTTGCGTCCCTGACGGTGGTCAGGTTTGCCTGTATCGACGGAAGAATTGTGACAGGAGGGAACAGGCCGTCAATTCTGGGATGTACATACCAATGACTGCATTGGGTCAGTAGCAGAAACTGTAACTCAAACCAGGCGACCGACTCAGTTCGGCCGGTAGCAGCCTGTCGCTAAAGGACTGGAATCGGCCACTAGCGGACGTCCGGTACGCCGGGAAGTTGCGCCTTCAAATTCGGCGTGTCTTGACCCAGGTGTACGTCAGGAGTCCGAGAACCAGAACAACGGCGATAGATGATCCTGTTATCCGGCTAACCGGTATTACTCCGACATAGACCGCGTAAACACCAGCTACCCCGAGCAAGAACACCACCAATATCGTCGGGAGCAACACCCATTTCCTTTCTATCGGCTTGCGGTCGGCGATGAGCAACAAGACAGCCCAGGAAAATGCCACAGCTGACATCAGACCCATCGGATAGACAAACCCGGTGACACCCATTCTCTCGGGAATCATCACCGAAAAGGCGATGATGAAGTCGGCCATAGCAGCGACCCAGTAACTGACCCGTAGCAAGTGTCGATGCTCGTTCATTTCAGTGACTCCTGAACCGGTGGCTTCAGATGATCAGCTCCTCACCAGACTTCAAGACATGGCATCTCACGCCCAGAGATTCTACTTCTCGCTTGAATCGTGCATCGTTGGCTACTGCAAATTTTCGCTTCCACAGGAATGGAACACTGTAGTGGCATGGAATGACGGCCTGCGGCGCGATGATTTCAACTGCCTTCAAGGCGTAGGCTACGTCCATGGTCCAGGTATTCCGTCCAAGTCCGCCTATCGGGAGCATCAGGACATCAGGGGCGAGCCCTTCCCATTCAGGAAGAAATAGCGAGTCACCGAGATTGAGGACCGATTTGTCACCGATCGTGATCTTGAACCCCATTGAGCCAATTCCCACCCGCTCATCTGGCCCTGGTTGACGCTTGATCGTGAAACCGAGTATGGGAACGGCGATCGGACCGTGTTCGGCTTTGACTGCCTCAAGGCTAACGTCGTCGAGTTTGATAGCGTCACCGACATCCAGGGTATTGAGATTGTCGAACGGTATCCACGACGTCAGTCCTCGCCCTCGAGGATCAATCACGAGCGTTCGGCCATCGCCGATCTTCGTCAAGCCCGTGCCGCAAATCACATGGCCTCCGGACGCGGCGGCAATACGATCTGATTGCCAGTGATGATCGGGATCGCCATGAGTAATGACGATATGAGTGATCGTTGGCCACTCTGTCTCGGGAATCAGACTCTCGAGCTTGAATAACCACAGATTCTGCCCTGGGTCGATCGCGACCTTCGCATTCTCATCTTCAACGAGAAAGGCGTTGTAGAGATAGTGCGTGATCTTCACTATCGTCGCTCTCGCGCAGTGGGCGGATCAGATCCACCCTAACGCATGGTCAATTACCGAGGTCGCCCCGGTTTGTGCGCACTCGCCGTGCGCGATTAACAGCCGCTCGGGTTGCCAGCTTAGTACCTTCTCTCGTGCCTCCCGTGCTTTTCTCCGCCTGATGAAGCTAGCTCGCCATTCTCGCGGCGTACTGCCGTCCTTACCAACCAGGCTGTCGAGACGCATCAGCATGCCTTTCCAACCTCTCATCGTTGCATCAGGGTGCCGCTGGATAAGGTCACAAATGATCGCTGTTCGCGAAGCACGGTGAAAGAATGCAACCTCCTCCATGGCCAACGAACCGCGAAAAATTACCTGGTCAATGTCGGCTGCCCATGCCGGGTTGGCTTCGTCACCCAACTCTTCATCGAAACTCAGGTCTGGTCGTCGATTTGCCAGGCCAGGTGGCGCGTACAGGCGTGCTGCGGGCCAACGTTCAACCCACTCGACCAGGAAGAGATGATGAATTTTATTCGGAGAGACAATATGCCGGACCGGCCCAATCGCGGTTATTGAAGTGACCAATTCATCGGACAATGCGATCGGCGACCATACCCAGACGCTGCTATCGGAGAGTCGAACCACGGCCATGCGCGTAGGATAGGGAAACCCGTAGAACGACACGGTAGGTCCATCAGCAGTGTAAATAGACGGTCCGAACTCTTCGAGCATGGCTGTTAGTCTGGTCCCAGATGCGCCGCTAATGCAATTCGGAATAACCCGTAGTCTGCGAGCAAAGATTCCGTGACTCAGCCTGATTCAGATTTACCCTGATCGTCCGCTCTGGGTCACAAGCCGTGATATTACCGCAGATTTTTTGACCGGCTGCCATGCGACGTTTCTGCAGGATATTCGCATCGGTTCTGATATCTTGTGCTGACACAATGAATGATCAATCGTTTCTGGGAAAGCTCATATATGAGTACTCACGCGTCTTCCGGCAGGCAGTGGACAAAAACGGAGATAAACCGCCTCATAGTTGAGGATCAATTTCACCTGAGAGGGTTGGAAGTAACGCGGCTGGATACATTTGTCGACGCCGCATTTGCATTCGTACTTACCTTGCTTGTTATCTCTTTCGACGAAATTCCGTCGAACTATGCCGATATGACGGTGGCCGCAAAACGAATTCCGGCATTTGCCGCTAGTTTTGCAATGTTAATGGTGTTTTGGCTGCGACACCGACGCTGGAGCCGCCGCTACGGTCTGGAGAACTCTGAAACAATTCTGCTTAGCGTTGCACTCATATTGGTGGTATTGGTCTACGTTTACCCCCTAAGAGTGATATTCGAGTTACTGTTCTCCTCAATCAGTGGCGGTTACCTGGCTACGAGCTTCGAGATCGAGACTTACGATGAGGCGCGGGGAATTCTCGTTTTTTATTCCGGTGGGGTTCTCGCCTTATCGCTACTCTTCAACCAGTTATACCGCGCCACTCTGCGGGGATCGACCTCACTGGCGTTAAATAAAATTGAGTTACGGGTGACCAAAGTTAACATGCAGGTATGGACTCTCGTCGCGAGTTTTGCGCTATTGTCAATTCTGTTGGCGCTCGTTGTACCGGATGCGTGGGTGTCGGTTGCCGGATATATGTATTTTGCATTGTTTGCGTTAATGCCAATTCCTTCGTTTCTGGATCGGCGCAGAAACGCAGAAAAGTAGCTCGGGCCGAATTATGGCCTGTGAGAATATCGCCGAACTCAGAATGTCTGCTTTGGGCTGTGACTTCAATCGGTCGACGCAACACCTAGACTCTAACATTAGAGCAGGAGGTGTTGCAGATGAGGAAGAGAAGGTACTTTACTCAGCCCGAGATGGAAGAGGTCTGGGACCGTTGGGAGAGCGGTGAGTCGCTTAACTCGATAGCCCGCGGTTTGGAGCGAGGTCATTCAGCAGTACAGGGCATGCTGTCGAGCACCATCAACGATCAGTCGAGAGGTAAAGCGCAACGGTGGCCGGCGGCAGTACCGTGCAGCGAAGGCGGACCAAGCTGCCTGGCAACGAGCACATCGACCCAAGACCTGTAAACTGGCACAGAACCCTGCGGCGGCGCGCCTTGTGGCCGGGAAGCTGATGAAGCGATGGCCACCCCGCCAGATCGCAGGTTGGCTGAAGCGCACCTTCCCGGACGATGAGAGCTTCCAGGTGTCACACGAGACGATCTACCTAACGCTGTACATCCAGGCCCGCGGGGCCTTGAAGAAAGAGCTGATCAAGTACCTGCGGCACAGCCGTGCAATGCGCCGTTCGCGCCATCACACGCAGAAGACGAGCGACCATGGGCGCATCACCGATGCCGTGTCGATCAGTGAACGACCCCCCGACGCCGAGGATCGCGCCGTGCCTGGTCACTGGGAAGGAGACCTCTTGTGTGGCAGTAACAACAGCCAGATCGCCACGCTAGTGGAGCGCCATACACGCTACGTGATGCTGGTCAGGGTGCCGAGCAAGGACACCAAGACGGTCATCAACGCGCTGATCAAGCAGGCCCACAAGTTACCGCGGGAACTCTATAAGTCACTCACCTGGGATCGCGGCAAAGAGCTGGCCGATCACAAGCGCTTCAGCCTGGCCACTGATATCGACGTGTACTTCTGTGATCCACAGCAACCGTGGCAGCGCGGCTCGAACGAGAATACCAACGGACTCTTGCGACAGTACTTCCCGAAGGGCATGGACCTGTCGAACGTTCATCAGAACCGACTCAATGCCGTTGCGAGAGAGCTTAACGAACGACCGCGAGAAACGTTAGACTTCTACTCGCCGGCCGAAAAATTTAACGAATGTGTTGCGTCGACCGGTTGAAACCGCAGTCACAAGCCGACATTTTACATCAGATTCCTCGACCGACTGCTATGCGACGTGAAGCGGCCCGTCGGTTCGATTCCTGGCGATCGGCTCAGATAGGCCAGGAGCGGCCGATAAATACGGCAAGGGCAGAGTACATCTAGTTTGCTATCTGCCCGGCTTTGCCATTTCCGATTTCTCTCAGTTGCTTGGCCGACATCGCCATTAACCATAGAAAGAGAACACCCAGATATAGTCTCTGATACATACCGGTTCCCGCCCGTGACGCCTCCGACTGCACCATCGTCACCAACAGTATTAGCGACAAACTAGCGGTTACCAATGAATAAATTCCGAATCGACGCCAACCGGCAATGCGAGATAACGAAAGTCCCCAAGCGAATACGCCCGCTGTAAATGCCGGAAAAGCAAGAATGGAAAACAGATCATGGAGCTTTTGATCCACGGATCGCTCAGATGCCGGACACCCTACGTCACAGGAGAATACGCCAGCAAAGAACATACTGACTGCAAAAATAACTAAGAGAAATGTTCCCACTAAATTTGGCGCGGTGCGCGGCAAAAGGGTCCGGAAAGCTAAGACGAATATAAGAATAAGCCCAGCCGAAAGCATGAATCCGAAGAAATTCATCACCCAGGCGAAATGGCCGCCGGTTTCCCCGAGCTCGCTCATGAACTGATTTACGTGGTTATAGTCTGGGCGCAGGGACGCGACAATTACAACCGAAATGGCAAAAACAAGTGGCCCGCTCAGTCCTGTCAGGAGTAGTAATCTGATGGGTAAGCGAGAATGCATGAGGATCACCAAACTATTAGTTGACTTGCAGAAAAGCTGCAAAACGTGACTGTGTCGATCAATTTGCGAATTTTCGCTTCGGGTCACAAGCCGTCATTTTACATCAGATTCCTCGACCGGCTGCTATGCGACGTGAAGCAGCCGCTCGGCCAGCTTACTGGCGACAGTCTCAGAACGGCCGCAAGCCGCCATTCGTGGCTCGCTGTATTTACTGCGGTATCACTCACCACCGTTTACGGCAAGGTGGGCAATAGCAATAATTACCAAAAAATGCATGTTTAATGATCTGAACTTCCGGCCGGCAGATCGAGGCCTGCAACCAGCTCCTGAAAGCGCGGTTCGTCCGACAATATTTCAAGCGCCCTTGTGAAGTCAGAGCCGGCGGCTGCGCCAATCCAGGGAAACCAGTCAGAGTGGGCTTCATGTGCGGCTTCCAGCCAATCCAGGGCCTGCATTTTGTTACCTAGGCCTGCATGGATAATCCCAAGATACAAAAGATCCTTTTGACCAGGATCTTCCGCGAGCTCTGCGGCGACCTTGAGCGCATCATCGCGTCGCCCCATCAAGGTATATGTCGTAGCAAAGCCCCAGTTCGCAACATTCGGCAGGATCGGTCGCAGACGCTCGTGCGTGATGAGCGCTTCTTCGTACATTCCCTTTGCAGCAAAGACGCCCCCCAGTACATGCAGGCTCCACGGGAACTCGGGGGCCAATTCCACCGCTTTTTGTGCCTGAGCCAGAGCCTCATCCAGGTTGTTTTCACCCCAGTACATCCAGGCAAGCCATGCCGACCACAGGGGCATCAACGGGCCAATCTGTTGTGCCTGTGACATCTCCTCGATGGCTCTTTCCCCGTCTCCGGTCAGCTGAAAGTACCAGGCATAATGCGCGTGAGCCCAGTCCTGGCTGGGATTCAGTTCAATCGCACGCTTGAACGATTCGTCCGCTGCCGCCCAGTCCCAGTCGTAGTAGAGCTTGATTTCCGCCAACGCGGTATGGGCTTCCGGTAATTCGTCATCCAGCAACGTCGCCTTGATTGCCGACTCCTTGGCTCTTGCCCAGGCATCCGCCGGTGGGTTCGCACTGTGGCCGATCAGGCTGTAGCCACGCGCAAGCGCAGCGTAGGCCAATGGGTCGCCCGGGTCCATTTCAACAGCTTCATGCAAGTAGGCGAGACCCTTCGCATAGCCTTCGGGGGTGAACTGATTCAGGTAATAGATGCCCCTGAGATACGCACGATATGTCTCGGGATCGACCTGACCTGCGCTCGTCAGCCGCTGTTTCTCGTCCGGCGTCAACCTGACTCGAATTCGTTCCGCTATCGCCAGCGCCACTTCTGATTGCAGAGACAAGACATCCTTCAGATCGCGCTCGTAACTTTCGGCCCAGAGGTGCTCGTCCGACTGTGCGTCGATCAACTGCACGGTGATTCGCACCCGATCATCGGACCGGGATACAGATCCTTCTATGATATTGGCGACAGCCAGCTCTCGGCCGATATCAGGGAGAAGTCGGGCAGCGTTCTTGTAGACGCTGGTCGAAGTCCGAGAGATCACCCTGAGAGCACGGATCTGTGCCAGAACGGCGGTTAATTCCTCATGCATGCCGTCGACGAAATACTCCTGATCCGGATCGCCGGTCAGATTACTGAGAGGCAATACAGCTATAGAATTCGAATGGATCTCCCGTACGCTCGTATGAAACGGATCGGCAATTTCGACCTCACGTATCTCGCCAAGCAGGCCAAATATGATCCAGCCGATCGCTATTGCGAATGCTGTCAGTAACACATAATCGGTGCGCTTCAAGGAAAGATCAGCCGCTTCATCGACCGCGAGCGGTGCCGAGCGAACGATTCCCTTCGGGGTGATCTGATACAACCAGCCGAACAGCACTGCCAGTGGGAAACCCAGAAATGCGCCGATCCAGACATAGCGGATCGCAGCTTCAGGAATGCCCAGGCCGGGAAATGCGAGATCGGCGATCTGCAGGGCTACCCATGCGGCGATGACATAGAGCGCGACGGTGCCGAACACCTTACGCTGTCGAAGTTCACGAAGAAACCGTGATAAGTTGCTCATCCGAAAATCTCAAGGCACGTATGCAAGCATAGCGGATTCAAAGATGCCGCGCTCACTCACGCGACTGTAAGCTATACAGCCTTCTGCATGTTGTGTTGCCGTCAACCTGGCCGTTACACGATTCGCGAGGCAACCGACTCAGAACGGCCAGAGGCCGACGTTCGGTTCGGCAATACAGCTCGTGGCTAAGTGGCTGTTTCTCTAACGAATTAGCGCATCGAGCTGGTGCTCATCGAGGCCCGCCTTCGACTATGAACATGATCAGAGCCGCTTCCGGCGAATCCTCTGTTACGACTAATGTGTGCGCTTCACCCGCGGGTTCATAGATAAACGTTCCAGGCTTTGCGACCCAGTCGTGTTCCAAGTATCGCCAGTGACCCTGCAACGTATAACCACGCACGGTGCCAACGTGATAATGAACACCAAGCTGTGCGCCAGGCAATCCTTTCAGGAGGACACTGAACCCTCCTGTGGTTACATTGAAGCAACACTGTTGAACGCTTGGATCGGCATGTCTTATTCCCTGTATTGTTGGTTTTATTTGTAACAGCGGTTTGACCGAGTCTACGACAAGTTCAATTTTCGTGTCCGCCATGGGTCACAAGCCGTCGTGACGGAAGCCACAAGTGTAGATTCGTTGCTCGAGTTGCGGCATGCGAATTGGTTCACCTCGTGACCGCGAATGGAAGCACCTTTCGAGGTCTGATCCTCGGCTGTGTCGCCCAGGCCCCACAGGATCAACGAGCTGGCGATCCCGAGCACGCCCAGCAGGATGCCCGCCGCTACCTTGAACTTCCCGATCCTCACGGCCGATTCCCCGGTCCAGGTGCGCTGGCCTTCCAGAATCCATGATCCCTTCGGGGGCATGGATTCCGATCGCCAGCCGCTCCATCCATGCCAGATTATCAATGCTGCGAGCGAGGAAAACACTATCCCATTCAGAATCGCGAGACTTCGCGTAAGTTTCTTGAGGGTGGCAGCGGCCTCAAGCGGCTCTGTCACGGCGAGTTCCTTCAATTCCTCCCCGTATTCCACGCTACGGTCCAGGCTGACCCAGACGCCGACAGCGACAATACTCAGCAGGATGACCATAATGACCGCGAATTTCTTACGGCTGATTACTTTGTAATTGGCTGAATTTTGCATCGGGAGCCGAGTTACCTGTCACCGGCCCACTTTAATCTGTGGCGAGACAAAATGCGTCACAAACATGCCCGCAACGGACACCTTGAGAATAATAAATGTCAGCTTGTGAGCGGCAACAGTGTGCTCAAACTCATTGCCAGCACTGCCAGCAGCGCGTAAGCCGCAAACACCCTGTGAAACAATAGATTTGCTGTACGTAAGGCGATTAGCGACAACCCTATCAGGGGGCCAACAAACGCCGCGTATTGCAAATAGCTTGCGATCGATACGTCCTTTTCCAGCTTGATCCAGTAATCGAAAAGATCAAGACAAAGGAATAGCGAGAACACACCGAAAAACCAAACCCGATTTCGCATGAATTGGGCCCGGTAATCATGATCCGGCGGTACGCCCTCCGGAAACAAGAGGGCCATCAGAAAGAAAAGCAGGGTGGAATAGGTCAACAAGAAAATGAATAGCTGAAACGTCCACCGCGTCTCTTCGGCAAGAACGAACGTAAACCACCAGAATGCGATGGTCCATATCAAGATGACGACGGACCATAGCAGCTGCACCCAGGATACTGTCACATCGCCACGAACATGGATGATGCGAACGATGTTGGTGAGAAAAGACGTTACGGATAGCCCGATTACAACGGAAATCAGAACGGTCAGATACTCGAAAACCATGGGCGTATTATGCGCTGCGTCGGAAGTAATGCCACAGGTTAAACCTAAATGTTGCGGCGATCACTACGGGTCTAATTAGATAGGGTATCTTTGAAGCCGCCAGTCTCATGATTTCAGGTAAACTTTCCGCTGATGACCCATTGCGGACGGTTACGGGAAGGCTATTTTCTTGTGAAACAGGCCAATAAAGAGGAGAGCCATGGCCAAGTCGGCCAGGCAAGGCGCGTTCATGATTGAGTCTTGTGCGGGCATTAAGGCGATCGCTGCGAGTTCAGGTCATTGACGCTGAAGCGCAGGAAAAGGCGTTGGCTGTTGGTCGCAGGCGTGCTGGTCGCGCTGCTGGTGATCGTGTACACGTTCAAGTCGTTCACCATGCCAATCTTTGCGCAGGGGTCGATCGCCGACCTGATTGAACTCGATGTCAATGGCGACGCCCAATATCTCCTTGTCAGAGGGGTCGACCGCAAGCAGCCGGTAATGCTTTTCGTTCACGGCGGTCCCGGAATGCCTGCAATGTTCCTTGCTCACGATTTCCAGCGAGGACTCGAAAAGGAGTTCGTTGTCGTTCACTGGGATCAGCGGGCGTCCGGAAAGTCGTTCAAGGGCGCGGCAACTCAGGATCAACTCAGCACCAGCCTGCTTCTGAGCGACATGGACGCTGTCGTCGACTATCTGCGGGGCAGTCTCGGCGCAGACCAGCTTTGGATCGTCGGACACTCCCACGGCTCGTACTTGGGGGTGTTGTACGCTCGCCGGTATCCCCACAAGGTGTGTGCATTCGTTGGCACCGGGCAAGTGGCTGACGAGAGTGGCAGCGGACGAATACGGGCTGTTCAAGAGCGGTTTCTTCGCAACCGGCTGGAAGATCTTAACCTCGATCCGGATACGGTAATCGACGACTCAAACCTCGAGGAGCTCCTGTTCCTGACCGGCAGCGAACTTTTTGGCGAAACGTCTTTCAGCCCACTCCTGGTCTCGGGGCTGAAGGCTCCGGAGTACAGCTTGTTCGACGCGCTGAACATAGCCAGCGGCTCGTCTTTTTCGTCACAGTCAATGATCTACGACATGCCACGCGATCTGCTGGCGCGTGAATGGCAGTTCGACGTTCCGGTTGCGGTGATCATGGGCCGCCACGACATGGTGACGCCAACACAGTTGACGAGGGAATACTACGACCGCATCGAGGCGCCCACGAAAGCCTGGTACGTATTCGAAGAGACGTCTCACTTTCCGCATTTCGAGCAGCCAGTCAAGTTCACAAAGACGCTGACGGAGCTCAAGAGCAGATGGCGCGACTGCCCTGACTAGCCCAGAAGCTCTGGGTATTCGACGCTGAGTGCGGGCGCTTGCCGAATACCTGCTAGAAGTCCGCCGCGATAAAGCCCATCAAGGAAGGTCCCGACGTCACCCCGTACATTACGGTAACGCACGGCCGCTGAGTTGCTTCGATAAGGTACGCACCACACGCAAATGCACCTTGAGAAGCAACGTCTCTCAACACGGCGAAGTTGACTGCATAAGGTCGATCGGACAGGTCCTGTCCGTAAGCACTACGATCTATCGAGGTGGCATAAATATTTGAGCTGATCTGCCGGCCGCTCCGATCAATCGCGTAAAGCAATTCGCAGCCCTCCAGGGAGGCGACATATTGAGCCAGAAGCTTGTCGAGCTTGTCCTGGCTAAACCAGTACGTGACTGACTGCCTCGCGATCACACGAAGTCGGCCATCGAAGCGCTGGCTCAGGGTCTCGCGGCTTCGTTCGACCGGGTCCGGTGATGATTCATAAATGTTCGATTTGCTATTTTGCATAGGCAATGAAACACCCTGTCAATGCTGATAAGGCATGTGAATTGCAGGATTCATGCCAGAATGATGGTTATCGCAAGCAGCCGCAGAATCGGTGATCCATTGTCCTCGCAACCGACGTTGCCACGGACGGTTGTGCAATCCGGGTGCAAGGCGAACGTTGCCCGCACAGCCTTTGTGCAAACAAGGGTTTCGACCACACGCGAAATACCGTCGCGGCAATCACGGACCGACTCACGCAGTTGACATGGATATTGCTCAGCAATATCTGCACAATCACCAAAACCGCAATCAATCCGAATGAATGCCCGGAGGGGCCACACGATGCCTGCAGCTAACCGTTCGCCAAAATCACCCGGAAAAACCAGGAAGAAACCCGCCAAGAAGAAAGCCGACAAGAAGAAAGCAGCCAAGAAGGTCGCCAAGAGGGCTCCCAAAAAGGCCGCCAAGAAGGCCACCAAAAAGGCAGGCAAGAAGGTTGCCAGGAAAACAGCCGGGCGCCCGCACGGTTCCCGGAAAAAATCTGTCCAGGTCTCTGCAGAATCACGCCGCGAGATGATTGCAAAGGCGGCGTACTACCGTGCGGAAAAACGCAACTTTCAGGACGGCGATCCTGTTGCGGATTGGTTGGCTGGCGAGAAAGAGATCGACGCTCTTCTAACGATAGAATAGCGCTAGGGCCGATTACGACCATATCGGTCGTGTGCCTCAACCCACTCTTCTGATGCGACCGCGCCGCTGAGCGACATTTCACCGCAAAGAACGGTCGCAGCAACAATTTCGGCAAACTTCAATACCTTGTCTTTGCCGTAACAGCCGAGCAGTTCAAGGCACTCGCGCTGGGTTGTGAGTCCGGTTCCGCCCCCGTAGGTTGCGACAATCAGCGACGGGATCGTGATTGAATAGTAATAATCACCGTCTGGCATGAGCTCGGCATAGACGGCCGCCGCCGAAGATTCGACAACGTTGGCAACATCCTGGCCTGTTGCGATGAACATTGCGGTGATCCCATTCGGAGAATGGGCGCCGTTATTGTTGACGCCGGACAGCATGCTGGCCAGGTTGACGATCTGCCGGCCGCGATAGAACTTGTGCACGTCGCTGCGCATCATCAGCTGCATCAGCTTGGCCGGGATAGTTGCCTCTGCGGTAACGTGCTTGCCGCGAGTGTGCAACAGGTTAATCTGCGACGCTTTCTTATCTGTCGCGAAATTTGATTCCAGGTAATAGTGCCGAACTTTAGGGTAGACGTCGCGGATCCAGTCGCAGGCAACCTTTGTGGCCTTGCTTACCATGTTCATGCCCGCGGCATCGCCGGTCGTGAAGTTGAAACGCAGGAACAAGAAACGGCTGGCGGCGTACTGTTCGATGTCGATAAGTTTACCCACCCGGGTCGAGGTTTCCGCACGCTCCCTGATTAAGTCAAAGTTTGCCGTAATCCACTCGCCAAATTCGCGTGCATCGCGCGCATCATCAAAGACGAACACGGGTGCACGCTGCATCGCATCGTCGCTTACGGTTGTCGTAACGCCGCCCGCCGCGTGCAGCATCTTCATGCCGCGGTTGTAACTCGCTACCAGTGTTCCCTCGGATGTTGCAAGCGGTACATAGAACTCGCCCTTGGCGTGCTCTCCGTTAACCAGCAAGGGCCCGGCGACTCCGAGCGGCACCTGTGCTACGCCAATGAAATTTTCGATATTTCCAGGCAACATGGAAGCGTCGATTGAATAGCGACCAACGTAATCCAGACTTGCGCCAGTTCGTTCCTTAAGGAAGTCACGACGCTGCGCTGCCATCGTATCCGTATAGTCGTCGCTCTTTGAGCGGGGGACAGATAGCGACATTAAATTGCTCCTTTTATCATTTGGCTGATTTCTTTTTTCGTTGTGCTCGCCTGCGTTTAGGCGTGAGGCCCATCGCCTTCTCGAGATCGTCCAGCGCCGAGCGCATACTGGATGCGATCGGCTCAAGATCAGGGATAGCGCTTCGCCCCGCGACAAGCCCGACGTGCAACGTGTTATTGCAGGTGTATATCGTGATGTTTAATGCCAGTCCTGGCGCAATCGTCGATATCGGGTAGATTGCCAACAGCGGTGCACCGCAAAAATAGAGCTGTTTTCTCGGGCCGATGACATTCGAAATCACAACGTTACCCAGCGGCGGCAAGAGGCGGCTGGCGCCCAGGGTCTCGCCGAGCTGTGCGACGCTCTGCATCAGCAAGGTATAGGTCTCGGCGGTCTCCGGTGTCATATCTGTGAATTCGTGTTTCACGTCGCTTGCGTGGGCATGGATGTCCTGAAGCCGACGCACGGGATTCGTTTCTTTCGATCCCAGTTCGAGAAGCGCAATTGTTATCTGATTGCCCTGCTCGACGTTCGGGCGCCTGAGCGAGACTGGCATTTGCGCCACGAGTGGCTCATCCGGCGCGCCCCCATGTTCATCGAGGTAACGGGTCATGGCCTGATCGCAGAGCTCGAGCAAGACATCGTTCACGGTTACGGCAGCATGCTGTGCAACTTTCCGGAGGCGGACGAGCGGCAGATCGAGGACGGCAACGCTTCGTTCCGGGGTCAGCGGCGAGTTGAAAGCAGTGCGAGGCGCCGTGAAGGGAACCGGCAGGTCGTCGCCACCGAGATGCATCATTCTCAGGCCGTGTTTAAGGCCGAGCTTTGCCAGGGCCGGCAGGACCAGGGCGGCCCGGCCAGCACTCTTCGCAGTTCCGATCAGGTCGCCTATCAGGTGCTTGCGGACTTCCTGGTGCTCATGATCGTCGATTCCCCAGGGAGTGCCGACATCTTCAAAAGCCGGGCTTTCGCTGAGCGCCAACATACTGCGTTGTGAAAGGCTGATGCCGTCCATATAGGCATGGTGGACCTTGAAATAGACGGCGAAACGGCGTTTGTCCAGGTGGTCGAAAACATGCAGCTGCCATAAGGGGGCTGAACGATTGAGCATCTCGGCATGCAGTATCTCAACTTGCTGAAGCAACGCAGTAAGGGTGCGTGGTTTGGGTACTGATTCGTAATAAATATGGTCATCGAGATCGAGGCTGGCGTCCTCAACCCATTTAGGCATACCGATGATCGGAGACTTGAGCTTCTGGTTGAACGGTGGTTCGGGTTTGACACTCTTGAGCTTGTTCACGAGATCGGCTACAAAATTGTCTGGCGCGCCTTGTGGCAGCTCGAAGATCTGCAGTCCTGCCACGTGCTTGGGACTTGCTTCGCTTTCGAATGCCAGAAATGCATAGTCGAGAATAGAAACGTCAGTCATGCCTTTGCATCACCACGATTGCCACGCAGTCGGGGAACCTTCGGATAACCGGATTGACCATATTATAATGCGAAAAAGGGACTTCAGGAATCGTGTGCTGCCGGCGTAGCTTATGTAGTTGTCCGAATTGACAACGATCATTGCATCACGAAATTGAAGGTAATTTGACCGCAAGAAGTGCGCCGGTTGATGCGACTATCCGCGCGCTCCGAGCGGTCGAATTGCCGCCGTACGCCACCTACCACAATCCGCGTAGGCGCATTCCAGAATTGACACTTTTGCCGTTTGTAGGATGATTGTGCTGTGAAATAGCAAGCTTCTCAAGAGCGTCCAAAAGGAGGCCGGTCATGTTCTTGATCAAGAAAATTCCAGTTTCTTTGATGCTGTTAACCCTGCTGGTGGTGTTCTATTTTGCAACTGGTGCATTGCCCTAGGCTTGACAGGTAGCGAAGAACCTCATCCGGGCGGGCACGACGTTTATTAGCGGGTTTCGCCAGGGTTGCTTACGGACCTGAACCTTTGTTCCGGAAACCTCTAGCTGTTTCTCGGTGACACCCACATCGTTATCACCGCGCGGAATACCGGCTTGCTTGCTGCGTCCGTGACCGTAACTGTCACCGGCAATTCAGTCGACGCGGCAAACGCGGGTATCGGATCAATTTTCGCAACGGCCTTCAGATCGGTTTCAGCCTTCGCCAGGTATTCGACCTTCATGCCCTTCGGAATCCAGCGATAGTTTGAGGGAAGTGTCACCTCGGTCATGGTTCCGCCGGCAAGCTCGGCCATATTGCATATCGCGATGGCGTGCACCGTGCCGATGTGATTAAGAACCCGTCGGCGCTTTTTCATATGAATCTCGCAAAAGCCGGGGCGCAGGTCGGTGAATTTCGGTCGGATGCTGCCGAAGTAGGGAGCTTTCCAGCAGACCAGCTGTGTGAACGCCCATTTCCCGGCGGGCTTCCGGGAAAGCCACTGCCAGGTGGCTAACGTAGAGTTAGGTCGCTTCATCAGGTTCTCCCTTTGCAGAAAAATCGCGACGCAGTCGATGAAATTCACGTCATCGATGCGCTTATACTCTACTGGATTTCGTTGCCAGTGAGTTGTTCAAGACGTGTGCGAATTATTTGCAATGTCGAGCCGCTATCCGACCACCGTCGGTTTCTCGCTGGAAACGCTCGCCCGCCGCGGCGGGCACGACGGACCCCATAAAGACGGCTGGGGTGTCGCGTACTTCGAAGATCACGACGTGTTTCTGCTGCGTGAGTCGAGTCCTGCCGCGGAAAGCGGCCTGGTCCGGTTCATGGAGAAGAACGGGCCGCCCAGTAATCTCGTGCTTTCGCATATACGCCTGGCGACCCAGGGGGAACCGGCGCTGCGTAATACGCAGCCCTTTCAGCGTGAACTTGGCGGCCGCGCGCATGTATTCGCTCACAACGGCAACATGCCGGGCATCAAAGATAAATGTTGCCTCGAATCGCATCGCTTTACGCCCGTCGGCGATACCGATTCAGAGTTCGCATTCTGTTGCCTGCTGGAGCGGCTTGGGCAACTGTGGGACCGGTCGACGGGCGGGGCACCGCCAGTTGATATGCGTCTCGAGATCGTGGCCGCCTTTGCCGCCTGGCTGCGGCCGCTAGGCCCGTTCAATTTCGTCTACTCTGACGGTGACGCACTGTTCGTACATGCGCACCAGAGGACGCAGAGCGACGGTAACGTCCGGCCACCCGGGCTGCACCTGCTCGTGCGTTCCTGCAACGAGCAGGCCGTCGACCTGAGCCAGTCGGGCATCATGCTTGCGCCCTTGGCTCAGGAACTGGTGCTGGTTGCCAGCGTACCGTTGACCGACGAGCCGTGGGAGGCGATTGCAGAGGGTGAGGTAATCGCCTTGACACAGGGAGTGGTCCGGGCGCGACTGTCAGCTTCAGCGACTACTGCAGCATGATCCCTTCGCTCCTGTGCGGCTAGTGACGCAGAAGCCGCCACCGACCGTCGTGATCTTTTGCATAGACACGCTCGACGGCACCCCAGGCCACTTTGTGCGACGTTTCCTCGCGTGAATCGTGACCGCGCCGTTTTTTGGGGTCCGCATATTGCTTCCATGCACTGTTGAATGCTTTGCGATAAATCTCTTGCGCATGACGCGGTAGATTCTCGCGCACATTTTGCGGTAAATCGGATTCGGTTTGGTATGGCATCATCATCACTGCTGCTGTGGTTATTGTGGTAAGGACTTGCTGCGAAAAATGTTGCAGGCTTTTGCCCAGTCGGCGGCGATCATGACGCCCTTTCCGGGGGGCGCATTCGCCGTTTGCGCATGCTGCAGATCGATGACGGGCAGGCCTGGTGGCGGCACGGCATAAAAATTTATTTTGAAACGCATCCGTGTATCGCCTGTGTCGCGCGGCTCCTAGATCGGAGCTTCGAAGAGCGTGACCCCCGTCTGTACTCTTCTGGCATGTTTGATTTGCTGCTCAAGCGCGGTCACACCGACCTGCGTAGCCCTTGCCAGCATGTTGCTACGTGCTTCTTCCGACGAGTTCGCGGCCATCAAATTAGCATCAACAAAAAGTTGGTGATGCGAATTAAGAAGAAACGAAAACGCACTCTGCCCTTGTTGGTCCAGCACGTAGCAATGAACGCCAAAAATCTGCTGGTCGCTGACCGGTAGCAAGAACTCCATTACCAGGTGATATTGTGCATCGGAGCCTTTTTTCTGAAGCGCTTCTGATATGCCTTGCATGTCGTTCTCAAATACTTCCCACTGAGAACTTCCAGTACCCAATAGTCGCCCCAAATCTATGCGGCGCCTGCCTGCAACGGCTGTCACAATATTTTCAGTGTTCAACGAATCAATAATCTGAGCTTGTGATGCGAATGAGTGGGCCGTTCTGTTGGCTCGACGAACGATAGTCGGGTAGACCGCTATCGTCGCTGAATCCAGAGATTCGAGAAAAGCGGGCGCGTATTGGCTGGGCGGACGAAAACCGGGGTCCGCGGTCTTAATCTCTGTTTCATGCGCAAAACCGGATAGCCAGAGAGCGACCAGGCAGGTGGCCGCGGAAATTTGTAATATGCGGGAAAGAAGAACGGACAGGGAACGAGTCATCGCACACCTCCCTCTATCGGGCGGCCGCCAAGAAGGGCGAACCAGACCTCATCATCTTTTTATGGGGGCGATGCACAATTGTATCGATAGGCACTTGTACCTAAGCACAGTTGTGCTGTGCTCATTCATTGTCGCTGGCTACCCGAATTCGGGCATCGCCGTCATGCTCGATTTCGATACTGAAGTTGATCGGGCGACAGCAAACCTGGCAATCCTCTATGTAGTCTTGACGATGAACAGAGGGATCGACCAGTACGCTGATGTTTTCCCCGCAGTAGGGACATTCGAT
Source organism: Woeseiaceae bacterium (assembly GCA_049666725.1). Taxonomy (GTDB): domain Bacteria; phylum Pseudomonadota; class Gammaproteobacteria; order Steroidobacterales; family Woeseiaceae; genus UBA1847. The sequence continues at coordinate 22,121 of JBATHK010000101.1, forward strand.
GCTGTGTTCGTTGAGTTCTCTCATGTGCATCTAGTCTTGCGCAGCGTCATGTGTTGGGGGAGTCGCCAAACCGTAGCGGACGAACCCAAAACCAGCTGGCAACAACGGCGGCCGCAAAAATCGTATAACAAACAGTGAACATCCACGCGGGCGCCTGGTAATACAGGAGCGCCTCCAGCCAGTGCGAAATGAACGATCCGGAGTACACGGCCGAGCCCGCGCGGTCCCGCAGCGCCATTTCCCAGGTTGTTAGCGGGCAAATTACACCAACCCAGGACTGCAGCACGACTATGCCGATAGCTGCGAGGTGGGCGACGCGAAACCACGGGTTTCGTATCCATCCCCAACCAAGAGGTTTCCCGATCAAAATCAGCGCCAGACCTAAAACGATAAACACAACGAACAAGACGTGACTGAAAAGTAGAACATCGGCAGCGAGTAGAAACAGGAAGTCGGGCTCCATCTGTGCCACCGAATATCAACGCGGTTTTCCAGTATACTGTGACGCTTGGCTGCATGTCGCGGCCGGGGAAATAATAATGAGAAATGCTTTTAAGTATGCGTCACTTGTTTTGCTGGCGACTTTGCCGTTGGCTGTCATGGCTCAAGAGGAAGAAGAAAAGTCGAAAGGCTTCATCTACTCAACATATTTTTATTGCGATGCGGGCGGCGGCGAACGTGCGGACGAAATCATCAAGAAAATCAATGCGCCCGATTACGACAAAGCCGTCGAAGACGGTACCATTAATGCCTGGGGCTGGCTCGCGCATCACACCGGCGGTTTATGGCGACGGGCGCAGTACTATACGGCCCCCACGTTGAATGCTTTGCTCGATGCACCAGAAGCAATGAGTGGTGACAGCGACGCAGCGACCAAGAAGCTCGAGGCTGAATTTGCGTCGATCTGTCGTTCACACCAGGACTATATCTGGGAGCGGGAGAGCGGTGGCGGCAGTGACGATCGCGGTGCGGCGTCGTTTTCTGTCTACTACGTTTGTGACGAAGCTCGGGAAGAACGGGCTGACGAGATCTTCGCGAAGGATTTCGCACCTATACTGGACAAGTTCGTAGAAGATGGAAAATTCACGAGCTGGGGCTGGAACAGCCACTGGGTTGGTGGAAAATACCGTCGGCTACAGACTCTGACAGGCACGGATCACAAGTCTCTGTTGGCCGCCCGCGGCGAACTCATCGAAGCCATGTATCCGGAAGGTAGCGAAGTCGGAATGGAGTTTACGTCCATATGCGGTTCGCATGAAGATTACATGTGGGACATCGTACACGAGACCCCATAGCCGGACTCCAGGCGCCCTGCGAAGGCGCTCCAAGCGGAGCGCCTTTTTTTGCGTCGGTTTGTAACCATTTTAGGCCGAGCAGTGAAGCGGGCTGTCACGACCTCGACAAGCAACGCGTCCGACAGATTCCAGGTATGAAACAGCCGCCCTCAAATTCACCGCTCAGACTGCGGAAGAAACACGGAACCGGCGCGCGCCGCGACATTGGTGCGGCAGACGGAGAGCGCCTGGTAATCGCACAGTCGTTCACGTACGCCCTCCTTGCCGGGCTGGTAACGATCGTTATCTTTTCTGCACTTTGGGTTGCGCTGTCTTCGCTAACCAACCGCGTCTTTCCATGGCTGACGGTGGTGCTCGGCGCCATGGTGGGGTTTGCAGTACGGCGTGCCGGTCGCGGCGTCGACTGGCAGTTTCCTGTGCTCGCGGCAGTGCTGACATTGCTTGGTGCGCTGCTGGCCAATATTGTCGTCGCCGCCTCTTATACAGCAGAGACCTTTGACACAGGAACGCTGCAGGTCTTGCGTGCGGTTACAAGCATGACCTGGCCGGTGTTCTTCGATGAAGTTCTGACCGCTGCGGATGGTTTCTATGCGCTGTTTGCCGCCGGTCTTGCCGCCTTTCTTGCCAACAGGCCGCTTACGCGATCACAGTACTATGCCTTGCGCTTGTGGCGCGCCAAATCAGACCGGCATTACTAAAGGATTGTCGCTGGCGATCGCCGAGCCCTTGAATGAGGCAAGCTGCTTTGCCACCAGCTGCTCAATGTCCTGAACGGCATTGGCAATGCCCAGAAAGAAGTCGGGTTCGCGGCGCAACAGCGACCAGTTTCCGGTCTCAAGAATACGAATCAGGTGCGTGATGTTGCTGCGGATAGCTTCGATATACGGATTGTGGCCGTTATAGAGGACCTCGATGTAGCGATAGACGCGATTGAACTTCGAGTTCAGCCGTTCACGCATGACCTGCTGGTAAAAGGCGGGCGTTTTTTGCAACAGGTCCTTGCCGGATTCATATCGCACCATGTATTCGCCCGGTGCAGCATTTTCTACGGCGACGCCGCCAACGACGAATTCTTTGTACAGGCGGTCCCGGCACTTCTCCAGGTAGCAGCGGTCCGCCATTTGCGCAATCAGGTCTGCCGTGCCGATAAGGTGGCCACAAATAATGTCGCGCGGGTCGTCGAGTTCAATTTTGTCGAGGTCCAGTTCGTAGCCGGTGAAATGTACGATCATGCTGCTGATACCGACGTCTTTCGCCAGCCCCAGGTCCGGCAGGTAGCGACGCAGAAAATCGGCGCTGCGAGACACGTGATAGAGCGTGAACTCCGCACCGTTCGTGAAGTCCTTGTCACGTTCCTCGTGTCGGATGTAACCGGAGTCATGAAAAAGCGATGTGATGATGGCCATTTGTGCGCGCGCCGCACCGAGCCTGTCAGGTGGTTCGACGCTGCGCTCGTAACCAGCAACAAGGCGAGCGAGCGCCAACGTCATGTCGAGCGTGTGCTGCATGTCATGGTAGGTCGTGTCGCAGCCCTTGTAGCCGGGATAACGACCGGTGAAAAGGCGCTCGAAATCGTAGAACGCCAGCCACAGTTTGTCGAACGATGTGCCGGGAAAGGTCTGGAAAAATAATTCGTGTACTGCATCCCGAACCGCTGCAGGATTGCTAACCTGCACGGTATTGGTGACGTCGTAATCGTTACGGCGATCCTGAGGCATCGTGCTCCCACTTTTTTTCTTTGCATGATACATGGTGGGCCCGCTGCGCACAGTTAGAAAACCGGCAATATGTTATGTCGGTTTTCTTTACGCATTGTCACAATTCGAACTCTGCAACAACCGGGGCGTGATCCGACGGGCGCTCCCAGGCTCGTGGTTCCCTGTCTACATAACTTGCAGTACAGCGTTCTGCCATCGCGGCGTTGGTCAGGATCAGGTCGATGCGCAGGCCGGCATTGCGTCGAAAACCGGCGGCTCGATAGTCCCACCAGCTGAACGTTTTTTCAGGTTGGTCGAAGGTGCGAAAAACGTCCGTAAGCCCGAGATCGAGAAGTTCTTTCAGCGCTTCGCGTTCCCGTGGGCTGCAAAGTACCGCATCGCCCCACTTCTCAGGATCGTAAACATCCTCGTCCGCCGGAGCGATATTGAAATCGCCGAGCACAACGACGTTTTCGTGCTGGTGCATTTCGGCTTGCAAAAAGCCCTTCAGCGAGGCCAGCCACGCGAGCTTGTATTCGTACTTGTCCGAGCCGACCGCTGACCCGTTGGGCACATAGAGGTCGATCACGCGGACATTGCCGATGGTGCTGGCGAGAATACGCCGCTGCGGATCGTCGTAGTCCGGGAAATCTGTCACGGGATCGGATGGTGGGCTCTTGCTTATGACTGCGACACCGTTGTAGGTCTTCTGTCCGCTGGCAATGGAGTGATAACCCAGCTCATGCAGGGCGTCGGACGGAAACTTCTCGGTGACCTGCTTGATTTCCTGAAGTACCAGGACATCGGGCGCATGGGCCCGCAGCCACTCGATGACATGGGGCTGTCGCACGTTCATCGAGTTGATGTTCCAGGTTGCGATCTTCACTAAGGCTCGATTCCGTTCTGCCGTAGCAACGCGTCGATTGTCGGCTCGCGGCCGCGAAACGCAACGTAGGCCTGCATGAAGTCGCGACTACCGCCTACTTCGAGTATCTCGTGCCTGAAGCGTTGCGCCGTAGCCTGATCGAATATCCCGGCTTCGGCAAACGCGGCAAACGCGTCCGCCGCCAGGACCTCGGCCCACTTGTAGCTGTAATATCCAGCCGCATAGCCGCCGGCGAAAATATGCGAAAAGGCGTGGGGAAAACGGTTGTAATCGGGGTGGCGGATCAAAGCCACTTCGTCGCGCACTTCGGCCAGCGTTTCAAGTACGCGCGGCGGTTCATGCGGATCGTATTCCGCATGCAGCCTGAAATCGTAAAGTCCGAGTTCCAGCTGGCGAATCATCGCGAGTGCTACGCCGGCGTGACGGCTTGCGTCGAGCTTGTCGAACAACTCGCGCGGCAGTGGCTCGCCGCTCCTGGCGTGTGAGGAGCAAAGAGTCAGCACGCGGTAACTCCACGCGAAGTTCTCCATGAATTGACTCGGCAACTCCACGGCATCCCAGGGAACGCCGTTGATACCGGAGATGCTCGGAAAACCGATGCGCGTAAGCAGATGATGCAACATGTGCCCGAACTCGTGGAACAGCGTGACCACGTCCTCGTGAGTCAGAAGCGACTGTCCGTCTTCATTGCGCGGCGGGAAATTGCAAACCAGGAAACCAACGGGCAGATCGAGCGATCCGTTAAGCTGCTGGCGGCCAATACATTCGTCAATCCACGCGCCTGCACGCTTCCCGTTTCGTGCAAACAGGTCAGTATAAAAACCACCCAGCTTTTCGCCGCCGGGCTCACGGACCGTGAAATAGCGGACATCCTCGTGCCAGGTTTCGACGCCGTCATCTGCCGCCAACTCGACGTCATAGAGTTTCGCGGCGAGTGCAAACAAACCGGTGATGACGGTATCGGCAGGAAAGTACTGTCGCAGCTCTTCGTTCGAGATTGAAAATTCCGACTGCTTGTATTGTTCCAGCCAGAAAGTGACGTCCCATGGCTCGAGCTCGATCCCGGCCAACGCCGACAGCGCCTTATACTCCTGCTCGGCGGCGCTGCGCGAGTGAGCCGCAAGCTCGCGCAGGAACCGGATAACCTGTTCCGGCGAGTCGGCCATCTTGGTTGCCAGCGAGTAGTGGGCATAGGTTGGGAAGCCGACCAGGTTCGCCGCTTCGTGACGCAGTGCGAGAATCTTCTCGATGTTGTGGGTGTTGTCCCATTCCTCGTTTTCGACCTGGTCCGAGCCACGCGTCACCCAGGCCCGGTACAGGGTTTCCCGAAGGCCGCGGTTGTCGGCATGCTTCATGACAGCATCGTAGGTCGGGTAGTCGAGTGACAGCAGCCAGCCGTCGAGTCCTTTTTGTGCAGCGTCTTCGGCTGCCCTGGCGATCGCTTGCTGCGGCAGTCCGGCCAGCGCGTCGAAATCGGTCAGGTGCAATTTCCAGGCATCCGATGCGTCTTGCACGTTGTGTTCAAAGTTGGCCTGCGTTGCCGCAAGCTCCTGCATGATGGCCTTGAAGCGATCCTTGGCCTCACTCTCGAGGTCGACCCCGGCCAAATGAAAGTCGCGCAGCGCGTGTTCGACAGCGCGACGACTCGCCTCGGTGGCTTCGTCAGGCAGGGACCTTCCGACCTCTGCGTATGCCCGCTGCAGTCGTTCGTTCTGTGACATTTCGGTGCTGTGCTCGGTCAGCAGCGGCAGAGCCTCGTTATAAGCTTCGCGCCATTCCGATGATCCAAGTACACTTTGCAGGTGCCGGACGGGCGACCAAACGCGCCCCAGCGTGTGTTCCATCTGTTCGATGGGACTGACCAGTGAGTCGATGTCGGGCTGACTGCTGGTATCGAGTAGCTCGTCGAGCCTCGCCCGATGATCGGCAATGACCTTTTCAATGGCAGGCACGACGTGCTCCGGCCTGATTTCGTCAAATCGAGGCAGCGATGAGGTGTCGAGCAAAGGGTTATTCATAGAGCGACTTGATATCGGTATTTTGGCGCACAATATTAGCACGGGCTGCCGGTGGCGCCGCGCCTACAAATTGACTTAACGACGGAGAAAAATGTGACGGACAAATTTGACCTGCTGGTGATCGGCGGCGGCAGCGGCGGACTGGCCCATGCGCAACGCGCGGCGGAATATGGCGCGAAAGCGGCGGTCGTGGAATACGGTCCGCTGGGCGGGACCTGTGTCAATGTTGGATGCGTGCCGAAAAAGGTCATGTGGTATGCAGCGCATCATGCGCACCAATTGCACCATGCGCCGGACTACGGGTTTGATGTCGCTGTCAAAGGGCATGACTGGGGTGCGCTCAAGTCCCGCCGTGATGCCTACATAAAGCGCCTGAACGGAATTTACGGCAACAACCTCGACAAGCGCGGCGTAGCCCATATTCAGGGCGGCGCCCGCTTCCTTGACGCACGCACGGTCGAGGTTGCCGGCCGCAAATACCAGGCCGAGCGTATCGCGATCGCAACCGGCGGCAGGCCGATAGTGCCCGATATTGCCGGGGCCGAGCTGGGCATCACGTCAGACGGCTTTTTCGAACTCGAGGAGCGCCCGGAGCGGGTGCTGGTCGTGGGTAGCGGCTATATATCGGTGGAACTCGCAGGTGTCCTCAACGCCCTGGGCAGCGAGACACAGGTCGTTGTTCGTAAAGAAGGCGTGTTGCGCAGCTTCGACAAGATGCTGAGTAAGGAGCTGATGGAGGCGATGCGAAACAGCGGCATCGCAATCGACACCGGCGCCATCCCCGAGAGCGTGCAGCAAACCGGTGACGGGATCGTTATGCACGCCGTGGACGGGCGTTCTTTTGGGCCGGTCGATACACTGATCTGGGCCGTAGGGCGCTCGCCGAACACAGAAATGCTGGAGGTCGCCAACGCCGGCGTGCACATGGACGAAAAGGGTTTTATACCCACGGACGAATACCAGCAAACCAACGTGGATAATATTTTCGCGCTGGGCGACGTAACCGGTCGCGATGCGCTGACCCCCGTCGCGATCGCGGCGGGCCGCCGACTCGCCGATCGTCTGTATGGCGGCATGGCGGGACGACACCTCGAGTATCATCTGATCCCGACCGTGATTTTCAGTCATCCGACCATCGGCACGGTCGGCATGACCGAAGATCATGCGCGCGCCGAGTTCGGGGATGACGTCAAGGTTTACACGTCGACGTTTATTGGCATGTATTACGCCCTGGGTCAGGACAAGCAGCGCTCAACGATGAAGTTGATCACAACCGGCGCCGAAGAGCGTGTCATTGGCTGCCACGTTATCGGCGAAGGCGCTGACGAGATGATGCAGGGCTTCGCGGTTGCAATGCGCATGGGGGCGACCAAGGCTGACTTTGACGACACCGTCGCGATCCACCCGACCAGCGCCGAAGAACTCGTAACTATGCGCTAATGGCTATCTGCTTCAGGACCCTGGCCGTGTCCGGACGCACACCGCGCCAGATTCGAAAAGACTCGGCTGCCTGTTCGACCAGCATGCCCCAGCCCATTACGGACCGGGCCGCACCCTGTTCGCGTGCCCAGACGCTGAACGGCGTGGGCCTCAGGCCATAAGACAGGTCATAACAAACGGTCTGTTTCGATACCGCAGCCGCAGGGTAAGGTGGCGCTTCGCCGCGCAGGCCGGCTGATGTCGCGTTGATAATAAGGTCGTAGTTTTCGGTTACCGGTACGACATTGAAGCGACAGGCGGTCACCGGCCCGGAACGAGAGAAATGATCTGCAAGCGCCTGGGCTTTGCCCAGTGTGCGGTTTGCAATTCGAATGGAGGCAGGCTGCATTTCGAGCAGCGGTCCGATAATGCCGCGGGTAGCGCCGCCGGCGCCAAGAACGAGGATATTGGCGCCCTCCAGCGCCACGTCAAGGTTCACGCCGAGGTCGCGCAGCAAACCGAAACCGTCGGTGTTGTCACCGATGATCTCACCCTCCTGGAAGCTGAGCGTGTTAACGGCGCCGGCCGTGCTGGCACGATCGCTCATCCGATCGACGAGCCGCGTGACTTCACCCTTGTGTGGCACCGTGATATTGAGACCTTTGCCGCCGGTTCGCTGAAACTGGCGAACGGCGGGTTCCAGCTTTTCCGGGGAAACCTGCAGTAATTCATACTGCAGCTCCTGGCCGGTTTGCACGGCAAACAAACGGTGTATCACGGGCGACCGGCTGTGCGAGATCGGGTACCCCATGACTCCGTAGCGATCTACGGCCATTATTTTTCCTCCGATAGCCAGCGGGCTGCTTCGACCGCAAAATAGGTAAGTATGGCGCTTGCACCAGCCCGCTTGATGGCCAGCAGCGCCTCGAGTACTGTCGCGCGCTCGTCGAGCCAGCCGTTTTCAGCTGCAGCCTTGAGCATCGCGTATTCACCGCTGACCTGGTAGGCAAACGTTGGCACCCGGTAGGTGTCTTTGACGCGGCGGACGATATCGAGGTAGGGCAACGCTGGCTTGACCATGACAAAGTCGGCGCCTTCCTGAAGGTCGAGCGCTACCTCGCGCAGCGCTTCGTCACTGTTTGCAGGCGCTACCTGGTAGGTCGACTTGTCGCCGCCGCCGAGGTTCCTGGCCGATCCTACGGCATCCCGGAACGGCCCGTAGAACGCCGACGCAAACTTGGCCGCGTAGGCGAGAATGACGGTATTAACATGACCGCTTTCCTCGAGCGCGCGGCGCATCGCACCGATACGCCCGTCCATCATGTCCGAGGGCGCAACGATATCGGCCCCGGCTGCGGCGTGCGACAGCGTCTGTCTTACGAGCATGGCAACCGTCACGTCATTCAGCACATAGCCGCTGTCATCGATGATGCCGTCCTGGCCGTGGGTGGTGTACGGATCGAGGGCGACATCGGTCATGACCGCGAGATCAGGAAGCGCTTCTTTTATTGCACGGACGGCGCGCTGCACGAGGCCGTCGGGATTGGCGCACTCGGATCCATCCAGTGTCTTCAGTTCATCATCTATGACCGGAAACAGGGCGACCGCCGGTATCCCGAGCGCGTGGGCTTCGGTAAGCTCGGGCAGCAGGCCATCGATACTCTTGCGCGCTATGCCGGGCATCGATGGGACGGTTTCGGTGCGTCCCTTGCCGTCCAGGACAAAAACCGGGTAGATGAAATCGCCGCTCGAGAGCGTGGTTTCCGCCACGAGCCGTCGCAGCGCGGGCGTGCGGCGGCTGCGTCGCATGCGTGTCTCGGGGAACTGTCCGGGGGGCGAAGTACTCATAGCAATCTAGAATAATTAAGAGAAGTTCTTATTTTCCCTGTATTTAGGTAGGGTTTCCACGTCTTAATCACAGTATTAAGCGATTCCGGTAATAAATGCCACATGAGGCGGGTCATCTCGTATGAACACTAGCAGGGCTGAGGCCGCGCGAAGGCGCAGGTTCGACCGCTTGGTGGCGGTATTTCACGCGGATATGTACCGCTACGCGGCCTGGCTTTGCCGGGACAAGGCAATAGCGGAGGACGTTGTCCAGGAGGCCTTGCTGCGGGCCTGGAAGTCGCTGGATGCGCTGCGCGAGGATGGCGCGGCCAAACACTGGCTGCTGACAATCGTGCGACGGGAAAACGCCCGCTATTTTGAGCGGCGGCGACTGGAGACGGTCGATATTGACAATTTGACGGCATCACAGGAAGCGTTACTGGCCGAGGCGCCGAACGAAGAGCTCGAGGCGCTGCGCGAGTCGATCTACGAGCTTGATGACGATTACAGGGAACCGTTGGTTCTGCAGGTCCTGATGGGCTACAGCACCACCGAGATCGGAGAGTTGATGGGCCTGAAGCAGGGCGCGGTACTGACGCGCCTGCACCGGGCCCGACTAAAGCTGAAGGAAAAAGTGGCTGACGAGGAGCGCTCGTGAGCCCGGTGACTGAGTTGATGAACTGCGACGAATACAGAGAAATGATTTCAGCGGATCCGGCCTTTGAGGGCGGTGCCGGACACGTGGCTGCGTGCCACGATTGCCAGGAATTCCGACGTGATATCCAGTCGCTGAACCTGAAAATTGCAAAAGCGATGCAGATCAACGTCCCCGAGCTGAAGCTCCCGGAGCTACCCGAGATCGAAACAGAGAACGTAGTGCCCCTGACGGCACGCAAACCGGTCTCGAAACCCGCGTGGTTTGCACTGGCCGCGACAGTCGTGCTCGCAGCGTTCATTGGTGTTCGCATGTTTGGCGTCGGCGTTCACTATGACTCGCTGAGCGAAGAGGTGCTGGCGCACCTCGACCATGAGCCGGCCGCGCTGAGAGTGTCGAGTACACCGGTAACGGCGACGCGCCTTGAGAAGGCTGTGCCGGCAGACGTCGCGCAGCTGGATCACAGCGCCGGGCTGATTACCTATGCTCGCAGCTGCAGCATCAATGGCAAGACTGTGCCGCACCTGGTCATACAGGGTGAGCACGGCCCGGTAACCATCCTTTTGATGCCTGAAGAGGCGGTGGCGGCAGCCGTTGCGCTCGATGGCGAGAATGTTCACGGCGTTATCTTGCCGGTGGGCGCGGGCAGTATCGCAATTATCGGCGCTCGGCAAGAAAAGCTCGAGCGCATCGAAAAGAGTGTGTTGAAATCAGTGAAGTGGAGTACCTGAGACCCCTTCATTGACATATGAGCGCCCGGTTTCGGGCAATATTCCTGGTAGGAGATTTGAAAATGTCAGAAAAGAAAATAATTAAGCCGGTTGCGCTGGCTGTAGGTGCTGCACTGGCTGGCACATTTGCGCTTAGCGGCGCGGTAAATGCAGATACGGTCGAGAATCCATTTGCAATGTCGAACCTGAGTTCCGGTTACATGCTCGGCACCACGGAAGGTTCTTGCGGTGGCGACAGCGGCAAGAAAGAGGGCGAAGGCAGCTGTGGCGCTGACAAGAAAGGTGAAGGCAGCTGCGGCGAGAAAGAAGGTGAAGGCAGCTGCGGCGAGAAAGAAGGCGAAGGCAGCTGTGGTGAAGGCTCTTGTGGCGCCGACACGGATGAGAAGAAAGGCGAAGGCTCGTGTGGAGGCTCCGCTTAAAAACAGCTCCGTAAACGGTGCGATAGGGCCCGCGCTTTGGCGCGGGCTTTTTTTATGCTAAGGCCTGTTTATGTCGGGTGACGGCAGAGATATTGATTGCTAGATTAGGGTTCCGATCCTGTAAAGATATCGCCATGAGCAAAGCCGTCACACGCTGTAAATGGGCTGAAGGCGTTAGCCTCGACTACATCGCATACCACGACAAGGAGTGGGGCGTGCCCGTGTGGGATGATCGCAGGCAATTCGAGTTCCTGGTACTCGAAGGAGCGCAGGCGGGCCTTAGCTGGTCTACGATTCTTAACAAGCGCGACGGCTACCGCAAACTGTTCGCCGAATTCGATCCGGAGAAGGTTGCGCGTTTCACAAAAAAACGCGTCGAGAAGTTGTTGCTGGATCCGTCCATCGTCAGGAATCGTCTCAAGGTCGAGTCGGCCGTGACAAATGCAAAGGCATTTTTGAAAGTACAGAAGGAGTTCGGCACGTTCTGCGATTACATCTGGCGGTTTGTTGACGGTGAACCGGTCCAGAATGCTTTCAAAAAGGACAGCGAGGTGCCGGCCACGTCAGATCGGTCGGATGCGTTGAGCAAGGACCTGAAGAAGCGCGGGTTCAGGTTTGTGGGCAGCACGATTATCTACGCACATATGCAGGCGACCGGCATGGTGAATGACCATGTGACCGGCTGTTTTCGCCACAGGACCTGCGCCGCAGCGGCGAAAAACAAGGGCTAGCGTGCGGCATACTTGCAATGCAGGCATTGCAGGTTGTATATCTGGATGTTCCCGTAAATAAACCGAATAAGAGGGATGCACCATGAGCGATGCACTGAATGGCAAACTGCCGACTTCATTCTGGGTCTTTGGCGTCATCTTCCTGCTCTGGAACCTGCTGGGCCTTTTTGGTTACTACATGCAGGTAACGATGACGCCTGAAACGATGGCCGAGAACTTCACCGAGGCGCAGCAGGCATGGATGCTGGGCGAGCCCGCCTGGGCGACCTCGGCCTACGCGATTGCGGTTACGGCGGGCGTAATCGCTGCCGCGTTGTTGCTGATGCGCAAAGGGCTCGCCTTGCCGTTCTTTATCCTGTCCTTTGCAGGCGTGCTGGTGCAGGACTTCAACGCGTTCATACTGAGTGACTGGCAGGGCGTGTGGGGCAACAGCGCTTTATACCTGCCGTCCATCGTGTTCATTCTTTGCATCGTCGAGATCTGGTATTCGTGGTCCGCGAAAGAAAAGGGCTGGCTGACCTAGACCGGCTTTAAGCGAGCGCGGTCAGTTACCAATGGTGATGATCGTCAGCCCGGACAGGCCTTGTGGTGTGTTGTGCGAGATGCCGCCCAGGTAGATCGTGTTCGAGGTCAAACCGGACCAGTCGACGGTCACATCCGCTGTCGTACCCGGGCTCACGAACGCCGGTCCTGATGCGCTCATATTGCCCGCGTCGTCGACGATACCGATGGCCCAGCCGAGCAGCTGATAATTCGCGCCAGGACCGCCGGATACCTGGTCGGTCTCGAAGCCGTGGATCAGCACGTTGTAGAGGCCGGCTGCCGGGCGGAATACGTTGAACTGCTCCTCGGACGTCGGCTCACCGCTCTCACCAATCTTGCGGCAGCTGGTGCCGTCGGCGCCACAGTAGTAAACGTACATGTCGAGATCATCGTCGCCATCCGTTAGCGCGTCGAACAGTGAGAAACGCAGGTAGAGCTGATCGGCAGGTACCGAGATGACATGCGCTGTCACGCCATTCGTGTCACGAAACGAAAACGTCTTCGTGGGGTCGTTATCGACGAATCCGTTCAGAATCAGCGGCAGATTCAGGCCGTGAACACCGGGCGAATAGCCGCCGGCGTAACCAAATTTGACTTCAAAGCTCGTGCTACCCGTGCCGCCGAATGTCGTTATCTCACCAGGCGCAGATATCGATGCGGGTTTCACGGCGATCGGGCTGTAAACATCGCGAGTAGCACTCGACCACGTCAGCGATCCGAACCGCCACAGGTCGAGAGGCCCTGACAGATAGCTCAGCGTCACGTCGAAGCTGGCCGTTTCGCCGGGACCCAGGGACAAGCTTGGTGGATTTACAACGAGGTTCATACCGGGCGGGGCAGAGATCGCGACTGCGTAGGAGTCCGCTTCGTCGCTGACGTTGGTTACGCGTCGTCTTACTGTTTGTTGGCTTGTGAGCTCGGAGACCGCGATGGAGGGTTGATTGAGATCCACGGCCTCGAACGACAGGCCAGCTGCTGCGAGCTCGTCACAGCGCTGTGCCGCGACCGCCGGTGATTCGATGCCGCACGCAAAGGCATCGAAATCGTCGTCACTGACATCAAAAATCAGTCCAGGATCGACAGCGCCGTTCGGTGCAATATGCCCGGCGCCAAAATCAAAAGGATTGGCATCGCTTAAGCCCGCCGACGCGCGGACGTCCTGCCGTGCCGTCGTCATCAACGCCGACCTGATCGCGACCGGCGTCCAGTCCGGGTGCGCCTGCAGAAGCAGTGCGGCGGTGCCGGCGACGTGCGGTGTCGACATCGACGTACCGCTAAGGAAAGCGTAGTTCTCACCCGATGCCGAATTGGCGGCGTCCGGTGTGAAGCCTGCCAGGATGTTTATGCCAGGTGCCGTGACGTCTGGCTTGAGTATGTCGGCAGCAGGAGCCGGGCCCCGAGCCGAGAAGGAGGCCATGACGTTGCCGGTATCATCGGTCGTCAGCAGAAAGCCCTTGTCCAGCACCACGGTAACCTCGTTGCCGGCGTCAAGCTCGGCGAGAATCAGGTTGGCATCGGCCTGGCCAATCATCAGTGCCGGGATGTCGGACAGGCCCTCGGTGCCGTTCATGACAATCGGATCGCCCGCAATGTTGTAGACCACCGCTGCAACGGCGCCTGCATCTGAGGCGTTTTTCACCATGTCTTCGAAAAGGCAGCCCGTGCGCTGGATAAGGGCAATATTGCCGCTAATGTCATCGCCGTTTATGAGGGCCTGGCAAGCGTCGGACGTCGTGCCGCTTGATCCGTCAGGCAGTGAATCATCATCGTCATCAACGAGAACGAGGCTGCCTTCAATCGGATCGCTGTCCTTAAGCGGCGGCGTAAAGTTGGCTTCTCTTGTCGCGTATTTGCCTGCAAGCGAGGGTGGCGCCGTTATCTGCAAGGCCTCAACTGACGATTCGCCGTCACGGCTCGAGGCTGCGGCCGTGATGACCCACGGCCCGCCGGCTGGTGAGCCGATCGTTCCCAGGTTCGGCCCGTCGTTTCCCGCAGCCACCACGGATAGCACGCCGGCTTTGGTCGCCGCCATGAGCGCGACGTCATCGGGCGCAGTAGTTCTTTGCAAGGAACTTCCAACGGAGTAGCTGATGATATCGACTCCATCAGCAACCGCCGCATCAATTGCATTGACAAGATCGGATGTGTTGCAACTCGCGCGCGTATTGCCGGGGCGCAGCCAACAGGCCTTATACACGGCGACGCGGGCCTTCGGTGCAATGCCTTCCACGTCACCGATCAAGGTGCCAAAGATCGAAGCGCTGCTGCGGTTGCCCACGGCGATCGTCGCGGTGTGTGTACCGTGTCCGTCCACATCACGTGCGGAGCGGATCTCACCGTCATCGATGGGGCCGGACTCGAGCGCGCCATCGATGAACCAGCGCGCACCCACAAGTTTGTTGTTGCAATCTGTTTCAGCGAATCGTTCACCAGGCTGGCAGGTACCGTTCCAGTTCTCCGGTGCCTCAAAAACCAGCGTGTCGGGTAGCTTCCTGAAGCGTCGGCAAAGCCACTGGCCGAGTATCGTCGTTTCCGCCCAGCTGCCGCGGCACAGTTTTGGTCGATCTGCCTCGCGGCTGTCGCGAAGCATCGGGTGCTCGGGCGCGACGCCGCTGTCAATCATTCCGATGATGATGCCCTCGCCGTCGAGTCCCTGCGCGCTTCTCAAGCCGACGTCACTATCAAAGAGACCCAGGAACGTCGGGCTGGAACGCAATGCCATGGGACGGATCTCGTCCTCCCAGACGTTGAGTACCTCGGGCAGGCTCTCGAGCTTCTGCGCCTGTGCCGTGCTCATGCTGGCCGCGAAGCCGTTGAGGCCAAACTGGTAGCTGTAGATCTTCTGGGCACCGGGCCCGGCTTTGCCGAGAACCCTGTCCTGCTCGTCAGCCAGCTGCGTTGCGTAGGCTTGCACAGCCGCGCTGCTATTGTCGAAACGAGATCGCGGTTTCATGGGCGCGGCGCGCACGGCCGCCTTCACCTGGCCAGCGTAGTGTTCCGCAGCCGATGGAGCTCGCAGTTGCACGATGTAAACTCGTGCCGCCGTCGGATCTTCGCTACCGGCCAGGCTTACAGGGATTGCACCGGCATCACGTAACGACGATTCAGTTTGTGCAATGCCCGCGGTAGAGACCAGCAGGAGGCCGTAAGTTAGCAATGATCGAAAGCGTCTCATCGGCAGGCCGCCAGCTAATCGTTGAGGTAGCCGCTCAGCTCTTCGGCGGAGTAGGTAACGCCCAGGCCTAGGGCAATGCGGTTTACAAAGTTGAAGTAGGAGACAATTAGCGTGAGGTCGAGAATGTCTTTGTCTGAAAGCCCCACGGTACGAAGTTCGTCGAGATCGCTGTCGGTCATCGCAACGGGCGCCGAAGTGAGCTTCTCCGCATGTCGCACAATATTGCTCAGGCGTGGCTCCAGCGTTTCCAGCCCGTCCGCGGTCATGAGCATCGTTAGCGTTTCTTCGTCGTCAATGTAGTGTTTGAGCGCCTCGGCGTGATGACGGACACAGTACTCACAGTCGTTGTTTGCTGAAACAACGACGGCAACGGCTTCACGCTCTTCTCGGCTGAGTCCGGACTTGCCGAACATCAATGTCATATAAAGAGAGAGATGGTCACCCATCGCATCCGGATTAAGGCTGTGCACCTTGAGAATGTTGGAGACCTGGCCGCGCTGCTTGACGAGATTGGCGTACATCTCCGCCAGTTTTCCCTCAGCTTCGCTGATCTCAATTTCTTCAATCCAGGACATGTCGCTTCGTACCGTGCTCCAGAATGTTGGACGTTACCATAGGCAGACCAGAACGTCTGTCAGCCATCGGATTCTCCGAGCCAGTCACGGGGCTCAAGGTAGTCGCGGTATAATTTTTCCTCCGCCGATCCGGGCTCCGGCCGCCAATTGTAAGCCCATCGAACCTGTGGTGGCAGGGACATGAGTATGGACTCGGTGCGCCCGCCCGACTGGAGGCCAAATAGCGTGCCGCGATCGTAGAGCAGATTAAATTCGACGTAGCGGCCGCGCCGATAAAGTTGAAAGTTACGCTGCCTCTCGCCATATGGATGTGCGAGGCGTTTCTTGACTATCGGTGTATAGCCCCGCAGGAAACTGTCGCCGACAGATTGCAGAAAGGCAAAACTCGTGTCGAAGCCCTGTTCATTGACGTCATCGAAAAACAGGCCACCTATGCCACGCGTTTCACCGCGATGCTTTAGGTAAAAATATTGATCACACCACTCTTTGTAGCGCGGGTACAGGTCCTCGCCGTAGGGCTCGCAGGCCGCTTTCGCCGTCTGATGCCAGTGCAGCACGTCTTCGTGAAAGGGGTAATACGGTGTGAGGTCGAAGCCGCCGCCAAACCACCACACGGGCTGTCGTTCGCCAGCCGTAAAGAACCGCAGGTTCGCGTGTGTTGTCGGAACGTAGGGATTGTTTGGATGCAGCACGAGCGAAACACCGACAGCCTGGAAGCGTTTGCCGGCAAGCTCGGGCCGTGTCTTCGTGGCTGACGCCGGCATCTGGTCGCCAAACACGTGCGAAAAACCGACGCCGGCCTGCTCGAACACACCACCGCCTGCCATCACGCGGCTCTCGCCGCCGCCGCCGCCCGGTCGTTCCCAGGCGTCACGCGCAAATTTTGCTTTGCCGTCCATCTGTTCGAGCGCGGCGCAGATGCGATTCTGCAGTACCACCAGGTAGTCTTTTACGTCGTCGATCTGGCTCATTGTCACCGTGGCCGCAGCACCTTGCCGCTCGTCAGTTCCCGAATCTCCGAAGCGCCCGCAGCAGGCCCGCAGTCACCGGGAACAATGTAGTCTACACGAGCGCCAAATTGACGGCGAAGGACGAAACGGTTTCGTGCCGTGGGTTTGCCGCTCAGGTTCGCGCTGGTGGACACGATCGGAGATGCGACAGCATTACAGATAGCGGCCGCCATCGGATTGGTTGTGAGGCGAACGGCGAGCCCGGCATGCGCGCCGCGAATCAGCGGGTGTACTCGCGGGCCGGGTGGCACGATCCATGTCACGGGATGAGCCGGGTCGGGTAAAGGCAGTGTCGACCTGCCGGGCAGCGAAACCCATCCATCCAGTTGATCGAAGTTTGCGGCGATGAGGATAAGACCCTTCGCTGCATCGCGATTCTTGATGTCCAGCAATCGCTCGACGGCGTTCATGTCATCCGGCAGGCAACCCAGGCCGAACACGCCCTCGGTCGGATACGCAATGATGCCGCCGCCCAGCAGGACGTCAGCGGCACGCGTAGCAAACATCACGACTCAATCCTCAGCCGCTTTTCTTCTTCGCTTTCTTGGCTGGTTTCTTCCTGGCGGCCTTTTTCCGGGTCTTCTTTTTGGCCTTCTTTTTGGCTACTTTTTTCTTTGCCGCTTTCTTTGCAGTTTTTTTCTTGGCAACTTTCTTCTTGCCACGGCGGCCACGTTCCGGCGCGGCGGCCAGCAGCTCCTTACACTCTTCCAGTGTCAGCGACTTCGGCTCCCGATCCTTCGGCACCCGCGCGTTCTTGGACTTGTCGGTAATGTACGGGCCATAACGGCCGTTGAGTACCTGGATACCCTCATCCTCGAAATCCTGAATGATGCGGTTGGCATCTTCGATCTTCTTGGCCTCGATAAGCTCGAGCGCTCGCGGCAACTCGATCGTGTACGGATCGTCGTCACTGTCGTCGCCGCCACGAATCGATACGTATTTGTCGCCGTAGCGAATGTACGGGCCAAAACGCCCGATGCTCGCCGACACGGCCAGCCCGTCAGGCGTCTCGCCGAGCTTTCGTGGCAGTTTGAAAAGTGCCATTGCCGTCTCGAGGTCGATCTCATTCATTTTCTGACCGGGTCGTAACCCTGCGAACTTCGGTTTCTCCTCGTCGTCCTTCGTACCTATTTGCACAAACGGGCCGTAACGGCCCATGCGCACGGTAACGGGCTTGCCGCTTTTGGGGTCGGTACCCAGCTCCCGGGCCTGAGCGACCTGTTCACGAGTGACCGACATTTCCTTTTCCTCGCAGAGCTTGTGGAACGGCCGCCAGAACCGCTCGAGCAGCGGCACCCAGTCCTTCTTGCCCAGCGACACGAGATCGAGATCGTCCTCGAGTTTCGCCGTGAAATCGTAGTCAACGTATTGCGTGAAATGCTCGGTCAGGAAACCGTTGACGATTCGACCCATATCGGTCGGGATGAAACGCTTGGCGTCCATTTCGACGTACTCGCGATTCTTCAGCGTTGCGATGATGTTGGCGTAGGTTGAGGGTCGGCCGATACCGTACTCTTCGAGCGTCTTGACGAGACTTGCTTCCGTAAAACGTGGCGGCGGTTCAGTAAAATGTTGTTCGGGGCGCAATTCCTCGAGCCTGATCGTATCGCCTTCAGCCACTTCCGGAAGCAGTCGATCGCTATCGTCCTCTTTTGAATCGTCCTTGCCCTCCTGGTAGACGGCCATGAAGCCCGGTTCGACCAGAACGGAGCCGTTGGCCCGCAGGCGGTGTCCCTGGTCGTCGTCTCCGGCGGCCATTTCAATGGCCACCGTATTGAACACGGCCGGCACCATCTGGCAGGCCATCGTACGTTTCCAGATCAGCGCATAGAGTTTTTGCTGATCCTTGTCGAGAGAGCTCTTGATCTCATCGGGTACATACGCGACGGAAGTCGGTCGAATCGCTTCATGCGCTTCCTGGGCATTCTTCGATTTGTTCTTGAACTCGCGCGGCTTGTCCGGGACATTCTCGTTGCCGTAGCGCGCTGCTATGACGTCGCGGATCTCGTTGACGGCGACGTCGGCCAGGGTCACAGAATCGGTACGCATGTAGGAGATAAGGCCGACAAGCCCTTCGCCAGGTAGCTCGATGCCCTCGTAGAGTTTTTGTGCGACGCGCATGGTGCGCTGGGTATTGAATCCAAGCTTGCGCGACGCCTCCTGTTGCAACGTCGACGTGGTGAACGGCGCAGCGGGATTACGGCGCCGCTGTTTCTTGGCAACGCTGACAACCTTCAGCTGTCCCTGTGCAGCATCGAGAATGGTCTTTTCGACATCACGTGCGGCCACTTCATTCTCAAAACTGAACTGCTCGACTTTGTCGCCTTTGTAGCTGACAAGCCGTGACAAGAACGGTTGCTCGTTCTTGCTGACGTCGGCTTCGATTGACCAGTACTCGCGAGCCTTGAACGCTTCGATCTCGAGCTCACGCTCGGCAATCATGCGCAGAGCCGGGCTTTGCACGCGACCCGCGGAAAGTCCCCGCTGGACCTTTTTCCACAGCAGCGGCGACAGGTTGAACCCCACGAGGTAGTCGAGCGCTCGGCGAGCCTGTTGCGCACCGATCAGGTCGCCGGACAACTCGCGCGGGTTGGCGACAGCGTCTTGTACTGCCTGTTTGGTAATCTCATGAAAAACGACGCGATGTACGGCCTTCGAATCAAGCGCCTTCTTTTCCTTGAGCAGCTCGATAAGGTGCCACGAAATGGCTTCGCCCTCGCGGTCAGGGTCAGTTGCGAGGTACAGGGCATCGGCTTTCTTAAGGGCGCGCATGATCGCCTTGACGTGTTTCTCGTTGCGTTCAATGACCTGGTATTTCATTGAAAACTGGTTTTCGGTATCGACAGCCCCTTCTTTGGGAACGAGATCCCGGACGTGGCCATACGACGCCAGGACATCAAAGTCCTTGCCCAGGTACTTGCTGATCGTTTTCGCCTTGGCAGGCGACTCAACAATAACGAGATTCTTTGACATCGTATTTTTGGGGTCCCAAAAGAAAAAACCGCGGACGGTGCCGCGGTTGAATTACAGGCTTGTTCGCCACGTGTCAAGTTGTCGCCTTTCTGGACTAGTGGATCAAGCCCGAACTTTCGTCAAACACAAGGTCTTCCATGCGCGCGTAGGCTAGTTCCTGACCGGGCTGGCTGAACAGCACCATGAGAACAACCCACTTGATCTGTTCGACGTCGATATCCGCAGTTTCCAGCGCCAGAAGTCGGTCTACCAGTATCTCCCGCTGCGGCGGCGAAAGAATGCCGATCTGTTCAAGATAGGTCATATAGCCGCGACATGACGCATCCAGTCTTTCGTGCTCGAAGTCGTTGTAGATGCGAATGCCGGATCCGGTCTGGCCGCCGTAGTCCAGGTTTTGCTGCTGGTCGGTCAGGCCGTCCAGCCAATGCAATGCGCGCTCGATTTCACTGTCGCCGAATCCGGCGCGAGACAGCTCGGCGCGTAGTTCGTTCTGATCGGGTTCGGGCTCTTCTTCGGTGTCGACGTACGTTTCGAACAGGTACATGAGCACATCAAGTACGTTTTCTTTCATGCCTGGAGCGGCTCCTTGCGTTGTCTTTTGACTAAATGCTCAGCCTGATAAGGCGTATCGTCCACCGGACAATGACTCCACTTCTCCATGGAGCTCCAGGATCAGAAGCATGGAGGAAAGCTGGTCGATCGTCAAACCGGATTGTGCCTCCAGCTCATCGATTGTTATAGGGTCATGGCTAAGAACTGTGCGCAGCTCGTCGTAGTCGCTGTCGGAATTCAGAGCTGGTAGTTGCGAGCGTGTTGATTCCATTGTGTTTTGCAGCATGTGCCCGGTCAATGGCGCGAGCTCGTTCATGATGTCGCTGGCCGTTTCGACGAGTTTTGCGCCCTGCCGGATGAGTTCATGGCAGCCTCGCGCCAGCGGATTATGAATAGAGCCGGGCAATGCGAAAACCTCGCGACCCTGTTCCGCCGCCAGTCGCGCCGTAATAAGCGAGCCACTGCGTCTCGCGGCTTCAACAACGAGGGTGCCGAGACACAAACCACTGATCAGCCGGTTGCGTTCGGGAAAATGCCAGCGCAAAGGGCGTGCGCCGAGTGGATATTCGGTGACCAGTGCGCCGCAATTTGAGATGGCATGCGCAAGGCTGCGGTTGGCTGCCGGGTATACGCGGTCGATGCCGTGCCCCAGGAAGGCAACCGTTTCGCCACCGGCGTCGAGCGCTCCCCTGTGTGCTGCCGTGTCGATACCCTCGGCCAGGCCGCTGACAATCAGGAATCCCTGCTGCGCCAGGTACCGGGCAAAGTCGACGGCATTGCGAAGCCCGCCACGTGTCGGGTTTCGGCTACCGATGATGGCGAGTGACGGCAGGTGCAAAGCAGCGATGTCGCCGTTTACATATAAAAGGAGTGGGGGACCCGGAATTTGCGTCAAGAGTTCCGGATAGCTGTCGTGTCCGTACGTGACCAGGTGATGTTTTTGGTGCTCCAGCCACTCGAGGGCACGGCAGAGATACTCCTCATCCGGTGACACAATGGCCGTAGCCTTCTCTTCGGACAGGCCGGCGGCTTTCAGGCCGCTTTGTTTCTGCGCGACGATGCTTTCAACATCGCCAAATCCGGACAGCAGCGCCTGGAGTTCTGCGACACTCACATTCGCATGCGCCAGGATCAGCCATGCGCGGGTTAATCGATCCATTACCGAATCCGGGGCCAGGCATTGCGACAATGATACCGTCAAATGACTGGCGACCGCCTGCCAAAACTGGCTGCAATAACCGCAATTGGCAGATAAAAAAACGGCGCCATTAAGGCGCCGTTATTCTAAAGCAGCTTCGCTTCTAGCCAATTGGATTGCGTACGGCGTCAAGTACATGGATTGCTTGTGTAGCTTCCATCACGAGCCCATAGCTGATTCGGTCATAGGCCTTGAATATCATGACGGTGCCTGCGTCCTCATCCGGAAGTTTCACGCTACCGCCCTTGACGCGATCTTTAACGACCTCGCCCGCCTGAAAGACCGAGAGAACGTCGCCAACCGAGAGCCCGTCATTTGTGCCGCGATTGACGACAACGACCTGGTACTGGCCGATCTGAGTGACGCCACCGGCGACCGAAATGATGCGGCCGTCAATGAACGTATCCGGTGAGCGCGGGAAGAAATTCAGTGGGACATCGACCGATTCAGGCAAAAGGCGATCGCCCTTTAAGGCTTCGCGCTCCGTGTCGGTCAGCGCGACGGTAGCCGGGTCGCCACTGCGCCGGAGCACGCCGTCGCCAACTACGATTCCCTGGTACCCGATCAGGCGGTTGTCATCCGGGTCGTACAGCGGCTCGCCAATATGCACAACGTTGAAGCGGCTGCCAGGTATGTCTGTCGTAAGACCGCGCACATAGATCTCATTGCCTGCGGCCGCGATGAGGTGATCGCCGCGTGTTTCGAGCAGGTAAGGAAGTGAATCAGCCTGGCCCTTCTCGAGAATGACGCCTGAGCTCAGGAAAGCCGCAACAGACTCGAATGAAATGCTGTTCACGGCCTCGGTCAATGGCGTCACGCGCGCCTGCGGTGACAGGCGATAGGCCGATCCCCGCACGTTGGTGATTCGCTGCTGGCCATCGATATAGACGAGGCCAAGCACGTCACCCGGATAAATGAGGTGCGGGTTTGCAATGTCGGGGTTGACGTACCAGATCTCGGGCCAGAACCAGGGATCCTTGAGGAACGTCGCCGCGATATCCCAAAGCGTATCGCCCACCTGCACGACATACTCATTGGGATGGCCATCGGCCAGCGGTACGGGCTCGTTGATGCGTTGCAGAACGGGCTCGTATTTCGTCGACTGCGAGGTCGCGGTGCCCTGCGCAGGCTCAAGCGACGACGAAGCATTGCCAGACGACTGCGAAGATGAGGCAACGGGCGCATTTGCGCGCGAAGAATCATCCTTTGAAAACGGATTCAGAGAGCATCCGGCGAGGGTTACGGCCAGCGTGACCAGGGTCAGCCGGTAACAATTATTCAGGCAAATCTTGCTGAGAGACATAATTCGCGGGTGCTCCGTACAAATTGGTTTAGGCCCGTGCTTTCCGGGCATTGGTATACTATGTCGGTCCGATCAAGCTCAGGCTGCTAATTACGTCACATTTCCGGCCCCGGTTGCTGCCCGGAAGGGTGTTTTTCAGGCGGCATTGTCCGACATCTTATTCAATAAAGTCAAACATTTAGCTCGTTTTGGTAGGACTTCACGCGAAATATGGCTGGATTCATTATGTTTGAACAGCTTGATTTTGCACAATCGGACGCAAGAATAACTTTCAAGAAATTATGGCAAAACTGACGATTCTGGAATTTCCTGACCCGCGGCTCAGGACCAAGGCGACCCCCGTAGCGGCGGTTGACGGTGCCCTGCGCGCGTTGATTCGCGATATGTTCGAGACGATGTACGACGCGCCCGGTATTGGTTTGGCGGCGACGCAGGTGAACGTGCACAAACGTCTGCTGGTTGTGGACGTAACGGCCAACAAGTCCGAGCCCCTTGCGTTGATAAATCCCGAAATCCTGGAAAAAGACGGTGTCATTTTGAGCGACGAGGGCTGCCTGTCTGTTCCCGGTTACTACGAAGAGGTCGAGCGTGCCGAGCAAATACGGGTTCGGTTCCTGGACCGCGAAGGCACCGAACAGGAAATGGAGGCCGAAGGATTACTTGCGGTCTGCATCCAGCATGAAATAGATCACCTCGATGGCAAGCTGTTCGTCGACTACCTGTCCGAAGCAAAGCGGCAACGAATTCGCAAAAAGCTGCAAAAAGAACGCCGCCAGCAGTCCGCCGCGGTTGTCATGTAAGCGATCGACCGGAGAGTCGCAACCAACGCCGCCGTCATGAAAAATCCCAGGATGATATTCGCCGGCACGCCGGATTTCGCGCTTGCCTCGTTGTCGGCGCTTGTCGAAGCGGGTATCGCGCCCGTTGCGGTACTGACTCAGCCAGACCGACCCGCGGGGCGCGGCAAACGCTTGACCGCAAGCCCGGTAAAACGCTTCGCTACGGAACAGGGCATACCCATCATGCAGCCGACCACTCTGCGCGACGCAGGAATTGT
The DNA here is from genome assembly GCA_049666725.1 of Woeseiaceae bacterium. Classification (GTDB taxonomy): domain Bacteria; phylum Pseudomonadota; class Gammaproteobacteria; order Steroidobacterales; family Woeseiaceae; genus UBA1847. The sequence goes on from JBATHK010000101.1 coordinate 46,185, forward strand.
CAGCAAACTCCAGGCACTCGAAGCCGACGTCATGGTCGTTGCCGCCTACGGACTCATACTTCCGCAGAACGTACTCGATATCCCGGCGCGCGGCTGTGTCAATGTGCACGCGTCCCTGTTGCCACGCTGGCGCGGCGCGGCGCCGATACAAGCAGCAATTCTGGCCGGCGATGAAACATCCGGCGTTTGTCTCATGGCCATGACGGCCGGCCTTGACTGTGGTCCGGTGTTCGCATCGGCATCGCTCGCGATCGGAGCTGATGAAACGGCCGGCGAGTTGCATGATCGACTTGCAAAACTGGGTGGCGAATTGCTGGTAGCGGAACTGGGAGACATCCTGGAAAAGAAAATCACGCCGCTTCCGCAGGATGAATCGGCAGCCACCTATGCTGGCAAGATTCACACGCGGGATGCGCGTCTTGACTGGTCACAAAGCGCCGTCGATCTGGCGCGCCGCGTTCGCGCCTACAACCCGGTTCCGGGAGCGTTCTTTTTTGTTGACGGATCTTTGAGGGTGAAGTGCTGGCGTGCCGCTGGCATCACGGCTATCGACGCCGTACCCGGTACGGTGGTTGCGAGCGGGCCGGAGGGCATCGATGTTGCCTGTGGTTCAGGAGGACTTCGCCTGCTCGAACTGCAGCTGCCCGGCAAACGTCGGGTTGAGGCGCGCGAGTTTGTAAATCAGCTCGACCTTGCGGGTCGAGAGCTGAGCTAGGGGGTCATTGAAGGTGGCCCTCGCGGCAGCGAAAGTCCGGGCAGTTGCTGCAGAGATCGTCGACGCCGTGCTGTCAAAAGGCCAGTCGCTCGATGTGGCGATTGCGACGCATGAAAAGCACGTGAGCTCCAATGATCGTGGTTTGTTACGCATGCTTTGCTTTGGAACGCTGCGGCATCATTGGGAGCTGCAGTCATGGATCGCAGAGCTGCTGGACCGACCGCTAAAACGAAAAGACAGCGTAGTCAACGCGCTGCTTGCCGTCGGCCTGTATCAGCTCACCGACACGCGAATTCCAGATCACGCGGCAGTGTCAGAAACCGTTGAAGCCGCGAGGCTGCTGCGACGCCCGAAGCTCGCCGGCCTGATTAATGCCTGCCTGCGCCGTTTTCAACGCGAAGATATCGCGCTTCGCCCGCCTAAGGATGAGGAGGCCCGCTGGAATCATCCGCAGTGGCTGATCGATGCCCTGAAGCGCGACTGGCCGGGCGACTGGGAAGCCATTCTTGCTGCAAACAACGAACGGGCGCCGATGTGGCTGCGGGTAAATTCATCGAGAACCGAGGCCGCGGCCTATCGCCAGCGACTGGGCGAGGCCGGCATCGCGGCCGAAACG
>JBATHK010000102.1:0-6273 GCA_049666725.1 Woeseiaceae bacterium
TACAACGGCCACGACCTGCTCGATCTCGCGCCCGAAGAAAGGGCCCGCGAAGGAATATTCCTCGGCTTCCAATACCCCGTCGAGATCCCGGGTGTCAACAATGCCTACCTGCTGAAAGCAGCCGTTAATGCCAAGCGCAAACACCAGGGCCTGGGCGAAGTGGACGCTTTCGAATTCCTGAAGCTCGCTCGCGAAAAAATGGCGACGCTTGGCATGGACCCCAAATTTCTTAACCGCGGCGTGAACGAGGGATTCTCGGGCGGTGAGAAGAAACGCAACGAGATCCTGCAAATGGCGATGCTTGAGCCGAGCCTGGCCATTCTGGATGAAACCGACTCTGGACTGGACATTGATGCCCTCAAGGCGGTCGCCGCCGGCGTGAACGCACTGCGTAGCCCGGAACGCGCCATCATCCTCGTGACTCACTACCAGCGCCTGCTCGACTACGTCGAACCGGATTTCGTGCACGTGCTGTCGCAAGGGCGGATCGTCCGTTCCGGAGACAAGTCGCTGGCACTCGAACTCGAAGAGAAAGGCTACGAGTGGGTTCGCGAGGCCGCAAACGCATGAAACAAGCGTCGCTTTCCATTGACGGTCTAAGAGAGCTTGTCCGGCAATTGCCCAACAACGGCCTGGCGCCATCGCGGGAGGCTGCCCTTGCGCATCTCGACGAGAATGGCTTGCCTACGTTGCGCGACGAGGACTGGAAATACACCGACCTGTCGCCGCTTATTGATATCAGTAATCGCTGGCTGAGCGCGGGCGGACAGCAGCGGCCCCCGGCGCTGCCAGGCGATACGATCGCGACGATAACTTCCTCGATCGATGCGAAGTGGCTTGTCATATCCAACGGCACGATCGACGAAAGTTCTGTTGCTGCCGTCAGGCAGGACGGTATTGAAATTTCCCGGTTCAGCGAGGCCCCGTCGCCGTTTGTGAAATCACAACCACTGGCCGATCTGAATGCCGCATTGCTGCAAGACGGCCTGCGCATCCGGCTTACCGGGTCGATCGAAAAACCCGTCGGGATCCTCATCGTTGATCGCGCCGGCGACAGCGCTGCCGTGGCGCAGTCCTGCGTCGAAATTGAAGTCGCATCCGGCGTGTCCGCCGAGTTCATCGAGTACCACGCTTCGGAAGGCAACGCAGATCATTATGCCAACACGGTGTTATCAATCGCCGTGGGCGACGGTGCCGATGTCAAACATGTGCGTATTCAAAACCGATCGATTCGACATGTGCAGACCGGCCGCACTTCGGTTGCGCTCGGACGGGACGCACGGCTTCGCATGGCCAGCTACGACCTGGGCGGCAGCCTGATTCGTAACGACATAGACATCGACCTTAGTGAACCAGGCGCGGACGTCGCCTTTGACGGCCTTTACCTCGCTGGTGACGGCCAGCACATCGACAATCACACGCGTGTCGATCACCACGTGGGCCCGGCGACCTCGTCCCAGGAATACCGGGGCATACTCAATGGCAACTGCCGCTGTGTCTGGAATGGCAAAGCGATTGTGCACAAAGGCGCCGACGGGACCGATGCCAGCCAGGCCAATCACAACCTGTTGCTTTCCGATAAGGCCGAAATCGACACAAAGCCGGAGCTCGAGATTTACGCGGACGAAGTCAAATGCAGCCACGGCACCACGGTGGGGCAACTCGATGAAACCGCCCTCTTCTACCTGCGCACGCGTGGCCTCGATAAACGTTACGCGACCCAGGTTCTGACGCACGCCTTTGCAGCCGATATCGTGCAGCGCGCGCCCGTCGCAGGCGTCAAAGATGCGATTACAGCCATCGTGGAAGCTCGCCTCGCAGAACTCATCGAGGCAGATGCCGCAGCGGATCTGCTGTCATGAGTCAGGCACAGCGACACACCTCCGTGGCCGCCGCCAACTGGCGCAAGGACTTTCCGATCCTGGACCAGTCGGTCAACGGCCAGCCGCTGGTCTACCTGGACAGCGCCGCATCCGCACAGCAGCCAGCATCGGTCATAGACGCCGTCGCTCGGTACCAACGTGCAGACCACGCCAACGTCCATCGCGGCGTACACACGCTGAGCCACCGGGCGACGGATGCCTACGAGGGCGCCCGGGACAAGGTTCGCGAATTTATTAATGCAGCGAATCGATCGGAAATCGTTCTGACCAGCGGCACGACTGAGTCGATTAACCTCGTCGCTCAGAGTTTCTGCCGCCCCCGGATTGGATCCGGCAAGAAGATTCTGATTACCCATCTTGAGCATCACGCCAATATCGTGCCGTGGCAGCTGGTCTGCGAGCAAACCGGCGCCGAACTGATCGTGGCCCCGATCGACGACCGCGGACAAATCGAACTCGAGGCGTTGCGCTCAATGATGACGAACGACGTGTTCCTGCTCGCCATCGGCCACGTCTCCAATGCGCTCGGCACGATAAACCCGGTCAAAGAGATTATTGCGCACGCCAGGAAGTGCGGCATACCGGTCCTGGTTGACGGGGCGCAGGGCGTGCCGCACATGCAAATCGATGTACAAGACCTCGACTGCGATTTCTACGCGTTCTCAGGCCACAAGATGTGCGGCCCGACGGGTACCGGCGTTCTCTATGGCCGTGAGGCCTTGCTGGATGAGATGCCGCCCTATCAAGGTGGTGGCGACATGATCCTCGAGGTCAGCTTCGAGTCCACTGTTTACAATGAACTGCCCTACAAGTTCGAAGCCGGAACCCCCAACATCTCGGGTGTCATCGGCCTCGGCGCCGCTATCGATTATCTGCAGTCTGCCGGCATGCAGCGCATCGCCGATTTTGAATCTGATTTGCACGACTACATGGTCTCCGAGCTTGGCCGGGTAGACGACATTCGCCTGATTGGCACCGCCAAGAACAAGACCAGCGTCCAGTCCTTTCTTCTCGGCGACATTCACTCACATGACCTCGGCACCATTCTCGATCATCAGGGAGTCGCTATTCGCACGGGACACCACTGCGCCATGCCGGTAATGACGCGCTTCGGCATCTCCGGGACCGCGCGGGCATCGCTGGCTTTCTACAATAATGCCGACGATGTCGACCGCCTGGTTGCTGCGCTCAAGAAAGCGAGACAGGTATTCCAATGAGCAACCACGCTGCCGTAACGGACGAAATTCTTGACCTGTATCGTGAGCTGATACTCGATCACGCGCGCAGTCCAAGGCATTTTGGCCGCCTGGACAATGCCACGCACGCGGCTCAGGGCATCAACCGACTCTGCGGCGACAAACTGCATCTTTATCTGTGTGTCGACGGCGACGGGCGCATTGCGGCCATGAGTTTCGAGGGTTCCGGCTGCGCCATCTCGGTGGCTTCGGCCTCAATGCTGACCGATACGGTTGTCGGATTGTCCGTGGCCCAGGCAGAAACCATATTCAGCGCCGTAACGGGGAGACTGACTCGCGGCAACGCCGACGAGCCCGGCGAGCTGGATGTCGATCTCGAGAAACCGCTGGATAAGATCAAGGCACTCGACGGTGTCCGTGAATTTCCGTCGCGCGTCAAATGTGCAACGCTCGCCTGGCATGCAATGCATTCTGCTCTGCAGCAGGATGCCATGCCGGCTACCACGGAGTAAGTAGTACGATGTTTGGTCATAGCAACGAGCCGTTCACGCTGACACGCGACGTGGCCGCAATTATTATTCCGGCCGGTGAGCAAGTGACACTGCGGACAGGAACCGACGGTTTCATCACGCAGGCACTTGGCGGCAGTTTTACGGTTTACGTCGAAGGCAACCTGTTCCGCATTTCGGGCGGTGATGCCGATGCGTTGGGCAAGGAGCCGGTGCCGCCGCCAAAGGTCCCGGACAATGCAACTGACGCCGATATCGAAGCCGTAATCTGGGAACAATTGAAAACCTGTTATGACCCGGAAATTCCGGTCGATATCGTCAATCTCGGCCTTGTCTATCGATGCGATATCAGGGCACTCGGTAATGGCCAGAGGTCGGTCAGCGTGGACATGACATTGACCGCGCCGGGCTGCGGCATGGGCGATGTTCTCGTGCAGGATGCTCGCGAAAAAATCTCCATTATTCCGACAGTGTCGGAAGTTGACGTACAGTTGGTATTTGATCCACCCTGGAATGTTGGCATGATGAGCGACGAAGCACGCCTGCAAACCGGGCTCATGTGAATAGAGACAGAGCCGCGATGAAGACACTAACGCTGGTTCGCCATGCCAAATCGAGCTGGAGCGACACACATCTCAGCGACCGCAAGCGCCCCCTCAACAAACGTGGCAAACGTGACGCGCCGGCGATGGGCAAGCGCATGGCCGAGCACGGCATGCGCCCGTCACAGATCATCTCAAGTCCGGCCAAGCGGGCCTGGTCCACAACGAAGCTGATTGCCGCCGAAATATCCTACCCGACCGAATTCCTGCAACGTGATGACAGCCTGTATCTCGCATCACTTGATGAAATTCTCGGCGTAATCGTTGCGCAGGACAACAGGTTCAACCATTTGATGATTGTTGGCCACAACCCTGGCATGACCGACTTCGCAAATTTCCTGTCACCGGGGCTGACGAACAATCTGCCAACGGCCGGTGTTGTCTCCGTACAAATCGATCAGGATGACTGGAATCTCTACGAACAACCAAAGACCGAGCTGCTCGTTTACGATTACCCGAAGAAAGGACTCTGAGCCTGCCGCTTCAACATTCGGGGACGTTGACCGCGAGGCCGCCTTTGGACGTCTCTTTGTAATGCGATGACATGTCGAGGCCCGTCTGGCGCATCGTGCGGATAACCTGGTCCAATGTAACTTTGTGCGTGCCATCCCCGTGCATCGCAAGCTTGGCCGCGTTGATCGCTTTGACAGCGCCCATGGCATTGCGCTCGATGCACGGTATTTGCACGAGACCGCCAATCGGATCGCATGTCAGCCCCAGGTTGTGCTCCATGCCGATCTCGGCCGCTTCTTCAATATGATCATTGCTCCCGCCCAGCGCCGCAGCAAGCCCACCTGCCGCCATTGAGCACGCCACACCGACTTCGCCCTGGCAACCCATTTCGGCGCCGGAAATCGAAGCATTGATCTTGTAAAGGATGCCGATCGCACCGGCGGTCAGGATGATCGTGCGAATGCCCTCTTCGCTCGCCCCGGGAACAAAGCGGTCGTAAAACATCAACACAGCCGGAATTATTCCGGCAGCGCCGTTGGTTGGTGAAGTTACGACGCGCCCGCCTGATGCATTTTCCTCATTAACGGCAATGGCGAAAGCGTTTACCCATTCCATTGCATCGAATGCAGTCGGCTCACCGCGCTTTGAGAGGCTGCGATATAACTTTGGCGCCCGGCGAAGAACCGACATCTTGCCGGGCAGGACGCCATCGGTGCGCAAACCTCGCTCGATGCAATCCCGCATGGCCTGCCAGATGTCTCCGATGCGACGGTCAACTTCTGCTCGGCTGCGCCAATGTGTTTCATTTCGAAGCACGAGCTCGGCGATACTCAGCTCGTGTTTTGCGGCCATCGCGAGCAAGGACTCGCTCGTCACGAATGGCAGCGGTGGCTCGCCCTCCTGCGTCAGCGGTTCCGGGTCGTCGTTACGTGCAATGAATCCACCGCCAAGGGAATAGTAATTTTCATCGAGCAATACCCGGCCGTTCGCGGAATGCGCAACGAAATGCATGCCATTGGTATGTCTTGGTAACTCCGTCTCGAAATTAAATTTCAGGTCCGTTTCAGGATCGAACGGCAGCCGACCGATGCCTGGCGCTTCGATGTGGCGGTCGCCGCGAATTGCCGCCAGCATGTCATCGACCTCGTCGGCATTGATTGTCTCGGGCAGGAGCCCCGACAGGCCGAGCAGCACCGCAGAATCGGTACCATGACCCTTGCCCGTCCACGCCAGCGAGCCGTGCAAAGTCACTTCGATTCGGCCGACGTCAGCGGCGAACGGTTTCAGGTCATTGACGAAAGCGCTTGCAGCCTTCATCGGGCCGACCGTGTGCGAACTGGACGGGCCAATACCGATCTTGAATATATCGAATATGCTGATTGCGGCCATCAATCCGAGCCAAGCCTGAGCAAGCTTGCGTTGCCGCCGACGGCCGAGATGTTGTTGCTGACCGTGTACTCGCTGCCGAATCGCTGCACGTAGTGTGGGCCGCCGGCTTTTGGCCCGGTACCGGACAAACCTCTGCCACCGAACGGCTGCACGCCAACGACGGCGCCGATCATGTTGCGATTGATGTAGATGTTTCCGGCTCCGGACGCTTTGACGAGACCACGCGCGCGCGAGTCTATGC
>JBATHK010000103.1:0-2388 GCA_049666725.1 Woeseiaceae bacterium
CCCGTATCCGTGCCCGTAGCCGCCGGCGCCAGGCGTGCCGCGACCGCTGCGGCGGAACCACCCGACGAGCCGCCGGGCGAACGGGAGAGATCCCAGGGGTTTTTGACAGGACCGAAGTAGCTCGTCTCGTTCGACGAGCCCATCGCAAACTCATCCATGTTGGATTTGCCGAGGACGACGGCACCGGCATCGGCCAGCTTCCTGACCACAGTCGCGTCGTACGGCGAAATAAAATTGTCGAGCATTCGCGAACCACACGTCGTCTTCACGCCGCGCGTGCAAAAAATGTCCTTGTGAATGATCGGCAACCCGTTAAGGACGCCGCCATTGCCGGCTGCTCGCGCTGCGTCGGCACGCGCCGCCGCGACCAGCGCTTCCTCAGCAGTGATCGTGATGAATGCATTGAGCGTTTTGTCGAGTGTCGCAATGCGATCCAGCAGTGACTGCGTAAGTTCGACGGACGTAAAGTCACCGCTGCCCAGACCAGCGGCAAGCTCGGTCATTGTTTTCGCGTGCGCATCCATCATTCGATGACTTTGGGCACGAGGTACAGCCCGCCCGAGACGGCAGCCGCATTTTCCTGGAACCGATCCCGTTCGTCCGTCTCGACGACGACATCGGGGCGCAGCCTCTGGGCCATATCGAGCGGGTGCGCCATCGGTATCACGCCGGCCGTGTCCGCCTGGGACAGCTGATCGACAAAATCGACGATTTTCGAGAGCTTTTCAACGCTCTCGGCGTACTCGGCATCGGTGAGTTTCAGCCGCGCCAGCATCGCGATGTGCTGGACCTGATCTTTGCTAAGAGACACGGGACATTTCCGGCGGTGATGGTTGCGTCTAAGGGTTGTCAAACGGGCCGCTTTTCAGCGGGGACGCAATAATACACGCCGCCTTGTGCAATGTCCTGCGCATTGCTAGATTACGCCGTTAATCTTGCTTCGAGACCCCACCCCGACATGTTCAAGAGAATTCTGGGTTATTTTTCCAATGACCTGTCCATCGACCTTGGCACCGCCAACACCCTGATTTACTCGCGGGGACACGGCATCGTGCTCGACGAGCCGTCCGTGGTGGCGATTCGTGAGGATTCCGGACGGGGCGGCCGCGTTGTTGAGGCCGTGGGCATGGAAGCCAAGAACATGCTGGGCCGCACGCCGGGCAACATCACGGCCATCCGGCCCTTGAAAGACGGCGTTATCGCGGATTTCACGGTCACCGAGAAGATGCTGCAGCACTTCATCCGCAAAGCCCACCAGTCGCGCTATTTCCGCCCCAGCCCGAGGGTCCTGATCTGCGTGCCCTATGGCTCGACCCAGGTCGAACGCCGCGCGATCCGGGAGTCCGCCGAGGGCGCAGGCGCGCGCAAGGTACACCTTATAGATGAGCCAATGGCCGCGGCCATCGGCGCGGGCATGCCCGTCCATGAGGCGCGCGGCTCGATGGTGCTCGATATCGGCGGCGGTACCTCGGAAGTTGCCGTCATCTCGCTGAACGGCATCGTTTATGCCGCATCGGTCCGCATTGGCGGTGATCGTTTCGACGAAGCCATCACCAACTATGTGCGCCGCAATTACGGCATCCTGATCGGTGAAGCGACGGCGGAGCGCATCAAGCACGAGATTGGCTCTGCGTTCCCGGGCCAGGAGGTCCTCGAGATCTCGGTCAAGGGCCGCAATCTCTCTGAAGGCGTGCCGCGCAGCTTTACGCTCAACAGCAATGAAATCCTCGAAGCCCTGCAGGAACCGCTGCAGGGTATCGTCGGCGCGGTCAAGGAGGCGCTCGAGCAGACGCCGCCCGAACTGGGCGCGGATGTCGCCGAACGCGGCATCGTGCTGACCGGCGGCGGCGCCATGCTGCGCGACCTTGACAAGCTCCTGATGGAGGAAACCGGACTGCCCGTTGTCATCGCCGACGACCCACTGACCTGCGTGGCCCGCGGCGGCGGACGTGTTATCGAGCTCATCGACGAACACGGTCCGACTGTATTCGGCCTGGAGTGATTCCCGGCCGGCCAGACTGACGACGGGGTCCACTGACGCGATGGTCGCTTCCCGGGGAAAAAACAGCAATCCAGCGCGCATCCCGGCGCTCGGCATCCGGCTGCTGGTGCTGGTCTTGATCAGTATCGTGCTGATGTATCTCGATCATCGCGAAAACCACCTCGACGCCGCAAGAAAAGCGATAGGTGTAGCCGTCTACCCGATTCAGCTGATTGTCGATGCCCCCGTGCGCTTGTGGGCCTGGCTGGGAGAATCCACAACCTCGCGCAGTGACCTGCAGCTCGAACTGGGCCGCCTCAATGCCGAGCGCCTGCTCACCAACGCCAGGCTGCAGCGGCTCACGGCCCTCGAAGCGGAAAACGCGCGATTGCGCGCGCTCCTCGATG
>JBATHK010000104.1:0-35761 GCA_049666725.1 Woeseiaceae bacterium
GCTACGAACTCGAACGTGCGCGGGCAGCGCTGGTTTCGCCGGCACAGACAGCGGGGAGTAGCGAGGAGTGCGATTGCATCGAGATTCGCTCGCCGGTGCACGGTCGGGTATTGCGCATTCTGCAGCAGAGCGAGGGGGTAGTCGCGCCCGGGTCGCCACTGATCGAAATCGGGAATCCGCGGAATCTCGAGATCGTGGTCGACCTGCTATCACCCGACGCCGTCAAGGTCGAGCCGGGACAGCGCGTCGTCATCGAACGCTGGGGCGGCGACGCGCCGCTTGCAGGGCGTGTCCGCCTCGTGGAGCCTTCCGGCTATACAAAGATATCGGCGCTGGGGATCGAGGAGCAGCGGGTTAATGTCGTGATCGATCTGGCAAGCGACGAAAGTGAGTGGCAACGACTTGCGCACGGTTACCAGGTGGACGTGAGTATCGTGCTGTGGGAGTCCGATGACACCCTGGTCCTGCCACTACTCGCGCTCTTCAGGCACGGACCGGACTGGGCGGTCTTCGTGGACGCCGACGGACGTGCGGAACGGCGCCTGGTCGAAATCGGCCGCCGCAACAGCCTTGACGCCGAGGTGCTGGGCGGACTCGAGGCGGGTGAACGTGTTGTGCTGTATCCCGGCGACCGCGTGAGTGCCGGGGTGCGAATCGCGGAACGCAGCTGAGCCGATTCTCAAGCTGGCGTAGTCAGCGATGTTAAATCCACGGGTCTATCTTCCCGATTACAGGGAAGGGGCCGAATTCCATGGTTACCTTATCCTGTCGGCCCGTGACGGGATCGGGCGCGTCGAAATCGACCTCGGGAAAGATCGCGGAACGGAAGACTTCATTGTCGTTCTCGGTGATGACGAAATACAGATCAGGCTTCCGTTCGCCGACGGAGTCAAAGGAAAGAATATCCGCCGCCGAGAAAAGGAATTCAGCGGTGCCGTCCTTGCTGAGAGTGGTCGAGCCCAGTTTGTCATCGAGCAGGCGATCTCGATCGAGCAGCGTTACCTTGTATGCAGATCCGGTAAACGGCCGGCCTTCGGCATTCTCGAACCGGGCAATAACCTTGAAGAGGTGGGCAGGCATGATGTTTCGACGGCTCCTGTGTTCTGTCTGTCGCGCCTTTTGATTATAGCGCCTGGGTCGATGATCCTCTCGCAACAAGACTATCCCGTCCAGGCAATGCATACCGGAACCTGCCGTCGCGAAAAATAAAACGTGATTGATCCAGGTCGTGACCTCGCCGGTTCGGGCGTCATTAGCACCATTGCGGTCCGCATACGGTCAGTTTCATCCATCGAGGATAAATCCAGTTGTCAAAACAAAGATCGCTACCAGCAAGCCCATAGTCACGTTCTTTTTCATCGCGATTCCTCCCGAACCCGGTGGATTAACCGACACTCCGCTTCACGGCCGCGAATCACGCGCTCTCCCGTCATTGGTCCCTTTGTCTCAGTGACGATCGTATTCTGACCTTCCTGGTGATCATCGTTGTAGAAATACACGACAACCCAATCATCTGTTCGCCCGAGCTCGTGCGCCCTGGCAGTGTTGGAGAATAATGCCGTGAAGTGCCATTTCCCGCGGTCGGTATGCAGGATGGGTAACCATGCAAGTCCTTCAGGATTGAATCGTTTCGGCGCGATCATCGGCAATTTTCCGGCGGCCGCGCTTCGCCGGTACTCCCGATCGACATCAAGCAGAATTTCAACCGGAGGCGACACTTGCGGCACTTGTTGCCGGCTGCGACCACGACCGAGCAGTGCTGCAAGGCCCGCCTGGATTGCAGCCGCGCGCCGGGCGCCAACTCCAGAAACTGCGGTGAGCCGACCGTCGTGTGCAGCAACTTCCAGTGCTTCGAGCGTATCAACATGCAGTGCATCATGAATGGCGTGAGCGAGCTTCGGTCCTATTCCCGGTACCGTTCTGAACAGGTTCTCCGGCGGCGTCTCACCACGAAGACGGTCAAGCTGCGCTAGTCGCCCCGTCCTGGCGATTTCATCGATGGATGCGGCCAGGCCCCGACCAATCGCGGGAAGTGCGATCAATCCCGCAACGCCGTCGTCATGCAGAATGTCGCGAGCATCCTCTTGTAGAGACTCGAGCGTCTGAGCTGCCCGAATGTAGGCGTTGACACGAAAAGGATTTGCCGCCTGTTGCCGCAGCACCTCCGCGCATTTGCGGAAAATACCGGCAGCTTCCAAATTAAAGCGTGAGCTGTTCATGTTGCGAGTCCGTAACCGTTACTCTAATAATCCTCCGGATCTGTCATCACGTCTTTTGCATCGATGAGCAGGATTCGGCATTTCAACCGAGCCAGCTCGCTGTAGAATGGCCGCCGTTTGAAATAAGACGGCGCGATAAGGAGGTCCGACTCCGATCTGACAAACTCGTGAAGCCTCGTCGCTTCGTGTTCGGCAAGAATTTCAAATGCCGACTGTATTTGGGAATCCGTGACGAGCTGCTGTAACCGATCCTGCGTGCGCACAACCACATCTCTATCGACCTCCTCGGCACGCTCCGGGGTGAATTTCATGCTGCCACCACTGGCGCGAGAGACCTCCTGAGTAAACGGCAGGCTTGCCGCCCGGTGCCACCGGTCATCACGAACAAAGACAGTGATCAGCTCAGCACGTTCGCCTGACATTTGTTCCATTGCCGAACGCCAGAGAACTTGCAGCGAACTTGCCTCGGTTACCGCCAACATGACGCGGCGCGTGCTACTTGTGTCCTTTGTCATCAGCGACGCCTTCGGAAAACCGTTTCCGTCTGCTTGCGAACTGGATCAATTTGTCTTCTACCAATCGGTTGAGCGTATCAGCCGGAAATTGGCCATCTTTGTCGCGCTCTCCAGCCGTCATGCCCGTTAGTGCGGCAACGGCTTCATCGATGGTCTGTACGGCATAGACATTGAACAAATTGTTATTCACGGCTTCGACAACAGCCTCGGTCAGCATCAGGTGTTTGATGTTGTCGCGCGGGATGATGACCGCGTGGGATCCGTCAAGTCCGCGTTCTTTGCAGACCGCGAAGAACCCCTCGATTTTTTCATTAACGCCGCCGACTGCCTGCACACGACCCAGCTGATTGATCGAACCGGTGACTGCGAAATTTTGTCGAATTGGCACACCTGAAATTGAAGACAGCAGGGCGCAAAGCTCGCCAACCGACGCGCTATCCCCCTCGACACCGCTGTATGATTGCTCGAATACAACGCTACCGTGCAGCGACAACGGCACGTCAGGGGCGTAACGTGCAGCAAGCGCGGCCGACAGAATCATCACGCCTTTCGAATGGATCGCCCCACCCAGGTTTACTTCGCGTTCGATGTCGACGACATCGCCTTTGCCAACCCGGGTGGTAGCGGTAATTCTGACAGGGTGCCCGAACCGGTATTCCCCCAGGTCGGTCACGGATAGTCCGTTTACTTGTCCAACGCATTCGCCTGTTGTATCAATAAGCAGCGTTTCCCTCTTTATTGCGTCGACAACCTTTTTCTGGATTCGGTCTTGTCGATTGTCCCGCTGGCGAATAGCCTCGGTAACATCTTCAATTGCCACCTGATCGGCACCGCGCCTCCTGGCCCAGTAGTCAGCCTGCACTAACAGGTCATCGAGCGAACGCATATGCATTGAGAGACGCTCGCTATCGTCCGCATATCGGGCTCGTTGTTCAATGACTCGCGCAATGGCCGCGGCAGTAAGGGGCAGTAGTTCGCATTCCCGTACACGCTCGGCGATGAGCCGGGCATACGCCTCAACGTTGTTAGTCGAACGCTCGACATCATCGTCGAAGTCCGCCGCAACCTTGAAGAGACTGCTGAACTCTTTGTCATACACACATAGTAAGTAGTAGAGCCAGCGCTCCCCGATTAGCAATATCTTGAGATCAAGAGGAATGGGTTCGGGTTTCAACGTCGTCGTGCTGACAAATCCCAGCGTTTCCGCCGGCGACTCGATGCGTACCTGCTTTGTAAGAAGTGCTTGCTTCAGTGCCTCCCATACGAACGGTCGGCCGAGTACACGATGGACGTCCAATACCAGGTATCCGCCGTTGGCTTGCAGCAACGCCCCGGATCGCACCAGGCGGAAGTCCGTTAACAGCGCACCCATCTCGGCCCGGTGCTCAACTTTGCCAACCAGGTTCGGGTAAGTGGGATTCGGCTCATAGATTATGGGCGCGGCCGCATCGGATTCGTTGCTTACGATTAAATTCACTTCATACGATGCGAAAAGGGCCGTCGAATCGTACGAGAGAAATGGCAGTGCCGGCTCTTCAGTGCGGCGAAACTCCTGCGCATTCTCGATTATGTCGTTCTGTACTTCCTCCAGGTAGCCAAGCACCGCCGGCACCCCTTGGTACTTTTGCTTGAGGTCTTCCAGCAGCACGCTGACTGCATGCGCCGTAACCTCGCGGTCCAGTGCCCGGACGCGCTCATGATGGTTCTTGCGTACCTTGGGAATGGTTTCGATTCGGGCCTTTAGCTCCTCGCTGAGCCGCATAATGGAATTCTTGATCTCCTTACGCCTTTCCTCCGGGAGTTTGTCAAACTCCTTATCGTCGATCACTTTGTCATCGCTCATTGGGGCCAGTACGTACCCGGTGGGTGTCTGCAGCAACGCAATTCCCTCGCTCGCCGCCTGCTCATGGAGGCTGCGCCACAAACCGTCGAGCTTTTTCTGCGTCTCGGCCTCCACAGCTTTTAGTTGATTGCTGTAGTCGTCGCTTTCGAAGGCAGCAGGAATGGCGAGCCGGATCTCTTCGGTTAGTGCCCGCATGTTGTCGCGAAATCTGGAGCCTTCGCCTGCCGGCAATCGTAATGCGCGTGGTCTTTCGGGATCTGAGAAGTTGTTGATGTAGCACCAGTCATCCGGCGCCCCCTTTTCACCGGCCGGTTCTTTCGCCAATTCCTCGACCAAGCCATGTCGGGCACTACCGAGCGGCCCCAATACGAAGACGTTATAACCATCGTGCTCCATCTGGATGCCGAAGCGGATGGCATTGATAGCGCGTTCCTGTCCGAGGTACGCCGACATCGCCGGCGCTTTTTCACCTGATTCCGGCTCAATCGTTGGCGGCGGGCAGACTCTGCGAAGGTCGCTCACAGGGACAGGACGAATATGGTTTTGCTCCAAGGTGCCTGCCACAGCCGTTCTCCCAACCGCTAACTGGGACATCCAGAAAAACACAATGGGGTAGCGAGATGAAAGTAGGGGTAACCCGAATTCCACCTCGCCACGAGGTGTGATTTACTGGCTCGCAAGTTACGAATTTGCGCGCATGAGACCTGCGCCCGGCAATCACCGGCCGCGGCGATACGGGCGGGAAACTATGGGCGACGAACTGCTGGCAAGCACCCTCGTGCCGTTATGGCTCAAAGCTGCGTGGACGGCGATGGTGCTCGTCATCGTCCTTATTTACTGGCGGCATCGCGGCCCGGCCAATTTCCTCTGGTTTTCCGATATCGCGCTCCTGGCGCTCGTGGCGGGCCTGTGGCTGGAAAGTTCGTTCATCGTAAGCCTGACGGCATGCATGGTGCTTGTTGCAGAGATGTTATGGATCGTGAGCTTCTTCGGCGGCCTGCTGCGCCTGCAGCGCCTGATCGGCCTTGCTGACTACATGTTCGACAAACAGAGCCCGCTGTGGCTTCGCGCGGTGTCGCTGTTCCACGTGCCTTTGTTGGTAGTGATCGTCTGGGCCCCGTGGCGGCTTGGTTATGACCCCGGCGTATATGCATGGGCAGTGCTGATGACATGGCTCGTGCTGCTGCTCACGCGCGGGCTGACAAAACCGAAATCGAACATCAATCATGTATACCGTTTACCGATAGCTGCTGGCGCAAACCTCACGCCGGTACAGCACATGCTGGTGTTGATGACCGCTTTGCCACTGGTGCTGCAACTGCCGGGGCACCTGCTGCTGTGGCTGATGTTCGGAAACTAACGAAGGATAGAAGATTCTATTGCGTCGGCCGGATGTCGGTGACGAGCGAAGCGAGGAAACCACCGCCGAAAGAGGCACGCAGTGACAATAAACCAGGGTAGCCTTAGTATCGACTCGGTCATCGTAGCCGCAACTAAATGCGCTAATCAGGAGATAACCATGAATGAATTCCAGGTAAAGGGTCAGACCAGGGAAGTACAGGCGAGTTCTTTCCGCGCAATCCTTACCGGTGCGCTGGTGTGCCTGTCTATCGCGGTACTGAGTGGCTGTGTAACAACTACCGCCGGCGGCGCAGTCGGTGCCAATCGCTCACAGTTGATGCTGATCTCGTCCGAGGAGCTCAATCAACTGGCGGCGCAAAGCTATGACAAGCTGCGGTCAGATGCCGCCGCCAAGGGTGTGCTGAACCAGGATGCCGCGATGCTCAAGAGGGTGCGGGCGATCACCACTCGACTCCAGGCGCAGACGAACGTCTTCCGCAAGGATGCGCCTGGCTGGCAATGGGAAGTCAACATCATGACGAGCGATGAACTCAACGCTTTCTGCATGCCTGGCGGCAAGGTCATGGTGTACTCGGGCCTCATAACAAAGCTCAAGCTTACGGACGCCGAGCTGGCGAACGTTCTGGGACACGAGATTGCGCACGCTCTTCGCGAGCACGTGCGTGAACAGATGTCGCAAGCGCTGGTTGCCCAGGGCGTAATCGGCGCAGGCGCCGCGATATTCGGTCTTGGAAAAACCTCTACCGATGCCGCAAACGTGGGGTACCAGGTGTTGTTAGCGACCAGGTTCAGTCGCACTGATGAAAGCGAGGCCGATCAGATCGGCCTGGAACTGGCCGCTCGTGCTGGATACGATCCACGCGCTGGCATCACATTGTGGCAGAAAATGACGAGTGCGAATCAAGGCGGTAAGCCGCCGGAGTTTCTCAGTTCTCATCCCGCGGATGCAACTCGCGTGCAGCAGATTCAGAAACTTCTACCCAAAGTCATTCCGCTATACGACGCTGCGAGGTGACCGACCGCCGACAGACGCACGGAGTGCGAGCGGGCGTAGCCAGCGGTCCATTGACAGATCTCGGTCCTGGCCATCGGAAATTCTTCGCTGGCAAACCCGTCAGCGTGTTCCGGTAAACCTTTGCCCGCCCTGCGGCATCAAAGAAGAAATTGGTCCGAGGGAGACAGCCTGTTGAGCATCGTCAAGGGGATCAAGTGGTCGCTGGTCGTAATTGCGTCACTTGTTGTCACGATCACTGCCATCGTGATCGCGTTACAACAGACGATACCGGCGCCGGGCGCCGCAAAGGCCGACAACAAAAAAGTTTACGACGACTCGTATTCCGGCGCAATCACCTCGGTAGGCGACGAACTGGAAGCGTACCGGAGATCTTTGGTTTCGCCGTCTATTTCTGTTGCCGTCGGCGTCGGCGGCAATCTTGTATGGGCAGATGCACGTGGCTACGCTGATATCGAGTCACAAGCGCTTGCCACCCCCGATACCATTTACGCAATTGGCAGCGTGTCAAAACCGATCACAGCAGTCCTCACCGCGTTGCTTTGGCAAGATCGCCTGCTGGATATCGATGCCGACGTGCGTGATTACGTTCCGAGCTTTCCTGTGAAAGATCATTCGATCACGCTGCGCCAGTTACTGTCGCACCAGGCGGGCATCAGGCATTACAGGTTCGGTTGGAAACCTCCGGTATTTTCGGAATCAGCGCTGAATCGCCAGTTCGTGAACACCAATGAGAGCCTGTCCCTTTTTGCGAATGACGCGCTGCTTTTCGAGCCGGACACCGACTTTAATTACAGCACATTCGGTTACACGCTGATCGCTGCCGCTATTGAGCGGGCAACCGGTCGGCCGTACATCGGAGCATTGCAGGAGCATATTCTCGAGCCACTAAAAATGGAACGGACCTCCATAGACCTGGCTGGGCAAATTCCTGGAACCCGGGCGACGGACTATGTTGGCACTTTCTCAAAGAAAGCGGTTATCAAGGCGCCGGCGACCAACAGCAGCTACAAATGGGCTGGTGGTGGCCTCGTGTCAACGCCAACCGACCTCGTCAGGTTCGGCAATGCCATGCTCAGTAACCAGCTGCTGAACGAGTCGACACGCACCACCGTATTCACAGCAAGAGCACTTTCGTCCGGCGATGTTAACCCGCAGCACTACGGTCTCGGGTGGCGCATCGGCGGCCTTGTGGTTACGGACGAGCAGACAGGGGAGGACAAGATCATCACGCTGATTCACCACGGCGGTACCCGCGCAGGATCGACCGCCATTCTTATGATCGTTCCCGATCACGACATCGTCGTTGCAATGACTTCGAACACGGTTGGACGAGGCGGGTCGGACCCACTCACAAGCGTCGCCGCGAAAGTCGCAAGAGAGTTCATACGATTTGAAGCGGCTCGACGACGGGCGCCGCCGTAACTTACTGAAATATAGAGCCAGAAGCCGGCTCGCTGCAGTGGTCGTCCAGCATCCGGGCGCGATCACTCCCGGGGATGCAATGTAGCTGGACCCCTTTTCTCGTGTCCGGGGGATTGTGGTCTCTTTTGATTCTCATCGATCTGGCAGGCTCCACGCCCTCTCCAGAATGCTCAGGACATCGGATCGGTCGGCCTCGACCGGGTTGAACATGAGTGCGCCGTCATCCACGCTCAGGTCGGCGATCTTCGCGAACTGCGACTTCTCTACCTTGCCCGACTCGCTGAGGCTGCGTGGCAGCTGGGTCGCATCGAATATGTCGTCGCGCAGGTCGCGAATTGCTGCGATCGCGGCTTTCGCACGTTCCTCCTGTGGCGTCGCCCTGGCAATGTCATCGCCTGCCAGGAACGGCAATAGCGCACCGAGGTCGTCCTGTATGGCATCGAAGTTGTACTCGAGTACATAGGGCAGCAAGAGGCTCATACAGGTGCCGTGATGCAGGTGACATACGGCACCCAAAGAGTGGCCGATCGCATGCACCAGTCCGACCATCGAATTGGAGAACGCGATGCCGGCCATCGTTGCGGCCTCGGCCAGCTCGAGCCGCGCGTCCGCGTGTCCGGGTTTCGCGAGCACCAGTGGCAACGCCGTCACGATCTTGCGTATGGCCGCCGATGCGTAGGCGTCGCTCAGCGGGTTCTTGGCAATGCATGTAAAAGCTTCCACCGCGTGGGTCAGGGCGTCCATCGCCGTTGCGGCAGTGATGACGGGCGGCACGGTCTGCGTCATTCGTGGGTCGATGACGGCCACAGCCGGCATCAGGTGTGTTGACTGGAAGGCATCCTTCTTCTGCTTGTGCGTGTCCTTGATGACGGCAACCGTGGTCACTTCCGACCCGGTGCCCGCCGTCGTGGCAATGGCGATCAGCGGTTTCAGCGGTCGCGTCAGTTTATGCGCACCCACGTAGGCACGCAGAAACTCACCACCCTCCGACACGAGAATATTGACGGCTTTGGCCGTGTCCATGACCGAGCCGCCACCCACGGCGATCAGCGAATCACAGTTCCGTGCGCGGAACTGTCGTGCGATTGTCTCCACCACATCGGTCGAACTGTCGGGCGGGATGTCGTCGAATACCGGGCCGACTGAAAGACCAGCTTCCTCGAAAACGATCTCGACGTGTTTGATGAGGCCTGCCTCTCGTACGCCCTTGTCGGTCAGCACCATCGGCGCCGCGCAGCCTCGTTCGGCCAGCTCCGCGGGCAGGTGCTCGAGCGCTTTGAGCCCTGCAAGGATCTTCACCGGGCAATAGAACTCGTAATATCTCGAAGTCATAAGGCGGGTCGTCTCCTTTCCAGCGGTAGCCGCAGGTAAATAGCAGCAGCCAGGCGCACCTTATCCCGAAGAGCGATGACGGGATAGCGCTTTACAGCCCGCTCGGCGAGCGGGCGAGGCAGTATCAGCGCCATGAGTCGTGACAGGCAGCGATTGAAAACCGTTGCGTGACTGACCTCGCCGTCCAGCACGATGCGGTTTCGGGCGAACGCCGTCGGCGTGTCTTCCTGGAACGTATACAGCAGCCAGGCGTGTTGCAGGTGCTTGAATATGATTTGCAAATCTGCCGCGCAAGAGTCACGGACGCCCAGGTAGCTCAGATCGGATCCGGTATGTTGCAACAGGCAGCAGGGGCCGTTGGGATAGACGCGCATGGCAATCGTCAATTCCGCCGGCAGGTGTCGTAGCTCGCAGGCGGTATTGCTGTCAACACGACTCGCGATCGCCAGCCCGCGGCCGACGATCTGCATCATCAAGGCCACATAGGCGCGTTGCAGTCTGCTTTTGATTCGCACTGGCGGTTGCGCTCCGCTCTCTGGTGTCCGCTGAATCTATAGAATCTGTCCCCGTTCCCGGATTGCAAGGCAGGACTCAGCTGATTACCCACGCGCGCCACCACAGCCCCAACTGGGTGCTGTAGCCGATGTCGCGGCGCACAATGCGGTGTTCGCGGTCCAGCACGTAATACGACGGGAAAGCCTGAAACGCTGGCACGCCGTTGGTGATTTTCGGCAACTGGTCAGCCGATGCGGGACTCCAGCTCTCTAATTTCCCCGTCAAGGTCAAATACTTTTGCGATCAGGGCCACCCGCATCCACATACCGTTTCGCTCCTGGCGCCAGTACATGGCACGCGGATCCTGATCCACATCGATCGTGAGTTCCGGCCCGCGCGGCAGCGGATGCATGACCACTGCCGTCTCTTTAAGCAGGCCGAGTTCGTGCGTACCGATCGTGAATGGAGCGAGGTTTACCGCCGAGGACTCGCCGTCGACATCGTGCTCGGACTGAATGCGGGTGACGTAGATGGCATCCAGTTCCGGCAGGACTTCGTGCAGGCGCCCTGTCTCCTCGAACGGGATACCGTATTCGGCCAGGAAAGCCTTGATATCCGGCTCCATCTCGAACGCGTCGGGAGCAATCAAGATCAGCTTAACTCCCTCGTAATGGCGCATCAGGCGAGAGAGCGATCGCACCGTGCGCCCGCGTTTCAGGTCGCCCATCATGCCGATGGTCTTGCCGTCGATGCCTCCCAGGTCCTCAAAGCTGCGCTCCAGCGTATAGATATCGAGCAAGGCCTGGGTCGGGTGTTGGTCTTTGCCACTGCCAGCGTTGATTATAGGCACCGGACGCGGAATAGACTCCATGAGTGCTGCGGCGCGCGCGGCATAGCCTGATTCCGGCGTGCGCATGATGATCAGATCGACATAAGAGCTGAACGTGCGGATGCTGTCCTCGAAGGTCTCGCCCTTGACCTCTGACGACACCTCCGCGTTGCGGATCTCGCTGGTGCGGATCCCGAGGACGTGGCAGGCGTTGTTCATCGACAGGAAAGTGCGCGTGGATGGCTGCGTGAAATACAGCATCGCGCGCTTCGTCGGCGCCAGCTGTTGCAGGCAGCGAGCCCCTTCCGGTGACTTCGCGACGGTACGCACGAGCGTGGTTAGTTCGCAGAGTTCGTCCAGCATTGGACGATCGAAGATCTTGGTATCGACTACGTGGAACATGGGATTCTCGGTGCGGTGTGCCGGATTATCACGGAAAGTGATTCAGCTTGTCGACACAAATTTTGAATGGCCAGCTGGATCCATCGCATGGAGAAATGTACTCTCACCCTGTTATTGAGGAATCATCATGTCTTTGCTCGGCAACGTCGTATTTTTCGTTTTCGGTGGGTTCGTAATCTTCATCGGTTACGTTTTCGGTGGCATCCTTTTGTGCCTTACGATCATAGGCATTCCGTTCGGCCTTATGTGTTTCAGGCTCGCCGGGAGCGTTATTGCGCCTTTCGGACGCGAGGTGCGCGAAACGGAACCACCGGGTGGTGTGCTTACGCTGATCATGAACATCATCTGGATCATTCTCCCGGGGCTCGAACTTGCCATCATGCACCTGGTACTCGCATTGTTTTTTGCACTGACGATCATTGGCTTTCCGATCGCGGTACAGCACATGAAACTTGTGCCTATGGCGTTGCTGCCTTTCGGCCATGTGATGCGTGAGTTGAAATAGAGTCTGGATAATGGGGACATTCTTATCCCTTACAGGTTTCCTCTATTACGCCTATACTCATGCCACCGCGGGACGCTATATCACTAAGAGCTCTCCGCTTTTCCAGATCCACTAGTGGATTGATGGATTCATTATCAGGACAAAGTTACTCACTGATGTATGCCAAGAAATAAACTATTAAGCGACTGAATACTCATAACTCATGAAAGAAGACCTCAGCCAGGAAGAGTTTGACCTTGTTATTAGTGCTGACAAAAGCGTTGGTGACGCCGCAAGGGAATTATTCGAGTACCGCGATCTTTTTTATATTCTCGCCTGGCGTGATTTCAAGGTGCGATACAAGCAAACGGTTATTGGTGCCTTGTGGGCGCTACTGAGGCCGCTGCTGACTATGGTGGTTTTTACTGTCATCTTCGGGAAAATTGCCGGACTTCCAAGTCCGGGTGATGCCCCTTATGCGATCATGGTCTTTACGGCGATGTTACCGTGGTACTTTTTTTCGAGTAGCTTCCAGGAGGGCAGTAATGCACTGGTGGCGAATGCCAATATGATCTCAAAGATTTATTTTCCAAGAATTATCGTTCCGGTAAGCAGCCTGTTTGTTAATTTCATCGATTTTTTGATTTCTTGCGGGGTTCTGGCCCTGATAATGATGTTCTATCAGTTCTCTCCCAGCGAGAATATTATTTTCCTGCCATTGTTCGTGATCTTGTTGGCCTTGTTCACGGTCGGCTTAAGCTTATGGATGTCAGCACTCAATGTTCAGTATCGCGACGTGAGGTATGTTGTTCCCTTTATTGTCCAGCTGGGTTTGTATGTGTCACCCGTTGGCTTTGCTTCCAGCGTTGTAGCTAATGATTGGAGGGCGCTGTACTCCCTGAACCCGATGGTTGGTGTGATCGATGGGTTCAGGTGGTGTGTTATCGGTGGCGATATCAGTTTTTATTGGCCGGGGTTGTGGCTTTCAATAGTGATAACAGCGTTGCTATTAGTGACGGGTTGCCTGTTTTTTTTGAAAACAGAAAGAAAATTCGCTGATGTTATTTGATGGTATAGGCGCCTTTAATCGATGACTATCGTTCTTAAAGCTGACTCGATATCCAAGCAGTACATTATTCAGCATCAGCAAACCCCAAGTTACAAGACCCTTGCCGAAAGCCTGGCTGTTCTGAGTGCCCGGGTTTTTAATCGAATAAAATCCCCTTTTTCAAGCTCTTCAACATCAGCTGCTGAAAAGTTTTGGGCCCTGCAGGATATTGATTTTGAAATAAAGCAGGGAGACAAGGTTGGCATCATTGGTAGCAACGGCGCCGGTAAATCCACTCTCTTGAAAATATTGAGTCGAATAACTGCGCCTACCACCGGAAGAGTAGGGGTTAATGGGCGGATCGCCAGTTTGCTGGAGGTAGGTACAGGGTTTCATCCGGAGCTTACAGGGCGTGAAAATATTTTCTTGAATGGCGCTATTTTGGGGATGTCCAAACGTGATATTCAGTCACGATTCGATGAGATCGTTGCTTTCTCTGAAATAGAAAAGTTTTTGGACACCCCGGTAAAGCGTTATTCCAGCGGTATGTACGTTCGCCTCGCTTTTTCGGTTGCGGCACATTTAGAGCCGGATATTTTTATTGTGGATGAAGTACTTGCTGTCGGTGATTTGGCTTTCCAAAAGAAATGCCTGGGAAAAATGGATGATGTTGGAAAGTCAGGGCGTACATTGTTATTTGTGAGCCACAATAATTCAGCGATTAAAAGTTTGTGCAGTCGGGGGATTTATCTCGAGGGTGGCTTGATCGCGGCTGATGGCGAAGTGACGGATGTTGTCGATAGCTATTTATCCAATGCATATCATGGCAAGTATGAAAGCCTGGTTGACCTGGAGCGCCTGAAAGAATGTGATGTTGCCGGTTTTAGGATTGACAGTATTGGAGTCTGTAATTTATCGCGACCTGAACGACAGCTGTGTTCGGGCGATGATATCCAGTTTCGCGTTAACTATGAATTTACCGGGAGCAACCCTTCGCCGGCACTGATTTTTTCGATAAAAAATAGCTACGGAGTCGAAGTCTGCCGCCTTAGTAATTTACCCACCAGTGGAGTGGTTCTGGAGTTGAAAGCTCGGGGCGCAATAGAATTGACCATACCCAGTTTGCCGCTGACAAAGGGCACTTACTATGTTGATGTGGGATATGCCCATCAAAATGTCGAGCGCTATTTTACTGTGGAGGCGTTGATTCGATTGGATATCGGCGGGGCTGATGTTTATGGCAGTGGGTTTGAGCTTGACGAAAGCCGCGGTCTTGTCTGGATGGCTCATACCTGGAATTCGGTTTAAGGGGTAAAGCCGATGCGCCATTGGGCTATGGTCTTGTATAAGAGTTCTGCGGCAGTTGGCAAGGAATGATGCATTGATTTCACACAAGCTGAAAGTAATTTTTATACATGTACCCCGGACTGGGGGAACTAGTATTGAGATGGCTTTAATAGGAAAGGATTGGTGGGATGTTGATCCAGACACAAAGCACATTGATTGGGTAAAAGCCAAAGAAGTATATGCGAGGTACTGGGATCATTACTTTAAGTTCAGTGTAGCCAGGAATCCATGGGATTGGCTGGCATCACTATATAACTCTCATCGCAGAGGTGGTGATAAAAGTTGGTCAGAGTTCATTGCATCGCCGAACCTTAGAGGGCACGAGCAAGAAAGCATTATTCAAAGCGATATTATTGGCAATGAAGTGGATATGGTACTTCGGTTTGAGCATTTGCAGGATGATTTTTCTTACTTGTGCAAGAAAATCGGTGTAGAGGCGAGGCTTCCTCATGTTGAGATCGGCCAGGGAGAACGGACCCATTATTCTGAATATTACACTGATGAGCAAAGGTTTTTAATCGAGAGGATGTTTGGTAGAGATATTGACAGGTTTAATTATAGTTTTTCCAGTCCGGCAATTGAAGCTAGCCAACAGAACAAACAAATAATTTCAAGCTTGAAAGGTGATGTGGCTGAGTTGAATCTGAAGTTAAAGAAAGCGGAAGATGAGTTGGCGCGCCTGAAAAAACTACTGCAGGCAGTCAGGGGCGATTTAGCGGTGTTTTATCGGTCTATGAATTGGAACCTTTACCGGCTGGTTCAGGGTTTTTGCGGTCTTTTTCGAGTGAATACAGATGGAAGAGAAAAAGTGAAGGCGGCATTACGCACGCTAAATGATGAATTCAAAAAATAGTGTTTTCAGGCCATCCGTCCATAGATGATCATCATGCCTGGGGTGGGGGGGGGCGTCAGTGGGAGCTAGCCGGTAATGAATGGTCTTTTTCCTGGAACGTTGTTGGGTTTGACGAAATTATTGAAAGGTGACATCTGAAAACACAATTATCCATTGTCATTGCTACCCTGGATTGCTCCGAAAAGCTTGAGGCAAGCTTGGAAAGCGCCGTTCCGGTACTTAGTCAATATCCAAATGATTACGAAATACTAGTAAAGGATTGCTCATTGGATGACAAGGTTAGGGATACAGCAAACCGATACTCGAAGATACTAAATATTCGCTATATACATCAGTCTGATTGCGGAATTTACGAGGCCTGGAATCAAGCACTTTCTCACTGCGAGGGCAGGTGGATTTATTTCATGGGCGCGGACGATCTGTTCTCCGAAAAATTCCCATTTAATGAACTGATGGAGCAATTAAAAAAGCAAGAAAAACCTGTTATTTCGATTCCGGTAAAATACGTTTTCAATACTTATAGCTCGGTTTCAACTATTGACATCATCAACTTTCGTAAACACATTAGATACAAAAATCCATTTCACCATCAAGGCATTTTTCATCAATCTGATATGTTGAAAGAAATTGGCTTTGATACAAGTTTTCGGATTAGTGGCGACTTCAATACCTTGTTAAAAATGACCAAGTCCGATCCTGATAATATTGTATGTCTTAGAATGCCTCCTATGGTAGAAATGCATAGCGGGGGTATTTCTACCATGATCAGTACAAATTTCGACCGTCTGAAAGAAAGGGCTAAAGTCAGAAAAAATAACAATATTCGCACTAACTACGGCGTGGTACTTTTAGCCTACATTGCAGCAGGCGCAAAAGTATTACTTTCAAAAGTTATAGGGGATGCGAAACTGACAAATGCAATATTCAGGTTCAAAACAATGTTGTTATCATCAACAAAGTTGTATTAGTCATTTCCCATTGCAATTGTTACCGGGAAACCAGTTCGCCAGTAGCTAGCATAAAGCCCTTGTTTATGGCATTAAATTGCACTTTTCTGTAGAGCCTCCATCGATCATAAAATACTTATTATATTTAATGGATTAAGACGGGGCCGAGTGAATACACGCCTCAAGGAAGTGGCCCTGGTTGTAGGATGGAGTTATTACTGACAGAGCAAAATTAAAAAAATAGCTCGTCTTACAATTTAGCTCTTTGAATTCTGTTTTATCCGGCTAACGACAGGATTATCTAGAAGTCTGCTTGAATAGATATGGCCAGCAGTTAAAGCGTTCTTTTTGTAAACGGATAAATTCGAAGCAATACACAGCAGTGCTTCGGAAAACTCATTAACTGTTGTAGCGGTCTTACCATTTTCATGACTAATCACATCGACCAGCCCGGTATTGTCCGTACATACAACGGGCACTCCATTAGCGAGCGCTTCTACAGCGACGCCTGAACCTCGAAGCTTGTAGGTTGAGGTATATGGAAGAAGAAGAATGCTACAAGACCCCATGACATCTTCATACTCAATAGAAGATACGCTCTCGCTTATAAACCTGATATTTTTGTGCTGAGAAAGTCTATTGACCTCTACCTCCAGATGTTCTTGCGCCCTCGGTTTTTGAATAACAAAAGTAACCTCCAAGTTGTCATGGCAGTCCATATTAAATTGGTCAACGATATCGGGCAATAAATGAAAGCCCTTGTCTCGTCGCCCACCACCTAGTACGCCAATGATAATCTTTCTGTTAGCAGCGAGAGTTTCTTTGTCTCGCAGAATAGGGAAGGTCGGGTATGGATACACTGGAACATCAAAATTTAATTGTTTACTCGCATAATGAGCGTGAGCCGACACTTCTGTATAGACGAATAGTCTTTTAGTAGTTTCTTTTCGTAGCCGAATCAATTTTTTTATAATTTTATCGTATGGATATCCCCCGGTCATCCAATTTGCTTTATCAAACATCAACTCGACATGTATCGATGGCCAATACTCTAACGGAGTGCGTTTATGTAGCTTATAGAGCGCGCGCAGCATCAACCAGTCAGCTGTTGGTAAGAAAACGTGGTCAGTAGAACAAATGGATTCCTTTAAAAATAAATCAGATAGCGCATCAATAGTCTTGCCGATCAACTTCTGATAATAAAAAAAATACCATATTCTCTTTTTCCGATTGGTCCGGCTATTTTTGAAGTCATCATATATCGAATAGTCGAATATGCGGTGGGCTGCGACAGAAGGCTTTGCAAGATTGCTCGATCGGTTAACGCCCCAAACAACATTTATGTCGTTGTCCAAAAATATCGAGGTGTGATTAAGCAAAGCATTGGCATCATGTGAATTATCATGGTCAATAGCAGATGGGGATAATATTATTACTCGCATGTGCTTCTGTTATTC
Source organism: Woeseiaceae bacterium (assembly GCA_049666725.1). Classification (GTDB taxonomy): domain Bacteria; phylum Pseudomonadota; class Gammaproteobacteria; order Steroidobacterales; family Woeseiaceae; genus UBA1847. The sequence goes on from JBATHK010000104.1 coordinate 17,571, forward strand.
TGGCCTATTTCTGGAAAAGTGTTCTTGTTCATACGAGGCTTAACTTCTGTCCTTGCGCTTTTTTAATCCCAGATTCTTTCCAATTACCTTAATAAGGTGACTGCAGTATGTTTCATAAATTACAAATTGGGATGGATTAATAAAGATTTTATGATACCCGTTAGCGATCATCTCTTTGTGCAGGGCAATGTGTTCGCAGAGGTAGCCGACCTCTGGGTCGTCGTTTGGTAAAGCTCGATATTTTGCGCTCATCAAGGCGTCGTATTCGTAGATAGACATACCGCCAAACGCTGAAGTTACAGGGTATAGCGGCATTCCCCGCTTTAGGTTCTTGAGGAGCAGCTGGTTTTTGAAAATGATTGGTTTCGTTCTGGGACGGTTATCCCCAATTTCGCAAAATGCATAAGTATCAAAATATTTGTAGCCATTATAAAATTCACTGAAGGCAGATGATTTTATACCGTTGGAAGCAATAGCGTTCCAGTCTGTTTCTTGCCCAAAGCTATTTGCAATGCCATCGATTGGTATTTTTTCCACGTCCAGGTCGATGACAATTACGAAGTCCAGGTCGGGTATCTCCTTGAGGACTTCCAGATATTGATTTCTGTAAGCTGACATGTGACTGATTCGATGGTTTGAGAAATTCTTGTCGATACCGTCTTCAGTTTCAATAATAGTATCAACGCCATAATTATTAGATAGAATAGTGATGTTATTTGAGTTTTTTCCCCAGTCAGATAGCACAAGTTTCGTATCATCAATGCTGTCGTTCTCTACAGCGATCACACAAGATTTTCTGAAGAGAGATCTCAGTTTTTCTATCGTTGGAATATTTCTCTCAAGCTGGGTTGCGCAGTCTCTTACGGTTGTGCAGATGGCAACGCGACTTTTGGCCATTCGGTCATAGCCCCGATCGACATCCTGATTGTAATGCTTGCGATTGATGCGGCTTATTGCGAGAGCTTCGATTATGGGTAGCATGGAGCTTCCTTAGGGCTTGGCCCTAACGAGTGTTCTTCTTAAAGAAAAGAAATACTCCGAGGGTGTTTTGGTGGTTAGTATACTGCGTGTGAACGTCAGTCACCCCTCGGCTCTGTATCTGTGCAAGCAAGTGATTCATGTCATAGCAGTTCATTTGCATTTCAGGCTCCCGGGTATTTGTCAGCAATCGTCTAATCAGACGTAACACCCTTCCAGGAAGAGAAAGTTTGGTGTTTGCGGCTGGCGGCCCTACCTTTTGGTCGCCTCCATTCTTATAGGCATCGTCAGTTGATTTGGCGTATGTGAAATGAAGTGCACAGATACCGCCCTCATTCAGCATATCCAGCATGTGACCCAAAAGCTGGTATCCTCGCTCGACAGGGATGTGTTGCAGTACTATAAATGAGTGGATCAAATCGAATTTGCCGTCCACGTTACTGAGTTGATCATCTGATCGCAGTAGTGTGACGTTGTCACAGGAATACTTTTTGCAGTTAGCTGCAGCCTCTTTTAACATGGACTCTGAAATATCAACGCCAACGACTTGATCAGAGATTTTAGCAAAGGGAACGACTAGCCTACCTACACCACAACCGAAATCAAGAACCCGATCACACTTGAAGTCTTTTTCAATATGACGACTGATGTAGGTCATCACCTGTTTGACATGCGTGTCGCCCGATGAAAAGAATTCAGCTTTATCAGCGTCGGTAATGGTGGAGTTTCGGTATTGTGGAGAAGTGATAACGCCAAAATAGGGGTCTTTCTTACCCCACTTTTCCCACTCACTATCTGTATCCTTTGGCATGTTATTTTCTCAATAAGGTATAAAGCGGGCTGGATAAAGAAATAGACTAACGACTAATCAGAAGCATGAAAGAATAGTTAAAGGTTGCAACAAAGTCTATTCATACAAAGCATTCGACAATCAGGTGCAGTTTGAGGCGTAAACAAGGCAAAACTACGGTCATTACCTTTGGCACTTTTGACGTATTCCATGTTGGTCATCTGAGAATATTTGAAAGAGCTCTTTCTTTCGGCGATCGATTGGTTGTGGGCATATCCACTGACGCACTATCGATATCAAAAAAAGGCCGTCCCCCGGTCTATTCGCAGGAGGAGAGGTCGGCTATTGTCGCGGCGTTGCGATGTGTCGATGAGGTTTTCTGGGAAGAATCTCTCGAGGAGAAAGCCGAGTATATTCGTCGCTATGATGCCGATGTGTTAGTTATGGGTGATGATTGGGCCGGAAAGTTTGATTGGCTGTCAGACTTGTGCAAAGTAGAATATCTACCAAGAACCCCGGCGATTTCGACTACGGAATTGATTGAAAAAATACAAGTCGAGTTTTAAGCGGTCTTTATGGCCGTTAGCTCTCGAGGCCAGCGATTTTCCTGAGCCGCGTTAGCTGCCTTTCAACTGCTCGGCCATCCTGGTTTTCACCATAAACGTCTCCTTTTACCTTTTCGGACATGTCGCCATGCTCTTCTGTGTAGAGTTCTGGAGATGAAAGGTATTGGTGCAGTTTATGGGTGAGGTCATTAATGGTTTTTACCACTTCACCGAACCGGTATTCCTTGCCCAGGGAAAAACCTTTGCTAAAGGGTGGCGGCACGTCCAGGAAAATAGTCGGCCTTCCCGTTGCCAGAAAATCAAAAGCGATGGAGGACCAATCGCAGATTAATATGTTGCTAATCAACAACAGGTCTTCTGTGTTGCTGAAGGTTTTTTGTGGGCAGTAAATAACGTTTGGGAAGTGCTCTTCATCGATGCTGGCATTCAGGTGACTGCGGATGATGAGTTTGGCCTGGTTTTTTTCGCAGACGTCATTCAAGGCTGATATGAAAGCCTTTTCTGATTCGCCAAAGGGAAACAACTTTCTCCCTTTTTCATCCTGCTTCCACGTAGGTGCATAAAGAATGATCTTGCATTCTTGCGGTATCGATACGAGTTTCCTGAAATCATTTCCCGGAAGACTGTTGTTGAACAGCTTGTCGGTTCTGGCATATCCAAGAATGAGGGTTCTATCCGGGTTGAACCCAAATTTGTCTATGTAAGTTTTTCTTAGCAGGGCGGATGTGACCCAGGTTTCATCAAAGTAATGTTGTAATCGAAAGTCAGCGCTATCAAACCCCTTAAACGGAATGCCGTGCCATACATCAATGAACTTGATGTTACTCAAGTAGACCAGGGGTTCCAGCAGGTGTAAGCCGTGATCACAGACAATGGTGGTTGCCCTGCACAGGACAAGCATATCCACTAATTTGTTGCATTGCAGAACCTCAATGCCCTGTGCTTTTAGTTCTCTGCTTTGCTCGGGGTCAAGGCTGAGGTAATAGATATTAAAGTCTTGCGCGCCATTATCGCGCCAACCTTGATACAAGGCTCCCAGGTTTCCCGACAGCTGATGGCCGTACAGGATCACAATGGGTTTGACCGGTTTTCTGGTCAACGGCCTCAGCACAATGACAACTACGCAATAAAGGCCCTGCAGCGCGAGCAGCAGCCAGTGAGAAGGCTTTGTCTTGTCTATCTTCATGATTGTTCGGCATGCACCGCATCCGAGTGTACTGTGTCACCGAATCCGACGTCTATCTGCTCAGCGGCCTCTCCGGCAGGCGTTGTAATTGACGAATTCCATCAGCCATATGTCGGTATTACCTGGTGCCAGGCATGATTTCAAACAGCGGATCGAATGCGGTCAGCGTCGAACCGAGCTGTGCCAGTACTTCGGCATTGCCACTCAGTGTCGCCTTGCCTGCCTGGAGCTGCGTGCCGAATGACGCCTGCTGCATCATCACCGGAATCAGGTCGGAACGGTTGATGGTCAGCGTAGCGTCCGCGTCTGGCGACGTGTAGCCGACGATATTGGTCAGCGTTCCGTTGCTCATTTCGACGACCAGCGTCTCGCCCGTGTCCGGGGTTATGAAATTCAGCTTGAAGTTTATGCCATCGGCCTTTCCCGAATCGACGCGAATGGCGAGCGCGTCCCACCACTGTGACGTAGTGAGCGCCCGAATGGCATCCGGGCCCGCGCTGTCAAGCCCCACCGCTTCCTGAACGCCGTAGCGTAATTCCCTGGCGGCGGACAGGAAGGAGTTGCGCATGCTGGTGCTCTCGTACTGATAACCCAGCTGCTCGAAAATATCCGCCAGCAGTTTTTTCGCATCCATATTGTCCGGTTCTGAATAGACCAGCTTGTTCACGATTTCCATGGCCTGGCGATACTGACCTGCTGCATGCAGCTCGCGACCTTTCTTGAGAATGCGCTGTGCGCCGCCCATCATTTCGACGTAAAGAGGCGCGGAATCGGCGGGAGACAATGGCGCCAGCGTTGCCGGGTTGCCATCCCAGTAACCGAGATAACGGTTCAGCACGGCGCGGGAGTTGTGAAACTCAGAGCCATGGTACTGGCGCGCCGCCCACTGGTGCTGGAGGCTCTTCGGTACAACGTACTCGTTGTGAATCTCGTTGATCGTGACGCCCTGGTTGGCGAGGTGCAGCACCTGGTTGTTCAGGTTCGCATAGGCGTCGCGTTGGGCACGCATGATTTCCTGAATACGATCATTGCCCCAGCGCGGCCAGCTGTGTGATGCGAGCATAACCTCGGCATCGTTGCCAAATCGATACAACGCATCATTGATTCCCTTGGACCAGGCGAGTGCGTCGCGAACCAGCGCGCCACGCAGCGTGTAGATGTTGTGAATCGTTGCCGTAATATTCTCGGCGGCCCAGAATGCTTTGAGGTCCGGGAACCAGGTGTTCATCTCGGCGGGCGCTTCGGTGCCCGGCGTGTTCTGGAAAACCATGCGCACGCCGTCGATCGTGTGTTCTTCAAAGTCGAGTTCAATGGTCTGCGTCGGCGCAATCAGGCCGAGTGTGCCGCTGGACGTTGCCTTACCGATCGCAGAGTCGATCTGGCCAAACGGACTGACCGGCAGTACCCGACCATATTGATAGGAAGCCCGGCGCGTCATCGCATTACCGGCATACACGTTTTCGGCGATCGCATACTCCATGAAGTCGCGTGGCGCGACAATTCTGACCTTTCCGGAAACGACGTCCGCCTCATCTACGACACCGCGAATGCCGCCGAAGTGGTCTGCATGCGAGTGTGAGTAGATGACGGCAACGACAGGACGCTGGCCCAGCGTTTTGTTGGCGAACGCAAGTGCGGCTTCGGCCGTCTCCTTCACCAGCAGGACATCGAAGATGATCCAGCCCGTGTCGCCTTTGATGAGAGTCATGTTGGACAGGTCGTAGCCGCGAACCTGGTAGATTTTCCCGGGCACCACCTCGTACAGGCCGTAGTTCATGTTCAGCGTTGCCTGCCGCTGCAGCGAGGGGTGCATGCTGTCGAAGTCCTCGCCCGTCAGAAGAAAGTCGTACTGACCGATATCCCAGACTGTCGCGCCGGACTCGCTCGTAATTCGCCGGTAGGAGGGCGCTGCGATGAACCCCCGCTGGTGCTCATCGAAGTCGAGTCGATCGTCAAAAGGCAGACTGCTGCGCAGCGCTTGCTGGTGCGCGATCGTGTGGCTCGACGGCGGGTTGACCTCAGCACGGGTCTCCGCACCGGTCTCAGCGGCGCAGGTTGCAGTAGCCAGGATCAGGGCAGCTACCGCGGAGCTTGCAATCTTTCCGGTCATGACGCTTCCTCAATGTCGTGTATCACGTAAATTCCCGAAGCACGGAATCGCATTGGGCGACGATTTCCGGTCGACGTCGGAATACTGCAGAACGCGATAGGATTTGGCAAACGCCGGATTGTCGGCAAATTTGCGCATGCCTATATTCGATGACGGCCGTGCCTCGCCCTGGAGCGCGCTATCATCATGGGCCAGACGTCTGTGCTTGTGCTTATAATGCGCACTGGAGATTGATGCCAGCTACCTGGATCGGCCGCTGGTGCGAACAAGTCAATTGCCTTGGCGAGGTGAAATATGAGTTCCAATGCGGCCCACGACACCCAAGCGGTTATTGATGAACGCAAAGCATTCGTCCGATCAGTTTTCGATGCGCAGGTCGCTCGTGCTAGCGCTGAACGAGGCAGCAGCCTCAGGCAGCGCCTGGATAAACTGAACCGGCTGGAAAAGGCGATTAATGCCAATATCGAGGCATTGCAACGCGCCTCTGCCGCGGACTTCAGGAAGCCACTAACCGAGATCGAGCTGTCGGAAATTACTCCCGTGCTCGGCGAGTTGCGCTATGTGCGAAAGAACCTCGGAAAGTGGATGAAGTCACGCCGGATTCGACCAACGCTGACAATGCTCGGTAACAGTGCGGAAATCCGCTACGAGCCAAAAGGCGTGGCCTTGATCATTTCTCCCTGGAACTACGCATTCAACCTGACGCTTGGACCGCTGATCTCGGCGATCGCTGCCGGCAACAACGTCATGGTCAAGCCTTCCGAAATGACGCCCAACGTTTCTGCGTTGTTATCGACAATGCTGGCGGAGGTGTTCGAGCCAAACGAAGTCGCGGTCATCGAAGGCGGTCTGGAAGAGTCGCGGATGCTGCTGGAGCTGCCCTTCGACCACATCTTTTTCACGGGAAGCCCACAGGTGGGGCGCATTGTCGCGGAAGCTGCGTCGAAGCATCTCACATCGGTTACGCTGGAACTTGGCGGCAAGTCGCCGGTTGTTGTCGATAAGACCGCAAATCTCGCGAAGGCGGCCAAGAGAATCGCCTGGGGCAAGTTCATCAACAACGGGCAAACCTGCATAGCACCGGATCACGTTTACGTTGAGGATTCGGTATTCAGCGACTTCGTTGACGAACTGCGAAAGAATATCGATGCGTTCTTCGGCCAATCGATCGAGGCACGTTCTTCTTCCAGGGACTACGGCAGGATCGTCAACAAGAAGCATTTCCGTCGCATAACATCGCTTATGGATGAAGCAATCGATGCCGGAGCGCGGTGCCTGACTCCAGACAAGCGCGACGAGGATTCGCTTTTTATTGCGCCAACCCTGTTTGAAAACGTCCCGGAGAGTTGCCGCATGATGAGCGAGGAGATCTTCGGGCCTGTGTTGCCACTTGTACGTTTCCAGGAACTCTCTGACGTCATACGCGATATCAACAGTCGCCCCAAGCCGCTGGCTTTTTACGTCTATTCGACGGATCGTGACAACATCAGGCAATTGCTGCAGGAAATTCCATCGGGTGATGCTGTCGTCAACCATAACCTGATTCACTTCCTGCACAAGCGCTTGCCGTTTGGTGGCATCGGCAACAGCGGTATCGGCAAGTCGCACGGTCATCATGGATTTCTTGCCTTTTCACATGAGCGTTCGCTGGTAACCAACCACATAGGATTGGTTGACCTGCTGTTTCCACCCTATACGCCGATCGTCGAGCGAATGGCTGTCTGGATCAGGCGCTTCTTTGCCTGATTAGGGGCGGTTCATTAGTGAACGGAGTGATCGCGGTGGATTATGATTGGTTGATTATTGGATCGGGTTTCGGTGGCAGCATCTCGGCTTTGCGGCTTGCTGAAAAAGGCTATTCGGTCGGCGTGATCGAGGCGGGCCGACGTTTCGACGATGAAGATTTTGCCGAGTCAACCTGGCAATTGAATCGCTACCTCTGGGCACCGTTTATCGGGCTGAGGGGAATCCTGCGCCTGACACCGTTCAAGGACGTCTTCATTGCCAGCGGCGCCGGGGTCGGTGGCGGCAGTATCGTGTATGCAAACACCTTGTATCGGGCGAAAAAAGAGTACTTCCAAAATCCGCAGTGGGCCGGACTGGCGGAGTGGGAGCAGGAACTGGACCCGCACTACGCAACCGCGGAAACCATGCTGGGCGTAAATATCGTGCCCTTCGAAAGCCCGGGTGACAAGTACTTGCAGGACTACGCCGCAAGCATCGGCACCGAAAACACGTTTACACGCACTCCGGTCGCGGTCTATTTTGGTGAAGCCGGCACGACCGTCACTGATCCTTACTTTGATGGCGATGGACCTGATCGCGCGGGTTGTACACGCTGCGGTGCCTGCATGTCCGGATGCCGCATCGGCGCCAAAAATACGCTGCCGAAGAATTATCTGTGGTTCGCAGAAAAGGCCGGCGCTGAAATTATGCCCGACCTCAAGGTTGTCGACATTCAGCCGCTCGGGGCGACCGATGGAAGCGAGGGCTATCGACTGCAGCTGCGCTCGCCGGGGCTGTTTCCGGGCCGCGCAAAAACACTGACTGCCCGAGGTGTTGTTCTCTCGGCCGGCGCACTGGGCACCAACCACCTGTTAGCCAACTGCAAACACAACGGCTCGTTGCCGAATATCAGCGACCGGCTCGGCGATTTGGTACGCACGAACAGCGAGTCGGTGCTGGCAGTCACCTTACCCGATGACTCCGCGGATACATGGAACAGCGTCGCAATCAGTTCCAGCATCCATACTGACAAAGATACGCACATCGAAGTCGTTACCTACGGCAAGAAGGGCGACTTCATGAGCCTCCTGTTTACTCTTGTAACGGGCGATGGCACGCGCTGGACGCGAGTATTCTCATTGTTGGGGAACATACTTCGGCACCCTGTCAGGTTCTTGAAGACACTTTGGCCCGTTGGCTGGTCCAAACGCACAATCGTGTTATTGGTCATGCAAAGTCTCGACAATGCGATTACGTTTCGTGCCAGGAAACGCTGGTTTGGCAAGGGAGTGCGGCTGACCACGGAGCAGGACGCGGAAAAGCCGAATCCGACATACATCGATGCGGGCAACAAGGCCGCCGAGTGGATTGCCGCACAGACCGGAGGCATTGCTCAAAGTATGCTGCTCGAGGCAACCGCAAACATTCCTACGACGGCCCATATCCTCGGTGGAGCGACAATAGGCAGCGATGCAGCGACTGGTGTTATCGACTGCGATCATCGCCTGTTCAATTACGAGAACCTGCTGGTCTGCGACGGTTCGGCGGTGCCGGCGAATCCTGGCGTCAATCCGTCCTTGACGATCTGCGCAATGACGGAACGGGCGATGACCAAGATTCCGGCGAAGGGCATCTAGATAGCACCGAGCATTCCCGACCGATCAACGACGATTCGACCGTTGCAGGCGAATCGGTCTGCCCCTGGCCACCAATTCCTTGGAAACGAGTTAGATCAGGTCAGGTCTCTCAGCAGCAGTCGATCTGGTCGCGCACTTCTTCGGCAGCCTTGCGCAGGTCTGCGATCAGGGCGACCGCAGGCGTGCGCATGTCCTTTGGCATCCGCGACATGATCAGGTTGACCGCGTTTTCGGTCATGCCGGCGAGCCGCTTGGCCTCCTTTGTGCCGGTAGTGGTCAGCTCGATCAGCCAGCGGCGTCCGTCGTTCGGGTCCTGTTGCCGTTCAACGAATCCGCGTGACTGCAGCCCATCCAGCAGCCGCGTCATTGCCCCTTTCGTGACGCGCGCTTGACCGGCGAGGGTTGACGCATCCCAGGTGCCATCGAGCAGCGTCTGAAGAACCGTGCATTGCGCGATAGTCACGGTGCCACAACAGACCCGGTCTCGCTCCAGCATCGCAAACATACGGCAGAACGCGACGACGTCATCGACGAGTGTACTCATGGTTTTCTTGCCTGAATCGTGTAGCTAAATACAGTTCTCGCGAGCTCTACGGCGCGCTCGACGCCAAACTCTGCGATCGCCGCGCTGATGACCGGATCGTCCGTGGCGAAGTCGAATATTTCTCCGGCCGGCCGTCGCTGCAACTCGATGTCCACGAAGCCCGCGTCCCGCATGTGTCCAACATAGACTTCTTCGGTTTCCGCGCCGGCGACGCATGCGATCAGCGCAGCGACACTTTGTGTGACCTTGGGCGGCATTGGCTCCGTCAGCAGGATGTCGCTGATCGCCAAACGACCACCTGGCTTCAATACACGAAACGCTTCGCGAAACGCCGTTGCTTTGTCCGGGCTCAGGTTGATGACGCAGTTGGAGATAATGACATCCGCCGATCCTGATGCGACGGGCAGCGCCTCGATCAAGCCCTCACGGAACTCGACTGTCCGCGCGTAGCCAGCGTTCACGGCATTGGTGCGTGCGCGTGCAAGCATTTCCGGCGTCATGTCGACACCGATGAAACGCCCGTCGCTGCCGAGCTTCTCCGCGGCCAGCAATGCATCAAACCCGGCGCCCGAGCCAAGATCAACGACGACTTCACCCGGCTGTAGATCCGCGATGGCCGTCGGGTTGCCGCAACCAAGGCCGAGGTTCCCGGTAGCTGCTGGTCCGGCGAGATCCGCGTCGGAATACCCGATTTGTTTCGCGGTATCGACTTCGGTGGTGGTGCCGCCGCCAGTTGGTCCGCAACAGCTGGTCTTGCCCTTCGCAACGCGCGCATAGCCATCGCGCACGGCGGCGTGTGTTTGCGTTTCCTTCATCACACAGCTCCTTAGTTGACTCACTCAACTAGATGATTGATCCATGCAACTAATTTGTCAAGTGGTTTCTTTCGGGGAGCGGAGAATATTGTCGGATCAGCCCGGACCCCGCAAAAAAATACCCGGCCGCGGAACCTTTTTGGCCTCCAGTTCGTGTTAGCGAGTAGGACAAAAGTCCGCCTCGCTGACGTGCGGTGGCGGGACTTAACATAAGGAAGCACTTCAAAAGGGGAATACTCATGAATATTACTTGGCGTAACAACATGTTACGCGGACTTCTATACGCGACGATTGTTGCGCTAACGGGCTGCGGCGGTGGCGGCACCACGGAAAATCCCACCCTGCAGACACCGGATTCAACCAATAATGCGACGACGGGTACCGTAGGCATATTCCTTACCGACGCGCCGACAGACCGTTTCGACAAGGTTCTTTTCCAGGTAACACAAGTCGACCTGCTGGGCAGCGGCCCGCCGGTGACGGTTTTTTCAGGTGATGTCACGGTAGACCTGCGCCAGCTGGAAAACAGCGGCGAGCTCCTGAGCCTCACTGACAGCGTGCCGCCAGGGAGCTATTCCAAGTTGCGCATGTACGTCGAGGACATTGCGCTCGTAGACGTCGATACCGACGGTGAGACCATCCTCGAAGAGATTCACCCGAAAATCCCGGCAAACGGCAAAATCGAACTCAATCCCCGCGGGCCGCTTATGGTCGCGGCAGGCGAGACCTTGTTGCTGCAGATTGATGTCGACGCCGAGAAGTCGATCAAGTATCACGAAACCGGCAACGGCGAATGGCGCTTTCGCCCGGTCATATTCGTTAAATCCGGCGATGCCGACGACTTCGGCCGCCTGACACGGATGTACGGACGCATCGACGAGATCGACAGTGAAGAGACGAGCTTTCGTCTTTGCCAGACCGCGCTTCTCTCCGACGACGACGATGACAGTGAAGACAACGACTACGATTACGACGACGACGAAAATTGCGCACATGTTTCCGTCATGGAAGACACGGGTCTGTTTGGTGACACGGGTGACCCGATTGATTTCGCCGCGCTGGCCGTCGGCGACTTCGTGACGGTCGCGGGCATGGTGCGAAACAAGGATGACGACAAGGCCGAAACAGACGAAGACAACGACGACGAGTCGTTCGATATCGATGCTGTCGTCGTCATGCAGGGCGAGAGGGGCACGTTCCGGCCCTACAAAGGCCGTGTGAATGAAGGCCTCGATGTCAGCACCGGCGAGTTCACGATCGATCTCGATCGTGATCAGGGAATCGAAACCAACGGTGCCCTGCTATCGCTGTTCCAGAATGGCACTCGCGTCTTCGACAAGCACGGCAGGCCGCTCGATCCGGGCGCCATTGCACCTGACGTGCGCGGCTCCTTCGAGGGTCGCCTCGTGCTTTCCGACACCGATCCGGATGTGCTCAAGACGGCGTTAATCGTGCTCGATATAGCGCCCCCGGGAGACGAGGTCCTGCGTGGCGAAATCGCGACGCTGAATGACGATGGCTTCGTCCTGATGACCGCCACGGGCGACCGTTGCGTTGAGATCGAAGACGATGCCGAAGTTCTCCTGATTAGCCCTGACGATGGCAATGGCATTCGCAGTGAGCGTGGCACACTTGCGGACCTCGTGGTCGGGCAATCGGTTGACGTCTACGGTGAAGAGGAGCACGACGGCTGCTTCGAGGCCGAAACTATTATCGTTGACCTCACGGTTGACGTGGTGCCGCCCGAAAACCGCGTACCGACAGCGCACGCTGGCGACGATGCGATAGTGGACGCGGGCGAGTCGGCCATGCTCGACGGCTCTGGCAGTGTAGATCCGGATGGTGACGTCCTGAGTTACGCATGGTTCCTCGCAGCGCCCGACGGTAGTGCGGCGGAATTAGTCGCTGCCGATACGGCCATGCCGAGTTTCACCACAGATGTGGTTGGTGACTACGTCGCCGAACTGACCGTCAATGACGGCGAGTTCTCCGACTCCGACTCGGTCACGATAACCGCCGTCGACCCCGCACAGAATCAGGCGCCGGTTGCCGATGCCGGACCCGATCAGGCTGTCGACGTTGGCGCCACGGTCGCACTTGATGGCACGGGCAGCTCCGATGCGGACGGTGACACGCTGACCTACAGCTGGGTGCTTGAGCCACCTGTGGGAAGCAGCGCTGTGCTCGACGACGCCAGCAGCGCCAGCCCGGAATTCACTGCCGATATCGCGGGAAGCTATGTCGCTTCACTGGTGGTCAGTGACTCTGCGCTCGAAAGCACGGCTGACGAAGTTGTGATCATTGCCGAAGAAGTGCAGCAAGCGCTGGACGGCGAGATGCTCTACAACGATAACTGCGAAGGGTGCCACAGGGTATCTTTTGCCAATGCACCCAACTGGACGGCATTAGAGATTCAGGACGCCATCGACGGGAACAGAGGCGGCATGCGTTCACTCGCTACGCGTGATTTCCCTCTGACGCCGGAGGAAATCCAGGCGATAGCCGACGCGTTGGCTGCACGGCCCTGAATGCACAGCTTGATCGTGATGAAAGAGACGGGCCCCGAGAGGGGCCCGTTTTTTTTAAGGATTGTCACGAATCGGTAGCCGTTTTCGGCTTCGTGGCGCCGTTGTGCAGGGTGCTGGACTCAGTTCGAGGGCGTCAGCTTGAGCAAGCGTCCCTGGCTGTCGTCGCGTTCATCCTCGAGCACCCATAATGCGCCGTCGGGTCCTTGGGAGACACTCCTGATACGTGCGTCCATCGGGTAACGAGCGGCTTCGCGAGCCTCGCCGTCACTGATCTCGATACGCACGAGGCCCTTTGCCGAAAGTCCGGCGGCAAAAAGATCGCCGTGCCAGTCGCTGAACAGCTTCCCGCTGTAGACCATCAGGTCAGCCGGCGAAATAACGGGGGTCCACCACACCGCGGGCTCCAGGAATTCCGGACGGGTGTCATGGTCGGCGATCTCGCGGCCGTCGTAATGATCGCCGTTGGAGACGATCGGATAACCGTAGTTGCCACCGCGCACCACGCGGTTCAGTTCGTCGCCACCCGCCGGGCCCATCTCGATCTCCCAGAGCCGGCCTTCGAGGTCGAAGGCGATGCCGAGTGGGTTGCGGTGTCCGAGTGACCAGATTTCCCCGTAGACACCGATATCGTCGACCAGCGGGTCTTGATCGATGTGGTTTACAAAGGGATTGTCGTCGGGAATGCTGCCATCGTGTTTAAGACGCAGTATCTTGCCGATGTTGGACTGCATGTCCTGCGCCGGCGTGAACTTCTGCCGATCGCCCGATGAGATCCACAGGAATCCATTTCGGTCGACCAACAGGCGATGCCCGTAGTGACCGAAGCCCGAAACTTTCGGGTACTGTCGCCAGATAACCTCGGCATCGGACAGGTAACCGCCGCGGTCGGTCAGATTCAGAATTGCCCGGGTAACGGCGGCGCCGCGTGTTTCACCGATGCCGCTCTCAACGTAGCTCAGATAGATGAAACCGTTGTCCGCGAAGTCCGGATGTAGGGCAATGTCGCCCAGTCCGCCCTGGCCACCGTAGTCTACATCCGGCAGGCCGAGTACCGGGCGGGACTTCTGTCCGCCCTGTGACACGATAAAGAGGTTGCCTTTCTTCTCCGTAACCAGCAGGCGGCCATCGGGCAGAAACGCCAATGCCCAGGGCTCGTCAAACGATGTAACAGGCGCCACAGTAAATGGCAGGTCATCCTGAGCGTTTCCAGCTGTGCTCATTAGCAGCAATGCACTCAAGGCTGCTGCGAAAAGTCGATTGCTTGTCATTTAGTCCCTCTATTCGTAACTGTGCCGAGCGTTCAATCCGTCACCATACGGTGAGCAGCCCTCAACGACAACAGCACCTGCGGCACCGTTACACACTGTTACCGGTGTATTGGTTGAAGCCGCTTGCGTCGGCCCGAAGCAGCGGCGAGACTAAGCGCCTGTTCCCTCGCCGGATTTCATTTAATGGAACTCGTTGTATTCGACCTTGATGGCACGCTACTCAATCGGCAGTCGGTGATTTCTGACTACACGAGCGAGACGCTCAAGCTTCTGACCGAGCGCGATATTGCCTATACGGTTGCGACAGGGCGCACACTTCACGGCGCGCGCGCGATTCTCGAGGGTCATAGCTTTCAGCTGCCGCAGGCATACAAGAACGGCGTGATGATCTGGCACCCGAAAACGCGGCAGTTTTCCCGCGGAGCCACGCTCACACCCGGTGAGCTGGATAATGTTGTACGCGCCTGCCTTATGCAAGGCGTTACACCTTTCGTCTTTGCACTGGACGAAAACAACGAGAGCATCGTCTACCATCCGCCGCTGCAAACGGACATTGAGCACGAGCTCATTCGCAGCATTGGCGTCGAAGAGCCAGTGAAGGTGTGCGCCCTTGGTGAACTGTCCGCCGACGCCACGATCACGCACGTCAACTCGATCGGCGACGACGCAGCCATAAATGCCGTGCTGCACAGCGTCAATGACGAGCCGCATCTTGTGGCGTACTCCGGCATCGCCCTCGAAGGCCAGCGATGGCGCTGGCTCGATGTCCACCACAGCGACGCCAGCAAGGGCGGCGCCATCAGGACGATGAAGAGTTTGCTCGGCCTTGAGCGCGTCATTTGCTTCGGCGATAGCGACAACGACCTCAGCATGTTCGAAGCGGCGGATGAGAGCTACGCGCCCGCTAACGGCAATGACAGGATCAGGTCGGCCGCCACGGCGGTTATCGGACACCACGACGAGGAGGGTATCGCGCGCTTCCTGCGCGAACGCTTCTCGCTTGACTCGCCTTGAGCCGGGATGACCTCATCACCTCTGCGTTCGGCCGATTCGTCAAGGTGGGCGGGCTGGTTGGTCGTGTTGGCGTTTCCGTGCTTGGTGACCAAGCGGTCGGTTTGCTCCGCGACGGACCCACCAAGCAGCTGAAAAAGGCCGAGAACATGATCCGCAACGCGGCCCGGATCGCAGATACCCTCGGCGAGATGAAAGGCGCTGCAATGAAGGTCGGGCAGATGCTCAGCCTTCATGAAGGACTGTTACCCCCGGAAGTCTCGGCTGTTCTCAGCGTTCTGCAAAAAGAGGCACCGAGCGTGTCATTCGAGGTCATGGAGCGCGAGTTACGCCGCGAGCTCGAGAACTTCGATGCGCTATTCGAGTCACTGGAGCCCGAGGCTTTCGCTGCAGCGTCGATCGGCCAGGTCCACCGTGGCGTATTAAGAGATGGTCGACAGGTTGCTGTCAAGATTCAATATCCTCGGGCTGACCGCATGGTCGAAGCCGACCTGAAGAACCTCAAGGTCCTGCTGGGCAACCTGGTGAGCCTGTTCACTGATATTGACTTCGAACCGATCTGGGAAGAGGTCAGGGAGCGATTGCTGGAAGAGCTCGACTATCTGAATGAGGCAGATAATATCCGGCGAATGGCGGCGATGCATGCGGACCTCCCGGAGATCATCGTTCCCGATGTAGTGCAGGAGGCGACGACCCGACGCGTTTTGACTATGGAGTTTATCGACGGCATCCCGCCGGCTGAAGCGGTCTCGGATCGATACCCGGCGCGTCTCAAGGACCAATGGGGAACGGTGTTGTTCGAGTTAGCGCTGCGCGGCCTGTTGGAACAGCGGTTCCTGCACGCGGACCCGAACATCGCGAATTTCGCTTTCCGTGAAGACGGCAAAGTCGCCGTCTACGACTACGGCTGCATGAAGGAGATACCGGCGGATCTCGCCGCCGGCTATCGGGGATTGCTTCACTCAGTGATCAGCAAACGCAAAACGGCCATTCCGATGATTCTGCACGAGATGGGTGTATTCAAGGAGGGTGGCGCCCCGTTGCCGAGGGCCATGACAGACCCCTATGTCGACCTGGTGCAGGATATGGTGCGCGCATCGCCGCCCTATACCTTTGGTGAAGACGCCTCGATTTACGAAAGCCTCTACGATTTGGGTATGTCGAACTGGCAGGATGCTACCGATATTCGCTTTCCCCGCGACGTTGTATTCATAAACCGAACGCTGGGCGGTCTTTTCGGAAACCTGAGCGCGCTCCGGGCTACCGGGCCGTGGAGGAAGATCATACGTAAATACGCCGCCGCTCCCGGCAAGCCGAAAAAAACAAAAAAGCCTCGCCGTCGAAAAGCAAAAACCACTGTGAGAACATAGCTCCGACCTCAACTAACAGTGCGTAGCCTGGTATACAAAATGCGCGACGGCACAACAGTAATATCGCACGGAACGATGCACAACGGTCATCAATTTCTGGAGACCGCGACCATGCTGCCGCTGACAGTTGATGAGGTGTTTGTTTTTTTCGCTGATGCTGAAAACCTGGAACGCATCACGCCTCCGGAGCTCTCTTTTCAAATACTGACGCCAACGCCCATCGTGATTAGAGAGGGAACGATTATCGACTATCGTCTGCGGCTTTTCGGGTTACCGTTCAAGTGGCGTACCCGAATTGTTCAATGGAAACCGAACGAACAGTTTGTCGACGAACAGGTCCGCGGGCCGTATACCAGCTGGAGGCATCTGCACACGTTTTCCGGGTGCGAGGAGGGCACGCGGATGACCGATCGTGTCGAATATCAGTTGCCGCTTCAGCCGCTGGGCTCTCTTGTATTGCCGCTGGTACGGCGACAGCTGGATCGTATCTTCCGCTACCGAGCCAGCGCCATTCGACAGCTCACTAATGGCGTTTAGCTATTTATCAAACTTTTTTGTATGTTCCTGCTCGTACTTTTGCCGGAGCGCATATCGTTTCTGCAGGGCCTCGGCAAACTCCGGGCTTTCCAGCGCCATCGACCGCAGCTTTTCCTGCAGAATCTTGTTGTGTTTTTCCGTGTCGATCATAACGCCCGTCATGACGTCGCCATCCATTGCCCGTCTTGCATCTTCGGCCATCTTCTCCCTGAAAAGTCGCGCCCGGCATACGCGGCGTGCAATACGGGTGCCGACCGGTCTCTCGGTCTTGCAGATCATGTCGTAGTCGTCGTCTTCATTTAACTCGTTGAAAATACTGAAAATCTCGTCTTCGACACGGGCGATCTCCACGCGCAGTTTAAGGAGGTCGCGCTCCCCGATCACGGTGATTTCGTCGATCACGGATTCTTCATTGGAAATACCCGGTTCCTCGTCAGCCGCCGCGTAACGGCAAATCAGCATGAAGAGCAACAAAGGTAAATAGATCGTGCGCATGGCTATCGACTTTTGATTCTCTATTGCTGCCGCACGATCTCGCCGTCGCGATAGCGTATTCGGCCGCCGACGATCGTCATCATAACTTCGGTGTCGAGCAACGCGTCGTCCGGAACGGCTAACAGGTTCTGCGACAGGACCGTGATATCGGCCAGCTTGCCGGGCGTTATCGAACCCTTGACATTCTCTTCAAACGCCGCAATCGCGTTTCCCATCGTGTACGAAAACAGTGCGCGATCGCGAGAATACACTTCCTGCGGCTGGAACAATGTGCCGTCGGGCAGTAGGCGCGTCACGGAACAATGAAAGCTGGCGATCGGGCTGATTTCGTCGACGGGCGGGTCCGTTCCGTTGGTCGGCACGAGGCCGGCTTCGGCGAGCGTGTTAAAGATGTAGCCGCGCTCGCGGGTGCGTTCCTCGCCAAGGCGCTCCTCTACCCAGGGCCCGTCTGAACAGGCAAATATTCCCTGTACAGCCGGGATAACGCCAAGCTCGACCGTCCGTGGGACGTCATCGGGGTGTATTACCTGTGCATGCTCTATTCGCCAGCGCAGATCGGTTTTGTCGGGGTGCTTCGCAAACACGGCCTCGTAGATGTCGAGGAGCTCGCGGTACGCGCGATCGCCGATGC
>JBATHK010000105.1:0-26995 GCA_049666725.1 Woeseiaceae bacterium
ATTTTCAGAACGCTATTGTTGAGCTTCTGATTCTTTTTACAACAAGTTACCGGGTCGTCCGTTGCCCAATGTGCATCACAATGCATAACGATGCAGAGCTAATTCACGCAAATCTCACGCATCAACCAGCCACGGAATCGTGGCTGTTTCACTTAGTGCGCCGAGAGACCGAACCACTGCGGGAAAAGTACCAGTATGGCCAGCACGATCATCTGCAGAACTATAAAGGGCATGACGCCGACGTAGATATCCGTGGTTCGAACTTCGGCTGGCGCAACACCCTTGAGATAAAACAGACTGAAGCCGAATGGCGGTGTCAGGAATGACGTCTGCAGATTCATCGCGATCAGGATTGCATACCAGATGGGATTGATGCCCAGGTTGTCGGCGATGGGCACCAAGATCGGTACAACAATGTAGGAAATTTCAACAAAGTCGATGAAGAAGCCCAGCGCCATGATGACCAGCATCGACAGAATCAGGAAACCCCATTCCTCGCCCGGCAGGCTCAGCATGAATTCTTCGACGATCCAGTCGCCGCCTGTGTAGGTGAAGACCATCGAGAAAGCAGTCGCGCCGATCAGGATCGCAAAAACCATGGCGGTAATTTTGACGGTCTCCAGCGAACTCTCCCAGACCATGCGAATCGAGAACCGGCCATACAATGCAGCGAGGAGGATGGCGCCAATGCCACCGACCGAGGATGACTCGGTTGGAGTTGCCACACCGGTCAGGATTGAGCCGAGGACCAGGATGATCAGCACGAGCGGCGGAATGACCGCCTTCAGCGCATGAAATATCTGTTGCGATTTTGAGCCCGTCGCCTCGTCGAGTCGGATTGGCGGCGCCAGGTCCTTGTTGCTCAGCGTGACGATGACAATGTAGGCAATGTAGAACAAGACCAGGGACAGGCCCGGCCAAAGAGCTGCCTTGAACAGATCACCAACAGGTTCCTGAAAGACATCGCCGAGGATGATGAGAATAATGGACGGCGGAATAATCTGGCCAAGGGTACCTGCAGCACAGATGGTTCCGCTGGCCAATCGCTTGTCATAGTTGTACTTGAGCATTACCGGCAGGGAGATAACCCCCATTGCAACCACGCTGGCGCCGACTACGCCGGTGGATGCCGCCAACAAGGCGCCGACCAGAATCGTTGAAATGGCAATGCCGCCACGAATCTCGCCAAACAGGAAGCCCATCGATTCGAGCAGACGTTCAGCCAGATTGGACTTCTGCAGCACGATGCCCATGAAAATGAAAAGCGGGATGGCCATCAGGATCGTATTGTTCATGATCGACCAAATGCGATGCGGCATCAGGGAGAAAATGTCTGGCCCCTCGGCCAACAGGCCAAAGAAGACCGCAACGCCACCAAAGGTAAACGCCACCGGAAAGCCAACGAGCAGCAGCAGCAGGGCAACGACAAACATGATTAGTCCGGTCATGGCCTGTTACCTCTAAACCAGCGGTCGGCGTTCATCAGTAACCGGGCCTTCGGCGATGCCCAACAGAACATTGATGTTATGAATTACAAATCCGGTTGCTGAGACAATCAGAAAAACAGAGGAAGCCGGGATGACCAGCTTGATCAGCCAGCGATACGGCAGGCCTCCCGGATCACCACTGACTTCACCCGAACTGAAAGCCTCGTGCACGTACCAGACGGAACCCTCAGCGACCAGCACGCTCAGCGGGAACAACAGCAACACGGTGCCGCCAATGTTGACAATGGCTTTCCAGCGGGGCGAGAAACGATCGTATAGGACATCAACTCGCACATGACCGTCTTCCTTCAATGCGTAGGCGATACCAAAAAGAAAGACCATCGCAAACAGATGCCACTCCATCTCCTGGAGGGCAATCGAGCCGCTGTTGAAGAAATAACGCATGATCGAGTCATAAAAGACGTTGAGCAGCATCAGTAGATTGAGAATACCGGCGATCCACCCCATCACGTCGGAGAAGCGATCGAAGATTTTCTCTAGCCTCAGCAGCATGAATTGTCTTTGTGTCCCGACAAAGGACTCCCGGCCGAGGCCGGGAGTCCAAGCGAGACTATTCGATATTGTCCTTGAGATACGCGTAATCAGAAATTTCGGTCCACTTGCGCGCCATCTTCATGTAGGCATTTTGTGATTCGAGAATTTCCTTGAAGGCCGGATCACTGGCCGCACTTTCCTCCAGCAGTTCCTGGTTGACCCGCTTCATTGCAGCAATAATTTCGGGCGAGAATGTACGGATTTTGACATCCGGATACTCCTTCTCTATCGAGGCCCAGTTGACCGCGCTTTCATGATAGGAGCGGGCATACATATCATAGGCCGCATACTGCATGGCAATGGTCAGGATCTCCTGCAAATGCTCCGGCAAGGCATCAAACTTGGCCTGGTTGACCATGAACTGTAGTTCTGTCGCAGGCTCATGCCAGCCGGTGTAGTAATAGGGCGCAATTTTCTGGAACCCCATGTTGAGATCAAGGGATGGCCCGACCCATTCCAGGGCATCAATGGTGCCGCGTTCCAGCGCCGTATAGAGTTCGCCAGGAGCGATGTTCGTTACCACAACACCAAGATTGGAAAGGATCTCACCGGCAAAACCCGGGACACGCATCTTAAGACCCTTAAGGTCATCGAGTGTGTTGATTTCCTTGCGGAACCAGCCACCCATCTGGTTACCGGTATTGCCCCCAGGAAAGACATAAACGCCGTGTTTGTCGTAAACTTTTTGCATCAACTCCATACCGCCACCGTAATAAAACCAGGCGTACTGTTCCGGGGCGATCATGCCGAAAGGCATGGTGGTGAAGAACATGGTATTGGCGTCCTTGCCCTTCCAGTAATAAGAGGCTGAGTGACCCATTTCATACTGACCGGCATTGACCATATCGAGGATACCGAATGCAGCTTTGTGCTTGTTTGCCGAGTCGATCCGAATTTCCAATTCACCGCCGGACATCACTTTGACCATATCGGCCATCTTGATGACCGCATCGCCAAAGATAGGGAAACCCGTCCCCCAGGTCTGAGCCAGCTTCCAGACAATGGTTTGCTTCTCAACTTTGCTTGCCTCCGGCGTTGTTGCCTGTTGCTTTTCTTCACACGCCGTCAGAGCCAGTAAAGAGATGAGCACCACCAGGCCGGTGAACGGTTTCATGGCATGCTTCAGCTGTTTCATTTCTTTATCTTCCTTTCAGACAGAAGGTTTGGAAATTCTATCGCGTTCGTGAGGGAAAAGGACCGTGAATAGCCGGAACCATGTTCTGGATCTGGGCGACATAGTACTCTGATGACAGAAATCGGTGTCAGGCCCGGAGGAGTGACATGAACAAGGTTGGCTACAAAGCGCTGGTTGACGCAGCCGAGGCACGGATACGGACCATTTCGGCCCCCGAAGCAATCGACAAGCTGGACTCGGACGACGTGGTCTTCATCGACTTACGTGACGTCAGGGAGCTAAAACGAGAAGGCGGAATACGCGGTGCCTTCCACTGCCCGCGCGGCCTACTCGAGTTCTGGATTGATCCGGAAAGCCCATACCACCATGCTGTGTTTGCAGAGCCGAAGGAGTTCGTGTTCTTTTGTAACCTGGGCTGGCGGTCAGCTCTTGCGGCAGACATTGCCCAGCAGATGGGGTTGAAGACCTGTCATATCGGTGGCGGCCTCGAGGCGTGGAAGGCAAGCGGTGGGGAGATCGCGCAGGGAAAGAATTGATTGGCGCAGGGTTGCATTATGACACCACCAACTCAGATTCGCTGCAGACAGCATGCCGTCCCGCCGGAATGACGTGCCCCAGTTTTCAGGTTCGCGAAGATAAGATGTAAAGCACGTGACCGAAATACACCCTTTGTAGGTGGTGGCCAGGGGCGGATCAGTTCGCGACAAATCGGCTTTGCCGATTTGGACGCCAAAGACGCCCCGCAGGGGTGACGAGCGAAGCGAGGAATCCACCGAACTAAGACGGCGAAGCCGCCCGGAGGGCGAGAATCGACCTGAGTCGCTTCGAGTCCATCGAATCACCGACATGCGGATTTTCAGTCGAGATTGGGGCCGCTTCAGGCTCTATATTTCAGAGAGTTACCGGGGCATCCGTTGCTCTATTTGCATCACTGTGCATAACGATGCGCAGCTGTTACACGCAAGATTCACCCACGATGGTGTCGCGAATACATGCCACTCTGACGCGCAGGACGGGGTTATTCAAGTCTTGCTCAGAGCGTTCTTGAATTCCTCGAATTTTTCGGACTCGCCTTCTGCCTTTGCCCAGCGCCTGAGATCAGCGAAATCGATTGATTGCGACCTGGCAACGAGCAAAGCCTGTTCGAATGCCATCTTGTCATTCCAGTAAAAGAACGCGGCGAGGCGATCTTTGTCAGAGCATCTTTGACCTGGCGCCGGGTTACGGGTCCTTCCTCGATGAAATCGAGATCCCGAGTAACGTAGTTACCGCCGGACCAGATCGAGACGCATGCACCGCCAGTCAGGGTGGTCGTGATTCCGGCCTTTGCCAACGTTTCGCAGACGAAGCCCGCAAGTTCCTCGACCGACATGTCGGCAATCGACTTCACAAAGGTTTGCTCTTGCGGCGCGGTCGCTTTCGGGTTACCAGGAGTTCGGTGCGGAGTTCTTCGGGGTACAAAGACAGTGCCTTTTCAAGCAGGGCACGTAGCTCGTCTCGCATCGGGTAACGAGGGTTGAACTCGTATTCTCGGGTATTGCCGACATCCCGACTTACCAGGATGCCCGATTGCTCGAGCCCATCGAGAGCCTTTTGCACAGGATTGAGTGGCACGTCGAAGAACCGGGCAATCTGCCGCGCATAGCCTCGCTCGCGTGCGACGAGGAAGATCATGGCCCGCTCTTTGTTTATGCTGCCGACTAGGTCACCTAACATGACTGACCTACTTTATATATCAATAGACCTACTTTATAGGTCTATTGACCCGGCCACAAGTAGAGAGGCGACCTTCCGATTTTCAGTCGCGAGTTAGATTGCCCGAGGCTCTATATTTCTATAAGTTACCGGGGCGTCCGTTGCCCAATTTGCACTACAATGCATAACGATGCATAACGATGCAGAGCTGGTGCACGCAAAAATCACGCACCCTGAGTAGCCAAGACGCCAAGACGCCAAGACAAAATCGCATCTCATTGTGCTAATGTCATTGCCATCAAAAAAACAGGTAAACGCGATGAATAAGCTTTTCCAGTTTGCCGTTGTCGTCGCAATCATTTTTTTCGCGGCGCCACACGCCGCTGCCGCAGACGATCAAAAGTCGATCCTGATTACGGGTGCCAGTACCGGCATTGGCCGAAACCTCACCGAGACGTTGGCTGAGAATGGCTATCACGTCTATGCCGGCGCGCGTAAGGACAAGGATCTCGCGGCGCTGGATGCCATTAAAAACGTTACGGCCGTCAAACTCGATGTCACCAAGCAGGACCAGGTTGATGCTGCGGTCGCAATGATCCGGGAGAAGGGTACGGGTCTGTATGCCCTCGTCAACAATGCCGGCGTTGGCGGCGGCGGCAAGGTCGTCGACACGCCGATTGAGAATCAGACGTTTGTCTATGCCGTCAATGTAGAGGGCGTATACCGTACGACCCGGGCGTTCGCGCCACTGGTTATCGAATCCAAGGGCCGCATCGTGACTACGGGGTCGATTGCTGGGACGATCGCTTGGCCGGGTGGCAGCGCTTACAGCGGCAGCAAACATTGGATCGAAGCATATACCGATGCCCTGGCCGGTGAAATGGAGCCGCTGGGCGTTCA
Organism: Woeseiaceae bacterium; assembly: GCA_049666725.1. GTDB lineage: Bacteria > Pseudomonadota > Gammaproteobacteria > Steroidobacterales > Woeseiaceae > UBA1847. The sequence goes on from JBATHK010000105.1 coordinate 5,773, forward strand.
GGTCAGTGTCGTCGAGCCTGGCAACTACAAGTCAAACATCCGTCGCAGCAGCGTGGCGCGTGGGCTCGCACAAACGAAAGCCGCTGGTGGTGAAGTGACAGAAGAAATGAACAAGGCCTACGAAGCGACGGCCGCGCGTGAGTTGTCCTACAAGGAACCCGATGAAGTTTCCGAAGCATTCCTGCACGCGCTCTTCGACGGCAAGCCGTTGCGCCGCTACGTGGTTGTTCCGAACGAGGGAGAACAGGAGCGGACCATTCGCACGAAGGTCAATGAGCTTGTGCAGCTGAACACCTGGGGTCCTTACAGCTACAGCCGCGATCAGCTGGTTGAGCTGCTGGATGAAGCTCTCGCTGGAGATGCGCCTTCGGAGTAAGCCAAAAAATGGCGGCCCGCCGCATAGACGCGAATGGCTGCTGTTCCTGAATAATAAGACTACCGGGGTAGGCGCGTGTCCGGAAAAGGTCCAATTTTTATCTTGAGCATTGATGGCGGCGGGTCTCGAGGCGTCATCCCGGCCAATGTACTGAATTTCATAGAACGCGAAGAGCAAGTCGCCGTGCGAAAAGAATTCGACTTCTTTGCGGGTGTCAGTACCGGCGCGTTGGTGGCGGCTTACCTGGCGCGCGATGTCGGCAGCATGGAGCGGTTGGTAAACGAGGGCTACACGTCTGAGTCGATGACAAGAATCTTTGATAAATCGATCTGGGACAAGTTGCTGGGTCGCATGCAAAACCAGCCCAAGTATGATGGCGTCAACAAACGGGCCTATATTGACGAGCACGCTGATGGAGCGCTCATTAACGACATAGTCGATAAGCACCTGCTTATTCTTGCCTATGATTTTATCAACCGGGAACTGGTGACCTTCAAGAACAACCGCGGCCATGACTCTGTCTACAACCCACCGCTGGCAGAAATCTGTGACGCAGCGACCGCCGCTCCCACCTTGTACCCGCCGGTTCCGACTAGCGCACCAAAGCGGCGCTGGCTGATAGATGGTGCGCTGGCCACCAATGATCCCAGCCAGTGCGCCATCAGTGAAGCGTTAGCGATGGGGCATATGCTTGATGATATCTGGATGCTATCGCTGGGAACGGGCAAACCGACGCATGACCTTGGCCAGGAAGAGCGCGACAGGATCGGCGAAGAATCACTTGACTGGGGCCTACTCGACTGGCTAACCAACGGACTGCTCGATCATATGATGAGTGCCAGCTCCTCAGTCAGCGCGCATCAATGCGAGCAATTGCTGGGAGAACGTTACCTGCGAATCAACGGTGAATTGCCACGATCGCTGATGCAGATCGACAACACCAACGAGGTCAGGGTGGATGACCTGAAATCCTACGCATTCGTGTGGTTCGAACAGTTCGTGGGGGAAACTCGCGCTTTGCTGGATGGCGTTCACGCAGCCCGGGCCCGGTTTGCGCAAACTAAGCAAGGCACGGCAACTTAGAACAATAACTACAAGATGTAAGGGAGCTTTCATGCGGCCAATCGTGAGACTGACACTTTTTTTCGGCCTTGTTTTCTCATTCTGCGTGTCTGCCGAAGAGCGCGTGATTTCAAGTCTGGGCAGGCTGGAGCCCGAGAATGGCGTGGTGCAACTTGCCGGGCCTTCCGGCGGCGGATTGACCGGCGCCGTTTTGAAATCGCTGGAGGTTGCCGAAGGAGACTGGGTGGAGAGCAACCAGGTCGTTGCTCGCCTGGACAGTTACAACCTGCGAAAGGCCGAAGTCGCCAGGCTCGAGGCTATACTTAAAAATGCCCGCAGCGAAAAGGCGCGGCAGGAAGACCTCGCGAAACGCTCATTGGCCAGAGCGGCCGATCTCGAAACCGCACAAACGAATCTTGATATCGCGCTGGCTGATCTTGACGCCTCCAAGGCGAGCCTCGAGCTGGCGGTGGTCCGTTCTCCGCTGCGCGCCCAGGTGCTCGAAATACATGCCTATCCCGGTGAGCGGGTTGGACCGGAGGGCATCATGGAGCTCGGCCTCACGGATCGTATGTATGCAGTTGCGGAGATCTATGAAACCGATATTACAAGAGTAAAGGTTGGCCAGCTTGCAAGAATCCGCGCGCCTGCAATGGACACGGAGCTGACGGGCAAGGTGCAACGCATCTCACTGAAAGTTGGGAGGCTTGACGCGGTTGGCACCGACCCTATCGCCAAGACCGACGCGCGGGTGGTTGAAGTGTTCATCCTGCTGGATGACAGTGAAGCGGTATCCCGCTTTACGAATATGCAGGTCAAGGTAGAGATCCAGCCCTGATGTTTGGTTCGATTCCGCTGGGTTGGCTGCAGCTCAAGGCGCAGAAACTTCGTCTCGTCGCAGCGATAATGGGCATTACGTTCGCGGTAATTCTGATATTCGTGCAGCTCGAATTCCGTGAGGCTCTATTTGTCAGCGCGGTGCGTTATCACACGGCGATGGACTACGACCTGGCCATGCTGAGCCCCAAGACCGATTTCATGGTTTCCTCCAAGCAATTCCCCCGAACCCGCCTCTACCAGGCGCTTGGCTTCGATGGGGTCGAATCGGCAACCGCTGTGTATATGCGACTGGTTAGCTGGCGCAATCCGGTGGACCCGTCGAATGCGCGCAACATCCTGGCCATTGGTTTCGATCCCGCCGAACCCGGATTCGAACGCCTGCTTGGCGCGGAGCAAATAGAAGCAATCAAGATTCCCGACCAGGTTATTTTCGACCGGCGCGGCCGTGACGAATACGGCCCGGTTCGGGAGTTAATGGATGCGGGCCAGCCGGTGAGCGCCGAGATCAACGATCGCCGCGTTGCCATCGCTGGCATGTACCAGGTGGGTACGTCGTTTGGACTGGACGGCGGGGTTATCACTTCCGACCTGAATTTCCTGAGGATTTTGCCTACGCGCAAGAAATCGGCCATCGATTTCGGTCTTATCAAGCTGGAACCCGGCCAGGACGCGGAGGAAGTACAGGCGAGGATCCTGGAGGACATTCCGCAGGACGTGCGCCTGCTTACCCGAAAAGAGTTCATGGACCTGGAGATCCAATACTGGAACAAGACCACGCCGATTGGCTATATCTTCGCTTTTGGTGCCGTGATGGGCCTGATTGTCGGGCTGATCATTGTCTACCAGATATTGTTCGCCGATGTGCAGGATCATCTGAAAGAGTACGCCACGCTCAAAGCCATGGGCTATACGCACGGCTACCTGCGTAACGTGGTGCTGCAGCAGGCGATCATACTGGCCGTGCTCGGCTTTCTTCCGGGGTTGGGAGTTGCTCACCTGGTGTTTACAAGGGGCGCGGACGCGACTCGCCTGCCCCTGGAGATGAGCCTCCAAAGTGCACTCACTGTTTTCGGGCTGACAGTGGCGATGTGTGCCGGCTCAGGGATGATGGCCTTGCGCAAGCTGCGGGCCGCGGATCCTGCGGAGGTGTTCTGATGGCTACCGATGCACGAATCGCCCTCGAAGATGTGTCCTACTCCTACGGCAAGGGCGCCCTGAAGAAGCAGATTCTGTTTGATATTGGCACCCGTATCGAGGCTGGCCAGATCGTCATTTTGACCGGGCCATCCGGTTCGGGCAAGACGACCCTGCTTACCTTGATCGGTGCGTTGCGGTCGGCGCAGAATGGCAGTGTCAAAGTGCTGGGGCGGGAGCTACTCAATGCCGGCGAGAAGGTCCTGATCAAGGCGCGACGGCAAATTGGCTACATATTCCAGTCCCATAACCTGCTCGACAGCCTCACTATTCACCAGAACGTGCAGATGGCGTTGCAACTCGGCGGCGTCAACGGTCGAGAAGCAAGCAATCGCGTTACCGAGGTGTTGAACAGGGTTGGATTGGCCGAGCATGAGCACAAGATACCGCGTGAATTGTCGGGTGGTCAGAAGCAGCGTGCTGGTATCGCCCGGGCCCTGGTGAGCCGCCCGCAGGTTGTGCTGGCCGACGAGCCGACGGCATCACTGGACAAACAATCGGGTCGTGACGTGGTGCAGCTGATCCAGGATCTGGCGCGCGAGGACGGCTCGGCGGTGATCCTGGTGACCCATGACAATCGTATTCTCGATATTGCAGACCGCGTCTTGTATCTCGAAGATGGTCACATGAAGTCCTTGACTGAAGCGGTGTCCGAAGGCACCAGCCGTATGCTTAAGCTGCTGGAGAAACATGACCCGAACACAGCAAATTACCTGGCTACGTTTGCCTTCGCCCTGGCCCGGATTGCCTACGCTGATGGTGAAGTTCACAAGAACGAACGAAACGAAATGCGTCGCATACTGCACGAGGTGGCAAAGCTGGAGCCCGCCGAGGTGGACTTCATCATGGAATTGTCGATGATGCTGAAACGCACCAAGTCCGGCCTCGACACTCGCATTTCGAATCCCGCTTTGGACAAGGATCGCGCTGAGCATTTCCTTAACTCCATGTATGCCATTGCGCAAGCTGACGGGATTTCAACCAGCGAAGAGCTCATTGAAATTGAGGCGATCGCCGCGGAATTTGGCATAACACCGAATGGAAATTCGGAGCCCGGCTGAGGTACCTGTTTTATTTATCAATCAGTCACCGGATTGACGATGCTCAACAGGTTGTCTCCTACGGACTAACTTCCTTGTTGATGCCACAGGGCGGGCAAAGGTTTACTGGAGCACGTTGACGGGTTTGTCAGCAAGAAATTTCATGCATCAACTGGTGATGCTCACCGTCTTCCTGTTTTCCCTTAAGGGGTAGTCCGCACTATTCTTCTTGCGGCTATTGGGCTGAAGGCGTTGTTCGGCCAGCCGCCGGCCGTCTCGCAAGTATGTCTCGGCTTCGGTTATGCTGTACTTCATGACCAGTTTCGATCGAATCCTCTGAATCATGGCTGGCGGTTCTATCTTTACCGAGTTGCGCAAGCGCAAAGTCGTGCGGGTGGCGGCGATCTACGGCGCCGTGGCCTGGGGCCTGACCGAAGTCGTTGTCACTATTGTCCAGCACTTATTCCTGCCACAGTGGGTTTCTACCCTGGCAGTGATTGGCTTCGTCGTCGGCTTTCCGGTCGCGATGTTTCTTTCATGGACCTTCGACATTACGTCAGACGGCATCCAGCGAACCGACGTAACGAGCCGCCGCGGAACAACGAGCATCGCGCTATCGATGGTGCTGCTGGTGGCCGGTACCGCGGGCCTTTTCCTCCTGATAAGACCGTCACTCGAAGGGACCGTGTCAAGACTGGATATTCCGGCGAACAGCGTTGCGGTTCTGCCGTTCGAAAATGCCGGTCAGGATGCCGGGGACGACTACCTCAGCGAGGGCCTGAGTGACGAGCTTCGCGGCCAGCTCGGTCGCGTGGCGGAGCTCCGCCTTGCGGCACGATCATCCTCCGTTGCAGCGCTCGAGCGGGGTACGGACGCGATTGAAACCTCCGAAAACCTGCGTGTTGCACATATTGTGGAAGGCAGCATACGCCGGCAGGGCAACCGGCTACGGGTTTCGGTACAACTGATCGAGGGCCGCACAGGGCTCGCGAATTGGTCAGAGACCTATGAGCGAGGCGCCAGCGAACTGCTCGTCGTACAGCAAACCATCGCCGACGAGATCGTGCGCCGAATCTTGCCCCAGGGCGAAGACGTGGTGACTGCCCCGGCAACCCGCGACGCTGATGCAAACGAACTGATGTTGCTGGCGCATTTCTATGAACAAAAGGTCCGCTCGCGCTCGCTCGTCGACAACGAGACCCTGCTCGAGGCTGTCCGCCTTTACCGGCAGGCAACCGAAGCCGACCCGGAGTCAGCGCTAGCCCACAGCCGGTTGGCTGGCGCCTTGTTGTACCTGGGGGATCTCGAAGCCGCGGAGGCCCCAATCAACAGAGCGCTTCTACTCGATCCGAACCTGTCCGAAGTTCAAAACACCCTTGGCGAGTTCTACTGGGCGCGCGGCCTTGAGAACGCCCGACCGGCATTCGAAAGAGCATTGGATCTCAACCCGCACAACGTTGATGCGCTGCACAACTACGCGAGTCTGAGTTGGTTGAACGTTGAGACCGAGGAGGGGGCCGACGCTCCGGCACAACTATATCGGCGCGCGCTGAACCTCGACCCGTTATCTGTGTCGAGGCACGTGGCTCTCGGCGACTACCTGGGCAAGATGGGTCGCGTGGATGAGGTCCGGGCGGTGATCGGGAACATCGAGACCCTGTTCGACGACTCCGAATCCTATCGGGTCGTTGCTTGGCTGTACGAACTGATCGGTGACGTGGATCTGGCCATTGGCTGGACACTGCGAGCCCGGGACCTGGAGCCAGATAACCTCGACCATGTCGAGAAACTGGCTGACCTGTATGCCCTCATTGGCGATGCAGAAACAGCGCTCAGAATTGTTCCCTCGCCCAGCTTGGGCGTGCTCTACCAGCTGCGCCGCTACGCCGAATTGATAAACAACGCAGAATTCCTGATGATCGACGAACCATTCAACGTGGAGGTTCGCTACGTGCTGGCCTTGGCCTACGACGCAACCGGTGCATTCGAGTCCTCCATCCACGTCCTCAGTTCGACCGGTCTGCCGGATTCGATTTTCAACGGGACGACGCGTTCAGTGTCTGAGATCGAGGCTTTCATGACACTTTCCAACGCATTGGTTGCGTCAGGGCTCCCGGAGGCTGTTGAACTCGGGCTATCCCTGGCGACGTGGAACGAAGACGAGGCCCCCTGGTACGGTGATATCGGCTGGGTCGCGCTCTATCGGAGTTGCAACCGCGCAATCCTCGGCCGGGACAAGGACGCACTCGAACTCTTACCGCGCATGAAGGAAAGCCGGCGCCTCGCGCCCATCTCCGTGCTACGGGACTCTTCGTGTTTTCGGGAGTACGCCGAGGAGCCTGTTTACCTGGATGTTCTGCGCGACCAGGAGGAGCGCCGTGCCCGACTCCGGGAAAAGCTGCCTCGCACGTTGGCCGAGTTCGGCGTCGAACTCTGGCCTGAGTCCGGCGATTAGCTAGAGGCTGACACCGAATCTCGCCAGTGTCGCCGGCAGTCGGGCACGTAACTCGGCGCGTCTTGCCCGGAAATGCTGAACCACAGCCTCGTAGCGAGGGTTGGCGGTATACTTCTGGAAACAGGGTGCGTCCTCGAGGGAATACACGGCGGCCAGGCGTGGACTCCGCTTGGTCTGTTCGAGTTTCTCCAGCGCTTCGCCGTCACGACCCAGCACGGCAAGGCAACAGGCTTTGTGGGTTTCAATCCACCAGTCCCGGTTCTCGTGATGGGTCGGGTCATCGATATACCAACCCGCCAACCCCTCTGCGGCTTCGAACTCACCTAAGCCAAAGGTCGCGTTCATCAACGTGAAGTAGCCCTCCCACTCCGCCCCCGATCTCGGGAACCTCATCACCGACTCAGGGAGCCCAGTCGAACCCAGCGCCCGGATAGCGGACTCGTACTGCCCGGTTGTGTTGTAGGCGAACGCCAGCAGGTATCGAACCTCAACGTCGTCTGGATCCTCAATCATCAGGAACTCCGCGGCGTCGATCAGTTCATCATAGCGGCGCATCTTGAAAAGGAGCCCGATGCCGGGCGTCGGCTCGAGCTCCCTTGCTGTTTGAAAATCGCCGATCGCCGCATACAGTTCGGCGAGCCATTCAACGTGATCGTTGTTATCGGGCTCGAGGTCGCGCGCTCGAATACCCCACGCGATAGCCTGATCGACTTTACCGGTCAGTTCCAGCAGCAGGGAAATCAGACGATAGGAGTCGGCACCGTCGAAGCGCTGCTCGATTCGACGGACCAGTTCCAGCACTTCACCCGTCTTGCCCTCATTGCCAAGAATCTGGCCGAGACTGCCATAGCGCGACAATGAGTAACGATCGATTTCCAGCGCGCGACGGTACAGGTCGGCTACGCCGTCGTCTATGCCCTGGATCCAGCGCACGAAAGCGTAGTATTCCAATGCATCGGCGTTGTCCGGGTCGAGTGTCACCGCGTGTTCGAACGCCGCGTAGGCTTCCGGCCGCCCGCGGGCGAAATAGTAAAGCCCGAGCGTATGTTGAACCTCCGACAGATTCGGGTTCAGCGACAGGGCGCGGAAAATCGGTGCCTCCGCCGCATCGATGTCGCCGAGATACAAGAGCGCAACGGCCAGCCGACTGTGCGCCAGTGCCGACTCCGGGTCGAGGTTGACCGCGTCACGGTAATGATCAATTGCCTTGAGCAACAGCCGGGTGTCAACTTCCTGGATCGCGCGAACCTGTTGCTCGTAGTAGCGGCCGAGCAGCAAAGCTTCATTGGCCGTCGCGCTGCGGGTCGCCGGCGCCGGCAGTGCTTGCGCCGAATCGGGCAGCAGTTGGCGCACGATATTCTCCATGATCTCCTGCTGGAGGCTGAGAAACTCGGCAGGGCCGCGGTCGAAAGATTCGGTCCACATCGCCAGGCCGCTTGCGCCGTCGACCAGTTGCACCGACACGCGCAGGACATTGCCCTGACGCCGCAAGCTGCCTTCGACCAGGTGCGCGACGCCGAGCTTCTCCGAACTCGACATGGCATCGCCACCGAGTTCGCGTATGGCGATGGAAGATGATCGCGCCGCGATGCGTAGCCCGGACACGCGTCCGAGCTGGTCACGTAACTCATCGCTCAGGCCGGCACTCAGGTAAGTGTCGTCGGCATTGCGGCTGGCGTTGTCGAACGGCATTACGGCGACACTGTTCGACAGGATCGGAATGTCGGAAGCCGTGCCACGATGCTGCATCGCAGGCTTGATCAGGAGCAACAGTCCGGCCGTGCCCGCCACCAGCAGGACCATCGACAGCACGATGCTCGCCGTCCCGCGGCGGCTCGAGACCGCGGTCCTCTGGATGCCGTCCGACGTGATATCGAAAGTCCACGACAGGAACATGGCCACCGGAAAACCGACGACGAAGCCGATGACGGCCAGGGTCGATATCCACTGCGGCAGGAACAGCTGCTCAGTGACGGTGACGATGACCTCGGTCACACCCCAGGATATGGCGCCATAGATGGCTGCCACCTGCACGACCTTGCGCTTGCGAAGTTCAGCGAAGAAGGGCTGAAAGGGCATAGCTAGCGATCCTGGACCAACATGTAGGGAAGAATACTACGCGGGAATGCCGGCACCGGACCAGGAATCGGCGTCAGCTTGTGATTACTCGCTCCCGAAAAAACGAGTGACGCCTAGCGTGAAGGCGAAGTCGACCTCATTCGATTCTTCAGTCCAGACACTCTGAAATGTACTTGCCGACAGTTGCCACTCCGGACTGAAGGAGTAATCGATACCGAGGCCGAAGTTTAGATTGCGGTTCCCGACCAGACGATCATGTTCCCACCACTCCCTGGTGTCATAGGCGTCCGGGTAATTAAATGGATCACCATTGGAAAATACCGGGTCCAGCAGGCTGATACCCTGGCGGACATATTTGAGACTAAGAAACGCATTGACCGACAGGTTGGCCTTGAACCAGTAGCCCGCCGACAGGTGGGCGAGCCAGTAGTCGACGTTGGCGCCGAGGGGTTTTTCCGAAAACACGTAGGCAACGTTGCCATCGAAATGCCAGTCTGAAAAGTACGGAACGAAGCTAAACGACGTGCCCACCGGGAGCGTCCAGAGATTAAGCCCTATCGCTGCTTTAGCAAAGAACGGGTAGTCGGAAGCCGGTACGCCATAGCTGATGTACGGACGCAAGGTCCATGGTCCTTTCGCGACGCGGTAGGACACGCCAATAGAGAAATCCTGCAAAGCGCCGTGGAATTCGCCGTCATCCCAGAATTGCTTATCTGGCGGCACAAAATCGATCCAAAAGGCGTCGTTAGGGTTGTGTGGATCGCCATTCGGCGGATCGAAAGGATTGTTGGGATCAGGAGTAGGATTAAACCGTTTGCGTACGTAAGGAAGTGCGGCAAAAACCGTCCAGCGGTCGTTGATCGCATAGTCGCCGGAAATAAGCGCTGCCTGGGTATCTGTTGTCCAGTAACCGAAGTCCAGGCCATCCGAGTTGAAAGTGCCGGTTTCTATGAACTGGTATTCAAGGCGAATGCTGGCATCGCCTTTCTTTTGGCCTTGCGCCAGCGCCGGGTTGTAAGAAAGGCCACCGAGCAAGACGATAACGACGACCGAAAGTACTCCGGATACCGGAGCAAACTTGCACAACGCTTTTGCCCTCGATTTCATTTGCCCGCTTTGCCTGGCGCCAGGCCTACGTCTTGTCTTTCAGCGTCTTGTGAATCGCTTTGAGGTAGTGCTTGATCTCGTCCTGTTCGGCCACCATCACGTTCGCATAGCTCTCGTTGGCGGCATTGGCTTCGTCGCTGGTAAGAGCGACAGGCAGATAGGTGGTCTTGATGTCGCCCGAAGCGCCGGCACTGGCTTCCACGGCGCTGTGGTCGCTGTAAGGCGCGATGACCACGTCGTAGTCTCCCGACTTGAGCTCAACGGCCAGCTCCAGCTCATTTTTGACAAAGCGCACGCCGTGACCCGACTGGGCCAGAGCTTCGGCCAGCAGTTTGGCGCCTTCGGATTGCCCGTACACGAGCACGCTGCCCGGCAATGGAGCCGTATAGACGCGATAGGAGACGCCCTTGCCAACACGGTAGAGGCTGTCGCCGCAAGCAATAGCGTCCAGGGAGAACAAGACAGCAATACATGCGACAAACAGTTTCATATGGGACTGCATAACGGATACTCCTCACACAATTAAAATTGGCGTTCTACGTATAAATACTTAGCACACGCCCGAAAGTTGGTCAATTTATGCTACTCCTAAATCATTGATATTGCGCTTATATTGTGAAACATGAAGGATCTGCAGTAAGTTCGGTCCAGTCATTTAGAATTGAAGCTGTGCCATGAGACAACCGCGGACAACGATTTATGCATTTTTAGCTGGGCTGATAGTGGGCCTGGTCGTCTACCACGGCGCGTTGATCGTCAGCGGGCAGACTCCTGTACAACGCGAACGTCTCGATGAGCAGCAGGCCCGGCTGGACCTGTTGCAGGAGGAAAACCTCGAACTCACCGAGGAGCTTTTCCGACCCGGAGTTCAGGGGAAATTCGCCTTTAGCGAGGACGAACTGCCATACGAAGGGCAAGCGGATGCCGCTGCGCTAGTCAGCAATGCGCGGATGGAGGCACGGGCAGAGCGTAAGTTCCTGATGGTGACCTTCGGCGCCAACTGGTGCCTGGATTGCCGGACACTGCATCACCATCTCAACAGCGAGCCGGTCGCCGGCTACGCTCGTGACCTGTTCCGGTTCGTCAATGTCGATGTCGGTAAGCTCAACCAGAACCGCGATGTCGCCGAGTCCCTCGGCGTTTCGCTGTCCAGGGGCATTCCCGTCGCCGTCTTCTTCGATCCGGAAGGCGAGGTCATCGGTACAACAAACGAGGGCCAGCTGGAACCGTCGCGGCATTATTCCTCGAAGCAAATCCTCAAGTTCGTTCGCGACATTGCCGAGCGTTCCCGCGTCCATGCACCCGACTCGGTGGATTAACGCAGTCAGAATAACAGTTCGGTGATGAAAGCCGGAATGTAACCACCGGCACGCGGATTTTCAGTGAACTGTTTTCGCGATCTGACGTAACCCAAGGTAACTCAAGAGTACATAGCGCGGCGATTTCGTCGCCCGGTAGGTTACCTTGAGTAACGGTACGTGATCCTGGTTTGGGCACCAAAGTGGGCACAGAGAAGTCCCGAAAATCGGTTCGACCTCGTGTCTGGTATCTGAAACAATCGCCCCGTGACCGACGAGTTGTGGCAAGCGTTTGTGCAAATGACAGGAGCGGCGAACGCGCTGATCCTTGGGTCGGTGCTCGTCTTTGGCCCTCGCATGCACCGAACACGATCGCGAAAGAAGCTAGGCTGGGCACTTGTCGCCTACGCCTATTTGCTGTTTTCATTCACCGCCGTCGAGTATTCCTGGTTCCCGGCTGTCTGGTGGGTCTGGCTGATTGATTATGTCGTCGCGCTCCTGGCCTCGGCCCTTTTCCTGGACTACATGTCGGATGCCGTGGGACGCGGCACCGTATCGCGCTGGTGGTATTTGTCGCCGTCCCTGGTGGTGTTGCTTGCTGCGCTGATGGGCGAGCACTTCATTGCCGGACCGGCCATCAATCTCGTCGTCCTTGTTCAGCTCGCTTATTCGTGCGTGACCACGTGGTTGTACATCGCCTACGGGCGGAAGCTGGCAACGCGGGCCCATCATCTTTACGTCTTGCTCATCGGCCTGTGGATACTGCACGCATTCCAGCTCAGCCTGATGGTGGCGCCGACAGTCAGCTGGTTGTTCGACGCCGTACCATTGATCGGCGCAGCACTTATGATCGCTTTGACCATACTGGTAATCACAGATCCCCGCAGCCTGCGAAGGCTCGCGCAGGTCACGCCCACTCAAAACCGCACGACGCTGACATTGCAGACCGTTGATCAGTACATGCAAACCGAACGTCCACACCTGGACCCGCGATTATCGCTGGACGATCTTGCGGCAGCACTCGGCATCGCCGCGCGTGACTTGTCACAGCTCATCAAGTCATCCAACGGTGGCAACTTCTACCAATTCGTCAACGGCCATCGTGTCGCAGAGGCCAGGCGGTTGCTGACCGATCCCGCAGAACGCCGTACTTCGATCGAGGCAATCGGGCTCATGGCCGGATTTCGCAGTCGATCGTCGTTCTATGATTCATTCCGCCGCGGGACCGGGCAGACGCCCGCGCAGTACCGGGACACCCAGACGGACGCCTGATTCCTGCCAAATCGAGCCTTTCTTGTCCGTATGCCAGCAGCCGGACAGGGTTCTTCTTGCGGCCACGCCCCGTCAGGCCAATGCTGTTCAAGGACAGTCCTGGTAAGGAACATACCTATGCGTTTACGACTCCCACTCGTCATGTGCCTCGTGCTGGCCGGTTGTGCTGCACCTGAGCCACCTCGCGGCCTGCTGGGCCCCTATCGTCTGGACAGCGGCAAAACTGTCAGCATCAGTCGCAGTGCCGAGGGCACGCTGCGTTACCGGATCTACGAAACTGGCGACAGCGGTCGCCTGTACCCGGAAGCCGGCAACACCTACATTTCGGGCGACGGATTCTCAAACAGGGAGCCGGTACAACTAACTGTTCAGTTCCAGACTGGCGAGGACGGAGTAGCGAGGGCGTTACATTGGGAAGTACGAGGTAGTGACCCGGTCTCCGCCGTACGCGTCGGCCATGAACGTCTGCTTCGGTTTGATAATGATGGCGTACAACTGTTTGCACGGCTGCAGCTGCCTGACAGTGCGCCCCCTTACCCAGCGGTTGTGCTCGTCCATGGCTCGGGCGACTCGCCCGGCACGGAGTGGCTCTACAACAGCGACTTTTTCGTCGCGAACGGAATTGCTGCACTGACCTACGATAAGCGCGGCAGCGGCCATTCCGATGGCGAGTTTACTTTTGATTTCAATCAATTGGCGCGGGACGCCGTTGCCGCTGTCGACAGGCTACTTGAAGAGCCTGAAATAGACACCCGGCGCATCGGACTCAGTGGCTACAGCCAGGGAGCCTGGGTCGCACCGCTTGCCGCGTCAACGTCGGATTCAATTTCTTTTGTTGTTGTGAACTACGGCATGATCGAGTCGCCTGCGGAAGAAGCCCGACTTGAAATGCGACAACTGCTCGTCGACGCTGACGTTAGCGATGCTGACCTCGCCGGCGCCGAACAACTCATTGGTGCCGCAGTAAATCTCGTGGCAAACGAGTTCAACAGTGGCTGGGAGGAGTTCGATGCCATGAAGGAAAAGTACGGTGATTCACCGTGGATGGATTACCTGCAGGGCACGCCGGTAGATCAACTCGTTTCATATCCGAAATTTCTGGTCAGGCTCCTCGCCCGGAGGCGTCTGCCGAAAGGACTGGATTGGAATTACGATTCAACGACGCTGCTTGCGACATCCAAAACGCCCATGGTATGGCTGTTAGCGCGAGAAGATCGTAGCGCTCCAAACAAGCGGACCATCGCGAAGCTCAGGGCAATGGAAGGCGACGGCAGGCCGATAGAGCTCATTGTTTTCGAAAACGCCGATCATGGCATGGTAACGTTCGACGAAGTGAACGGCGAGCGAGTCGTTACAGGATATGCCGCCGGGTATTTTCAGGCGGAAGTCGCCGCGATACGGAAATTGGCGCAGTAAGTGGTGGCCAGGGGCGGATCAGTTCGCGACAAATCGGCTTTGCCGATTTGGACGCCGAAGCCGCCCGAAGGGTGAGAACCGGTCCCAACCGGTTCGAGTCAATCGAACCACCGACACGCGGATTTTCAGTGAACGGATTTCATAACCCACCGTAACCCAAGGTAACTCAAGATCGCGCATCGTCCAGATATTCTGGCTCGTGATGTTCTCTTGGGTGACGGTAGGTGGTCCTGGTTTGGGCGCCAAAGCGGGCACGGAGCAAGCTGGAAGGTCGGTTCGACCCCTGGTCTCAAAATATGCCCGGCCCTTCCCCACGAGATTTCATTTATTGCACTCTCGGGATGCCCCGCCAGTAACTATCAAAAAACCGCAGTGCGTTTTCCAGGCGCCTTTCTGCTTCAGGCGACATGCCGATCCCAAGATCCCAACACGTCCCCTGGATCAACAACGCATCCGCACGCGGGGCTCTTCCGTAGAGGTCCCGGCACAGCGACAGCACGGCTCCAGGGGGCAAGACGTGGGTCGTGAATGCACGTTCTCTTAAGGGCTCGCAACGCGCTAATTGAAAGCCGTTGGGCAATTTCCCGCGGTATGAATCGATGAAGATCACGTGTTCCGCGTCGCTGATCAGGGCGGCATCCTCGACCTGCAGCTGATAACGGTACTCAACCCGCCCGTCGAACGCTGCTTCCCGCTGAATCCGATCGACAAAGGCCCAGCCCAGGCCGTCATCGCTGCGGCCGCTGTTGCCGATACCAATAAGGAGGGTTTCGGGTACGAGGCCGTGCTGGTTTGTAACTGGCCGATTTTCGCTCAAGTGGATCCTTTTACGTGCTCGGCAATGACCTTGCCGGCGGCGTCGAGCACCGTAAGTCGCAGCGGCATCTTGCCCATGGCATGGGTCGCGCAGCTCAGGCAGGGGTCGAACGCACGAATGGCCACTTCCACCTGGTTCAGCATGCCTTCGGTGATTTCCTGCTGCTGGTCCAGCACACTCTGCGCCACCCATTGCACGGCCCGATTCATCGCTTCGTTATTCTGTGTCGTGGAGACGATCAGGTTGCACTTGGTAATGCTGCCTTTTTCATCGACCTGGTAGTGATGGATCAGGGTCCCGCGCGGCGCTTCGATGATGCCGATGCCTTCCGGGCGCCGGTTAACCTTGGGCCGGTCGGGTTCGTCGAGGATCGCAGGATCATTGAGCAGGTCCTTGATCAGTTCGGCACAGTGCAGGATCTCAATGAGGCGCGCCCAATGCGAGTGCATGGTGTGATTGTTGGGTCGGCCGTTGGTGTATGCCTTGAACTCGCGAAGCTCCGCATCGGCCAACGGGGTCGAAATGCGATCACAGACATTGAGACGAGCCAATGGGCCTACACGGTTCCAGCCGTCCTGACGGCCGAGTTGCCGCAGGAAAGGAAACTTCATGTAAGACCACTTCTCAACCCCCTCGCCGAAATATTTGAGGTAGTTATCGCCGTGCACATCGTTGAGGGTGATTTGGCCACTGCTGTCGATGGCCCGCATGCGGCCATCATAAAGCTCAAGGGCGCCATCGCCGGCGACCAGTCCAAGGTGTCCGGAGGGATAGCTGGCGAAGGAGTCCAGCCACTTG
Organism: Woeseiaceae bacterium; assembly: GCA_049666725.1. Lineage (GTDB taxonomy): Bacteria > Pseudomonadota > Gammaproteobacteria > Steroidobacterales > Woeseiaceae > UBA1847. The sequence continues at coordinate 21,527 of JBATHK010000105.1, forward strand.
AAGTTTTTGTCATGGTAAGCCTTGATGAAATCAACGACCTCCCGCGACCATTTGATCATGGTAGCGACCGATGGCTTGCCGCTACCATCGAGGAAATAGTCCCGCTCCTCCGGGTAAAAGGTCTTGTGCACGCCGCCAGGAATCGCACAAATGCCGTGAATTTTTTTGCCGGCCAGTGCCTTGATCAACTCCTGTCCGAACTGCCGCATCTGGATGCCCTTGCGGGCCAGGTCTTCGTGCTCCAGTGCGACGGCTCTAATGGACCTCTTTTCAACCGGCGCATCCAGACCAAACAGCAGATCGGGAGAGGCCAGGTAGAAAAAATGCAGCGCGTGTGACTGGAACACCTGTGCGTAGTGCAGAAGTCGCCGGATCTTGGTGGCCGTCGGGTGCAGGTCTTTCGGGTCCACTCCGTAGATCTGGTCGATAGCCTTGGCTGCTGCCAGGTGATGGCTTACCGGACAGATGCCGCACAGGCGCTGCACTAACGAGGACGCCTCCCAGTACGGGTGGCCCTGTATGAAGCGTTCGAATCCGCGGAATTCGACAATGTGGAAGCGTGCGTCGCCAACCTTGCCTTGTTCGTCCAGTTGAACTGTAACGCGCCCATGGCCCTCAACCCGGGTTACGGGATCAATGACGATCTTCCTGGTAGCGCTGCTCATGGCTCAGTCATATTTGAATTCGGAATAAGGAACGGGAAGTTTCTGGCCGGACAACAGGCTCAACACTGACCGCCAGATGTGATCCGCATCCGGCGGACAGCCGGGAATGAAATGATCGATAGTCACGATTTCATTGCAGGCATAGACCTTGTCGAGAATTTTCGGCAGGTCTTCATGGTAAGGGACTACGCATTCATCGGGCATCGCAGAGATGCTGTTGAGGTACGCCTCTTCCAGGCATTCGCTGAGCGGTATTGTGTTGCGCATGGCAGGCAGTCCACCCCAGATAGCACATTCGCCAAAAGCGACCAGCACATCGCATTTTCGCCGGAATTCCCGCAGTGACTCCACGTTCTCGGAATTGCAGCAGCCACCTTCGATCAGGCCGATATCGCACTGCTTGGTGAATTCCTTGATGTCGTTGAGCGGCGATTTGTTGAAATCCACGATCTCGATCAGGTCTATCAGCTTCAGGTCAATATCCAGCAGCGACATATGGCAACCAAAGCAGCCGGCGAGTGAGATAGTGGCGATGGTTTTCTTTTCCTTTGGCAGCACCAGCACCGGTTCTTGCGCTGTATAGTTTTTTTGCATTGAGCGCATGTCGAATTGCCGATCGCCAAAGGGCCTGGCTTGCACCTCACCTCGTACTATGATGGCGCCGGTCGGGCACAAGTGCATGGCATCGCGCGCCTGCTGGTCTGTGAGCTTGGCCTCCTCGTCGTAATCGATCCCGACTCGCGTTTCGTTGCCACGGAACCGGAACGAAAACACGGCTCTGCCGTCGTCCGTGAATACCTCTCTCACGCAGCGCATGCACTTGATGCAGCGATTGTGTTCCATGATCATCCGCTTGGGATTGAAATCGATCAGGCGATCCTTGAAGAGGTGCGGGAAGCGGGATGAGGAGAGGCCTAATTCATAGCCCATGTGCTGCAAATCGCAGCCGCCGCTTTTCTCGCAACTCGGACAGAAATGGTTGCCCTCCGAAAACATCATTTCGACGATCGCGGCGCGGGCGTCATTTAGTTCATCGGTTTGTGCATGTACGACCATACCGTCGCGCACCGACTCCGTGCAGGCCGGACCCGGCACGCCGTCGATTCTGCACGTGCAGACCCGACACGTACCGAGCGGTGGATCGATATCCTCGAAGTAGCACAGGCTCGGAATGAAGATGCCGTTGTCACGCGCGACCTGCACGAGGTTGCGTCCTGCTTCTGTTTCGATTTGCTGACCATCGATAGTGATCGTGACGCGCGTGCCCGCCTGCCTGGCTCCATTGCCAGCTTGCAGTGTCCGTTTGTCCTCTGATTTATTCACTGTTCCGACACCCATCGACGTGTCAGCTACTGAAACGATCGTATTCTCGGACCGCGTCCTCGAGGGAGAAACCTTTGCTCAAACGTTCCGGATCACGATTGACGATATTCTCGAAGTATTCTGGAAACTTATCTTGCGCCGTCAGCAGGCTGTTCGGCGCCGTTCTGCCAAGGCCGCAGCGGCAGGTAAGCTTCATGATTTCTCCCCACGAGTGGACTTCGTCGACATCGCTCTTTCGGGCGAGATTCGCCGCGAACAATTCGAGCTTCCGCTCGATAAGGAAATTACCGGCTCGGCAGGGAGTGCATAGCCCGCAGGACTCTTGTTTGAAAAAGCGGGTGAAATTTCTGAGGATTTGCAGGATGTCGCGCGAGCGATTGAAGATCATGAACGAACCGCCGCAGGGCAGATCGTCCAAAGAGATCAACCGATCCGCGTCTTCCATCGAGATGCACTCACCCGACGGCCCGCTCACCTGGATGAAATGCGGCTGGTCCGCGCCACATCTTTCGAGGAGTGCCCTGACGCTCGTGCCCCATTCGATTTCGTAAATGCCAGGAAAGCGGCAATCGCCCGAGATACTCAACAATTTTGTTCCCGGTGAAGTCGGTGTACCGGTTCGCAGGTAATGATCTGCACCCAGTTCCATGATCCGCGCAGCCGCACAAAAAGTTTCGACGTTATTGACGACGGTGGGCAGCTGCAGATAGCCCCTTTGAGTCGGGAAAAAGCGCTTGTTGCGGGGCTCACCGCGTTTGCCTTCAAGCGAGTTCAATAACGCCGTTTCCTCGCCGCAGACGTAAGCGCCAGCACCCAGCTGCACGCGGACATCGAAATCGAAACCGTCGATACCGGAAATGCTCTTGCCGAGCAGATTCATTTTCCGATAGCGGTCAATCGTCTGCGTCAGGCGTTCCTTCAACCAGGCATACTCCGCCCGCAGGTAAATAATCCCTTCGCTTGCGCCGACCGCGAAGCCCGCGATGGCCATTCCTTCCAGCAACAAGCCCGGTATCGAAGTCATCAACACACGGTCCTTGAAAGTGCCTGGCTCGCCTTCGTCTGCATTACAGACGATGTATTTCGGGTTTGCGGGCTCTTTCCTGCAGTATTCCCATTTCAGCCCGGCCGGGAAGAAGGCGCCCCCCATGCCGCGCAAGCGTGACGTTTTGATTTCGCTGATGACCGATTCCGGTGAATGCCGGGATAGTTGTTCGATCGCTTGCCCGGGATCATAGTCCCGCAGGAGCACCGCCTTTTCTCCCTCCGGAATCCAGCGTACGTTGTCGGGCACCGAGTCACAGATCGCCGCCGGTGACGCGCCCTGTTTCAGCCGGGCCACGATCTCTTTGACCTTGAGGCTAGTGAGCTTGGTAAACGGAGCGAAGTTGATCAGCGCGGCCGGTTCCAAGTCGCTAAGCCCGATACAGGGTGTCTCAAACAGGCCAAACTGGCCGCTGGGATCGACTCCGTTCATCGTCGCCCCCGTGGCCGACTCAAATGCTTCTTTGATTCTTTCGAAGCCCTTGCATTTGGAGACGATGCTGTTGTTCAGGTAGATGGTGATCTTGCCGACGGGCCTTCGACTGAAAAAGTGGTAGAAAGACGTGACGCCCTCGACCTCGACGGCAGAAATATTCAGAGCGCGACTGCAGCCCTCAATATCCTCGCGCCTGATGTAGCGGTGTTTGTTTTGCGCCTTCCACAAATTGTCCAGCAATTGGGTTCGATCCGCGCTGAAACCCGATTCCTGGTTGTCGGCCCCTGGATTTCTTTTGAAGCTCAAAGCCAATTCCCCATGCCGAAGCAAAGACGGCTCTGAGAGAACCTCTCGCCTGGAAGACCTGCACGTGGCGTGGGTTCCATTGTGCTGCGACAGGCCCGGATTGACCATTACCAAAGTCGAGTGCTTGCTACGTGATTACACCTATTGAAGGGGTGTTGATGGCGTCAAGATGGTGGCCAGGGGCGGACCGATTCGCGAAGCGAATCAATCGAACCACCGACACGCGGATTTTCAATCGCGTGTAGGATCGCTTGAGGCTTTATATTTCAGAGAGTTACCGGGGCGCCCGTTGCCCGATTTGCATGACTGTGCATAACGATGCACAACTCATTCACGCAAAACTCACGCACGGCTCTTGGACAAAAACACTTACACTTATTCGTATTTGCAGGTATATTTGTCCAATGACTAACCAGGCTACAGACAAACAGGTTGAGGCTGCGAAAAAGATTTTCCAGCGCCACGACGGTATTCTGAAAACCGGCGAGGCCCTGAGTCAAGGCATCCACCGCCGCACGCTATACGCGATGCGAGACGAGGGCGTACTCGAGCGCCTCGACCGCGGCCTGTATCGTCTGGCGGACCTGCCGCCACTTTCGGATCCGGATCTCGTTACCGTGGCACGGAAAATACCTCAGAGTGTAATCTGCCTTATTTCCGCACTTCACTTCCACAACATTACGACGCAAATCCCACACGCAGTCTCAATTGCGGTTAACAGAGGTACTGAGCCTCCGCGTCTGGCTTTTCCACCAATACAAATCCATTGGTTTTCCGGCGAGGCCTTCACGGCCGGTGTAGAGCAACGCTCGATCGAGAACACGATGATTCGGGTATACAGTGCCGAGAAAACACTGGCGGATTGTTTCAAGTATCGAAACAAAATTGGTATGGACACAGTACTCGAAGCACTCGAACTCTATCGTGAGCGCATAAAACCCAAACCCAGAAAGCTGATTGAGTTTGCTCGAATCTGTCGCGTAGAGAAAACGATGCGGCCGTACCTTGAGGCAACTCTGTGAATCGGCGCACTCCGCACAATGTATCTGCCTCGGTACACCAGCGTTTGTTGAACATTGCCCGAGAGACTGCCCGTCCATTTGACGAGGTGCTCCTGTACTTCGCCATGGAAAGATTCCTGTATCGGCTCAGCCAAACAAAACATGCCGACTCGTTTGTGCTCAAGGGAGCGCTGTTATTCCGAATCTGGAATACCCCGGACAGCCGTGCAACCAGAGACATAGATCTTCTGGCTTACCTGGACAACTCGCCTGACAACCTGGCGGACATTATTCGCGACGTCTGCACGGTCGATAGCGCGGATGACGGGCTTGAGTTTGAGCCGGAAACTGTCGATGCGCAGCGAATCAAGGAGGACGCCGATTATGAAGGCGTGCGTATCCGGTTTCGTGGTCAGCTCGGGAATGCTCGGGTTCACATGCAGGTCGATGTCGGCTTTGGTGATCATGTTCATCCCGCTGCGGTTGAGGCCGACTACCCCACCTTACTTGATCTGCCAGCCCCTTCGCTCCGTGTCTATCCTCCCGAGACCGTTGTTGCCGAGAAAGCTGAGGCAATGGTGCACCTCGGTAGTCTCAACAGTCGTATGAAAGACTTCTATGACATTTGGCGCATGTCACAGCAATTCAATTTCGAGGGCACAGACCTTTGCGAAGCAATCAGGCGTACATTTGG